>JBARWF010000116.1:0-26551 GCA_049646645.1 Thermomicrobiales bacterium
GGCGACGGACCGACAACCCTGAGACGTCGGTCCGTCGCCAGTGGCCAGACCCATACCATGACGATCAGTGTCATTCCGAGTGAGACCGCAGGTCGAGCGGAGGAAGTCGCTCGCATGGAGAGCGCCCTGCCTCCGAGCCTCCCCACGGCCCGGCCGTTGCCACGAGGCGCGGCGCGTGGGATGCCCGGTCCCCTGCCGTCGTGTCGAAGGGGGAGCGTTGCCCCTGTCTACAACTTCCTCCGCTCGGCGTACCGCCTCGCTCGGAATGACAGAGAGGACAGCATTGCCCAAACAGCGCACCCAGGGGTGCAACGACACCCAATCGCCGTTCCGATTGGTGCGACCCCAATGAACGGTCGCAGGACACCAGCGAACGCCTGGTCAGTTCGCGGTCCGGTCGGGCTGCGGAAACTCATCGCCCGGCCCCCGCTCGTCCAGCCCGCTCTCCTGGTCGGCGCGTGGGACGTAGGCGCCCAGCCGCAGCAGCGCCGCCTCCCGTTCCGCCAGCGGCTGATCTCCCAGAATCACCTCCGCCAGATGCTGCGCCTGCTTCGAGTCGAAACGCGCCCCTGCATCAGGGCCGAACTCGCCCCGGATCGCCGCTCGCACCAGTGCCGGATCGACCGCTAACGCCGTCGCGATCTGGTCTCCGGTAAAGCTGGCGTTCACGCGGGCGCGCTCACCGGCGGGGGTGTACTCACTTGGCCTGGTACCGCTGGCGGACATCCCCTCCACCGGCACATCATGCTTCGTGTTCTTGGGCATGGTTCTCACTCCTGACAGTGGCCGATTACCTCACGATGACGAATGCGGCGATGGCGCCGCAAGATGGCCACCACTCAGCCCCACGTCTCGCAGGTGATCGGCCCCGATGTTCCGCGCCAGCACGGCAAGTCCGGCCAGGTGCGACTGCAACCCCGCGGTGCTGGCGCAGCAATCGACCAGCACAATCGGCTCGATGGTGAGATCGAAGACGTCCAGGGCGATCTTCAGGACGCACATGTCGGTATCGATACCGACAATGGTCACCCGTTCGAACGCATGCTCCTTCAGGAACGCCGCCAGCTCGTCCGAGATGCCGGCGTAACCCGGTTTCGAGAAGGTCAGGTCGTCGTGCGCGTAGGGCACGAGCTCCGATACGATGTCGGTTTCCGGGGAGTGCGCGCACTCATCCCATCCCACGAAGCGGCGAAACGGTCCCCCTTCGATATTGATGAATCGGGTGAACAGCAACGGCGCGTAGTCGCCGCGCTCGATCAGCGTGCGCACGCGCCCGGGAATGTGCCGGGTGTAGTCGTTGATGAATCCATTCTGGATGTCGACGATCAAAAGCGGATTGTCCACCATGCTCACTTTCTCATAACAAATCCGGAGAACCGGTGCTCCACGCCCCGCCCAGACCGGTCAGGCGGGATACACACAACCAGATACGCAGGTTCCATGCACCCCCTGTGCCACAGTGGACGCCGCCGGATACCACCGGTCCAGCACCGCTCGATACCGGAGCACTATCCCGTCACTCTCGCGCATATCCCCACATTCATGGCACGTTCCGGTGACGGGTTTTCATCAAATCCGAACCGCCAATCGTTTCATCTCATTCACTCCTCCTTTATCTGCCATAAACCGTGGCACATGGCGTGCATCCTGTTCCATCGCGGCACACGAACGCCGCAGCGCTTCGCCGCAGCATGCAAAAGGAGAACCGTATTCATGGAACCGATCCAGATTCGAGAAGGCATGGACGTTGTCGGCACCGATGGTGAAAAACTGGGTGATGTAGATCACCAGGAAGGCGACTTCATCGTCGTCAAGAAGGGCTTCTTCTTCCCGAAGGACTACTACATCCCGGTCGATGCAATCGCGAGCGCGGATGAAGATCGCGTGTACCTGACGGTCACTAAGGACGCTGCGCTCGACCAGGGGTGGGACATCGCCCCGCAGGACCGTACGGCCGTCGCCAACGGCGACTATGTGGCCGATGAGACCGTGGCCCGCCCCGGCAATGCAATCTTCGACAACTCGGATATCGGGGACACGGCGGTCGATACCACCGCGACGACCGGCGGTCTAGCTACCGACGAGACGTACGCCACGACCGATACGGGGGTCAGCAATACCGCATATGCGCGGACCGGTGACGTCCGGGATCGCGCCACCACGACCGATGCCGATACGGTCCGCGTGCCACTCTCGGAGGAGGAGCTGACCGCGACCACGCGCAATGTCGATCGCGGCGCCGTCCGCGTCGAGAAGGGCGTGGTCGAAGAGGAGCAGCAACTCGATGTTCCCGTGACCGAGGAGCAGGTCCATGTCGAACGGCGTACCGTCGATCGCGATGTGGCGCCGGGCGAGACCGTCTTCGAGGAAGGCACGATTGAGGTACCCGTCCGCGGTGAGGAAGTCGATGTCGAGAAGCGAACCCGGGTAACCGGCGAGGTCGATATCTCCAAGACGGCGACCGAGCAGACACGACATGTGCGCGACACGGTTCGCCGCGAGGAAGCGCACGTCGAGGATGAGAGCGGTAACGTGATCGAGGACACCGCGCGCCGCACCCCAAAGGATCGCCCGCTCTAGCGCCGTGAAACCGTGACAGAGCAAGAATAAGAGGAGGGGTGAAGCGATCGCTTCACCCCTCCTCGCGTGAGACCGACCGCACACTCAGGAAGTGGACGCCGGTGGGTCCTCTGGCACCTCGTCGATATCAATCACCTCGCGCCGCGCCGTCTCCTTGAGCGTCACATGCTCGATCTTTGGCGCGTTGCGCACGCGCACCTCCTCCCGCAGCACCAGCCGCTTCTCCGTCACATACCGTTCCTCATAGAGGGGAATGACCAGAGTATCGTCCTCGTACCAGGGATCCCTGGGTGCATCCACCACCTCGTCCATCTCCCGGCGCTCGACCACGACGTTGTCTTGCCGCAGATCGATCCTCGCCTCGACGGGCACCGTTTCGACTCGCTTGGTAAAAACAACCTTCCCCTTCTGCCGCTCCGTCACATGGGCCTCGACGGTTTCCTCGGCCAGCGGAATCCGCATCTCATCGTCGGCAACAGCAGCATCGTCTCTCTCGTGTTCATCGCGCGTCATGGCAGCCCCCGGTGCAAGGTGGATCGGTGCGACTTGTTCGCACCGATCCACCTTGCACGCTCCGTTCCCCCGCCGGCCGTGCGCAGCACCACGCGAACGCCGCCAACCCGTGCCAATTGACACCCTCGTGCGGTCTGCAATACTGGCTCCGGAGTACTCCAAGGCATCGTTGCACAGCCAGAAGCCGCGCCCGGCATCCTCTGCGGTCGCGCCGGCTGCCATGAGAGGAGCAGGGCATGAACCGTCCATCGCCATCGGGCACCCGGCAGGGACACCAGGTCAATCCGTTCGCGCACAACGTAGCCGGGGAGATGCTGGGCGCCGGCGCCCGCATCGGTCTCGGCGCGGCAGCCTTTGGCCGGGACGGCGTCACCGATGCGGACGCTGCGGGGTGCGTGCAGACGGCGTGGGAACAGGGTATTCGCTATTTCGATGTCGCGCCGATGTATGGCTCCGGACGCGCCGAGGTACGACTTGGGAGGGCGCTCGCCGGGATGCGGCGGGACGACTTCGTGCTCTCGTCAAAGGTCGGCCGTTTGGTCGAGGGCGCCCCGGATCCCGCCAGCGAGGGCACGGGCTGGACCTTCGATTTCAGCGCCGACGCCATCAAGCGCTCGGTCGAGGCCAGCCTGGCGCGGCTCGGGCTCGATCGCATCGATATCCTCCTCATCCATGATCCCGACAACCACTGGGAAACGGCCATCAATGAGGCGTGGCCGGTG
Organism: Thermomicrobiales bacterium; assembly: GCA_049646645.1. GTDB lineage: Bacteria > Chloroflexota > Chloroflexia > Thermomicrobiales > UBA6265 > JASGDN01. Next base: position 3,816 of record JBARWF010000116.1, read on the forward strand.
CTTGAGGATCTCCGCCGCCAGGGCGTAGTACGCGCCATTGGCGCCGGCATGACCCGCGTGCCGCTGCTGACGCGGTTTGCGCGGGAGACGAGCATGGATATCTTCCTGCTCGCCGGGCGCTACTCGTTGCTCGACACGGAGGGGATGAACGAGCTCCTGCCGCTCTGTCAGGAGAAGGGAATCTCCGTGCTCATCGCCCAGGCCCTGCATGGCGGCCTGATCGACGGCGTGACGGATGCACAGTTCCACTACGCCCCGGTCGATGCGGCGACGCGAGCGAAGGTGGAGCGCATCGCCGCGATCTGCCATGCCCACGGTATCCCGACGGCCGCCGCCGCGATCCAGTTTCCGCTCGCCCATCCGGGCGTCACCGGCATCTTGACCGGACCCGCGACCGCCGATCAGCTGCGCTCGAACCTGACGTGGTTCACGACACCGATCCCGCCAGCACTCTGGGCAGAGCTGAAAGCGGCGGGCCTCCTGCCGGAGAACGCACCGGTTCCTTCCTGAAACGAGAAAGAGGAGATATCGATGAAATCCGCGATCATCCTGACCGGCAGCGACCGCTACGCGAGCAAGTGGCACGACCACGCCGCGACATCGCAGCGGGTCGCCGAGATCCTTCGCGAGATCGGCTTCGACGCCCGACTCCGGGGCACGCACCCGCGCGTCTTCGATCAGCTCGCCGGGGCTGACCTCGTCGTTGTGGACGCCGGCAAGGGGACGCCCGGTCCGGACGACGCACCCCAGGCCGACTGGGACGCCGCCCACGAGAAGCTGCGCGCGCATGTCGCCGGCGGCGGCGCGCTGCTGGCCTTGCACAACTCGCCCAGCGCGTTCGACGATCTCCCGGAGTGGACGACCTGGCTCGGCGGCGCCTGGGTCAACGGAACGACGATGCACCCGCCGATCGCGGATTCGCGCGTCAAGATCAACACGGGCGCGCACCCGATCGTCGATGGCATGGATGATTTCGATGTCTACGACGAGATGTACAGCTACATGGTGCTGGAGCCGGGGAACACGATCCTGGCCGCCCACACCTATGAGGGGCTCGATCATCCGCTCGCGTGGGCGCGGGTGACAGCGGGTGGCGGCCGCGTCGTCTTCGATGCGCTCGGTCACGGCGTGGAGTCGTACGCTTCCCCCGGACGCATTCAGTTGCTGAAGCGGGAAGCGCTCTGGGTCACCGGGACCGATCCGGCATCGGCGTAAGGCCACGCCGATGTCGTCATCCTGCCTGTACGCCGATCATGCCCGGGCAGGGCGGCATCCCCACGCACTCGCGAGCAACTCGTCCGAGTGCAGCGAGGCCGCGTGATCGAAGCAACTCCCTGAGATCAGCAGCTCGTCGGCACCGGTCCGTTTGACGAGCGATTCCAGCGTCGGCACCACGTGATCGGGCGTCCCCGTGATCGTGCCAGCCGCCATATCCGCCAGCCGCGATCGCTGACGATCCGTCAGGTCGCGGGCGCGCACCGCCGAGGGTGACTCCAGCGGCGGAAACGCCCCCTGGATCTTCGAATCCACGTAGGCCCACGCCTCGGAGAGCGCCAAGTCGGCGGCCTCCTGCTCCGTATCGGCGACGAGCACGTTCACGTTCAGGATGACGTATGGCGCGGAGGTGTGCGGCGAGGGCTGGAATGCACGCCGGTAGTCCTCGATCGCCGGCGAGGACGATTCGTCCGGCGCGATGACCTTCGGCCCGCCGATCACCAGCGGCAACCCGGCCGTCGCCGCCACCTGCGCGCTGGACGAGGATGCGAGCACGAACAACGAGAGGTCCGCACCGCGCCCGGGAGAGGCGTCCACGTCAGCGGTACCTTCGAGATAGGATCTGATCTCCCGGAGATCCCGCGCGAACTCCTCTAAATCGTACCGTTCGCGGCGTAGGGCGCGGCGCACCGCCGTCGTAAACCCGAGCGAGCGCCCCAGACCGAGATCGACCCGTCCCGGATAGAGCGCCGCGAGCGTTCCGAACTGCTCGACGATGACGAGCGGCTGGTGATTCGGCACCATCACGCCGCCGGAGCCCAGCCGGATCGACCGGGTCTCCTTGCCGAGTGCCGCCAGCAACACCGCCGGGGCCGCGCCCGCCACTCCCGGCACACCGTGATGCTCGGAGACCCAGAAGCGCGCGTAGCCGAGTCGCTCCGCGTGGCGGGCGCGGTCGATCGTCTGCTGGAGCGCGGCCACCGCCCCGGACCCGGCCCGCAGATGCGAGCGATCGAGGATCGAGATGGGGATCGTCTCACTGTGGAGAGTGGTGGGTGGCATCAATGGTTCCTAGTGTTCCGTCCCGGCCGTGACTGCGAGATCGGCAGCCGTGTCGAGCGACGTCCGGAGGATGATGGTCAGCCCCTCCGCGATCATATCGAGCGCCATGCTCGGTTTGGCCTCGTTCAGACCTGCGACCTGATCGGGCGTGAAGGGCACGTGCACGAAGCCTCCGCGCGACGCCGGGAATCCGCTGGCGAGCTCGTGCATGACCGCGTAGAAGGCATGATTGCAGGCGTACGTTCCGGCGCTGTTCGACACCGCCGCCGGGATGCCGCGCGTGCGCATCGCCTCCACCATGGCCTTGATCGGGAGCGTGCTGAAGTAGGCGGCGGGGCCATCCTCCACGACCGGCGCGTCGATGGGCTGCGCGCCCGCGTTGTCCGGGATCCGGGCGTCATCGATGTTGATCGCGATCCGCTCCGGTGTGATCTGGGCCCGGCCTCCAGCCTGCCCGACGGCGATCACCAGATCCGGACGATGCCGCCGGATGAGGGTGCGAACCGCCTCCGCGCACTCCCCGAAGACGACCGGAAGCTCCGCGATGTACAGGGTCTCCGGTCGCTGCCACGCCGCGGCGACGCGTTGCACCGCCTGCCAGGATGGATTGGTCGTGCTCTCGCCAAACGGCGCGAATCCGGTGAGGAGGATGGATGTCATGGTGGGTAACTCCGTGATCGTGGCGGACAGTGGTAGGGCGGGCGCTGCAATGCTCATGAATCCGCCTGTCGCGGATTCGGGTGATGGTGTGGCCCTGGATGAGGTCACGGGATGCTCAGTTCTCGGCGGAATGTGAAACGACAACTCCGGGCACGATGTCCGCTCGGCCAAATCCAAGGGCGACGGCGCCGTAGAAAGCCGCCGCAGCCTCAACCTGCGCAATCTCCACGTACTCGCCGGCGCCGTGTGCCTGCGCGATATCGCCGGGCCCGTAGACGATCGCCGGGATACCGCCATCGACGCTCAGCTTGCTGGCGTCGGATCCATACGGCACCGTCGTTGGCGCCGGATCGAGCCCGAGTGACAGGTTCGCGGCGCTCGCGACCCGGACGATGCCGGCATCCGGACCGGTATCCAGCGCGTTGTCGATGAGTGCCGGAACGCGGCGTTCGATCCGCAGGTCGGGCCGCGCCGACCGCACCCGGTTCAGGGCCGCATCGATCTCAGCCAGCACATCGGTGGCCACGTCACCGGGTACGGTTCGCCGGTCGTAGCTGATGACGCACTGCTCGGGCACGATATTGATGCCGGTGCCGCCATGTATCAGGCTGACGGTCAGCGAACCGTTCGCGGCGGCGCCTCCTGCCCGGCCCGCCAGCTCCGCGTTGAGGTCACGCAGGGCGACGATCACCTCGGCCATGCCTTCGATCGCATTGATCCCCTCACTGGCGACCGAGGTATGTGCCGCCCGCCCGGTCACGACGATCTCGCCCCGGATGCAGCCGTTGTGCGCATGGATCACGCGCAGGCCGGTCGGCTCGCCGACGATCGCGCCATCCGCGCGGTGTCCCGCCCCGACATGCGCCCGCACGCCGGTGCCACTCGTCTCCTCATCGACCGCAGCCAGCAGCTCGACGACGCACGGCAGATCGCTCCGCCCATCGACCAGTGATTCAATGGCCGCCATCATCGCCGCCAGCGAGCCCTTCGTGTCGCAGGCTCCGCGCCCGTACAGCCGGCCATCGCGGATCGCGGGCGCGAAAGGTTCCGCCATCGCGTCCACGCTGACCGTATCCATATGCGCTTCCAGCAGCAGCACCGGCAGGTTTCCGGCGTCGGTACCTTCTGGGGCAAGGCGCACGAGCACATTGTCGCGACCGGGAAAGACGCCCTGACGCTGGACGTCGAGCCCCAGGGAGCGTGCCCAGGCGGAGATATATGTGGCGATGAGCGATTCGCCCGCGCTTTCCGGATCGTAGGCGGGGTTGACGCTGGGGATGGCGATCAGGTCACGAAGAATCGCGAGCGGGCGGGAGAATGCAGTCACGTCACCTCCTTGAGTCGTCCAAAAGGGATACGGGCCAGATGCCCATCCCGCCGGTCGACCATCGGCCGGCGGCCGATATCCGAGGTGTACCGGAATCGATGTATTCGATCACGGAACCGGTCGAGATATGGCCCTGGTGGTCTCGCTTCGCTGCGGGCCATCGGTGCCGGCGCGACTGCTGACATACAGTCGCACCCTACGTACGGGAACCTGGATACCGGCATCCAACCAAGGTATCCGCAAATGGGCGGCACGGCATTGCAGCGATCACCGCCCGTTGCAATATGGCAGCAGGCTTTGGTAGCACCGCGAGGCGGCCTCCGCCGCCGGTTGCTGCCACAACTCCTCGTTGAACAGCTCGATCGAGTAGCTCCCCGCGTAGCCGCCCTCGTCCAGGCGCCCGATCAGCGCCGCGAGATCGAGGCAGCCCTGCCCCGGCAGCACCCGGTCGGCGTTGCAATCGCTGAGCTCGCCCGGCTTGTCCTCCATATCGTTCAGGTGCACGTGCGCGATCCAGCCCACCGTCTCCGGAGTCAGATCCTCGAACTTTGAGACGGTGCAATGGTAGTGCGCGGGATCGAAGAGAATGCCGACCCGCTCACGGTCCGCCAGCTCGCAGACGCGGCGCGCGCTCGCGACGCTCTTCACAAGCGGCCCCCAGTTGAACTCCAGCGCGATCGCGACATTCAACCCCGCAGTGGCATCGGCCAGTTCCCGCAGGCGCGCCGCCACGACCGGCAGCGCCTCCAGCGATGGTGTCGCCGGACCGTCAGTCCCGACCACGAGCGTGCCACCGCTGTCCCCGGCCAATGCGTCGATCAGCCGCATGTTGGCGATCTGGAGCTCGAGATTTGCCTGCATCCGTTCGGCATCGGAGAAGCACTCCAGGCCGGCTTCGAAGCCGCCGATCAGCCGCAGCCCATGCGCCTGCAGGAGGTCGCGCGCGGCGTCGACGCTGTTTCCCGCCGCCAGCCATGCCTTGAGCAGGGGCAGGTGGAACTCGACCTGCGTGAATCCGGCGCCGGCGTAGGCGCGTATCGCCTCCTCCAGCGATGCCTGGCGTGTCGTGATCGAGTTGATCGCGAGTTGGTCCACTCTCATAGTCAGCTAATCTCCGCCCGTTCGATGATCCGCTGCATGACCCGCACATCCTGCACGGCCGCCGTGGCCGGGGTCCGCAGGGGTGCCTCGCCCGCCAATGCCTGCACGAAGCCACGGGCCTGCTGGAAGAAGGCCCACCCCGGCTCGACGTGATGCGTCTCCGTGACGAAGCGTCCGCGCGCTGGCCGGAGGATGGTCACCTCGGCCGAGCTCTGGCGACGCATCGGGATCGGCGTGCGCACCACGATCTCGCCGCGCTCGAACGTGAGCGTCGTCCACTCCCGCCACTCGTGCGAGCTCGCCTGCGCCCCGCGAATCGTGACGAGCACATCATCCTGCGTCAGCGTCGCAACCATCGCCCGGTTCCCCTCAAAGCGGGCCGAGCGCACCTCCATCTCGCCATCGAGCAGATAGTGGCAGAGGTTGACGGTGTGGGAGAAGATGTTGATCAGCCAGTCGTAGAGTGCGCGCTGGCGATTGCTGCGGCAGGCGTCGGGATAGGTCGGGCGCAGCGGTGGCAGCGACGATGTCACCGGCACCCGGATCGGTGACTCCAGCCCGTACGTCCAGTCACCGCCGTTGCAGACCGAATCCACCATCAGCAGGGCACCCAGCTCGTTGGTTTCCTGCACTTCGGTCAGCAGATCCTTCGCGCGCTCGACCCCGTAGTCGTACCGCTTCATGAACCCGACCGCGTAGAGCACGCCCATCTCCTGGGCGAGCGCGGCCAGTTCCTCCGCCTCGTCGAGCCGGCCAACCATCGGCTTCTCGGTGATCACGGATTTGCCCGCGCTGAGGATCTGCTTGACGAGGGAGTAGTTGTTCGGCCACTGCTGAATGCAGGTCACGCCATGGACGGCGGGATCGGCCAACAGTTCATCCACCGATGCATAGACGCGCGGAATGCGATAGTGATCGGCGACCGCCCGCGCGAGATCGGCTTGCAGGTCGGTGACGCCAGACAGCGTGCACAGCCCCGCATCCCGCAGCCGCGCGTAATTTCCGATATGGGCGAGCTGCCCCATCATCCCGGTGCCGACCGAAGCGATGACCGGAATGCCCTCGACCGTCATCTGCACGCTCCTTCCTCCTGCAACCACCCGACCGCGCGTTTCGCTGGGGGGATAAGAGCATGCCTCACGGTGTTTGGCAATGCACATTTCCGGGCGCGATCCCCCGATCCGGCCCCCCGGAACCCGATATACGGAAAAGCACCCGCGAGTGATGGTCGATCGTTGCCACGCTGGAATCCGGGGAGACGCGCCCCACGAGAGAAACGGTCTCTTGCACGATCACACTCGGGCTCCTGGATGCGGGGCCACCGGCAACCCCGCTCTTGGCGAGTAACCCCACGCGCAGCAACCATTCGCCCGCGTAGTCATACATGCCGCACGATCCCATCAGCGTCAGCACATGACTCGTCACAGCTCCGAGATAACGCGCCTGCCTGTCCTCGGATGCACACCGCCGTGGGCGAGCGTCGCCGCCATCATCGCCAGGTCGTCGGTCGTCACCAGCAGCGCGCACTGGCGGAAGTAGACATCGACCGTCGTGTCGACATCGGCACGCAGCGCACCGGCGCTTTTCATGAGGTAGGCCAAGGCGCGATTCCGGTCTCCGGCATCCCATTCCGACCGGTAGACGGCCACGTCCATATCGAGCGGGCGACCGGCAAATGCCGAGATCGTCTCGCGAATCCGCTCGAACCGATCCGCATCCGTCTCGGCCTGCACGAGCGATGTGGCCAGGATCACCCCGGCATTGACCATCGGGTTGGCCCGGCGCCCGGTTCCCTTCTCCAGGCTAATCGCATTGAACGCCCTGCCGCTTGGCTCCGCGCCCACCCGTTCCAGCACCGCTTCCAGTCCGATATCCTCCAGCGCCAGGGCGTAAACAAATGGCTTGGAGATCGACTGCATCGTGAATTCGCGACGAGTATCGCCGGCGCTATAGCAGTGCCCTACGACACTGACCAGCGAGATCCCGAACATATCCGGATCCGCCTTGGCGGGCTCGGGAATGTAATCCGGCAACGTACCGCTACGTTCCGGGATGAATTTCCGGTGCAGATCGTCCAATGCCCGTGAGATGGGATCTCGCTGAGGTGTCATGGCGCTGTTCCTCCCGCCCCAAAACCTGGCGCAGGACGCCGATTATTATGACAAGTACAACGTAAAGAGCATGGCCAGTTGGGTTTCGCAGATCTCACGTTCCTCCAGATGCGGGAGATGCCCGGAGCGAGAGAAGACATATGGTGGCGGGGCACCGAGCACCCGCGCAGCCTGGTACCCGGTATCGAGGGTGAAGACGGAATCGTGCCGCCCCTCATCCCAACCACATTGGCAGGTTCACCTCGCGCTCGCCCCCGATGATGAAATCGGGGAGTGTACGCCCCAGATTGAGCTCCAAACGCAGTTCGAACAGGAACTGCTCCCGCGCGACCGGTCCGAAATCGATCGCATCCAGCAAATCCCCGGTCAGCGCGCCCTGATTCCGGACCATGCTCCGCAGCAGCGCCTTGACCCCATTCTTGCCCGTCAGCGACAGCGTCGGGCCAGCACCAGGAAACGACAGCGCCCGCATCAGCACATTCGCGACCGGGCCGAACCCGGCCGGGGCAATCAGGGCCAACGAGCCGACTCCCCCGGCCCCCAGCAACGCCGCTCGGACCGCGACATACCCACCGAGGGAATGCCCGATCACGATCGCCGGTCCCCGGTCGAGCGCGGCGATCACATCGGAAACCAATGCCGCGTAGCTTTCCGGGCTCGGCGTCTCGTGAATCAGGCTCGATTCTCCGGAGCCAGGCAGATCGATCGCGCAGACGGTGTAATCCGGCAGGAATCGCGGCAGGAGCGGCCCCCCACCAGCGCCACGAGAGGCCGATGCCACGGAGAAACAGCAGCAGCGGTCCGGAGCCACCCACCACGGCATTGATAGACCATCCAGCGGCGCCGATGGTCGTGCGCTCCATTCCCAACGACGCCGCGACACGTTCGGTCTCCGCTCTCATCGCATCTCTCCACATCCGGATCGCCACCCGGACACCCGCATGCCATTGGATTCCCCGGTTTGCGTGTTACGGCGTCGCGCGGGCCGCGCGACAAATAGTCTTCTAAATAGAATCCCGCAACGGTTCCATTGTGCCGTCGCTTGACGTAGGATGTTGGCAGGTCGTTTCAAGGCAAAATATTCCCGTATGCAAGACGAATCTGAGCAGGATGACGAGATTGCCCGTGTCAACCTCGTGGACAGGGCGGCATCAACCTGAAGGAGGAGGCACATGCAGGAATGATCAAACCGCGGCTTGCAGGCGGCCATTGGCGGCGGTTGCCGGGGAGAAGAGCACGCGGTCTCGTCGCTCGTCGGGAGCGCATCATGGAGTGGGGAGTTGCCCTCGATTCGCGAGAGGCAGCATAGGGAGAAGCATCATGGACATTATCATAGGTATTGTGGCGATCGTCCTCGGATTAGTGCTCACCTTCGCGGGTTTGCGGCTCTTCTTTGCGACCTTGCCGATTCTGGGATTCATTCTCGGCTTCTTCGTCGGTGCGGCCGGCGTCGAGGCAGTCTTTGGTGACGGCATCTTCAGCACTCTGACCTCGTGGCTGGTCGGCCTGATCGTTGGTGCGTTCTTTGCCGCCATCTCGTACCTCTGGTGGTATGTCGGAGCGCTGATCGCGGCGGGGTCGACCGGCGCCCTGATCGGCACCAGCCTGGTACGCGCCTTCGGTGGCAGTGCGCACTGGCTGCTGGCGCTCTTCGCCATCATTGGCTTCATCGTTGTACTCGTGCTCGCCTTCATGCTGGCGTTGCCCGTCTACATCGTCCTCTTCAATACCGCGATCGCCGGGGCGACGGCCGTGGTCGCCGGGTTCCTGCTCATCATCGACAAGATCAACCGCGGCGAGCTTGGCGACGGCACCGCGGTGGCCATCATCAACGAATCATGGTGGTGGATGATTCCATGGATCGTCCTGGCGGCGGTCGGCATCGCGTCGCAGCTCAACAATCTCGCGTCGGTGGTTCTGCCAGAGGAGCGCTGGGCACCGGCCCGCGCCTGAGTCCTTTCATGGCGACGCGTGACGGCGTATGCAGTGCCCTCGGGCACCGCATACGCCGGTTTCGGGTCATTCGAAATCGCCAGCCCAGTAGAGCGTATATGCCAAACTGTCCCATCCCATGTCATCCTTCACTGCGTTCAGAATGACATGGAATAGGGCAGTTCAACGTAGACGATCCATTCAGGATGACACGTTCGCCACGCATGACGGTCTCCGTTACAAGAGGACACTGATGATGGAAGAACATGCAAAGAATCTGGTGAACCAGGGCGTTCCCTGGAACAGGAATGCGCGCTGGCCGGTCATCGGCATTGCTGGCATCGTGCTGCTCGTGCTCGGTATCTATATCTTCGCCGACAAGAGCGGCGCGGCGAGCACGGTCCTCCAAGTGGTCGCCCTCGTGCTCCTGGCAAGCAGCGTCGCGGGGATCATTGCCGAGTTCCGGACCGACACCAGCGAGACCGTGCTCTTCAATGCCTTCCGCGCCGGGATCGGCATCACGATCGGCGCGATCGGCACCCTGCGCTGGTTCTGGGACTACATCGACGACCGACCGCTGCGTCTGATCCTGGGATGGGGATTGCTCGCCTACGCCGTGGTCTACCTCATCGGTCTCGGAGTGCTTCGCGAGCGCGCGGGTATCCAGATGGGGAGTCTGGTAACGACCGCCCTCACGATCGTGCTCGGGGTTGTGCTCCTGCTCAGCGATGACGCCACGAAGTCCGGCACGCTGAACCTGCTTGGCGCGGTGCTGGTCATCTTCGGCCTGCTCTTCATCGCCGCCGCCTACCTTCGCTTCCGCTCGGGTCAGAACGCGGGAACGGCCGCAGCCGCACGATGACCCATCGGCCCGGCGTCCATGCGCGGACGCCGGGCCAAAGACGACCTGGTTCGCCTTCTGAATTGCGCGCGTACGCCCGCATGGCCCCTGAGCGAATCAGGGGCCATGTGGGCGTCACCTCCCCGGACCAATTGGCCGAGGGCCGAGAAATCAGCAGTCCCTACTTCTTGAACTCAACCCGGAGCAGCGGCGGCGGCGCGATGAAGACGATCGACGCCGGGGTGGCCTTCTCGGGAATCCCGAACCACACCCATCCGCGCGTGCGCTCGCCGTCGGGGAGATTCTGGCTCACCACCCGTGGCTCCGTTCCCAGATAGTCGCCCGCCCGGTACTCGGCGCCATCGGTATCACGCAACCGGATATCGGTGATCGTGAACTGCAACGGTTGGTTGGACCGGTTCGTGATGATGATCTGGCACGAGATCACGCGCGTTCCGCTCGGCACGCTCGTCGGCTTCGTTATCGTGCCGCCGTACGGGTCCTTCATGCTGACCGCCGTGAAGAGCCAGTCCGGCATCGCCGAGTGGCCGATCTCAGTCTCATCCTCGGTCGAGGCCGGGGTCGCGCTGACACCATCCGGCGCCGGGGGTGTCGCAGCTGCCGACTGCGCCTGCGCGGCTCGTGCCCAGAGTCCAGCGACGCTGACTGCGCCAATCGTTGCGACAGCGCCACGGCGGGTAAGTGGTCGTGCAAGGGCCCCTGGTGTTGCGGTGATGTGCTCGTTCATAACGGGAAACGATCCTTTCAGCACGTAGCCAGCACGTCAGCCCGGAACGATGGTCGTTGGGTTCTGCCCGGCCGGCGAGCAGAGCGGCGGTCATCAACGGGGAGCCGCGCGACAGCATGGAGAGCGAGACGACGACCGATCTCACTCAGCAGAGGTTGGTCCGGTTCAGCTCCTTGAGCCGGTTCACAGTTGCGCGCACAAGTTGTGCCTGCGATCTGTCGGCGACCAACAGCGCATCCGGCGTATCGACAACAACGATATTGTTGAGCCCAATAAGCGATATGACCCGTTTCGTGTCCGACCAGACGACACTATTCGCACATCCGCTACTGATGGTGTCGCCACGTACGCAGTTCCCCGCCTCGTCCTGCTTCAGGAGCGTGCCGAGGCCATGCCAGTCCCCGATATCGGACCAGCCCATCTCGGCAGGCACGACGGCCACACGCTGGCTTCGTTCCATGAGGCCATTGTCGATGCTGATATCCGGCAACTGCGGCCAGATGTCAAGTGCCACCTCCTCCTGCTCCGGCGTGCCCCAGACATCAGCGATCCGGGAGACACCGGCGGCCACCTCCGGCAGATAGGTCCGCAGCTCCTCCATGAAGACGCTGACCTTCCAGATGAACATGCTCGCGTTCCAGAGATACCTCCCGCTCTCCACGTAGGCTGTCGCCGTCGCAATATCCGGCTTCTCGACGAAGCTTGAGACGCGATGGACGGCCCCGAAATCCGTGGTGAAGGCCGGATCGTCGTTCCACTCGATATACCCGTAGCCGGTTTCCGGACGCGTTGGCTGGATGCCGATCGTCACCAGGTGATCCTGGCTGGCCGCGATGATCGCTCCCTGCACCGCGTTCACAAACTCGGAAAGATCCCGCACGGCGTGGTCAGCCGCGAAACTGCCCATGATCGCATCCGGGTCCTGCCGCTCGATCAGCGCGGCCGCGAGCGCGATCGCGGGGCCGGTGCCCCGGGGCGACGGCTCCACCACGATCTGGCTTTCAAGCAATTCTGGCAGTTGCCGGGTCACGCTCACGGCGTGGGGTGGACCGCAGACCACCATCATGTGCCGGGGCTGGCAGACGAACCGCAGACGATCCACGGTCTGCTGCAGCAACGAGCGTCGCTCCTGGACCAGGGAGAGCAGGAATTTCGGCGTTCCCGCCCGGCTAACCGGCCAGAGACGGGTTCCGGACCCGCCCGCCGGGATGACAGTCCAGAAGTTATTGGTCATCGAGGTCAGTTGCCGGGACATTCTTGTTCCCGCGCGCACCCTGCGTACGGCGGTGGATGGATGGGATGGGGGGCGAGATGACGCTGCCATGACAAGAGTCTCCTCTTTGAATTCAAGCACTCACGAGACCCATGACCCTGAGGACCGACGGGGCATCACACGCCCACGCGTCTCCGTACCGCCACAGCCGTCACGGCGGCATGGCGATCGCACCGCCGGTGACGAATCCGGTGCGAGCGACCGGCACCTGGCGGGATGCTCCGCCCGCGGAAAGACCATGAGCCCAGCTCATCCAGTGAATCGCCTGCTTCATCACCGCCCGTCCTCTCCGCTACGCACGCCAGCTGCGGCCGGGGACGGCGTGGCTGAGCGATCGACAGCAGTGTCGCTGCCGGGCATTTCGCACAGGGATGCTTCGCCGGTCACCCCTTGGGCTTGCGGTGTCGGCCCAGCCCGTTGGAGGAGAATCCGGAGACACGCCGATGCGGCCGCCACCGGACTTGCGGCGGGTGTTGCGATGGGTGTGGCCAACGGCGTCGAGACGGACGTCACACGCGGTGAGGCCACAGGTGTCGCGCCAGGCGTCGCCGCCGGCGATGCAACCGGTGAGGCCACGGGTGTCGCCGTCGCCGACATGGATTGCACGTTGATCCGGCGATACTGTACGTCGTACACGCGGTTGCCGGTGCTATCCCCAAGCTGAACGATGCCGATCTTCGCTTCCTGCAAATCGATCGGACCCGACAGCGCCGAATTGGCATCCCCATCGAGGGAAACGTCCAGCCGCAATGCCCTCGATTCCCCGGACACGGTGTAGACGAGCTGGTGCCAGCGGTTCCGGCTCACTTGCTGCTGACTCGTCTTTCCATCATGCGTGATGTCGTTGAAGAGTCCCAGTTTCCCATCGGCTGCAATGGAAAGCCCGAAGAGGGTGTCGTCCTGCGCCGTGCGCAGGCGCGAGAGCACGACCGGGTTATCCCCCTGGTCGAGCACCCGGAAGACCACCGTAACCTGGAGATTCAACCGATCGGGCGAAGCGGATTGTTCGAAGAGCGTCTTCCGGGCATAGGCCGGCGCCGTTCCGCCGCGCGCGCGCGCAATCCACGCCAGGGCTTCGGGTGATTCGCCATCTCCCGGCTCCACGACGAGGCCGCTGACGCTGCTCCAGCGCGCCAGGGAGTCACTGGCAAAGGTATCGACGAAGAGCACGTTCGGATCGACGGTGCCGCTGGCCTGGGTCTCAGCGCTTGCAGGCGACTGGTTGCCAGACGCGTCCCGCGCAACCACTTGGTATATGGCGGGACCTGTGGGACTGGCATCGCGGTCGACATAGGATTCCATTGGGTGAACCGACCCGACTCGCTTGCCATCGCGATAGACATCGTACGACGCGACACCCGTCTCATCCCGCGAGGGAGCCCAGCTCACCGTCACCGTCCCGTCGCCGGCGCGAATCGCCGTCGGTGTTCCGGGCGCCGTCGGCGGTGTTGTGTCGGCGGTCGCTCCCGACCGGTCACAGGGGATGACGGTGCTGTCGTGAACGATGCCATCGGTCGTGATGAACTGCATCGCCGCCCCCTTCTCGTTGAGCTCGACCCGCAGCGCGCCGGGATCGAAGAGGGTGTCCGCGGCCAGGCGCGGATCGTCATGCGAGACCGGATACTCGCTCTGGCCGCCGGTCCCGACAATGACCTCCGTGGTGCCGTGGGGGTCGAGCTTGCCGTCGCCATCCATCGCCTGCCAGCGCTGGTAGTTGTGATCGTGCCCGTTCAGCACCAGCGGAACGTGATGCTGCACCAGCAGCTTCCAGAGCGCATCGAGGTCGTTGTCATCGCCGTGCGAGCCGACGTTGTATCGCGGCTGATGGTAGAAGACAAGCGTACACGCGGCGTCGGATGTCTCCAGGTCGTGTTGCAGCCATTTCATCTGCTCCGACGCCAGGTCCGTCTCATTGAAGTCGGTGTTGGTATCGAGGCTGATCAGATGCCAGCCCGCCGTGTCGACACTGTAGTAGTGGGGAGGATTTCCCCAGTAATGCAGGTAGCCCTGAGGCCCGTCCTTGCTGGAATACTCATGATTGCCGATTGTCGGATCGGTGATGGACTTGAACCGACCAAAGAACTGATCCGGGGCATACCAATTAGTGAATTCGGAAATCAACCCGCCGTTATAGACGTCGCCCAGGTATAGGAAGAGATTCGGGTCCCACGCGCTGATCTCGTTGACGACCGCCTCGGACTCGGGCGACCCGCCCGCGCCGTCGCCCACCGCCGCCAGCACGAACGGCTTGCCCCCGGCCGCAGGACGCCCGGCCGTCGGCTCGAATGTATCCGCGGCAACCGGCGATGCGGTTGTTCCGGTGTAGAGAGTGATCGGCGTCTCGACCGGATCGGTCTTGGTCTTGTCACTCAGGCGCGCCGTCACCGAGAGCTTGTAGACGCCATCCGGCCAGTTCACGACAGGGAGCACGAACTCGTAGGGCGGATTGGCATCGGTCAGCACATTGCGCGACTTCAAGGCGAAGGAGACCGAGACGACCTGAATCTTGGGATCGCTGATCTCGACCGTCGCGCTGATCGTCGGATCCTCCGTGATCGGCGTCTCGGGATCGGGCGCCGTCAGGCACACCTTCGCTGTGTAACCGTTCGTGGTCGTGACGCAGACGTCCACCTCACGAAGCGCAGAGGTAGGCGTCTGCGCGAGCAGCGACTCCGGATACGCGGCGGCGATGAGCGTGAGCAGGAGCATCACGCGCACCAGGAACGCCCGGCGCGACGGTGTGGTGCCCCTGCCCGTCAGATCGGCACGCCCAGCCAGCGTGCCGGTAATCTCCCTAACCGCCATTCGTCTCATCCCCAGGTACAGGTGTTGGCACAGCCGGAGCTTCATCGGTCTGCTCCGTCGGCGCTTCGGTCGGCAAGCTCTCCGGCGCGGTCACGATCGGTTCATCGGTTGGCACCGGCTCCGGCGTGGGCGGCATGTCGGACGAATCCACCGCCGCCGGCGCCGTTGCCACGGGTTCAGGTGTCACCGGGCTGCCAAGCTCGGTCAGGTCCCGGGCATCGGTCGCCGGCCACACGGCCAGCTCGCCGAGGCCGCCTACCTCGCTCAATCCGGTCTGCTCGACATCCGAAATCACGAGCTTCACGTAGCGCGCCCGGTATCCGAGCGGTGTCGCGTAGGTCTGCCCCGCCTGCACCGTGCTCGTATCGACCTGCGCCGCATTCCACCACGTCACGTCATCGGTCGAGAGCCAGACCTCGAACGGCGGCAGGACCGTCGGGTCGCTGACGTCCCACGTGATCCGGTCGATCGGCACCACGTCGCCCAGATCCAGTCGCAGCCGCACCTGGTCTGGCGATTGGTCCGGATGCACCTGCCACACCGTCGCCGGGTCCCCATCGATTACGAGGCGGGCGGTGTCGCTCTCCTCGGTATCGATCGCACTCAGCACCGGATACGGGGTCGCGGTCGCGGCCGGCCCGGTCCCCTCGCCGCCCGTTGCCGGTGTCGGCGCCGTGGAAACCTCCGTCGCCTCCACACCACCGCCTGGAGCCGGCGCACTGCCGCCATCCACCGTCACGTAGGTCGTCACGACATACCCGGTCTGCCCATCGCCGCAATCCACCGGCCACCAGCCATCCGCGGCCGGTCCCAGGATCGTCACGCTGCTTCCCTCGGGCAGCACGCCGAGCACCGGATCGTCAACCGATGGTCCGCTGTGACACTGCACGCCATCGCCGTCGGTTCCCGTCACCACACCGCTCGTCGCACTCGTCGCGGTGGGAGCATCGGTCGGCACCGTCGTCGGCGCGAGGATCTCCACGGTCGCGGTAGCGGTTGGAACCACCGGCACGGTCGGTACCACCGGCACCGTCGGCAGCACGGTCGGCACCGGGCCGCCGCTCAACGGACTGAGCGTCAGGTAGGCCGCCGCCACGTATCCATCCATCCCGAGGCAGCGAACCGGCAGGTAGTCCCCATCTGGCGCGCCTGTGACGCGCACCTGGTCGCCGTCGTGCAGCACACCGAGCACCGCGCCGTCGGATGCCGGTGTCGCCCGGCAGTAGACGCCCTGCGTCCCCGTGTTCACCACCGTCCCGATCGAAGCAGGACCCTCCGCGAGTGCCGGAGCCGTTGCTGCCGGCACCACCTCCGCTTGCTCCCCAAGCGCTGCTTCTTGCGTCGCGGTTGCGGATGCCGTCGCCGTGGGAGTGGTGGTGATGGCAGGAGATGCCGTCGCCGCCTGCGCCGGGACCGCGAGCGACCGCGCGGCCGACGCGCCTCCCGCGCCGGAGGTCACGACCACCAGCTGCGGTCTTCCGCTCGCGTTCTCGCGAGAATTGAAGCTGATGCCATCGGTCGTCTGCGGCACCAGGGCAAAGCTGACCGGCCCATTCCCCGTCACTGCCGATGTCACGTCATATTCGATCCAGACATTGGCCGCCTGCGCATCGCCGAGATCGGCGATCACCGGTCCGACCGCCGGTTTGGTGGCCCAGGTGATTCCACTCTCCGTCCAGCCCGTGTCGCTGCTGACGGCGATGCCGGGGGCATCGACCGTGCCGCTTCGCACCCAGAGCCTGAGCGTGGCGCTGGTGATCGGTCCGCTCACGCCCTCCACGTCGAAGGTCAGGTACGCCGACTCCTGCGGGCTGAGATCGGCATGGAACGAGGTCGTCGAGCCGTAGTTTCCGTTCGGGTTGGCCTCGGCCACCATCGCATCGGCGGCGGCATCGAAGGTCAACGTTCCTTGCGGACCGGCTACCACCGTCGGCGTGACCGACGGGGTGACACCGGCGCTCGGCGTCAGCGTGGGCGTCGGGAGTGTCGCCGCCGCGGTCAGCGTCGCGGTCGGTGTGATCGGCGATGCCCCGTTTGCGCCCCCGGTCGTGATTACGAGCTGCGGACGGTTGGTCGACGCCTGGCGCGAGTTGTAGCTGATGCCATCGGTGCTCTGCGGGATCAGGGCAAAGGTGATCAGCCCGTTTCCGGTCACCTGCCCCGTCACGTCGTACTCGATCCAGGCCGCGTTCGGCGCCTGCCCGGCGTCACTCACCACACTGCCGGCGGCGGGCTTGTTGTTCCAGGTGATGCCGGTCTCCGTCCACCCGGTGTCAGCGCTCAGCGCGACTCCCGGCGCGTCGACGGAACCGCCGCTCGCCGTGGTGAAGAGCCGCAGTTTGGCGCCGGTGATCGGCTGGGACATCCCCTCCACGTCGAACTTGAGGTAACTCATCTCCTGCGGACTGAGATCCGCATGCAGGACGGTCGTGTTGCCATAGTTGGCATCCGGCGCGGCCTGGGCCACCATCGCGTCGGCCACCGGTTCGAAGGTGCCGGATTGTTGCGACCCGCCCGGCACGGTCGGCGTCAGTGTCGGGGTGACCGAGGGCGTCACCACCACGCTCGGGGTGAGCGTGGGCGTGACGGACGGTGTCACCGTCGGGGTGATCGTTGGCCCACCGCCCGCGCCCACGGTCAGGACGAGCTGGGGCCGGTTGGTTGCGTTCTCCCGCGAGTTCAGGCTGATCCCGTCATTGTTCTGAGGAATCAGCGCGAAGGTGATCAGCCCATTGCCAGTGACCTGACCCGTGACGTCGTATTCGATCCAGCTCGCGTTGGCCGCGTTCCCCAGATCGCTGACCACGTTCCCCGTCGCCGGCCTCGTGTTCCAGGTGATGCCCGATTCCGTCCAGCTCGTGTCGCTGCTCAGGGCCACGCCCGGCGCATCGACCGTCCCACCTGCATCGCGCACGTAGAGGCGGAGCTTGGCGCTCGTCACCGGTTGGCTGATGCCTTGCACATCGAACTTCAGGTAGCTCATCTCATAGGGACTGAGATCCCCGTGCAACACCGTGGTCGTGCCGTAATGGGCATCGGGCGCCGCCTGCGCGACCATCGCGTCGGCTACGGGTTCGAAGGTGCCGGTTCCTCCCGTGCCCGACGGCACGGTCGGTGTCAGTGTCGGCGTCACCGTTACCGTCGGCGTCACCGTCGTGGTGACCGTCGGCGTGACGGTTGGCGTCGCCGTCGTGGTGACCGTCGGCGTAAGGGTCGGCGTGACGGTTGGCGTGATCGTGGGACCACCGCTGCCGGGAGCCGTCAGCACCAGTTGTGGCGCGTTGGCCGTTTCTCGTGAGAAGAAGTCGGTCGCATCCGTCGATGTGCTCGCCAGCACGAAGGTATACGTGCCGTTGCCGGTGACCACCGAGGAGACGTCATACTCGACCCAGGTTCCGGCCGCAACCGGCCCCAGATCGCCAATAGGCGTGGTCGACCGTGTGGGTTTGCCAGCCCACGAGATGCCCGTCTCCGACCAGTCCGTATTGTCTGCCAGGTAGAGCTCGGGGCCATTCACCGAGCCCGCAGTGCTCGTGTTTTGAACCAGCAGTCGCAATTTCACATTGGTTGGAGTGGCCGCCATGTTGGTGACGTTGAAGCGGATATAGGTCTCGACCGACTCACCGGTCCCGCCATCGCTGCGCAGCAGGGTCGAGGTTCCGTAATTGGCGAGCGGGTTCGCCTCCTCCACCCGCGCATCGGCGGCTGGCAGGAAGTTGGTCGAGGTCGTCGGTGGCGCGGTCGGGGTGATCGTGGGCGTAACAACCGGCCCGGTTCCCTGCTGCGTGATCACCAGTTGCGGCCTTTCGGACGCGTTCTCACGCGAGTTCGCGCTCAACGCATCGCTCGACTGTGCGATCAGGCCAAAGGTGACGAGCCCATTCCCGGTGATTGCCGACGTCACGTCATACTCGATCCAGGTTCCGGTATTGACAGCGCCGAGATCCGCGACGACCGCGCCGGATGCCGGCTTGTTGTTCCAGGTGATCCCGCGTTCCTGCCAGCTCGTATCGCTGCACAGCACGACCTGCGGCGCGTTCGCCGTCCCATCGCGCACCCAGAGCCGGAGCTTGGCACTCGTCACCGGTTGGCTGATGCCTTGCACATCGAACTTCAGGTAGCTCGCCTCCTGCGGGCTGAGATCGGCGTGCAACATGGTCGTCGTGCCATAGTTGGCATCCGGCGCGGCCTGGGCCACCATCGCGTCGGCCACTGGCTCAAGGGTCAACGGCACATTCGGATCGGGTGTCGGCGGCACCGGGGTCACCGGCGCCGAGCCGTCGCAGGTGAACGAGCTCTGGTCCCGCATCTTGCCGCTCGTATCGATGAACTGCGACGTCCCGCCTGTGCTCGTGAGATTGAGCTTCAGCGCGCCATCGATGCTGGCATACGAGGCGACACGGGGATCGTTGGCATACCTCATCAATTCGTGCCCACCGGTGCCGACGATGTACTCCACCATCCCGCCAGAGGTCACGACATTCCCGTTCGCATCCATCGGGTAGAAGCGCTGGTAGTCATGCTCGTGCCCGTTCAGCACGACATCGACGCCACGCAGGGCGAGCAACGACCAGATGTCCTGCATGTAGGACGTCGCGCTGACACCCGTTGCCCATCGAGGCTGGTGAAAGAACGCGAGCGTGCAGGAATCCGGCGGGAACGCGTCCAGTTGCTGGGACAACCAGTTGTATTGCTCCTGACCGGCAGCGGTATCCGAGCCGTAGTTGGCATCCAGCGCGAGGAAATGCCACCCACCGGAGTCGAAACTGTAGTAATGACGCAGGCCGCTCGAACTGGTGGTCGAAGCGTTCCAGTAATCCATGTACCCCGTGTAGCCGTTCCCACGCGCCTCATGGTTTCCCGGTACAGGGTTGGTGATTCCCTTCAATTGCCCAAATGCGGTGTCGTAGTAATTGGTGAACTCGGCATAGGTGCCGGCGTTGTAGACGTCGCCGAGATAGAGGAAGAGATCCGGGTTCATCCCGGCGACAAGGTTGCCGACCGCATAGGAACCCGGCAGGCCGCCAGCCCCATCGCCGACAGCGGCGATTGTCAAGGACGAGGCATTACTGGTCTTCGGCGTCCATGAGCCATCGCTGTGCTGGTCCGCCGTCGTTCCCGTCTGGAAGGTCACATAAATGGTGGCGTAATCCGGCGTCTCGTCCTTGTTGGCGAAGACGACCTTGGCATCGAGCCGGTACCCGCCGTCCTTGTAATGCGTCGTCGGGATTTGCACCGTCCACGGGCTTGCATAGTCGGCCAGGAGCGATGGGTGGGTGGTGCTGGTGGCACGTTGCAGGAAGAAGTTCACATGGTCGATTGCGGGCAGCGTGCCGCTGGCCGCCGTGACCGTCGCCGTCATGGTCGAGGGATCGGCGGTGAGCGTCGCGCCGTCCGCCGGGGCCGTGATACAGACCCGCGCCACGTAACTGGCGCCTGTCGGCTGGCTATCCACACAGGGGACACCGGCCGGCAACGGCGTCGGCACGGCCGCCGCCTCCGAGACGACGGGTGCCGGCAGCAGGTCGAGCAGCGGGAAGCTGCTCACGGCCAACAGCAGCACCAGGATCATGGCCCAGAACGTACGGGACGAACGGGTTCGCTTCCGGATTGCAGGAACAGGGCGCGTCGAGCTCATGACTGAGGGCCTTCCGGATGGTCGGGCGCATCGCCCGGTGGCAGCATCAAATCGGACCCGGGATCGGCCGTCGATCCTCTTCCATGAAGCGAACGCCAGACCACGATGAGCACGCTCGCGCTCATCAGCACGGCAAACGGTGCCAGCAGCACGATGGTATTGACCCGCGGGCCCGCCGCGGTCGTCCCTTCCGGCGCACTCGAATCCCAGTCGAAGGTCGGATCCGAATTCATCTGGGCCAGCGGGGTCGCTACCGGAACGGTCGGCGCGATGCGCACGCCCGTCATCGTGCCCGCACGGGCCGCCGCCAGGGCCTCCTCGTCGCAGGGAATCGTTACCGCCGTCTGTGTCCCGCCCAGAAACCGTGCCAGCAGGTTGAGATAGGTATCGCCATAGGTGCAACTCGGCTCGATATGCGAGTTCTCGCTGAACTCATTCCAGCTGATGAGGCCGATCGCATCCGGATCGGAGGACAACGCGGCGTGCAGCTGGGTCTCCAGCATCGCGCCGTCATCGCGCGTGACCTCCCGCTGACCGCCAAGGTGACGCGCATCGAAGCCGGGAGCGGCCGGCGCGATCCAGAGCCCATGATGCTCGTGGACGGCGTCGCTCATTCCCTGCAACTTGCCGGGATAATCGGGATACGTTGCGGGATCGACCGACGACCAGTAATAGGCGTTGCCATCCACCAGGTCGGCGATCTCCTCATAGGCCGGAATCTGCTTCTGCGAAGCAAGCACCAGCAACCGGTCGCGATAGGGCTCCGTCACCTGCGCGATCTCGGCCCGGTTGAACTTCCAGGTTCCGGCCCAGACGATGAGCGGCTTGCCAAACAGGTCGAAGACGGGATCGTTTCCGTAGGTGGTGGAGAAATATGCAAAATCCGCGGCAACCTGGTCGATCGGCAGCGGGTTCCGCGAGAAGTTGAGCCCCTCGTAATTGATAGCGAGCTTGAACGACTCCTCATGCGCGATCCGGACAAGCTGCTCCAGGCGCCCGCTGAGGGCGGTGGTGTTCTTCCAGCTCACGAGGAAGCCATCGATGCCGGCAGCCTTCGCCCACCGGATCTGCTGGCGCATCACCTCCTCATCGTCGCTCGCATAGGCGCCAAGAAGCGGCAGATCCGTCTTCGCCCGTCCCCACGAGGCCGGTGTGTACCAGATGTAGTAGTAGGCGAGCACCGGCGTCTTGTTGGTGTTCGCCGTTGGTGTGGCAGCGGGCATCGATCCGGCCAGCGCCGGCACGCACGCCAGCAACACCAGGGCTGCGGTGATCACGCTCGCGCGCATGGTCACGCCGGCGTGATGGCGCATCACGGAGGTCATCGCCGCACTCCCCGTTCAAGGCGCAGGCGCGCGGTTCCCACCGTCGACCACACGTACCGCGCCGGGTTCGTGACCAGGAACGGTCGCCCGATCAAGACCAGCCCGACGACGGCGATGCCCATCAGGGAAAGCACCAGCAGCACATCCAGCGGGCTGATGACCTTCAGATCGACGACCTGATCGCGCGAGACCGTGATCGGGCGCGGCGGCGAATACCCTGCCCCGACGACCGAGACGGAGAACTCGCCGCGCGGCAGGCGGGGGATCGTCGCCTCGCCGTTGGCATCGAGCGCCAGGTTTTGCGTGCTGCCATCCGCGGACTTGACGACGATCGACTTGCCGAGCGGTGTCCCGAAGAGCGCATCGCGCGCCTGGAACGTAACTCCGTAGAAGAGGAGCGAAACCGTCCAGTGACGCGACGTCTCGAAGGTGCTCCGTTGCTGGGCGCGATTCACCACGTTCGAGCCGCCGATGATGACCTGGTCGACCATGTACTCGGTCGACTTGGTCGCCAGCCCTTTCGGGGAATTGATGACCGTGGTCGTGGGAAGGGTCGCGCCCGCAAGCTGGGAGCCGGAGAGCGTCACGATATCGCCGGCCTTGCTCTTGAGCACCAGCGTATCGATCAGGGTGGGATCGACCGCCACGCCGGCCATGTCCACGAACGAGAACGACACCGGCTCGCTGATGCGGAACGT
>JBARWF010000117.1:0-31371 GCA_049646645.1 Thermomicrobiales bacterium
TGGTGATGAGGTCGCGGACGTGGACGAGGTCGATATCCGGTGGGGCGTAGGGCTCCAGCAGGATCGCGAGCAGGGCGAGGTGCCAGCAGTGCTCGGCAACGGACTCGTGTCGCGAGTTATCGAGAAGGGTGTTCATCCGCGCTTCGCGCTTCAGCCCTTCGGATGCGAGGAAGAACTCCAGCGTATCGAACGGGATTGTCTTGCTCGTGTCAATCACCGGCGTATTGCCTGCATCAGCCAACCTGCCGGTGAGTCGCCGGTGGTGTATGGCTGGCTGCACGCTCCTCCGCAGCCAGCCGCTTGATGGCAACCAGCATCACCTCGCCCTCCGCGATCAGGGCATCATCCTCTTCAGTCTCACCCTCATACGACAAGAACAAACCTTGAAAGAAGATTGATCCATGATCTCGATATGCAGCGGCCAGAATATCCTCCGCGGAGGCGGCAGTCCGAAAACTGTCGATCATGTTTCTACGGTCACTGTCCCAAAGCTCATACATCTTCCACGTCCTCTTGTCCGGAGACCACGCGCCGTAGGGACGCCAACGCTACATTCCCGCTACACCAAAGAGTATAGTGCTTCGGATTCTCACAGTTTGTTCAAGGGTGAAGTCATGGTCATCAGATAACGCAAGCTCAGCCACGAAGCAGTTTCCCTTCGACGGGTACCGCTTGCCCATTCTCCGTGCATAGCCAAGTGATAGATACACGGAAAGTCCGGACATCATTCGTTCCGTATCCGAGTTTGTTCTGTGCGCCGTCTTTCCAAGCTCCCGATAGGATTTGAAATCCTCCGCACTGGGCGGGTTCGTCAGCACGATCCGGTAGACGATGCGCGGCACTCACGTCACTCCTGCACGAGCTCGGTCAGCACTCCATGGCAGGATTCGGGATGGATGAAGGCGACACGCCAACCGTGCGCGCCGGAACGTGGCGTTTCGTCGATGAGGCGGACACCGGCCGCGGCCAGCCGGGCAAGCGCGGCATCGATATCCGGAACGGCGTAGGCGACGTGATGCGTCCCCTCCCCGCGCTTGGTCATGTACCGCGCGATCGGCCCCTCCGGATCAGTCGGGGAGATTAGCTCGAGGTAGCCCAGACCGGCGTGAAAGGTGATCGCCTCGATCTTCTGCTCGGGAACGGCGAAGCGCTCCCCGTCCCGGAAGCCGAGCGCCTCGTAACTCGCCTTGGCAGCGTCCAGATCCGCGACCACGATACCGACGTGATGCAGCGCCAGCGGTCCGATGACGGTTGTCAGATCAGTCATCAGCGCCGGCCGCCGTCACTGGTGCGTTTGCCTCGATCTTCCGCGTAAAGAGCTTGCGGTCGTCCGACGTCAGGCACTTGCCGGTGCGGATATCGAACTGCCAGCCATGCAGCGTGCAGGTCATGACCCCGTTCTCGACCTCGCCAAACCGGGTGAGATCAGCCTTCAGGTGCGGGCACCGCCGCTGGATCATGTACCCCTCGCACTCGAAGAGCTGCTGATCCGGTCGCTGCTCGACGTAGTACCCCTCGGCATACTCCAGACGCTCGATCGAGAGCAGCTTGAAGAAGCTGTAGAGGAACTCGTTGTACTGCCCCTTCCGCTCGGCCTCGAAACGGCACGACAGGAAGATCTGGTTCACCCAGTCCTCCTCGTGGTTGATGATGCAGTACTCCACCAGTCCGGGCTGAATATGGAAGGCGTAGCGGGTCGGGGTCACGCCATCCCACGCATAAACCTTGCGTTCGATGAAGTCGATCACCAACTGCTCGGAGCCGCAATCGAGCAACAGCAGCTCGTCGATACCGACACAGGTCTGATCGGCCAGCTCGAGGATCGGCTCGAACCACTCCTTGATCGCCGGCAGGATCTCGACCTGCCCCACCGGCCATGACGCGCGAATCGCATCGATCTCCGCCTGCTTGCGCTCCTTGTAGGCGAGCACATGTCCCCGCTTGTCGGAAAAGATCTTGTCGACCTCTTCGTCCGGTATCGGATGCGTAACCTCGACCGTGCCGGGCCCGACCTGCAGAACGCTGCCCGGAATTACCAGGTGACCCCTGGTGAAAGCGGCCTCCTCGACGAGCTCCAGGAATACCGTCGCATCGGGAAAGATGTTGGTCGGATCGCGATCGAAATCGTTGAGATAGAGCAGGTCATCATCGAGGAAGCATGGCGGCCCTGCGCTTGGGATGATGTGCGGCGCGCCGATCTGCTTCGCGTAGCGCAGCGCACGCTCCATCTGCGTCGTCCGCTTCTTGGAGCTGAGCGCATCCTTCATCTTCTGCGGGAAGCGATAGACCATCGGATACCAGATCGCGCCGGAGTACTGCAGGAAGTGCGCGTCGTACGGACCGAACTCGGTCAGCGCGTCGAACTCGACTGGCCGGGAATCGTTCTGGTTGAAGATCTTCACCTCGCCATCGTCGAGGGAGAGCCCCGAGTCGCCGAGCGGCCCGTCGGCGGGCGCGATGAGGGCGGTGATCATCACCCTGAGCCCGTTGACATCCATCGGCTGGGCGTTCTTCGTCTGGATGAAGTTGGTGAAGCCCATCCGCCGGAGTTCTTTCTCCACCAGACCCAGCGGATGATCCGGCAACAGCACGGTCGCCTGCTTGTTGACGTGGGTCGTGAGGAACTTCTCGTCCATGTGGTCGAGATGCGTGTGGGAGAGATAGAGGTAATCGGGGTTCACATATGGCGAGAAATCCAGCTGGTCGTTCGCCGGGTAGACCCACCAGGAGCCAAAGTACGACGAATTGAAGACCGGATCGCAGAGGATGCTCCCCTGGCGGGTCTCGATATACATGCCGGCGTGGCCGAGAAAAGTGATCTGCACGATACGTTTCCCTACTGAATACATGGTAGTTGCACGTGGGGTCGGATGAAGCACGACGACGCACACAGCGCCCGATCGTCCCTAGGATTCTACGTGGGCCCCGGCGACCGGCGCAACGACGCGCCCGGGTAGGATCGCAGTACACTACCGGCAGGACGTGGTCCAGTTGCCGGCCACGCGTTGCCCGCACGATTGATTCCGAGCCAGACATCCAATGGTTGATTGCTTTGACCGCATCGCGGTCCAGATGACCGAGATCGCCCTGGAGCCGGTGCGCATGCTCCGCGAGCGATCCCTTCTCTCCTCCGTCACGCTGCGCACGCCGAGCGCCGGGCGGCGGTTCAACATCACCATCAGCAAGCGCTTTCCGAACGGACCGAAGGAAGCGCCCACCTACCGCTGGGAGTTAGAAGAAGTCTCCCCCGAGGGCGATCCCGTCGCGGACGGGGTCCACGAGCTTTCACCTGCCGACCGGCAGTATCGCCAACCCGAGGATGCCTATTGGGGCGCGGTCGATGCGCTCTGTGCCGCCCAGCGGGCCGAACGCGCGGGAGCATAGCCTACCCATCCGCGAGCCTCATCTCCCCACATCGCGGAAGATTCGTCCGATCGCGGCGCGTCAATGGGCAACTCCACGGAGGACAAAAACGCCGTAGGGGAGGACGTGATTGGGCGTTGTGGGAGCGTTGGCACTGACGCCGCGCCCGATCAATGTCCTCCCGTCCTGCTAGCCCTGTCGATAACGGCGGCTGAATGTGCAGGGGTCAGGAGACCGGCAGCGTCTCCTTGGCGAGCACCTTGCCCCGGTCACGCTTGCCGGTCAGCTCAAAGTAGGCGCGGATGACCGCATCGGCGACCGGTACCGCGAAGGTCGCACCCTCGCCACCGGCCTCGATCACCACCGCGACCGCGATCTCCGGCTTCTCCAGCGGCGCGAAGGCGGTGAACAGCGCGTGCGTGTCGCGCGCGCCCGTCTCCTCGTCCGGCTCCCCGAACTCGGCCGTGCCCGTCTTGCCGGCGACCGTGATCTTCTCCTCGCCCTCGGGATTCGTCAGCTTCCACTTCGAGCCGTTGGCATCGGCGAATGCGGTCCCGGTTTCCGAGTTGCAGACCCGGCGCATGCCCTCCTTGACGACGTCGATGTGCTCCTGCTTGAACCCGAGCCTGCCGGCCTCCTTCGGCTTGTTCGGAGTCGCCTTGCCCTTCTCATCGAGCGTCTCATGCACGAGGTGCGGCGTCTGGAACAGGCCATCCGCCGCCAGGCCGGCGACATTCATCGCGATCTGGAGCGGTGTCGCCTGAAACTCACCCTGCCCGATGGAGATGTTCAGGGTGTCACCGACCGACCAGCCCTCGCCATTCGTGACCTTCTTCTTCCACTCGGGATCGGGGACCAGCCCTGTCTCCTCGTAGATCTCGATCCCCGTATTGCGCCCGAACCAGAACTTCGTCTTCATATCCTCGGCGATCTTCTCGATCCCCTCGCCATCGAAGACATGATGGGTGTCGTTTGTGATCTCGCCCTTGGTCCCCGCGTTCAGGTTGTAGTCGAAGTAGAACGTCGGTTCGACGGCATCCGACGCCTGACTCTTCGAAGGCGCGACGTTATAGAAGAAGACATCGCAGGATTGCTCCAGCGCACCATAGACGTCCAGCTCGTTATGCGGAGTTCCGTTGTTCCAGGCAACCCAGCATGCCCACGGCTGTCCGGCGGCGAGGTTGTAGGTGTTGGGCACGAAGATCCCGCCCGCACAGGTATGCGTCTGCTTGGTGTCCAGCGTGCCCCGGTGCAGCGCCGACGCAGCGAGGAAGCTCTTGAAGGTCGACCCAGGCGGATACACCTCCGAGGTGGCACGGTTGACGAATGCCTTGCCCTTGGTCGGATCGGTGTATTCCCGCCACTTGCGGCTGGAGAGCCCGGTCACAAAGAGCGAATTGTCGTAGTACGGGTAGCTCACCATCGCCAGCACCTCGCCGTTTCGAGGATCGATGGCGACGACCGTGCCGGCATTCGGAATCGCCCACGGCTTCTTGCCCTTGCGATGCTCCTTGTTGTACTTGTCCTTCGCCGCGGCCGCCTTGTCGATCTGCTCCTGCAACGCCTTGCCAGCGGCATTCTGGAGCTCGAGATCGATCGTCAGCTTCACGTTCTTGCCCGGGGTCGGCTTCGTCTCGCTCCCGGGGATGGTGCGCACCTCGACCCCGTTGGCATCACGCTCGACCGACCGCATTCCCTTCTTGCCGCGCAGCTCATCCTCCAGCGCGCTCTCCAGCCCGGCCTTGCCGATGAGGTCATTCAGGGCGTAGATGGGGTTGCCGTGCCGGTCCTTGTTGCGGATATCGTTGAGCTGCACCGAATCGATGCCCTGGACATAGCCGACGATATGCGACATCACCTCGCCGCCCTTGTAGGCGCGGACGAGGGCGCTGTCATCCAGGATCACGCCCGGGAGGTACATGCTGTTGGCATCGAGGGTCATCGCGACCTGCCGCGGCACATCGCTCTTGACCTTGACCTCGAGATTCTTGTCCCAGATGTTCGTGACCAGATAGTCGAGCTCGTTCATGACGCTGACGCCCGGCAACTCCGCCTTGCGCGAGCGGAAGCGCGCCGCGTCGTCGATGGAGAGCCGGCTGACCTGGACGAGCCCGTTCACGCCCTGCAGCTTCCAGCTCCGAATGGTGTCGTCGATTTCCTCATCATCGTAGGAGAGCATCTTCGCCACCCGGCGATAGACCGTATCGGTCGATCCCTCGGGAACCGCGTTGGGGTCGATCACCAGCACATCGCCGAGCTGGAGCGCGGAGATCAGGGTATCGAGGACATACGCGCGCTCCGTCTTGTCCTTGGGCAGCTTGGCCGGAATAACCCGCACTTCCCACGAGCGGCGGTTCTCTGCCAGGGTCCGCCCCTGACGATCGAGGATCATGCCGCGTGGCGCTGGCAACGAGATATCGGCGATCACGTTCGCCTTGGCCCGCGCCTTGTAGTCGGTGCCTTCGACCAGTTGCATGTAGCCGAGCTTGCCGACGAGCGCCGCGAACGACGTCACCATGATGCTCTTGGCCATGAAAAGCCGGCGCGAGAGGAATCGCTGGTCGGCGCGCAGCCAGCCGTCGTAGCGGCGCCGGCGCTTGCGGCTGCCGGGGGGATCGTAGGGAATGCGCTTCCGTCGAGACATGAGCAAACGTCCTTTCTCCGCGTGAATCGGATGCCAGGGCACGGTCACGATACGCGAGCCAGCCGCCGCACGAAGAAATAGATAAATGGAACAAGGATAGCGTGGAGCACAGCCTGAAGGAGCAGGAAGAGATCGAGCGATGTTCCACGCAGGGTATAGAGCACGAAACCGTGGATCAGCGTTGCGATGACAACAAGCACGACTGGCACAATCACTGTCGATTGATACAGGCGTTGCCGGGCCAGCCCCGCCAGCAGCGCAACACAGACCAGGGCGAGCGCATTCGTTCCAAGGGGGTCCATGCTCAGGATATCGAGTGTGACGCCACCGACGAAGACCCAGAAAAGAGCCTCACGGGGACCACAGACCGCCGACCACAGAAAAAGCAGAACCAGAACGAGATCGGGCGTAATCGCGAGGGGATTCACGCTCGGCAGAAGCGTCGCCTGGGCAAAGATCGTCACGAAGAGCAAGAGCCCAAATGTGATTCGCGTCATGGATGGGGATTCATTGCTCCATAGGATGCTGACCGACCGGCACGCGGGTGCCAAAGCTGGGTTCTACGAGGGGAGGGATCGGCTCCCGCCGCAATGGCACTCCATGCTGCCGGGAGGCTCCGCCTATCGACCGCATTCCGGAGCCTGGCGGGGCAGGCATCGTGCAGCGAGTGTACCATGCACCCCACGCGCGACCTCTGGGCCTCCATCCACCAGCCAAGCGCCAACCGAAGGCGTGGTCCGTCACAATAGGCGATCATGGGTGGTATCGATCCATCGCTGTTCATTTGGTACAGACAAGGAGCTCAATCGTGGCATCCCCTGCTTCCGGCACTCCGATTGTCGACGTCGATTGGTTGACCGGCCATCGTGATGATCCCGCCGTCCTGATCGTCGATGTCCGCCCCGCACCACAGTACCTGGCCGGTCATATTCCCGGCGCAATCTCGCTCGATGCCGCAGCGCTTCGCCTCCCGGCCTCCGACGAGCAGACGATTGCCGCCTGGACGGCCCACCTGCAAAAGGGATTGCGGTCAGCCGGTATTCGGGCCGATCAGCGGGTGATCTTCTACGAGGAGATCAGCGGCACCCTCGCCGCGTTCGGCACCTGGCTGCTGGATGTCGCCGGTCTTGGCAACGGCGCCATGCTCGACGGCGGCCTCCGTGCCTGGCTCGCGGCCGGACAGGAACTCAGCCAGGACGTCACTGAGCCCACGCGCAGCGATATCGAGATCACGCTCGACCGGAAGGCCCTGGCCACAGCGGACGGGATCCTCGGGCATCTGGACGATCAGGATGCGTTATTCCAGCTCATCGACACGCGGGGTGCGGCGGAACATCGATCCGGGACCATTCCCACCTCGACCAATATCGAGTGGACGTCCCACCTCGACCCGGCCACGGGCAAGCTGAAATCACCCGATGAATTGCGACGCCTCTACACCGAAGTGGGCCTGAAGCCGGATGCCCCGACGGCCACTTACTGCGCGGGCGGCTTCCGGGCCGCCCATACCTACGTTGTGCTGAAGTCGCTCGGTTTCACGAACGTGCAGAACTACGCGCCCTCCTGGGCGGAGTGGTCGCAACGCCCGGACACGCCGGTCGAGACAGGGGAGTAGGTACGAGCCGTATCGCCTTCTCCGGGTGGCTCCGGACGAAGGGATGGCACACCAATCCCGCAATGTGGTTGCTCCGCATTCGTAATTCGTACGGGCGGACCCGTGTGTCCGCCCTCAAGCATCCATGCGAAGTGTCTCTGCATTCAGACGAATTGCATGGTGAGGCAAGGGTCGACCCGTACGAATGGGGTTAGCGACGCATGATGACGCACAGGTGGGATCGACGTCGATCCCGCCTGTGCTCATCCCTGATGCCCGTGCGTGCGCCCGGCAAAATGGACGCGGTTAGGCCTCGACGACCGCGCGGCGGGGCCGAAACAAGCGTATCCTGAGCGTCCGTTCCCGGACGCGCTCATCCGAGAGCTGCCGCTCGCGAGCCTTCAGCAGGTCACGCAGGCTGATCAGCCCCAACAACTGCCCGGTGTTGCCCCGCTCCACCACCGGAAATTGCGTCAGCCCCGTTTCCGCCATCCGGCCGGCGACGTAGCGCAGCGGCTCGTCACCATAGGCCACCACCGGCTGATGGCGAGCGATAGTCTCCAGTGAGATGGGCAGCAGGTCCCGGCGCAGGTTGTTCTGCAGTTCGCGCCGTGTCACCACGCCGACGAGATGCCGGTGCTCGTCGAGGACCGGATAGAGATGTTGCCCCTGCGGACGGTCCTTGCCGTTCGCGATCTCGATCAGCTCATCGTGCGAGAGATCGCGCGGCAACGCAACGATGTCGGTCCGCATCACCTCCTGCACGGAGAGCACTTCCAGGGGATCGATATCGTATTCGCGGGAGAGATGGAAGCCGCGTCGCGCCACCTTCTCGGTCAGGATCGAGCGCCGCAGGGCGAGCACCGTGACGCCATAGGAGGCCGCGGTCGCAATCATCAGCGGCAACAGCGCGTTGATGTCGTGCGTCAGCTCCAGGGCGAAGAAGAGCGAGGTAAAGGGCACGCGCATCGTACCGCCGAGGATGGCCGCCATCCCGATCAGCGCCCAGAAGCCGGCCCCATAATCGGGAAAGACATGCGACAGCAGCGCACCGGTCGCCGCACCCATCATCAGCATCGGAGCGAGCACACCTCCTGACGTCCCCGATCCCAGCGAGACCGACCAGATGATCGACTTGACGATCAGCACACCGAAGATGACGTGCAGCGGCGCGCTGCCGGAGAGCAGATCGCGGATAACGTTGTAGCCGATACCGAGCGCATCCGGGAAGATGAGACCGCCGATACCGATCACGACACCGCCGAGGGCCGGCCACCACATCCAGTGAATCGGCAGCTTGGTAAACGTATCCTCCGCCGCGTAGACCATCGCGGTCAGGGCAATGGAGACACCAGCCGCGCAGAGACCGGTCACGAGGCAGAGCAGGAGCCCGCCGATGCCGATGCTCGTCTCGTGCGCCGGTACCGGAAAAAGCGGCCCGGTGCCCAGCATGGACACGCGGAGAGCGGCGGCCACGGCACAGGCGGTCGCGACCGGAATCACGCTCCGAGGCTTGAACTCGAAGAGGAGGAGCTCGACGGCCAGCGCGAGCGCGGCGACCGGCGCCGCGAAGGTCGCGGCCATACCGGCGGCGGCACCGGCCACCATCAGGGTCTTGCGCTCGTTGCTCGTCATGCGGAAGAACTGCGCGATCATCGAGCCGAATGCGCCACCCGTCATGATGATCGGCCCCTCGGCACCGAACGGACCACCGGATCCGATCGCGATCGCGGAGGAGACGGGCTTGAGGACGGCCAGCCGCGGCTGGATCCGGCTTCCGTTGATCAGGATCGCCTCGATCGCCTCGGGAATGCCGTGACCGCGGATGCGCTCGGAGCCAAAGCGGGCGATGAGCCCGATGAGAATCGAACCGCCAATCGGTACCAGCACGGCCCAGAAGCCGAGGTTGTTGTCACCGGGATTGACGAGCGACGTCGAGAGGCGCCCGAAGTAGAAGAGGTTGGTAAAGAACCCGATCAGCTTGAGCAGTGCCCACGCCACGACCGAGGCGATGGCGCCGATCACGGCGGCGAAGCCTGCGAGCACGAGCATCCGGTTCGTGGCCGTGAAATCCCCAAGGTGCGCGGCGAGATTGCCCCCATGCTCACCGCTGACCGCCATCGTGTTGGTGGCGGATCCAGCCAAGGATCCAGATTCCGATTCGTCGATATTCACCAGGCGTGGCTCCCATTGGGATAAGCCCCCGGGCACGATCCCGATTCCGGGAGGATGCCGGGAACACCCACCTCGCCAGCGGGATCAGTCGGCGATCAGCTTCTGGAGAATCTGGATCAGCTCGGGAGCCAAGGTTTGAAGTTCACGATGATGTTCCTGGGACAGGGCCTCGAGGGCGAGCTCGCCCTCCTCCGTCAGGGAGACATAGACCTTGCGCCGGTCCTGCTCTCCCCGCGTCCGGCGCACCAGCCCGCGCGCATCCGCGCGCGCCACCAGTTCCGCCGCGCTGTGCTGGTGGACCTGGAGACGCTCCGCCAGCGCGCCAATCGTCATCAGCCCGCAGGGATCACCCTTGATCATCAGCAGGAGTTGATGGTGCTGTGGCTCCAGGCCGATCTCGCGGGCAGCATCCTCGCTGAACCGCAAGAACCGCCGAAGCTGATAACGAAATTCCGCCAACGCCTGATACCGGTCCGGCGACAACCCCTCGCCCATCACATCACCTCATTTATATCGCATCACGATGTATTTTACCAGATGGTAACGCCTGATCCCCTGCTCTTTCGAGTGTCGCACATGACGTTTGGGCACAAGAACGCCGATCCCTCGCTGTTTGCCTCGTCCGGCACCGGCACTCTGCTTTATGATTCGAGTCTGAATCGGAGTCGCACCACCCTATCCGGGCTCCCACGGCACCAGGCACGCCATGCTGCCTCACGCCACGACCAACGGGTCCGGCCCCCAAAGGCATCACACGTGACAATCCCCGACACAACACTCGCTCCCATCCAGCCGAAGCGCGTCGTCATCACCGGTATCGGGGCGATCAGTTCGCTCGCCCCGTCGGCGGACGAGACCTGGCAGCGGATCCTGGCCAACAAGACCGGCATCGACCGCGCCGGGAATCTCGACCCCGCCCTGCACTCGTGCCTGCTGCGCGGCGATGTCGACGACTCGGGTATCCGCCACCGGTTTCTCGCCGGCAAGCAAGCACGAAATACCTCCCGCTTCTCCAAGATGGCGATCGAGGCCGCCGGCGACGCCCTGGAGGATGCCGGCCTGCTCGACGATGACCTGAAGCCGGCGATCGATCTCACCGACGCCGGGGCCGCCCTCGGCACCTGCATCGGCGGCACCTACGACGATCTGCTGCCGGCGTACGAGACGGCGGTGAAGCGGGAGTCCTTCTCTCGCGTGCCGCCGCACCTGCACGTGATGTTTCCGCATAACCTCGCCGCCTACACGATCCAGCACCAGTTTGGCATGCAGGGGCCGAGTTCGACGGTCGTCACCGCCTGCGCCACCGGATCCCAGGCGATCGGTGACGGGTTCCACGCCATCAAGTATGGGCATGCCCCGCTGATGATCGCCGGCGCCTCGGAGTCGACGAACCACCCGATGTTCCAGGCCGGGTTCGCCGCGATGCGCGCGCTCGTCACCGACTCGAACGACGACCCGGACAAGGCGAGCCGGCCGTTCGACGCGACGCGCGCCGGATTCGTGCTCGGCGAGGGTGCGGGCATGCTCGTGCTGGAGGAACTGGAACACGCGCTCGCGCGCAACGCCACCATCTACGCAGAGATTGCAGGGTATGCAACGTCCAACGATGCCTACCATCCGATCGCGCCGCAGCCCGATGGCATCGGCGCGGCACGGGCGATCTCGGCCGCGCTGGCGGACGCCGGGATCGACCCTCGCGAGGTCAACCACATCAACGCCCACGCCGCCTCCACGCCTGCCGGTGACCTTGCCGAGGCGAAGGCGATCTACCGGGTCTTTGGCGATCGGGCGGCGACGATTCCCGTGACGTCGATCAAGGGCGCGATCGGGCATTGCATGGCATCGGCCGGCGCCCTGGAAACGATCGCCTCGGCACTGACGATTCGCGACGGGTTGATCCCGCCGACCCGCAACTACTGCAATCCCGATCCCGAGATCGGGCTGGATATCGTCCACAGCACGGCGCGCGAGGCGGACGTCAGCGTGATGACGAAGCATTCGTTCGGCCTGGGTGGTCAGAACGCCTGCCTGGTGCTGCGGCGCTATGACCGGGGAGCCTAGCGACCCGGCCAGCCGGCATCGAATCCCCACCAACCTCATCGTCCTCGGCGCGATCCGGTTCGCGCTGGAGCTCGCTGCGGCGGCGGGACTTGCGTGGTGGGGATGGAACTTGGGCGAAGGCGGCGCTCCGGGAGCGATCCTCGCAATCCTCTTCCCGGTCGTCGCCTTCAGCGTCTGGGGCGTCTTCGCCGTCAAGGACGATCCGTCCCGCAACCCGAACCCGCCAGTCGCGATCCCGGGCTGGCTGCGGCTGGTGATCGAGGCCGCGTTCTTCGGGATCGCTGCCTATGGGATCTGGACGAGCGGTTCGCGTGCCCTCGCGGAGACGCTTCTCACCGCCGTCGGCATCGTCTACTTTGTCTCCTACGACCGAGTGATCTGGCTCCTGAAGCAGCGGTAACGGACGAGGCCCGAACATCGGTTGCGGGTGCAATGTATGAAAGGGAACCCGAATGGCGAACCTTGCAGGGAAACGCGCGCTGGTGACCGGGGCAAGCCGGAAGGTCGGCATCGGGGCCGCGGTCTGCCGCGCCCTCGCAGCGGCCGGCGCCGATATCGCGTTCACCCACTGGACCCGCTACGACACCGGCATGTACGGCAGCTCCGCCGACGAACCAGCCGAGCTCGGGGCAGAATTGCGGAACCTGGGCGTGCGAGCGGAGGCGATCGAATTCGATCTCTCACTTCCTGACGCCGGCACCCGCCTCTTCGACGAGGTCGAGACCCGGCTTGGATCGATCGACATCCTCGTCAACAACGCCGCGTACTCGACGCACGATTCATGGCAGACCCTGACCGCTGAATCGCTCGACAATCACTATTTTGTGAATGCGCGGGCGACAGCCCTGCTCTCGGTCGAGATGGCGCGCCGCTTCCAGGGCAATGAAGGGGGCCGGATCATCAACTTCAGCTCCGGCCAGCATCTCGGCCCGATGCCGGATGAGCTCGCCTACGCCATGAGCAAGGGCGCAATCATCGCGTTCTCGCAATCTGTCGCGCCGGATCTCGCCGCACAGGGCATCACGATCAACGTGATCAACCCCGGCCCGACCGATACCGGCTGGATCTCCCCGGATCTCGAGGCGGCCATCATCAAGGCGACCCCTATGGGCCGCGTCGGGCAGCCGGAGGATGCCGCCCGCCTCATCGCCTGGCTCGTCAGCGACGAGGCGTGGTGGGTCACGGGCCAGGTCATCAACTCGGAAGGTGGCTTCGTCCGGGGGTAGCGTTGCCAACTTCCGCATCCACGTCTACTGAGGAGAAGCAGATGCCCCGACTCGTGCTCATCAACGGCGCGCCCGGAAGCGGCAAATCGACCCTCGCCCGCCGCTACGCGGAGGACCACCCGCTCACGCTCGTCCTCGATATCGATGTCGTGCGCGGGATGCTCGGTCGGTGGATCGATACCCCGTCGGACGCGGGGATCCTCGCTCGCAAGCTCGCACTCCAGATGGCCGCCGTCCAGATCGAGGAGGGGCATGACGTGGTCGTGCCCCAGTTTCTGGGTCGGCCGGATTTCATCCTGGAGCTGGACGCGTTCTGCGCCGAATCAGGAGCGGAATTCATTGAGATCGCGCTCGTGAGCGATCCCGACGACGCGGTCCGGCGCTTCACCCGCCGATCGAGCGCCCCGGAGGACGCCACCCATCGCGACGCGGCGGCACTGCAACAACGACATGGCGGTGACTCGGCGGTTGCCACCATGTACCAGGCGATGCTGGACACGATCGAGCAGCGCCCGAACACCCGGCTCGTCGAGACCGTCGACGGCGAGCTCGACGCGACCTACCGGCGCTTGCTGGATCGCATCAACGGCGCATGACCGTTGCGGTCTTTCCCGTAAACCCGGTTATGTGAAGATCGTGTACCATTTTCGCTGATTGTCAGTGCGCGTTGTCGGCCCTACCAGGAGCCGTCCGCGCTCGAACCCACACGTCGTTCCCCTCAACACCGGAGACTGTTGCATCACTATGACCACCACCATCAAGGACCTGCTCGGTGAGAAGTTCGCCATCGTCTATCCGGGCCAGGGCAGCCAGGTCGTCGGCATGGGCGCCGAGCTGATCGATTCGTCGGAATCCGCCCGGAATCTCTTCGCGAACGCCGACGAGCAGCTCGGCACGGCCCTCAGCACGCTGATGCTGGAGGGGCCGGACGCGGAGCTGGCGGACACGTGGAACGCGCAACCCGCGCTCCTGACGCACAGCCTCGCCGCGCTGCTTGTCGCCGATGAGCTGGTCTCACGCGAGGATCCGTCGATCCGCCCGGCGATGGTCGCGGGACACTCGCTCGGCGAGTTCACCGCACTCGTCACGGCCGGGGTCATGGATTTCCCCAGCGCCCTCACCCTCGTCCGCGAGCGCGGGCGCCTGATGAAGGAAGCCGGCGAGAAGCGGCCGGGCGGCATGGCGGCGGTCCTTGGTCTCTCCGACGAGCAGCTGGAAGCGGTCTGCGCCGAGGCGTCGAGCGAGGGCATCATCAACATCGCCAACGCGAATTGCCCGGGGCAGACGGTCATTTCGGGCGAAGTGGCGGCGCTGGAACGGGCAATGGAGCTGGCGAAGGATGCCGGCGCCAAGCGGGTCGCCCGGCTGAACGTCAGCATCGCCTCGCACTCCCCGCTGATGGCGGAGGTCTCGGACCAGCTCGATCTCCTGCTAGCACAGATCCCGCTCCAGGCGCCGCAGATTCCCGTCATCGGCAACGTGAGCGGCGAGGCAATCACGACGGTCGACGGCGTGCGCGCCGAGCTCCGGCATCACGTCGAGCGACCGGTCAACTGGACGAAATCGGTGCGGACGATGATCGACGCCGGGGCGACGACCTTCGTCGAGCTCGGTCCCGGCACCGTACTTGCCGGCCTGATCAAGCGGATCGACCGCAACGTGAAGACGATCGGGCTCAAGGATCTCTCCGCCGCCAGCCCGCAGATGGAGGCGCCTGCGTAATCACAACGCAGTTCATGCACTCGTAGGGAACGGCACAAGGCCGTTCCCTACCATTGTTCGTGAGGCTGGCCCCGGCCGGATCGTCGTTGTCCTTCGAGAGCACGCCCATTTTGCCGACAGTCATGGCCAAGGCGCGCGCAACCGGGCGATTCGTGACGGCTTCTTCATGAAATACGGTAGAATGGCGCGTTAGCGGCTGCCGTGCGCATCTCGCTCACCATTGTTCCAATCGATCGTGATCTGCTCCGCGAAACGATACGCGAATCGCGCGTTTCGGGAGTCAGGTCGCGACGCACGCGTCGAGACATCGATGCCAACCATCTTCATTGGGAAAGGACAGGAATCGTGACTCGAGTGGTCGTAACGGGCGTGGGGGCGATTACTCCACTCGGGATCGGCGTCGATGCCTTCTGGAAGGGGCTCGTCGCCGGGCATTCCGGCATTCGCACCATCCAGAACTTCGATGCGTCGGATCTGGAGGTCCAGATCGCGGGCGAGGTCCCGGATTTCGTGGCCAAGGATCACATGGATGCACGGGCCGCTCGGCGCATGGATCGTTTCTCGCAGTTCGCGGTCGCGGCGGCGCGGGAGGCGCTTGAGAAGGCGGGGCTCGAGATCACCGACGACAACCGCGAGCGCGTCGGGATCGTGATGAACACCGGGGGCGGCGGTATCCCCACGATCGAGCATGACGTCAACGTCATGCGGGACAAGGGGCCGCGCCGGGTCAGCCCGTTCCTGATCCCGGTCTTCGCGCCGAACATGGCAAGCTGCCAGGTCTCCATCAACTTCGGCATCCTCGGGCCGACCGTCACCTCGGTCGCCGCCTGCGCCGCCGGCGTGCAGGCGATGGTCGATGCGGTCTACATGATTGAGCGCGGCGATGCCGATGTCGTGATCGCGGGCGGCACCGAAGGCGGCATCACGCCGGTCGCGATCGCCAGCCTCACGAACATGGGCGCACTCTCAAAGAATAACGACGATCCGGCCGGGGCCAGCCGCCCGTTCGATATCAACCGCGATGGCTTCGTCTTCAGCGAGGGCGCGGGCGCGTTCATCCTCGAATCGGAGGAACACGCTGCCCGCCGGGGCGCGAATGTGATCTGCGTGGCCTCGGGCGGCGCCTACACGGCGGATGCCTATCACATCACCGGCAACCGGCCAGATGGTTACGGGCAGGCCCTGGCGATGTCGCGCGCGATCGCACGGGCCGGGCTCCAGCCTGAGGACATCGACTACGTCGCCGCGCACGCGACGGCGACCAAGATCGGCGATGTCGGCGAGACGGTCTCGATCAAGCGGGCCTTTGGCGACCACGCCTACAAGCTCGCGATCTCCGCCAACAAGTCGATGCTGGGCCACCTGCTGGGCGCGGCGGGCGCGGTCTCCTCGCTCGCCTGCGTGCTCGCGATCCGCGATGGGGTGGTGCCGCCGACGATCAACCTGACCGAGCAGGACCCGGAGTGCGATCTCGACTACACGCCGAATGTAGCGCGCGAGATGCCGGTGAAGGCCGCTGCCGCCAACGGCTTCGGCTTCGGCGGCCAGAACGCCTGCGCGATCTTCCAGGCAGTGTAGCGGCTCCTTCATTCCCTCAAATAGACGCGGAACAGTCGATCCAGGTATCCGGATCGGCTGTTCCGCGTCTTCGCATTCCCGATGCGGCGCGGTATGCTGCCCAATAATATCAGGAGGTCATATCGCACGTACGAGATGGAGATGACAGCGTGAAGATCATTCAGGCGGGCATCGGCGGGCACGGCCGCAACTGGCTGACCCTGCTGCAGCGGGAGGCAGCGGGCAGCACGGTTCCCGGTCATGACATCGAGATCGTGGGCATCGCAGATCCCTCGGACTGGGCTCGGACCGTTGCTGAGGAGGATGGCATCCCCGCGACGCAGATCTTCGCCTCGCTCGATGACGCCCTGCGCTTCGCGGATGCCGATGCCGTGCTCGTCGTGACGCCACCGGCCACGCACCGGGCGGTCGCGACGAGCGCATTGGAAGCGGGCAAGCACGTCCTCATCGAAAAGCCGCTGGCGACGACGGTGGAGGATGCGCGCGCGCTCGCCGACCTGGCAGCGGCACGCAACCTGACACTGATGGTGAGCCAGAACTACCGCTTCCAGCCGCCGGTGCGCACGCTGCAACGGCTGCTCGGGTCGGGCGAGTATGGAACACCGATCGCGATCGAGATCACCTTCATGAAGGATTCGCGCACCTTCTGGCCACCGGAGAATTTCCGCTTCTCCATGGAGCATCCCCTGCTTCTGGATATGTCGATCCATCATCTCGACATGCTGCGGGCGATCAGCGGGCGCAACGCAGCAGCGATCACCGTCGGCAGCTGGAAGGTACCGGACAGCCTCTATCAGGGCGATGTGGCGCTGAGCGCGATCATCTCGCTGGAGGGCGGGATTCCGGTGACCTATCGCGGCAACTGGGCGAGCACGGGTCCGCAGACGACCTGGAATGCGGATTGGCGGATCCTCACCGATCGTGGGCGCCTGAACTGGATCAACTGGATGGGCGACGACCGCGAGAACCAGATCGTCTGGCAGGCCTTCGAGCAGGCGGAGACGCTCCTGCCCGCCGACGAGCTCGCCGTGACCGGATTCGCGGGCTCCCTCCACGCGTTCCTCGAGGCGCTGCGCACGGGCCAGACACCGGAGACGAACGCCTACGACAACCTGCACAGCCTGGAGATGCTCTTCGGCGGCGTCGAGTCCGCGGCGACGGGGCAAACCGTCACCCTCGGTGATCCCGTACCCGGGGCGTAGCGCCCGAATCTACACGTGGAGGATGATCCAGCCATCCTCCACCGACACGTCGAAGGTCTCGACCGATTCGTCCTCCTCGTCGGGATGAGTCTCGACCGTCACGTCGTACGCCTTCACGCGCATGCGATGCGGGTTGAAGATCGAGCGCCCGGTCGTGATATCGAACTCCCAGCCGTGCCAGGGGCACCGCAGGATCTCGCCCTCGCGCGCCCAGACATACTCGCCCGGCTTCCCCGGCATCGTCATCCCCTTGATCGAGCCGAGGCACAGCGGCGCGGCCTGGTGCGGGCAACTGTTCCGCAGGGCGTAGTAGGCGCCACCGACATTGAAGACGCCGATCGACCGCCCCTCCGCCTCCACGATCCGGCGATCCCCCGGCCCCACCTCACTCGCTCTCCCGACAACGTGGCGTCCCATCGTCAATCACCCACCTCATCAGCCATCGGCAGACCGTACCACTCGCGGGCGTTGCGGGAGAAGATTCGCTCGTGCATCGCATCCGGCAGCTTGGGGAAGGCATGCGTCGGCGAATCGAAATCCCAGTGCGGGTAATCGCTCGCGAACATCAGGATGTGCTCGGCGTCCATCATCTCGAAGACCTGCAACAGGTGCTTCGAGTTGTCCGGGTTCTCCAGCGGCTGGCTCGAGAAGCGCACGTGGTCGCGCAGGTAGGCGGACGGCGCCTTCGTCAGCCACGGCACCTCCGACCGGAGCGCCTTCCACTCCGCGTCCAGCCGCCACATCAGTGCCGGCAGCCAGGAGACGCCACCCTCGGTGAGGGTGATGCCGAGCCCTGGAAAGCGGGCAAAGACACCCTCCGTGATGAGGCTGACCAGATGCGCCTGGAACGCCAGCGACAGGCAGGTGTGCCACTCGATGTAGTGCGTGGGATAGCCCGGTGAGGGCTGGACGTTGATGCCCATCCCGTCCGTGCCGGGGTGAACGGCAAAGCGCAGCCCGTGGCGCTCACACGCCTCGTAGATCGGATAGTACTGTCGCTGGCCGAAGGGCGCGCGGGCGCCGGAATCGGTCATCACCTGCACGAAATGCGGATGCCCGGCCCAGCGCTCGATCTCCCGCGCGGCCGCGACCGGATCGTTCGTATTGATGGTGATCGATCCCTTGAAGACGCCATCCGGGTTGTGCTTCGAGAGCCAGGTATCGGCCAGCCAGTCGTTGAAGGCAGCGGCGATCGCCGTGCCCAGATCGGGATCCGGATGCACGTT
Source organism: Thermomicrobiales bacterium (assembly GCA_049646645.1). GTDB lineage: Bacteria > Chloroflexota > Chloroflexia > Thermomicrobiales > UBA6265 > JASGDN01. The sequence goes on from JBARWF010000117.1 coordinate 18,792, forward strand.
CGCGAACGCACGCGGGAGCAGCAGGGCGTAGGCGATGCCGAACTCATCGATCAGTTGTCGGCGCAGGAAATCGGGATCGGACCCCGCCGGGCCACCGCCGGGCGGGTTGCTGTCGAGGCGGGAGCCGTGAACCGGGTTCCCGAAGAAGCCGCGACCGCCGCCGGAAAAGCGATCGCGCCACGGCATCGGCAGATAGGCACGGATCTCATCCACATGCGCCGGGTAGGGATGCACGTCGCAATCGACGATGCCCACGCGAGGACTGGTGCTGACGGTCTCGGGAGCGGCGGAAACCATGTTCTTCTCCGGGACGGGACACATCACGTTCCATGACGGGGTGATGGATATGCCCACGATGCTTCATACGCTGCGACGCCGACGCGAGCACGATACCAGAAGAATCCCGATTGCGGGACGGAGAACTCCCCGTGATGAAGCCACTGAGCCCATCCGCACTTCAGGCAAAGGTTGCGGCAGTCGATTTACTGGGGATCAGGCCTGATACATGTGAAGGAGTGTGGGCATGGAACCGACGATCGACAAGAGCGGCTGGGTCCGCCCGGAATCGATGCATGTGCTCGGATTCGCCATCCTCTGCCTGCTGTTCACGCTCGGCGGACTGGCGGTCTGGCGCCATCGTCGCCGTTTCATGCACGGCCCGATGGCGACCGTGCTCTTCCTGATCGCGATCTGCTACGGCTTCGCGGTCGGCTTATGGGTGGTGGACGCGATTGGTATCTACGAGCCCTATGCGTCCGAAACGCCTGTTAAGGGCCAGTCTGTGACAGGGACGACCACCAAACGTCCATTCCCGACCGAGCGCCCGTTGCTGACCGAGCCGTCACTCCCGAGGCGATAGCGCCCGACGGTGACCACTACCACTTTCCAGTGACCGCAGACATCCCAGCCGAGTGCCACCGCAAGGCACGCCCTTCTGGCACCCCCAGCCGTGGACGAAATCAGCACACCGATGTCTCGTCAGGCAACATCCGATCCCAACCACGGGTTCACGTTGACGTAGAGGCGGTCCACCGAATCTCCCGGATCGCGTGACTTCGACCCAAGAACGACTCCCGCTCCGCATCCCTTCCCTCCGGTGAAAGCAGCGTACATACGCCACCTCTGTCCCACCTTCAAGGGTGCGAAGTCCGTACCTCCAGCTCCCGCCGCTGGGCCGTTCATATCCTCTCGTGGCCATTAGCTCCTATTCCCCTATCCTCAACATTGTCTTCCTGAGATGCCCCAATTGCGATATCTGCATTCGTTACTCAGCAATGATGCGTGATAGCGACCAGTCGTGTGTAAGGCACGATTGCTACCGCTGCGCGCGCGTTGACCGAGTCATGTTTGGATGCGCTCAAGCGCAGTTGACCCCGGGATTGTGTATGAGCCACGTTCCACGGCCACTACCCAAGATGCGTCCGCACCGGCTCGCCGCGCGCTCCTGCGTCTGCGCGCCGGATTTCATCAGCCGCGTATCGTGGACATCTTCGGTGCTGATCTTCGGTCGCTCGCATTGCTGCGAATCATGCTGGCCGTCATCGTCATCATGGACACCATAGGCCGCGGCCGCTATCTCGTTGCACACTACACGGATGAGGGAGTCCTTCCCCGCCGGGATTTGCTCCTGACGCTTAACCAGTGGCGGTGGTCGCTCAATCTCACCAATGGCACGGCTGCATTCCAGCAACTGCTCTTCGGCATCACGATCGCTGGTGCGGTTGCCCTGCTCGTCGGCTACCGCACCCGGCCGATGAGCATCGTCGTCTGGGTTCTCATCACGTCGATCCAGGTCCGGAATCCGGATTTGCTCAGCGCTGCGGATACCCTGCTGCGCCTCCTGCTCTTCTGGTGCATGTTCCTGCCACTCGGTGTGCGCTGGTCGATCGATGAGATGCTTGACCGGGTGCGCCCCGGACAGGCCAGGCAAGCGCCACGAGCCACCCATGCACTCTCCTTCGCGACCGCCGGCATTTTTCTCCAGATCGCGTTCATGTACTGGTTCACAGCCATGCTGAAGGACAGCTCGCAATGGCGATCCGAGGGAACAGCGCTGTACTACGCGCTCGGGGCGCGAGATGTCACGACATCGTTCGGGAACTATCTCCACCAGTTCCCGGATCTGCTCCGCGTGCTGACCTTTGGTTCCCTCGGGCTGGAAATCCTTGCTCCGATCCTGCTCTTCTGCCCAATTCGCACCGGCCCCATCCGCACGATCGCTGTCTTCTCGATCGTCGGGTTTCATGCCGGTATCTGGCTGACAATGAATGTCGGCATCTTCCCGTGGACGAGTGCGCTCTGCATGGCGTGCTTCCTGCCAAGCTGGTTCTGGGATACTGCGCTGCCCCGGCTGCGGTTGCTCGTACCAGCCAACTTCCATCCACAGCACCTCCGGGACCGGTTGGCGACGCTAGGCCCGATACCGGGCGTCGCAACGATCCATCGCGGCACGAGCGCACTCTTCGGCTCGCGAGCGGCGCTCTCGATGCCTTCCAGCACGGTGCCGGGCGCGTTGGAGCAAATGCCCGCGCCAGCAGCGCCACGTGGCGGGCGCATCGCAACCGGCACGGCTTCGACGTCGGTGCTGTCAGCAACCGCCTCCGATATCCGCCGGATCCTGGCGACGAATCCGCTGGTGAATGTCGCCTGCTGCTTCCTGCTCATCTTTGTCTTCTTCTGGAATGTCTCCACTGTCTCCAGTTTTCAGATGCCCCCGAGAGCAAACCTGTGGCCTACAGCCTGGCGATCTACCAGAACTGGAGCATGTTCGCCCCACGCCCGCAGCAAGCCACCATCTGGTACGTCGTGGCGGGCACCACGGCGAACGGCGAGGAAGTCGACGTCCTTACACCATTGATCGAGCAGGACATGACGATCGTGCAGCCCCCGGTATGGGATCAATCCCACAACATCCAGCACGACGACAAGTACTGGCGTAAATACCTCTCGGCCATCAGCGGCGAGAACACGGAGCAGTTGCGATTCGCGGCATATGCCTGCCGCCAGTGGAACGCGGCGCATACCGGGGACACCGCGCTTGCGCAGATCCGGCTCTACAAGATCTCGGCCCGCACGCTTCCCGATAACAAGCAGGCCGATTCCATCCAACGCCAGACAGGTACCTATCGCTGCCTCTAGGAAAGCATCCAGCAGCAACGGAACGGGTGCGGCACCGTGCCACACCCCGGATTCGCGCGCCTTGCGCGGGAAAGGACCAGCCATGCGACGGGCACGTGCTCCCGCACTCTTCTGAACGGGAGAGCCCGAACCACGTTCTCAGGAGGAACGGAGCGTCGGAGAACCTACGAACGATTGCGTCGTATCAACGTTTAGGCTTTGCTGTCCGGGGAGAACTACATGCGTCGCGCACCAGGTAATTCATTTCTGTTCATGGCATTCACCGCGGTGTTTGCCATTCTTGTCTCACTCGCAACACCAGTTCTGACCGTCGCTGCCCAAGTGGGAACACCGGCGGCAGTGCCCACCGAGGACATCGTCGATACACCGACCGATGAGCCCAGCGAGCCTCCTGTCGATGAGGGCACAGAGCCCGAGGGACGGATGCGATCGAACTTCCAGTAGAGACAGCCGATGACACGATCGATGCTTCAGACGAGGCGGATGCCACTGACGGCGATGTCTCCGCGGCCGAAGTCGTCGACATCGTCTTCGTCTCGGCTGCAACGGGCGAGTTCGCGCTCGTTCCGACCGATACGAATGGGGGCCCGGCTCCGACCGGTGCCTGCTACAACGTCTCCTTCTCGCCAGTCATCACGATCACCAATGTGGTCGATAGTCTTGGTCTCGGCATTGTCGTGACGCCGATCGTCAAGGGCGTGGTCGATCCCCTGCTGCTTGGCATCGACCTGGGGATCCAGGGCGCCCTCGACGGCGTCTTCAATTCCTGCACCGTCTCACTGACGGAGATCCTTGGCGGGGCCGTGGCGATTCCCGTCAACACCCTGAATCCGGCGATCGCGACGCTGCAGGCGTTGCCGCTCGTGGGTAACGCTGCGGCGGGCATTATTCAGGACGTGATCACGGCGATCCTGTCCAACGTGAGCATCACCGTGACGGTTTCTGAACTCTCGGGCCCGACCGCTCCGGCCGGCTGCACGCTGACAACCAACCCTGTGACACACGTCTTCACGCTCCAGGACTTCCGCGCCAGCGGCGTGGACGTATCGATCCCGTATGCGTGTAGCGCGGCATCGGACCAGACTGACGCCACAGACCAGACTGATGCGACCGACACGACCGACGCCACGGATCAGACCGACGCCACGGATCAGACCGACGCCACCGATCAGACCGACGCCACGGATCAGACCGACGCCACCGATCAGACCGACCAGACGGATGCGACCGATGGCTCCGATGGCTCCGACGGGATTGATCCAGCGACGGGCACCTTCTCGATTGCCCCGTCCGACACGAACGGTGGCCCGGCTCCATCTGGTGCCTGCTACTCCGTCTCGTTCTCACCCGTCGTGACCATCGACAATGTCGTCAATTCGCTGGGGCTTGATCTCCTCACCTCGACCGCGCTGCATGGCATTGTCGATCCCCTCCTGGCGGGAATCGAAGCGAATATCCAGGATGCGCTCGGCGAAGCGCTTAATTCCTGCTCGACCGACATCACGTCGGTGCTTGCTGGGGTCGTGGGCGGTGTCGTTAACACGCTGAACCCGATCCTCTCCCTGGTTGCCGCGATCCCCGGCGTCGGAAACACGGCCGCCGGTATCCTGAATGACCTCGCCGACGCGATCTTCTCGGGTGTGAGCATCAACGCCACGGTGACGCAGCTCGATCCGCCGACAGTGCCGGTCGGATGCACCGTTGTCCAGAATCCGGTGTCGCAGGTCTTCACGCTGCAGGATTTCCGCAGCAATGGCGTAAGCATTCCGTTCGCCTACACCTGCCCAGCCGCGGCCGATCAGACAGACACCACTGATCAGACGGATGCGACCGACCAGACCGACGCTTCGGATCAAACCGACGCGACCGATCAGACGGATGCGACCGACCAGACCGACCTCGCCGACTTGACAGACGCGACCGATCAGACCGACCGGACTGACCAGACCGATCAAACGGACCAGACCGATCAAACGGACGCTGCTGATACAACTGGTCAGACGGACCGGACCGATGCAACAGATTCCTCGGACGTAACCGATGCCACCGATGCAGTCGATGCGACAGATGGGCAAGAACTCGGGACACTCACCATCAAGGCGTATGTCGGCGACGTTGATGAGCCAACGGTTCTCCAGGAATTCAGTGCCGCCGCGACCCTCACCATCGTCCCGACCAATCGCACCTTCCAGCTTTACCTGAACGGCGATCTTTCGTCGGCTCCGTCCTACACAGTGGCAACGGGCGCCACAGGTTCGGTCACGATCAGTGTCGCCGCCGGTGCCTATTCATTGCGCGACGTCACAACCGGTGCGGTCTTCACCGGTATTCTGGTCGTCGAGGACACCCAAACCACTTTGACAGTCATCTTCCCGCTGGGCGGGGCTGATGCCACCGATGGTACCGACACGACCGATCAGGCCGACAGCACCGATGCCGTCGACTCGACGGATCGCACGGACGCCACAGATCGTGGGGATTCAACGGATCGCACAGATTCGAGCAAGCCCAACCACCCGGACAAGCCGTCCAAGACCGGCAAGACATCTGCGTCCGACAAGGCGACCACTGTTACGAAGCTGCCGTCCACCGGTCAGGGCGTAGAGGCGTCGTCCGGCTTCGGAGGCTTCGGCTTCCTGCTGGTCGGCGGATTCCTCATCGTCCTGCTCGCGGGAGCAGTCTTCTTCCAGATCGAGCGAAACCAACGGCGCCACCGCTCATAAGCTCCGCCGCGCTCCACTCCTCCTGAAACACAACGCCCGGCCAATCTTGGCCGGGCGTTGTGTTGTGTATTCAGGCGCTCATCTCCGCGGGCATCGGGCGGAGATCAGGATCTGCAACTGCTGCCCGGCCCGATGCTGCACATGCCCTTGATTCCAGGCAGGCGGTGGCGATTGGCCGCGATAAACCGGTAGCCAATGTCCAGGCACTGCCGGATTCCCGGCAAACGGGCGACTCGCACCGGCCAGCGATGCCCCAAAAGCTCGGCTGCCACCAGCGCCGCGGCCTGTGCCCCACCCTCGACCGCCCCATCGGGGGCGTATGCCCAGATACTCGTACCGCAATCGGAGAGATCCCGCGTGAAACGCCCGGAGCGCACGGCGGTCTGGCAAGGCAGAATGTCGAGCCGCCCATGCGTATCTCGCTTCTGTACCCACATCACCGTGCGGGTACAGAACCCGCAGGCCCCATCGAACAACAGCGTCAACTTCTGCGGTGCTGCTGCGGACTCGGTCATTTCCGCCGCCCCTCCTGTCGGTGTATCCCGGTGTATCCGCATGGTTTGCTGATACCCAATTGCTCCTGCGATGGTACTACGAGAACGACCCATCCAGCCGCGCCACAAATATCAGATTGCGGTTCTCCCTCGCGCCCGTGTCGACGGCAGGATGCAGCACGGTCTTCCCGGTGGTGCCGGGCTGGGAGATAATCTACAGACAGACAGTCGCCACGCAGAGAAGAGATCGGAGACGCACAATGGCCACCGTGACCCAGTTGCAGCGCACCAGCCCGGAAGCCGTGGGTATCCCGTCCACCGCGGTCCTGGATTTCATCGAGGCCGTCGAGCAGCACGACCACCCGTTGCGCGCCCTGCATGGGTTCATGTTGCTGCGGCACGGCAAGGTCGCGGCTGAGGGGTGGTGGGAGCCCTACTCCTCCGACCTGCCGCACTCGCTCTACTCCTTGAGCAAGAGCTTCACCTCCACGGCGATCGGGCTCGCGGTCGACGAGGGGCTGCTTTCGGTGGACGATCCCGTCCTGCGATTCTTCCCCGACGACGCGCCCGAGAACCCGAGCGACAACCTGCAGGCGATGCGCGTGCGGCACCTGCTCTCCATGAACACCGGGCATCACGAGGACACGACCGGCGCCGTCTTCCGGGGCGAGAGCGACAACTGGCCGCGCACCTTCCTCTCGCTGCCGGTCGAGCACGAGCCCGGCACCTGGTTCGTCTACAACACGGGCGCGACCTACATGCTCTCGGCCATCATCACCCGGCTGACGGGCATGACGCTGCTCGACTACCTCCGCCCACGCATCTTCGAGCCGCTCGGCATCGAGAATCCGACCTGGGAGACCGATCCACAGGGTATCTCCCTCGGCGGCACCGGCCTCCACATCACAACCGAGGGAATCGCCTGCTTCGGTCAGCTCTACCTGCAAAAGGGGCAGTGGCAGGGGCAATCGCTCGTGCCGGAGGACTGGATCGAGGAGGCGACGCGCGCTCACTCTGACAACAGCAACACCCAATCAAATCCGGACTGGACGGTCGGCTACGGCTACCAATTCTGGCGATGCCGGCACAACTGCTATCGCGGCGATGGGGCGTTCGGCCAGTACTGCGTCGTCATGCCGGAGCAGGACGCCGTCCTCGCGATCAACAGCGGCCTGCTCGACATGCAGAGCATTCTGGACAAGATCTGGGAGCACCTGCTGCCGGCGATGGGATCGGAGGCATTGCCCCCCGATTCACAGGCGGAGGACAGGCTGCGCGACAAGCTTGCGTCGCTCTCACTGCCGATGCCGGAGGGAAGAGCTGCGTCGCCCGCGGCCGCGGAATGCTCGGGCAAGGAATACGAGCTGGAGCCGAACGACCTCCAGTTGGAACGCATCACGCTCACCTGCGGTGACGATAGCAGCAGCACCATCGACGTGCTCGAAGCCCGTGGCGAGCACTTGTTCCAGGCCGGTCGCGGCACGTGGGTAGAGGGCACGTCCGACCTCCGCGGTCAGGGCGAGGAGCCGGTTGCCGCCAGCGGTGCCTGGACGGCGGACGACACGTTCGAGATCCGCATCTGCTTCACCGAGAGTGAGGTCTGCCAAATCCTTCGCCTCCACTACACGGAGGACCAGCTCCGCCTTGAGGCAGAACCGAACATCTCGTGGGGAACTCCGGAGGTCATCAGGGTGCAGGGCCGTCTCGCCAATTAGCCGGGAGCCCTCACCACAATTGAACGGCTCTTGCCTTTCTCTGCACCGGCACTTTAGGGCTAGCAACACAACCTTCAGACGCGCTATCGAGACGCGGCACCGTCACCTATACTTGGGTCGGGTCCATACGACAATTCGAATATGCGCGAGCGAGACGAGGGCATCATGGACGTTGCAAGGCTCTTTTCCCCGAGCGGTCGCATTGGCCGGCAAACCTTCTGGTTTTCCGTCCTGATTGTTTTTGGGCTCTCCATCGTGGTGGCCATTCTCTACTCAATCAACAAAGGCGTCGGAATCGTGGCGTACCTGCCATTGATGTGGATTTCCCTGGTGACGAGCGTGAAGCGATGGCATGACCGGGGCAAGTCGGGCCTCTGGGTGCTGATCTCGTTGATCCCGGTCATCGGTTCCATCTGGGCAATCGTCGAAACGGGGTTCTTGCCTGGACAGATGATGGACAACGCCTATGGCCCGCCAGAGAGCGGCTCTCCGTTCGGAGCGAGAAACGCTGTCAGGCAGCCCATCTGAATTCTGGCTATCGGGTCGTGATGAAACGGGAGGCGATGGCGGCGCGCCATCGCCTCCCGTGGCGTTTGTCCGCGCTATCGCTTCCGCAACTTCCGCATCTCCGGCGGCTGATGAGGAATTGCTTTCGCCTCCAGTCCCTTCGCCATACGCATCCGGGAGTCCTCCCCAAATGGTTGTGGCACGGTTGTCGCGGCGTATTATCGCAAGAGATAACAACGCCCCGTCGCGCCGAAAGGACCACTCCGCCCATGACCGATACCCTCGATCGCAGCACTGACGCGGCAGCGCCCGCCTGGCAAGATCCGACCGTTCTCCACCGCAACCGCGAGGCACCCCGCCCGCTGCTGATCCCGTTCGCGGATCGCGCCGCCGCCCTCTCCGGCGACAGAACGCGTTCGCCGTGGTATCGCTCCCTCAACGGCGACTGGCTCTTTCACTATGCGGAGCGTCCGGTGCTGATTCCAGATGACGCGCACGCGGACGAGGCCGACGATCACGACTGGCCGACAATCCCGGTCCCCGGCTGCTGGCAGATGCACGGCTACGGCAGGCCGAATTACACGAATGTGCTCTATCCCTTCCCCGTCGATCCACCCCACGTGCCGGACGACAATCCAGTGGGCTGCTACCGCCACGAGTTCGAGATTCCCGATGCCTGGGATGGCCGCCGCATTCATCTCACGTTCGATGGCGTCTGCTCGGCCTTCACGGTCTGGCTGAACGGGGAGGAGGTCGGATTCAGCAAGGGCAGCCACATGCCCGCCGAGTTCGATATCACCGACTACCTACGGGTGGGCACCAATCAACTCGCCGTCCAGGTGCTGATGTGGTCCGATGCGTCCTATCTCGAAGACCAGGACATGTGGCGGCTGAATGGAATCTTCCGCGATGTCTGGCTTGCGGCGCTCGATCCTGTCCACGTTCGCGACATCACCATCCGGACGACATTCGACGACCAGATCCAGAACGCCACGCTTGACTTGAGGCTACAGCTCCGGAATGCGAGTGGCGAGACGGCGGCGGCGAGCTTCGATGTCGTGCTCTTCGATCCGACGGGCACGGTTGTCCACGAGCAGGAGTTCTCCACGATCACCGATCTGCCCGCCTTCGAAAGCAATGAGATCCAGGGCGTCATCGGCATCCCGTCGCCGCTGCCTTGGACGGCCGAGACACCGAATCTCTACACCCTGCTCGTCACGAATACCGCTCCGGACGGCACCGCGCGCGAGATCCTGCGGCAGCCGGTGGGGTTCCGCCGGATCGAGGTTCGCGATCACCAGTTGTGGGTGAACGGCGTTTCCATCAAGATTCAGGGCGTCAACCGGCATGATGACCATCCCGATTACGGCTATGCCGTCCCCTACGAGGCGATGGTGAACGACGTGCGACTGATGAAGCAGTTCAACGTCAACACCGTCCGCTCGTCGCACTACCCGAACGACACGCGCTTCTACGATCTCTGCGATCGCTACGGTCTCTACGTAATCGATGAGGCCGACCTGGAGACGCACGGCTTTGCGCCGCTCGGCGACTGGTCGCGCCTCGCCAACGATCCCGACTGGCGAGCGGCCTTCCTCGACCGCGCCATGCGGATGGTGGAGCGGGACAAGAATCACCCCTCGATCATCATCTGGTCGCTCGGCAACGAGTCTGGCTACGGGGACAATCACGACGCCATGGCGGAATGGATTCGCGCGAACGATTCCACGCGCCCGATTCACTATGAGGGCGCCGTGCACGTACCCGATCGTCAGCCGCTCGCGAGCGACCTGCACAGCACGATGTACCCCTCGGTTCCGGAGGTCGTCAAAGAGGGGCAACGCACGGATGACGGCCGGCCGTACTTCATGTGCGAGTACGGGCATGCGATGGGGAACGGGCCGGGCAGTTACCGCGAGTACTGGGAGGCGATCCGCTCCCACGAGCGCCTGATCGGCGGCTGCGTCTGGGAATGGGCTGACCACGGCATCCGGCAGCGAACCGCGGACGGCACGGAATGGTTCGCCTACGGCGGCGACTTCAACGACCACCCGAACGATGGCAATTTCTGCATCGATGGGCTCTTCTCGCCGGATCGCGTTCCCCATCCCTCAGCGCTGGAGATGAAGAAAGTCTACGAGCCGGTCACCGCGCACCTCGTCGATCTCGACAAGGGAGTCTTCGATATCGAGAACCGACAGGCGTTCGCCGGGTTGAAGGGACTGGCTGCGCGGTGGGAGGTCCGGGCAGATGGGGATGTGCTGCAGGGCGGCGTGCTGCAGCTCCCTGACATCGCGCCGGGAATGTCCGAACTCGTCACGATTCCGTATGCACTCCCACCTGGAATCCCCGGCACCGACTACTGGCTCGATCTCGTCTTCACGACCGCTGGGCCGACCATCTGGGCACCAGCCGGCCACGAGGTCGCGCACATCCAGCTCGAGCTGCCGGTCGAGCGAGCCGCCATCCCCTCCACGCCACCGCCGCCCCCATCACCCGTGACCGTGGTCGACGCCGACAACCTTTACTTCGTGCACACCGGCAATGGCGATGTCATCATCGACCGGGAGATCGGGACGATCATCGACTGGGCCATGAATGGCAAGAGCCTGCTGACCAGCGGGCCGAGGCTCAACGTCTGGCGTGCGCCGACGGACAACGACAAATATGTGGCGCCACTCTGGCGCCGGTATGGCCTCGACAAGCTCCAGCACCGGATCGAGCGCTGCGAGCTGGTGGCGGCGGACGAGCATTCGGTCGCGATCGAGGTCGAATCCTCGGTGGGCGCGTATTCGCGCTACCCCGCGTTCCATGTCCAGCAGCTCTTCGTCGTCGATGGCTCGGGCGAGGTCGCGATCACGACGATCGTGCATCCACATCCGTCGCTGGACGACCTGCCGACGCTGCCCCGGGTCGGCCTGCAATTCGCGATGCCGGGTGGGGAGCACGGGTTCAACCGGGTGACGTGGTACGGACGAGGACCGCAGGAGAGCTACCCCGACCGCAAGGAGAGCGCCACGTTCGGGCGCTGGTCGGGTCTCGTGCTCGATCAGGCGACCGATTATGTCTTCCCGCAGGAATGCGGTAGCAAGGCGGATACGCGCTGGGCCGCGGTGACTTCGGCCTTCGGGGTGGGTCTGCTCGCGATTGCGGAAGAGCCGCTTCAGTTCTCGGTGCTCCCGTACACACCCGAGGATCTCGATGCCGCATCCCATGCCGTGGCGCTGGTGCCGCGCGAGGAGACGATCGTCAATCTGGATCACCTGATGGCGGGGCTGGGCAGCTCCGCATGCGGCCCTCGCCCGCTCGATCACTACCTGATTTCCGCGACGGAGACGACCTTCACGATCCGCCTCCAGCCGGTCAGCTCGGTGGAGGGGTTGGGCAAGACGGCCCTGCGGACCAGCGGCGAACCGGCATCGTAGCTTTCTACACAACTCGATCCAGACTGCTTGCCAAGGGTGCTGACCAACGTGCCGTACATGCGCCCCTCGCAGCTGCGGGTGGTGGCCGCTGAGCGCGAAGTCCAGCATGATCACCTGACAAAGCGGCGTTCCCGGCGATATCGGCCGGGCACCACCGCCTCGCGGGGCCGATGTACCCACCCGCAGGGAGAGAGCTCACCTCGGGATAGTTACATCGAGCAGCTGCGTCGTCTCCGATGGCCCGCAGCGAAGCGAGACCACCAGGGCAAAATCCCCCGTGCCGTCATGAGAACGTTGCCGATTCGTGCCCCTCTTCGGATATCGGCCTCCGGCCGATGGTCGACACAAGGTCGACCGCTACGGATGGGGCATCCAGATGTGTTGTTTCTCGTTCGTAGGGTGCAACTGTATGTCGCACCGATGACCCGCAGGGCCATATTCCGACCGGTCTCCTGACGGATGGACCGTCGATGCACAAAGGCCCGGATATCGGGTTTCGCCCGACCATGCGATCGACTCCCGTGGGAACGATTTCGGACTGCGCTCCACTGCTGCTTCACACGATGAAGAGAGGCGCG
>JBARWF010000118.1:0-7385 GCA_049646645.1 Thermomicrobiales bacterium
GCTCCGGGGCGGGCGAATGTTTTTGGTGTATTTCGGGGTTCCTGTGGACGTGACGGGGGTTATGCGTATCTCTTGGATCGGATTTGAAGAAACGGTCAATCAAAGGTTGATGGGTGGAAGTTGTCTGAGGATTGTTGATATATTATGAGGGAAATTGCATATGAAACACAATTTGCTTTCGAAAATAGGTCGAATGGGGATTGACATGTGGGTAGGGGCTGCATATTATCTGCGTGGGTCAATATTTTGTTAAACATCCTAGACGGACGATCATGACGATTTCGCAAGGCCTCTGGCGGCTGCCCGTTTCAGGTTCTTGGCCGAGTCTTGTCCCGCTTCGCCGACGCTGACGAACTGTCTCAGGCTCAACCAACTATCGCAAACGAGCACTCCGTTTTGGCAGACGCCAGGACGGAGCGTTCGTGGTCTTGTCTCATCAGCCAAGAGCGGTGACCGCGCGGTTTCGCCGGGTTGAAAGGGGGGTTTTACGGAAACGGAGAAGACGGATGGGTAACATCGTTGGCACGGAGTACCCACCCGTCTCGCAGTCGCTGGCAGACTCGATGGCCGTACCAGCGCATTGATTGTATCAATAGCGCTGCGGTAATCCCACCATTCATCGAGTCGGTCGGCCCTCTTTCCTGCAAACGCAGAAGGACGGCAAGACCATGACGGATATTGGCTCCAGATCCGGAACCCGCCAGCCCCGTTCCGGGCATGGTGAGGGAGGCGCCGCCTCATCCGAGGCTCGCCGGCGGATTCGACGAGAACACATCAAGCCCAGGCATGTTTCGCCTGTACTCTCTGTCATCATTCCCACCCGCAACGAGGCGGGAAATATCGCCCAGCTCCTGCGCCGGATCGAACCGGTTGCCGCTGGGCACCCCCAACTCCAGCCGTTTGAAGTGATCTTCGTCGACGACAGCACAGACGATACGCCGGAGGTGATCCAGCTCTCGCGGGATGCGTATCGGTGGCCCATTCGGCTCATCCACCGCCCGCCGGAGCGCCGTGTTGGTGGTCTCGGTGGTGCCGTGCTGGAAGGCATGCGCGCCGCGGAGGGGACATGGATGGTCGTGATGGATGGCGACCTCCAGCATCCGCCCGAGCTCATTCCCGATCTGCTCCGGCAGGCCGAGCAGGGACCATGCGACCTGGTCGTCGCCAGCCGCTATTGCGCCGATGGCAGTGCATCCAGCTTCAACCGGATCCGGTCGTTTGTCTCGCAGGGATCGACCATGGCCGCGAAGGCGCTCTTTCCGATCCGCCTGCGCCACGTGAACGATCCCATGAGCGGGTTCTTCCTGGTGCGACGTGGGGCGCTCGATCTCGAAACGTTGCGGCCAAATGGCTTCAAGATCCTGCTGGAGATCGTCGCCCGAACGCCGGGATTGCGGATCGGCTCGGTGCCGTTCAGCTTCGGCGAACGGTATGCCGGGCGGAGCAAGGCCTCGTTGCGGGAGGGATTTCGCTACCTGCAACTGCTCGGCATGTTGCGGTTGGGGCCAAGTGTCACCCGGTTCGGGCAGTTCGGCCTCGTGGGCATTTCCGGGCTCGTGGTGAACTCGTTGCTGCTCGCGCTCTTCACCGAGACGTTCGGCATCTATTACCTGATCAGTTTGCTGCTCGCCACCCAGGGCTCATCGCTCTGGAATTTCTACCTCTCCGAATACTGGGTTTTCCGGCGGTCAGAACTGACCCGCTCTCGCCTCTACCGTGGCGCGTTCTTCCTGCTGATGAATAACGTGGCGCTGCTGGCGCGTGCACCGATTGTCTACGTGCTCACGTCCATGCTCGGTGTGAACTACCTCATCTCGAACGTGATCTCGATGGTTGTTCTTCTCGTTCTCCGCTTCGCCATTGCCGATTCGGTGATCTGGCGGTCGCCATCGACCCAGCCCGCGGTGCCGCAGGCACCGCTTCCGGGTATTGCCCAGGATCAGGAGGTTGCAGCATGACCACGAAGCCCGTTGCCTATGACATCCACCACATTCTCACCGTCTCGTCGGACGTGGCGTTGCCGGAGCTCGAGGCCTTCAGGGTCGAGACGCCGCTGCGCGATCCATCGGTACGGGTGCGGCTCGGGAATGTCGATGCGGCCGCGAAGCACCCGACCAATCCCCATGTGCGGACCGTCACCTACGAGGAGAGCACCGGCCGGCATGGCTTCGCGATCCGGCTCGATCTCGGCGCACGCGCCGAGATCCTGGCCTCGCCCTTCCTTGGGCACTCGCCGCATGTGCTCTACACGAACGCCGTCGAGCCCGTGCTGCGCTGGGCGTTCGTCGAACGCGGCTACGCCCTCGTGCACGGCGCGTGCCTGGCGACGGACGGGCGAGCCTTCCTGATCACGGCCCGCACCGATACCGGCAAGACGACGACCGTGCTGAAGACGCTCGACGCGCATCCCGAATACGCCTTCCTGTCGGACGATCTGACGCTGCTCCGGGACGATGGCACGGTGCTGCCCTATCCGAAGCCGCTCACGATCAGCCGTCATACGTTGAGCGCGGTCAACACCCCG
Organism: Thermomicrobiales bacterium; assembly: GCA_049646645.1. Classification (GTDB taxonomy): domain Bacteria; phylum Chloroflexota; class Chloroflexia; order Thermomicrobiales; family UBA6265; genus JASGDN01. The sequence continues at coordinate 2,525 of JBARWF010000118.1, forward strand.
CTGTTGACCGCGCGCGAGCGGTTCTTCCTCGCGTTCCAGAGCCGCCTGCACTCCAAATCGGGCCGGTCGTTCGGCTTGTGGTTGACGCGGATGCACCTGCCGATGGCATCGGTGAATGCCGTTGTGCAGCTCCTCGTACCGCCGCCGAAGTATCCGATTCAGCGGCTGGTGCCCCACGCCCGCGTGGCACCGAGCGCCATGCTGAACGGTCTGGTCGTGATCGAGCGGGGCGAATCCCGCGAGATCCGGCTCGATCACCTGGAAGCGGTGTCAACGCTGCTGGCGAACTGCGAGGACTCCTACGGATTCCCGCCCTACGCCGACATCAAGGAGGTGCTCTACCGGGTGGGCGATCGCGATCTGCGGCTTGAGGAGCGGCGCATCGTCTCCGAGGCGCTGGCATCCTGCCCCGCCATCGTGATGCGCAGCGAGAGCCGGAACTGGTTCCAGCAGATTCCGGGCTTCATCGCGGAAGCGCTGCGGCCACGGACGTGGGCGCCGGCACCGGTCGCACTCGAAGCGGCCAGCGACTAGGAGGAGGGGGCACGATGCGCGGGAGGACCCGTTCGTCTGCGCCGTCAGGCGTTGGGTCCTCCCTCCCAGCGCCCGCGGTCGAGCCGAGGGGGCACAGGCTCGACCGCAGGTGAGGGGACAAGGCGGCGGGAAGAGGCCGTGGGGCTGATGGTATTTGAGCGAACGATGAACGAGGACCTGCCGTGATTGAGAGCGTATCCCCATCCACCCAAGAGGTTGCCCCGCCCGATATCGGTGCGCAGGCTGCCGGTTCCCCCCTTGAGCGGGTGCGGGCACGCGCCCTCACCTTGACTGTGCCAGCGGTGCTCGTCGCGGTCGTCGGGATCGGCGGTCTGCTCCGGTTCTGGGATATCGTGACGCTCGGCTACAACAGCGATGAGGCGGTCTACAGCGGACAGGCCGCCTCCCTCGCCGGGGACCCGGCACTCAGCCAATACTTTCCGATCATCCGCGCCCACCCGATGGTTTTCCAGTACATCCTCTCGGTCGTCTATTCCGTCTTTGGCGTCCACGACATCCTCGGGCGCTCGCTGGCGGCCATCGTCGGCCTGGCCACGGTGCTGCTCGTCTATCGCCTCGGCGCGGACCTCTACGGGCAATGGGTCGGGCTGGTCGCCGCCACGCTGCTGGCATTCATGCCCTATCACGTTGTGGTGACCCGGCAGGTGCTCCTCGATGGACCACTCACGTTCTGCACGACGCTGACCCTGCTGCTGCTGGTGCGCTTCGCCCTCACCGGGCGCACGCCCTACCTGATGGGGGTGGGCTCCGCGCTGGGGCTCACCTTTCTGACCAAGGAGACGGGCTTCGTGCTCGCCGGCGCCGTCTTCGCCTTCCTCGCCCTCTCGCCGCAGATCAAGGTACGGTTCACGACCCTGCTCGCTGCCGGGATCTCGCTCTTCATTCCCATGTTCATGTATCCCGTCTCGCTTGAGCTGGCCGGTCGCACGGATACCGCGCGCAGTTATCTCGTCTGGCAGTTGCTGCGGCCCGCGAATCACAGCTGGGACTTCTTTCCGACGGTCGTGCCGCCGGCGATTGGGTGGCTGGTGGTGATCGCGGCGCTCGTCGGCCTCGTCGCCCTGCGCTCCCAACGCACCTGGCGGGAGACCGCGTTGCTGTCGTGGATCGTGGTGCCGGTGGTGATGTTCCAGATCTGGCCGGTTAAGGGGTTCCAGTACCTGCTGCCGATCGCGCCCGGGGTCGCGGTGCTTGCCGCGCGCACCCTTGTTCTCTGGCGGCCACGATGGCTGGCGTTGCCCCGCATGACGCGCCCCTGGTTCAACGTGATCGCCGTCATCGTGGTCGCGCTGACGCTGCTGGTTCCTTCCTGGACGACGACGGCCAACCAGCATGCCACCTCGAGGATGGCGGGCCAGGGTGGCATCCCCGGTGTGCGGGAAACGGGCGCCTGGATTGAGGAGAACGTTCCCGAAGATGCCGTCTTTGCCACGATCGGCCCGTCGATGGCGAACCTGATCCAGTTCTACGGGCATCGTAAGGCGTACGGGCTCTCGGTGAGCACGAACCCGCTGAACCGGAACCCCTCCTACCTGCCGTTGGTGAATCCGGACGCGCAAATCCGGTATGGCGATGTGCAATACCTGGTCTGGGATTCGTTTACGGCAAGTCGCACCCAGTTCTTTACCAATACGATGGAGAATTATCTCAAGAAATATAACGCCCACGAGGTTTATTCCTTCAGCGTTTCCGTGAAATCGCCGAACGATGGGGCCGTGAGCATGCAGAAGATCATAATCATCTATGAGGTGAGCCCGAGATGACGAATCGTTCCCTGATGCGGTTGCGCCGGCGCTCCCGGCTGCTCCTGCTCGCCATGTTGCTTGTCGTCCTCGGGCCGAATCCGGCGATGGCCGAGAGCCTCCAGCCTCCCACCCAGGTCGATACCGCGCTCTCCATCGAGACGACGACGCCGGTCAAGCACCTCGTGACCATCATGCAATCCAACCATACCTACGATTCGCTCTTCGGCGCGTATCCCGGTGGCGATGGCGTGCCGAGTGGCGTCTGCCTCTCGCCAGATCCGGATATGCCGTCCAAGAACGATTGTGTCGCTCCCTTTGTGCTGGAGAACAACGGCGCAGACTTCGACCACTCCCACAACACCTTCGTGAACCAGTATCGCGATGGGCGTAACGATGGGTTCATCTATTCATTTCGCCGCCGTGGCGAGGATGGAACGCTGGCGATGGGGCACTATACGGAATCGGATATCCCCTTCTCCTACAACGTCGCCGATCAATATGTGCTCTTCGACCGCTTCTTCACCTCGGCCAGCGCCGGCAGCGTGCCGAACCGGATGTACTGGATGACGGGGACGCCGGGCATTACCAGCTTCGAGCACGCCACAATCCCGAAAGACGGCTGGGGCGACCTGCCGACGATCTTCGATGAGCTGCAGAAGAAGGGGGTCTCCTGGAAGCTCTACGTCGAGAACTACGATCCTGCCATCAACTTCCGCAATCGTGGTGTCGGCGGTACCTACGCGCAGGTGAACTGGGCGCCGCTCCTCACGTTCAGCCGGTTCGTGGACAATCCCGAACTGTCGCAACATATCGTCAATCTCGACCAGTACTTCGTCGATGTCGAGAACAACCAGTTGCCTGCCGTCTCCTACGTCGTGACGATCGGCTCCAGCGGTCACCCGCCCAGCAGCCTGCTTGCGAGCGAACGCATGCTCAAGGATATGGTCAGTTCGCTCATGATGAGCCCGGCGTGGGATACCTCGGTCATTCAGTGGGCCTACGATGACTGGGGCGGCTGGTATGATCACGTGCCGCCGCCGCAGGTCGATGAGTACGGCTATGGGTTCCGGACCGCCGCCCAACTTGTCAGTCCCTATGCGCGGCAGGGGTATATCGATGCGGAGACGCACGACTTCACCTCCATCCTGCGCTTCATCGAGGACAACTGGTCGGTGCCGTCGCTCGCGACCCGGGACCAGAACGCGACGAGCATCGCCACGGCCCTTGATTTCAACCAGGCACCCCGCGCGCCGCAGTTGCTGAGCATGAGCCGCGACACAACATCGCTGGCGATCCCGAACCGCACGGGAATCCACATCTCCTACAGCATCGCCATTCTCTCGGCGGGGCTCATCATCGCGACCTCCTTCTTCTCGCGGCACGGTCGCCGCGTTGTCCGGAGGATCGGGAGAAAGGGGCGGCGCTCATGAGGATGCACGCTCGTCCCGGTCGCTGGCTACCCGCGGCGTTGCTGATGATTCTTGTCGCGAGCAGCGCGGGGCTGCTGCCTGCTGCCCGTGTCGCCGCGCAGGGCGTGACAAGCGCGGGTGAGGTCACGCCGGGCGCTGCCTCCAATGCGGCTGCGGCGATGATGCCGGCACTCCCGCGGATGGTCTTCAGCGACGACTTCGAGGCATATGGCGACAGTTCGCTCTGGAACTCGGCTCCGGACTTCCCGGTGCAATCGAAGGTCGTCGCGAACGGATCGTTCGCGGCCGAGCTCAAGAACGATGGCGGCGCGCCGGTCTATGGGCGCAAGACACTCGATGGGAGCTACACGCGCCTCTTCATGCGCATCCGCTTCCAGGTCATCTCGCTCGGGAACCGGCCCGTGACCCTCATGCAGTTCCGCCCCTCGCCGACGCGGTCGGTCGTCGCGCTCCGGGTCGACGCCGCCGGCCACCTCTCCTATATCACCGGGGCGACGGGTATTACGGCGACCAGCACGGTCGTGGCGGCTCCCGGCGCCTGGCATGAATTGCAGGTGCTCGTCGATACGACGAGCGATACGGGGAACATCCGGCTGTGGCTCGATCAGGCGGAGCTGACGACGCTGCGCCAGAACGCCTGGCTGGGGCATGACAAGATCCATGTCATCGATCTTGGCGACAACTCGTCCAGCCAGCATTCGGATATCGCCTACGACGATGTCGCGGTGGATACGTCGTTCATTTCCTCGGATCGAGCCGCCGACCCGGTGCCGGGCGTGCTCGTCGCTCACGCACTGCCGAACTGGGGCGGCATCGTCTTTGAGCTCGATGGCAAGCGGTTCGTAACCAACGAGCATGGGGTGGCCACGATCGTGGTCGACCGGTGGTCGACGGACCTGCGAAGTCGCATCGTGGTTCATGACGACCATCAGCCCGATGGCTCCGTCGCATCCTTCACCAATTGGCAGCGCTGGAAGGATGCGCATTCAGTCGAGGTCTACGCTACGTTCCGCATCAGCGAGCCGGTGTCGTTCTCGTTCGTGGACATGGCCGGCGTGGCGGTCGATCCCACCCTGATCGATACGCTGGTGCTCAAGAGCAAGGCCGGCGATATCGTGACGCTCTCCGGCT
>JBARWF010000119.1:0-76563 GCA_049646645.1 Thermomicrobiales bacterium
CTTCTGGGGAGCGGTATTCGTAGTGGTCGACCTCGTGTCGACCGTCGGCCGCAGGCCGATCATGCGTGTGGGGCCGGCGATGACGGGTCACTCGGCCGTCATTGTCCAGACGTACTGCTTCGAGCGCGATGTAAACGGCGAACGGTTGTAGTCGCCGTAGCGCTCGATGATCCTGAATCCCGCCTGGCGCAGCAGCAACTCCAGCTCGTGCGGATAGAACATGTGCCACGCGAGATCCTTGGATGTCCGCTCCTGCCGCCCGTCCTCGTGGTAGATCTCGTAGAAATACGTGGTCGTGATCGTCTGCGTCGCCCCGTCGTACCGGTCGGTGTAGGAGCGCAGGAAGCGCTCGATTCCCGCCTCGGGTACCGGGTGGTTCAGCTCCAGCCGGATCACCGGTGGAATCACCTGCGCATCGGCGACGAAGTTGAACTGCGGCACGATCACATCAAGAATGAAATGCCCGCCCGGCGCAAGGTGACGCCGCACGCACTCAAGACAGGCGAGATGGTCGTCGATCGTGTGCAGGTAGGCGAATGAGTTGAAGCCGAGCGCGATCAGGTCGAACGTCTCGCCGAGGTTGACGTCTCGCATGTCGCCTTCGGCGAAGGTGGTCGCCCGCTGCACGGCAGGGGACTGTCCCTGAAGCAACTCGCTGGCACGCTCGATGAACTGGACGCTCGAATCGATACCGGCGATCCGGAAATCCGGTCGTTGCTCGCACCCACGAACTGCCATCGGCAGCGTGATGCGCCCGGTCCCGCATGCGAACTCAAGCACGCTTGCAGGCTGATACCGGTGGATGAGATCGACCCAGAACCCGAGATCATCGTCGTACCCGTTGAGTTCGAGCTCGTAGAGCCGAACGTCATCCCACATCCTTCACCTCATATCGCGACAGCTGATTGTACGGGTCGACCCACGTGTCGACCCTGGATCCTGCATAAAACAGCGTTCGAACGCATGGACAATCTTCATGGGCCGGCGAGGGCAAGCTTCCTGGGTTCGCCCCTACGAACAGAGCCGGAACTCCGTACGGGTCGACCTGTGTGTCGACCCTGGTGCTCGCCCGAGACACCGGACTTCTCTGCTACCGCTGTCCGAAGAGCGCGCGTCCAATCCGGACGTGCGTCGCCCCTTCTTCAATCGCCACTTCGAAATCGTTGCTCATGCCCATCGAGAGCACGTCGAGCGGCAATCCAGGGTGCCGAATCCGGAACTCCTCGCGCATCAGGTGCAGGTCCCGAAAGACCGAACGGGTCTCCTCGGGATCGGGCACGAAGGGCGCGATCGTCATCAAGCCTTCACAGCGCAGGTGGGGCTGGACGGCGATCAGGTCGATCAGCTCCGGGGCATCGTCGGGATCGCAACCAGATTTCTGCGCCTCGCGGGCGATATTGACCTGTAAGAGGACCGGAACCACCACATCACGTTTTGCGGCCTCCCGCCCCAACGCTTCGATCAGGTTGACCCGATCCACGGATTCGATGCAGGAGAAGAGCCCCACCGCATGCCGGACCTTGTTCGTCTGGAGCTGCCCGATCAGGTGGACCCCAGCGTCCGCTGGCAGCGGTTCCGCGAACTTCTCACGCGCCTCCTGCACCCGGTTTTCGCCAAAGACGCGCAGCCCCGCTTCATAGGCGGCATCCACAACCGGCCGCGGAAAGGTCTTGCTCACCGCGACGATGGTCACCGTGTCCACGTCGCGTCCGCTTGCTTCGGCCGCGATCGCGACCCGGCGACGGATGCTGTCGATGCGCTCCGGCAGTCCGGCGACATCAAAGGCGGGAGTGGCGTCGCTCATGCCGGTTCCTCCTCCGCACGAATACCGATGAACGCCGCTTGTCGCCCCGCTGAGGGACCATGCCCCCGGTGCGAGAACCAGGAATCGAGCGAACACTTGGTGCAGATCGGCGAGATCTCCATGTGCTGCGGTTGCAGCCCTGCTCGGTGCAGGAGCAACGAGTTGGCGCGCGGAACGTCGAAATGCTGCTTCACGACCGGACGAGTAATCGCCAGTTCCGCCAGCGGTCCCATATCCCGCGCCTGCTCGCGCCAGGCATCGATCACCTCGTCCCCGATCTCGTTGCAGCAGACCCCGATCGCCGGACCGAGGAAGGCGCGGATCTCGCCCGGATCGCTGCCGAACTCCTTTTGCATGGCGCGCACGGCGTTCCCGGCGACATCGGCGACGGTGCCGCGCCATCCCGCATGCACCGCTGCGACGGCGGGACGCGCGGGATCAACCAGCAGGATCGGCAGGCAATCGGCGTGCATGGTCGAGAGAAAGACGCCCGGCGCGTCAGTGATCAGGGCATCGGCATAGCCGATCACGGTGCTGTCGGGGCGAGCGCCCTGCCCCGCGTCATCGGCATAGGCGCGAATCACGTCATTGCCATGCACCTGACCCACGTTCACGAAGCGGTTGGCATCGAACCCGATCGCGCTGGCCCAGAGCTGTCGCATTTGCCAGGCGTCGTCGCGATCCCGACCGCCGCTGTAGCCGATGTTGCCGTCTGCCTTGCCCATGCCCGGGACGCGGTAGGTCAGGCCGTGCACGATGTTCTCGATTCCGCTCAGGAGCTCGCTGCGATAGGGAACCGGCAACGCCGCGGTGGATGCTGCTGTGGGCGTCTCGTCGGTCATGGTGCTGAGGTCTCCTCCCGGGCAGCGTCGATGATGATCAGATCCACGACCCGTTCCACTGGTGCATGATCGTCGGTGAAAACCGTCGATACGCGCGTCACTTCACGCAGGTTGCCGGTCGCGAGACTCGCCTCGCCCACCTGTCGGACGAGCGAACCGTCCGGCTGTGCCCGCACCGATTCGCCGAAGTTGCTCATCGCGGTCGGTGATTTCGTCGCGATCACGATGCTGTTGTCGTAACGCTCCGTATCGATGATATAGACGTTGGGAAAGACGTCCTTCATCGTCGATGAGATGACATCGACGAGACGGAAATCAGTCTCGGTCCGGCCTACATTGATAACCGCCGCTCCCCCTGGCGTCAAATGGTCCGAGACCTCCTGGAAGAACTCGCGGGTGGTCAACTGGAAGGGAATGTACGGCTGCCTGTAGGCGTCGACACCGATCAGATCGTACTGCTTGTCCGAGGTGCGCAGCGTGTAGCGACCGTCCTGGATGATGACGTTGAGGTTGGGTTCGGTCATGTCGAAGTACTTGCGCCCGACGCGCGCTATCTCCGGGTCGATCTCCACGCCGTCGATCGGGATCGGCCCGTAGGCGGCGGTCAGTTGCTTGGCGACGGTGCCGCCGGCCAGCCCGATCAGCATGGCGTTGTTGAGCCGTGCCGGTTCGCCGGGATCGGTGAAGAGCGGGCTGAGCATGAAATAGTCCCACGGCCCTCCGGTGAGCTCCTTGGTCGGGTCGTAGACCGAGTGCGTGGCGTGACCGTCGTTGAGCGAGAGCATCACCTGCTCCCCGCTCTTCGTCACCTGAATGTAGTTCTCTTGGGATTCCGTCTCGTAGATCAGCTCCCCGCTCTGCGGCGGACGGATGTACGACGGGTTGTAGGAAAGCGATGCGGTCACCATCAGCACGCTGGCCGCGACCGAGGTCGCCGCCAGCGGGAACTGGCGCAGGCGAAGGAGTCCGATCACCGAAGGGATCAGAAGGAGCAGACCGAGGATCAGGAAGGAGCGGACCGTGCCCAGCCACGGGATCAGCAGCAGTGTCGGCAGGAAGCTCCCGGCGATCGAGCCGACGGTGCCGAGCGCATAGATGCCGCCGGCGGCTTCGCCCGAGTGCGCGACGTCCCGCACGCTCAGCCGGATCGCATAGGGTGAGACGAAGCCGAGCAGGGTGATCGGCACCGCCAGGATCAGCAGGATTCCCACGAGCGAGCCGTAGAACGCGCCGACCGACAGATCGGCGAAGGCTTCTACCGAGCGGTTCAGCAGCGGACGGGCGATCAGCGGCGTCAGCCCGGCCCAGATCGCGGCGACACAGGTGGAGGTGTAGAGCAGCCACGGTCGGGGATGCCGGTCGGCAACCCGTCCGCCCAGCCAGTAGCCGAGCGCGAGAAAGGTCAAGGTAAAGCCGATGATATTGGCCCAGATCAGCGTCGACTCACCGAAGTAGGGGGCGAGCAGGCGGGCTGCACTCGTCTCGGTGCCGACGCTGGCGAGACCTCCCGCGAAGACGATCAGCCGGATGAGCCAGATATCGCCACGTTTTGCCGGGACTTGGGAGGGGGATCGGTCGATCACGTGTCCTGCCTGTAGGGGGCGGTGACCCTCAGGATCACCGGTTGCGATTGGAAGGGAGCGCACCTCAGCGTGCCCGCCCAAGTATAGGGAACCCGTGGGCAGTGGCGGCGCGTGGCTCCCCGGAGGACGGCATGGGATCCCATCTCGCGCTTCCGCGCCCAGTCTTTTGGGTAGTATCCGTATTAGATCGTATTGCTACATAATAGCGGTGCTAATAGAAAGGAGCGGGGATAGTGAAGCGCGAGGAGGGTGGCATGACCGCGGAGCACAGCCAGGCGCCGGTCGAGACCGACGCGCTGGTCGAGCGCATGGAGCAGGTCATGCCCAAGTTCCAGCATGTCGTCAAGTACGTACTGATCCAGATCCAGGGCGAGGATCGCCTGACCCTGCAGCAGCTCCGTAGCCTGCGCGCGATTGCCGGAAACGAGACGGGCATGCGGACCACGAAGCTCGCGCGCCTGCTCAAGATCGCGTCACCTACCGCAACGCGCATCATTGACGGGCTTGTCGATCGCGGACTCGTTACCCGCCAGCCTGACGCCGAGGATCGACGTCGCATTCGCCTCGTTCTGGCGCCCCCAGGGAGGGATCTGCTCGAGCAATACGAGGTGGCCCTCCATGACCACCTCGCCTCCCGGCTCAATGAGCTCCCTGCCCCGCATCGGCAACGCCTCTGGGAGAGCCTCGCGGACCTCGAAACGATCTTGCGCGATCCCGACACCACGAACGGATAACTCGCCATGATTCCATCACCCACCAGGCAGTCGCCCACAGCACCCGTTGTTGGAGTCACCCCGATGGCAGCGCCAGCCCAACCCGCGATCGAGGTCGATGACCTCGTCAAGCAGTTCGAGGATTTCACAGCGGTCGACCACCTCTCGTTTGTGGTCAAGCCCGGCGAGGTCTTCGGCTTTCTCGGTCCGAACGGCGCGGGCAAGAGCACGACGATCAAGATGCTCTGCACCCTGCTCCAGCCAACCGCTGGCCGTGCCCTGATCAACGGATTCGATGTGCAGCGCAACCCGGCGGCCGTTCGGAACTCGATCGGCATCATCTTCCAGGACTTCAGCCTCGATGACCGGATCACCGCCGAGGAGAACCTGCGATTCCATTGCATGATCTATCACGTCCCGCGGTCCGAGCGGAATGAGCGCATCCGAAGCGTGCTGGCCATGGTCGATCTGGTGGATCGGGCCGACACCAAGGTGCGCAACTTCTCCGGTGGCATGAAACGGCGCCTCGAGATCGCTCGCGGCCTGCTGCACCGACCCGCCGTGCTCTTTCTCGATGAGCCGACCGTCGGTCTCGATCCCCAGACAAGGGAGAACATCTGGGAGCACATCACGGCCTTGCGCCGCGAGTTCGGCACGACGGTCTTCATGACCACCCATTACATGGACGAAGCCGAGTACTGCGATCGGATCGGCATCATGGATCATGCGCAGCTGATCGCACTCGATACCCCAGCGGCGCTCAAAGCCTCACTCGGAGGCGATCGCGTTCGCCTTCGCACGGCCGACAACCCGGAGACTATCCACCTGCTCCAGCGCGACCACGCGGTTGCTGCCACGGATGAGCAGGGCGTCGTCTCCTTTCAGATCGATCGTGGCAACGAGTTCGCGCCCCGCCTGCTCCAGGATTTTCCTGTCGCGGTGACATCGATCGAGATCGTGCAACCGACGCTCAACGATGTCTTCCTCAAGATGACCGGTCGTGCGATCCGCGATGAAGGAGCGGGCCGCACGGACAAGCTGCGCAGCGCGATGCAGCGTCGCGGCAAGAGAGGTGCCTGACATGGCAGCACTTGCAAGAACCACCAGTCAACTGGAAAACAGGGTCGAATCCCGGGGTGGCCCGATCGATCTCGAAGCCATCCTCATGCTCTGCCAGCGCGATATCACTCGCTTCTGGCGCGAGCGGGCCCAGCTCTATGGCTCACTCGCACGGACGGTCGTCTGGCTCTTCCTCCTTGGTACCGGCCTGCGCGGCTCGATCCGGGTTCCGGGCGACGTCTCGTACCTCTCGTTCATCTTTCCCGGCATGCTGGCGATGGCGATCATCTTTACCTCGATGCAGAGCGCCATCAGCGTCATCTTCGACCGCGAGTTCGGCTTCCTCAAAGAGATTCTCGTCGCGCCGATTCCCCGCACGTCGGTCGTGCTGGGGAAGGCGCTGGCCGGCGGCCTGATCGCCACCATCCAGGGCTGCATCATCTTCATCTTCGCACCGCTGGTCGGCGTCCATCTGCGGCTCTGGACGACCATCGCCTGCGTTGGCGTGATGCTGCTCCTGGGCGTCGGGCTCACCGGCGTCGGCCTGATCATCGCCGCCCGCATGACGTCGTTTGAGGGTTTCGGCACCGTCAACAACTTCATCGTCCTCCCGCTCTATTTCCTCAGCGGCGCCCAGTTCCCGATCGATCGTGTTCCGGACTGGATGAAGAAGGTCATCCTGGTCAATCCGCTCGCGTATGGCGTCGATCTCATGCGAGGGCTACTGATCGGCGTCTGGAGCCGCAACTGGGCGATCGATGTCGCGGTGCTGGTGTTCTTCGCCGCACTCTCCATCTCACTGGCTACCTGGGCATTCATTCGGCAGGAATAGCGGCAAGGCGCCACGGTTCCCGGGCGTTTGCTTTCATGGATCGTCGGGCGGAATCGCGGTTGCATGAGGCGCGAGATCTTGCCTTCCTCATCCGATGCGGCGATGCTGGACCATCACCCGGAGCGGGTTGCAGACAGTTGCCGCCCGTGATGGCATAGTCGACATAAGGAGAAGCTTGCCTGTTGACCGCCGCAGAAGAATCAGCCGTCCATCGCATCGCCTTTCTCGATCGAGGGGTGTTCAAGGTGGCGTTTCGTCGTCCCTCCTTTGCCCACGAGTGGATCGAGTATCCGCATACCAGCGCCGAGGAAGTAGGGGAGCGGGTGCGGGATGTCACGATCGCGATCACCGATGGGGTGCCGATCACGGCCGAGACGATCGCCGGCGCTCCGGACCTCCAACTGATCGCGGTTGCCGCGACCGGGTTCAATGGCATCGACCTCGACGCCTGCCGGGAGCGCGGCATCACGGTCTGCAATATCCGCGACTGGTCGATCAGCGTCCCGGAACACGTCTTTGCGCTGATCCTCGCGTTGCGGCGGCAGCTCGCGACGTATTCCGGTGCTGTGCGCGCCGGGGCGTGGCAGCAGTCACCGGCCTACGCGCTCGTGCTTGAGCCGATCCCGCGTACGCTGACCGGGTCCACACTCGGGTTGATCGGTCATGGCGCTGTCGGGAAGAACGTCGCCCGGATCGCGCGCGGATTCGGAATGGACATAATCATCGCGGAGCGACAGGGTGTCGCGCCCCGTGAGGGGCGGGTGGCGCTGGACGATGTGATCGCCCGCAGTGACGTCCTGGTCGTGATGTGTCCGCTGACCGAGGAGACGCGCGGACTGATCGGCAGTCAGGACCTTGCCCGGATGAAGCCAAATGCCATCGTCATCAACTGCGCGCGTGGGGGCATCGTCGATGAGGCGGCCCTGGTGGATGCATTGGAGCGCGGCGTGATCGCCGGCGCCGGTATCGACGTCGTGTCCGAAGAGCCCCCGGCTCGTGGCAACGTGCTGCTGGATGCCTCTCTGCCGAACCTGATCGTGACGCCGCACGTCGCCTGGGTCAGCGCGGAGTCGCAATCGATCCTGGCGGCGCAACTGATCGACAATCTTGAGGCATTCGTCGCCGGCACACCGCGCAATGTCGTCTTCAGCCCGACACAGGCCGACGGTGAGGGGCGTTGAGCGCACCGGGACCAGGCGCTATCCTGACCGTTGATCCAGATCTGATGTTTCGACGCGCCGGGATTCGTGCGGCATCCGGGGTAACCCCGTGCAAATCGACGGCTCGTGCTTCCGGAGGATGATGTGGCAATTGACGTAACAGCAAGGAACCTCGCCGGCGACCTGATCGAGCGGCTCGTGCAGCACAAAGTCGCCACGCTCGATGAGCTTCATGCGATCAACGGGACGCCGACCCAAGCGATCCGGGAGAAGCACACAAGCTATCTCACGCCGTTGCTGGAGGAGTTCATCCAGGCGTCGCCATTCTTCCTGATCGCCACCGCCGACGGCGAGGGCAACTGCGATGTCTCGCCCAAGGGTGATCTGGCGGGCACGGTTCGCATCCTTGCCCGGCGCACACTCGCGATTCCCGACCGGCCCGGCAACCGGCGGATGGACGGGCATCGCAATGTGCTCGCCAATCCGTATGTCGGGCTGATCTTCATCATTCCGAACGTCGATGAGACCGTGCGCGTCAACGGACGCGCGTTCATCACAAGCGATCCTGAATTGCTCGACACGATGAAGGTGCAGAACCGCGCGCCCAAACTGGCGACTATCGTGCAGATCGATGAGGTCTACATGCACTGCGCGCGGGCCTTCCTGCGCTCCGGGCTCTGGCAGCCAGCGAGCTGGCCCGACCCGGATACCATCCCGACCCTCAGCGCGATCATGTGCGAGCAGAAGGACCTGCCGCCCCCGGATGAATCGCACGGTAAGCGGCGGGAGGAATACCGCACCCGGCTTTACTGAACACGCAGCAATCTGAGATCCGACTTCGCGACGCGCAACGACATCGCTCTTTTAGTGGCTGGACCGGCGCAAGTGAGAAGAAGTATACCCCCGCCGGGTTTCCTGTCCTCAGGTCGGTATGCTTGTGATCGCTTCGCTCGGCAGGGCGTCATCCTCAGAAGGGTCGGCTCGGTGAAGTTCCTCCTTACCTCCGCTGGTATCAGGAACCCGAGCATCCACGACGCGCTGCTCGAGATGCTTGGCAAGCCGATTGCCGAGTGCAGCGCGCTCTGTATCCCCACCGCCAACCACGCCCAGCGGAGCGGTGCCCACAATGCCTGGCGATTCACCTGCGGACTGGAACCCGAGACGCCCATGGTCGAGCTGGGGTGGAAGTCGATGGATGTTCTGGACCTGGGCAATTCGGACCTGCCCCATAACACCATGACCAATGCCGAGAAATGGGCTGCCGACATGCCGGTGTCCGCGTACGCGATCGACGATGAGACCGCGATCAGTATGACCGGCGATGCAGTCGATGTCGTCTCCGAGGGACACTGGAGGCTGTTCACTCCGTGATTCCAGGAAACCCCGCGTTCGATTCGTCACCTAAACACATGTTATTGCGCACAATCTATGTTATCCGCAATAACATCCAAGGGCCGATTCACAGCGGATCGCCGCCGCTCTCCTCTGGCACGATGTAGTCTGGCTGTGGGTCCACAGCAAACTGCACCGCCCGAACCTCTGTCAGTCCATTCAGCCATGCCTTGGCCAGCCGGTGCCCACCGTCCATCAACCCACCGTCGGCTGACAGGATGATGGGATAGGAAAGATCGGCGTCCCAGATACGCTGTGCATGCTGCGCCACCGCCCGGCACGTCGGAACGTGGGCCGAACCGAACCAGCAATCCCGATCGAGTTCAGGTACATCCGCAAGGGCAACCATCCGGACTGGCAGTTCGCAAGCAAGGTCCCACAGTCGCTCGGTGTACCAGACCGCCCGGCCGCCAGGCACCATCCGGGAATGCTTCTCTGGCATATCCTGCCTTTCCTGCTGCAATTCTGGAACGATCACGCCGTCAACGAACATTCCCCGTAAAGGGAGCTCATCGTACACGGTGCACACGCGGATCACGCGATCGCTGGCCGGAGCAAAGGCGACGCCGGTTCGGCCGCCAATCGATCTTCTTCACGCCTCTTGACTTCGCCTAAGAACGTCACGTATCGTGCGCCCGTCCATTTTCGACAGGTGTAGGATTAAAATCACCTGCCCAACACGGCGACGCAGCCTTCAGAAAGGGGTTCCCGGTCTTGATGAGATACCGCTGGCGATCAAGTTGCCTACGGTGTCTTGTCCGACACGCTGGGTGAGCCTTCCTCGTACAAGGCGCAGTTGTACGCGTTCAAGCTGAGCTAGCCGAGCGGCGCGAGCGGTTGCCGGGCGGTCGGTCGGGCCGCCGCGCTTCGCGCCGTTCCGTGCCACGTATCCCGTGTGGGCACGGAGCCGGGAAAACACCGCTCCTCATCTTGCCGGTTCCGGCGAATCAGGATCCCGGCGAATCTTCGTTCCGGTCTGCCTTCGCCGGCCAAGCACCGGGATCCTCCACGTCGACTAGCGCCTCGTATTCAGGATGCCTCGTGATGAAGGCATGCACGGCGGGACAAAAGACGGAGACGGTTGCCCCTTGCCGCTGGAGGTCATCGAGCGCCCCGCGGATCAGCGCGTTGCCGAGGCCGCGGCCCCGATACTCCTCGTCGATCTCGGTGTGCATGAGCGAGCGGCGACCTGAGCGCAGCGTGCGATAGGTCAGCTGTCCGACGGTGGTGTCGCCTATCCGGAGCTCGTACATTTCTCCGGCCCTGTCGATGATCTTGACTTCAGTTTCGGCCACTGATTCCCCCATTCTCCATGGCATGTCCCGACCGGTGCGACGACAATCGGCATCCCTAGACGAGCGGGATCGTCGCTTGCCGTGGCTCGTCGTCCTGGCCCGGATCGTATCGGGCGAGTTTCAGGTCGACCCGGTAGTTCTCCTCCGGCCCCGTCAGCGGTGTGCCTTCCTCCCGGTAATGCGGCAGTGCTCGTGTTTCGTAGAACTTCGGAGGGTGCCCGGTCGACCGCAGGACTCGCCACCACGCTACATCGGCGCCGAATCGCGCCATAACTTGTCCCACCAGCCTCGCCCCGTATGAGCCTTCGGTGCCCGTGAGGTCCTCATGATCGGCGAGCATGGCGGCAATGCCGCCGTAGGTCATCACGCGGCCCGGTGGAATCGTTTGCACGATCGCCAGCACGCGCTCGACGAAATCCGGCGACGGGTCCTTGAGCTCATCCATTCCTCGTGCGCTGCCCTGTTTTGGCAGGCGCGGTTCATTGCTCATTCGTGCTATCCCCTGTCGTCACTCCGATGCATGGGAGTATCCACGATTGGTGTCCTCAAAACCGCCGGTTTCGTTCGGGTGCGGTCTTTCGATCCTTCTTTTGCTGAGCACGGTACACCAGACGATGTGTCGACCCTGCCCTGTCGAAATCTCAGGGTAGCGCCGTGGCACTATTGATGCATCCCGCCTTCGCTAATCCGTGTCTTTGCGCGGACGGATTCGGACGGTTTGCACTTGCAACGCGCGGACGTCCGCGGGAGATACATCATGGCGAAGAATGATCTGGTCGTTGCGTGGTTGAATGATGCGTATGCAATGGAAAACTCGATTGTCGAAGTATTGGAGAAGCAGGTCGACCTGGCCTCGGATCACCCGGCCGTTCAGGGTGGTATCCAGCGACATCTCGATCAGACCCGCGGTCACGCCGAGACGGTCAAGAGTTGCCTCAGCCAATTGGGCGAATCGCCCTCCGGAATCAAGAGCGGTCTGGCGTCGATCGGAGGCAAGCTCCAGGGCGCGGCGATGGGAGCAGCCAAGGACAATCTGGTGAAGGCGGCATTGCAGGATTATTCGACCGAGCACATGGAGATTGCCTCCTACAGGGCGCTCATCCTCGCGACCCAGGAGATCGGTGAGCCCACCATTGGCGAATCGTTGAAGGAGGTGCTGGCCGAGGAAGAAGCGATGGCGCAGTGGCTGGACAGCCAGCTTCCGGCTATCGTCCGCGAGGCCGTCACCCAGGGCAAGACCTGATCGATCCACAGTGCGAACGAGTGACACGACAACGCCCGGCACGTCAGCCGGGCGTTGTCGTGTGCGTGTACTGTCAGGCGGCTTCTCGCTCGTCGTCGCCGGAGAGCTGGATCGGCTCCACTGCAGACAGAACCGGTGCATCGTCGGCTGGCGGCACCAGCGCGAGGTGGCGCGTGTCCTTCTCCATAACGACACCCTTGAACGGTTTCATGTCCTTCTTGATCGCCAGGATCTCACCGGTTCTGCGATCCCGCTTCGCGTAGTGTCCACTTGGCAGGCGGAATTGCGTCCGTCCCCGGATCGCGCCTCGCCGCCCCTTCCCTGTATTCTTCGCCATCAGGCTCACCTTCCGATGGTTGTGCGGACCATCTGAGATCACAAATACTTACAAATCATTACGTCCTAATTATACCAAAAATCAACAATATGTCAACTATGATTCGCTGCGCGGACCGTTCTCGCCCTCCACCGGGAGGGTCGGCGTACGTGCTCGTACGGGCGGTGCCCTTTTCTACGCCGTCACCGTCACGAACCAAGGCCCGCACGATGCCACCTTGCTCATTCTCGATTTCCACCTGCCTGGTCGACTCGCGTGACGATCTCCTCCCGGGAGACCGGCTCCAACCCGGACAATGACGCAGCCAGGCTGCATGTCACCGTCGCCCCGTGAGATTCAGGCGCGCATCCAGTTTCTAGCCAAGCACGCGGCGCTCCAGGTACTCATTCCGGAACGTGCCGCGCGGATCGAGCCGGTGAACCAGCTCCCGGAATGCCGGCAGCTTCTCGTAGCGTGGCTCCAGGTCGCGCGCGGTCGCGGCGAAGGCCTTGCCCCAGTGCGGTCGGGCGTCGAACGGGGCCAGGACCGCTTCCAGTTTCGGCAACAACGCATCTACACGGTGCTGGTCGGGATGCCAGGAGAAATGGAAGGCGACACTCTCCCGCCCCTGGCACGTGCTCAGCCAGAAATCATCGGCCGCGATCGTCCGGATCTCGCTGATCATGAGCGCGTCGCGCATCTCCGGTTCGAACGATCTGAGATGCGCGATGACGTCGAGTGCATGCGCGCGGTCGACAAAGTATTCGGACTGGATCTCTTCCCCACTTGCGGGAATCTGGTCCAGCCGGAAATGAGGGAGCCGCATGTTCCACGGCCCCGCCTCCAGCATCTGCGGCGTGCAAGCCTCACCGCCCCAGCCATCCATCGGGTGGCGATCCGCCGTCGCGGGCCGTGCGTGCCACCGGTTCGCCGGTTCCGGGAGACGATCGTCTTCCAGCCGGTGCTTGAGCCAGAGGGTGCCGGCCGATTTCCGGTACGTGGTGAAGATGCTGACGCTGTAGGCGCTGGAGAAGATCGCATCGAAATCCTGCGTCAGGTCCTCCCAGGCGAGGTGTTCGCAGACCTCCTGGCAGACCTGATAGGTGGGCTGCACGTCGAATGTCAGCCGCGACACGATGCCCAGCGCCCCGAGATGAACGACCATGCCGGCGAAATCCGCATCGCCCCGTGCGACGTGCATCAGCTCTCCATCGCTTGTCACCAGTTCGATGCCGCGCACAGCCGTTGCAAGATTCCGGTTGCGGTCGCCCGATCCGTGCGTGGCGGTGGCCGTCGCACCGCCGACGCTGATGTGCGGCAGCGACCCCGTATTGTGGAGGGCAAGCCCCTGGTCCTGCAGCGCCTGCCCGAACAGGCCGTAGGAGATGCCAGCGCCGACCGTCGCGGTCATCGCTTCCCGGTCGACCTCCAGCGCGGGGTCGATGTCCGCCAGGGAGATGAGCTCCGCCGAATCGGCGATGTCGTTGAAGGAGTGGCGCGTGCCAAGCGCCCGGATTCGTGGTGCGCGGGAGACGATCTCCTGGACCTCCTCGACGCTGCGTGGCCGGTGGATGGCGGCGGCGGTGTAGCTGTAATTTCCGGCCCAGTTGACTTCGCGACGCATCGACCACTCCCTGATGAGCTTCCACTCAGATTCATCGATTCGAAGAAGCGGGCACCATTTTCGCATGGCCCGTGTAGACCTGAAAGGTCCTACGGCTGGGCATGGCGAAGCAGGACTTGGAGGAACCCCCATGCCAGTGTCGTTCCCGGTGGAGTCGACCGGTCGTGGAGTGCCGTGAGAAGCACTCGCTTCTCTGCTACCCGCGAGCGCGCAGACGGGCTTCCAGCAAGGCCTTCAGGACCACGGCGTGGTTGTGCCAGTCGTCGCGAGCGGCATAGACGAGCGTCAGGTCGCCATCGCCCGCCGCCAGCAACAGGGCATCGAGGTCAGCTGACCGGCCCGCCAGCTCGTGTCGGTAGCGGAACTGAAACTCCGGCCATCGCCGCCGGTCGTGATCGAACCACGCATCGAGCTCAACACTCGGTGCCACATCCCTGATCCAGAGATCGATTTTCCCGCCGTCCTTTTCCAGGCCGTCAGGCCAGGTGCGGTCAACGAGTACGCGGAAACCGTCGTGGGAGTCCGGCGGTTCGAACACCCGGCGCGCCCGGATGTGCATGATGGCCGGCTCCTCGAACAGGTGCGCCCAACATGGAGCATCTCCTCCGGCATCCCCATCCATCTCTGCCCCCCTTGCGCTGGCGTGGATTCGTTATACGGACTATGGAGATTATACGGCGACACCTACAGGGGACCGGGGACCAGGTCGATCTCTGCCCGATTGCGCGACTGCACGCTTTCGGGAGTCAGGCTGTCTCGCAGGAGGATGCAAACGAGCCCGATAAGGACCACGCTCATTGCGAAGGACACCATCGAGAGATCGCCGATCGTCAGTGCCGAGAAGATGGCGACCAGCGGTGCGGCGACAGCCGATGCCACGAGCAGGTACCTGGCCGCGATGGGGGCATCGGTGCGGGAGAGGAGAAGACAGCCCGGGACGACCAGGAGCACTGCCCCATGCGGCTGACTGTAATAGGCCACCATGAGGGTAATGGCGAAGGTTGCCGTGAGCTGATTCCAGAATCTGGTCGTCCCGGGCTCCCATGGGCCGCGCCAGAAATGCGGGAGGAGGGCAATCGAGAGCAGTGACAGGAAGCCGACGATCAGGATACCCGCGCCACCGCTCATTTGCGGCCAGAGCATGACCATCATTCCCCGCCAGCCGATCATCCCTTGCGGATCGATCGCGACTCCACCCGCGAATGCGGGATAGGCATTGAACAGTAAACGCACGTACGCGATGGTTCCCTTCAGCCCCGCCACCGCAATCGAGCCCGCCAGGATGACCAGCCCTCCCGTCATGAATCCTGCGACGGCCGCGATACGTCCCTTGATTGCGAGGACGATGAAGAGGCAGATTGCGTATTGGGGTTTCAGGAGCAGCAACCCAAACCAGGCTCCGGCCCTGAAGTCGCGCTTGCGCTCAAGATCGAGACAGGCTTGCATAACGAAGAGCAGGAGCAGGATCTCCACCTGGCCGACAAAGAGGGACATCATCAGCGGGAAGATGCTGAACAGGAGCATGGTCAGTTTGCGGGGGGAGCTTGAGGTGAACCTCCCGGCAAGACGACGGATCACGACGATCGCAATCACGGCGTTCAGGATGGTCCAGGCAAGAAAGCCAATGGGCGGAGATGGCAAGGTGAAGGGCTCGAACAGCTTGAGGAAAGGTGGTGGATAGGGAGCGGGTCCAACGCGGACTGCTCCCGTGCCCGGTCTGTAGTAGCGCGTCAGCGGAGCCATGAATCTGGCGATGTCAGGCATCGAATATCCCGCGGCTGGCCCATCAACGCGAAACGCGCGCGTAGCTCCCCAGAATCTCGCCCAGTCGACCCCAAGGTCGGCGAAAAGACCTCGCGCGTACCACTCGTGTGCGGCATTTGCGCCCCAGAATCCGAGGTTTGCCAGGATCGCGACTGTGCACCAGTTTCGACCTATCCAATCTCTCCCCTTTGATCCGAGTCTGTATGCCATGGTTGAACTGACCTCCAAGGAATTGGAAGAGGCTGAGCTGGAGATGCCCCTGCCGATGGAGGAATGAGGACGGCGGTCATAGCTGGTTGCGCGATGCGCTGCGGATTCGCTGGCCGCGTCCTGGGCCCAGTTAGGGATGGGTCACTCCATCAGGATCAAACCTAGCACCGGGAACTGAAGGTACGGTGAAGGTGGCGGGGAACCGCGATGATGGATTGCTGTGGAATCCGTCTCGGGAGCCGGGATCAGAAGCAGGCCCCCGCCTGCTTCGGGAATCAGATCGCACCAACGACGGTTTACGGCCGGACCCGGCTGGCGAGAACGCATGCGCAGGGGCAAATGGAAGATGTCGACGCCAGGATATCGAACGTCGGAAAGACGACTGATCGACACATGGTGGCGGCGCGTTACGGCAGAATGGGGATCGCATCGTCGATGCGAAGCCCGATCAGGCCGCACAGGTACAGGGCCTGGTCGGACGTGACCGTGACATTGCGCAACTGGTCGACGGTGATCACGATATGCTCAAGCAGCGAGCCGCGCAGGTCGACACCGTCGAGATTCGCATGCGAGAAGTCCGCCTCGTTGAGATTGCAGTCGAGGAAGCGCGCGCCGCTGAGATCTGCGTTGTTGAAATAGGCGTGGTGGAGGTTGCAACGGTCGAACAGCACGCCCTGGCTCTTGATCGATTGCCATTGCGCATAGTCGGCGCGGCAGTCGGACAGCCGCGCATCCTGCAGCAGTGCCTGGTTGAGGACGGCGCCGGTGAACTTGCAGCTTTCGGCTTCGATCCGCGTCCAGCGAGACGTGTCGAGCGTGGCATTGGAGAAGTCGCAGCCCTCGAACCGGACGTCAACCGCTGCCATCCCGCCCAGATTCGCGCCGGATGCTTCCACCATGGCCGCCAGGGAGCGCTGGAGCGACAGGTGCTCCACCTCCCGGCCCCGGAGATCGACCTGGCGCACAAGGCGTCCGTAGAGCGTGGCTTCCTCCACGATGTCGTCGGCCGACGCCTCGACGAGGGTTGAGCGCCGTGGCAGTTTCGGGCCTCGGATAGCAATGGTTGAGGTTGAGACTGCGGTCATGAATCATCGACTCCAGTGAGCAGGTGGGACGCCGGAGCCGGGCGGCTGGCGTTTGGTATGTATCCACATTATGATATCGCGCCCTGCGCGGTCCGATCGTCGGACGTCGGAGGTCAGGACTCGGGGCGCGGCGCTGTGGAGGAGAGACCCAATCGCAATGGGAGCGCTTCAGATAAGACCCCTGCCGGATGGACGCAATCAGGAGCTCGCGGACCTGTGGGAGGTCTGCGGTCTCGTCGTCTCGTACAATCCGCCGCTTGATGACATCGCCTTTGCCCGGGCCAGCGCCGATGCCGAGATCCTGGTCGGGCTTATCGGTGACCGGATCGTTGCGTCGGTCCTGGTCGGGCACGACGGGCATCGCGGCTGGCTCTACTATGTCGCCGTGGCGCCCGATGTCCAGGGCTCCGGGCATGGAGCGGCGATCGTCGCGGCTGCCGAGGAATGGCTGCGGAAGCGCGGTGTCCGCAAGGTGCAGCTCATGGTGCGGTCCACAAACGAGCGCGTTCTCTCCTTCTACGAGCGCCTTGGCTTCGAACGCTCGCCCGTCACCGTCATGCAGCGCTGGCTGGACTAGCGTGGTGGATATGAGTTCATACTCTGCGCGGTGCATCATCAGAGGAAAGGAATCATCTCAATGGCGGGCTCGTTGCTGCTCGGAGTCGATATCGGGACATCGAGCTCGAAGGGCGTGCTCTGCACACCCGAGGGCGAGGTCGTAGCCTCCGCCGTTGTCGAGCACGAGACGAGCTTTCCCCGACCCGGTTGGGCCGAGCATGACGCCGATGCGATCTGGTGGGGCGAGTTCGTCCGGATCTGCCGCCAGTTGCTCTCCGGCGAGTATTCAGGTGACGATGTCGGCGCGGTCGCCGTCAGCGCAATCGGTCCATGTATGCTCCCCGTGGATGCCGCCGGCCGCCCCCTGCGTCCCGGCGTGCTCTACGGGATCGACAGCCGGGCGCAGGTCGAGATCGACTGGCTCGAAACCCGTTACGGCGCCGACGCGATGTTCGCGCTCAACGGCATGGCGCTCACGTCGCAGGCTGTCGGTCCCAAGATCCGCTGGTTGCGTGAGCACGAGCCGGAGATCTTCGCGCGCACGACGAAGATCCACTCCGCAAGCACCTACATGGTGCTCCGGCTGACCGGCGAGCACGTCATGGACCGGCACACCGCCTCGTATTATGTCCCCCTGTTCGACGTTCATACCCTCGCCTGGGATGAACGCTTCAGTGAAGGCGTGATCGGGCTCGATCGCCTGCCGCGCCTGCTCGACGCCGACGAGATCGCTGGAGCCGTGACGGTCGGCGCCGCCGCCGAGACGGGGTTGCGCGCCGGGACACCGGTCACCGCTGGAACGATCGATGCCGCCGCCGAGGCGATCAGCGTTGGGGTCACCGATCCCGGCGACATGATGGTGATGTACGGCAGCACGCTCTTCCTCATCAACCTGGTCGAGGCGCCGCATCCCGACCGCCGAATGTGGACAGCGGCCTACTGCCTGCCCGGCCGGCACGCCGTGACCGGGAGCATCACGACTTCCGGTCTCCTGACGAAGTGGTTTCGCGATCAGTTCGGGGAATCCGAGCGCGCACGCGAGCGGAGGGGCGGTGAGAGCGCCTACGCCCAACTCGCCCAACTCGCCGCAAAGGTACCCGCCGGGGCTGACGGACTCGTCTGCCTCCCCTACTTCGCCGGCGAGCGCACGCCGCTCAACGATCCGGATCCCCGGGGCGTCTTTGCGGGGCTCACGCTTCGGCACACGCGCGCGCACCTCTACCGAGCCGTGCTGGAGGCGATCGGCTTCGGGCTCCGGACCAATCTCGACGTCATGGCGGAGGTGCAGGCGACTCCTTGCCGTCTCGTGGCGGTCGGCGGTGGTGCCCAGAACGACATCTGGACGCAGATCGTCTCCGACATCACCGGCGTGGCCCAGGTCTTGCCCGAGCGAACCGTGGGCGCCTCGTACGGCGATGCGCTGCTCGCGGGATTCGCCGCTGGCATCATCGATCGCGACACCGCCCTGCAGACCTGGGTGCGTACCAGGCGCATCATCACCCCGAACCCGGCGCACCGCGCCGTCTATGATGCGACGTATCGCGTCTACAGCGACCTCTATGGCCACATCCGGGAGGATATTCACGCGCTGAACCGGATCGATACGGCATTCGCTCCCAACGATTGACCGTATACCCCCAATAGGTATAATCTGGGGAGAGCCCGCCAATCTGACGACGGCGGCATGACCCAGCAAGGAGACCGACGATGGCCGAGATTACGGATTCCCAGAACCTGCATCATGTCACGCTTTCGGTGCCGGATATCGGCTGTGACCATTGCGTGCAGACCATCGAGACGAAGCTGAAAGCGCTTGACGGCATTACGAACGTCTCGGCCTCGGTCGATGCGAAGACCGTCGATCTGGATTTTGATGACGGAGTGATCTCCCTGGGGAAGATCGAGTCCGCGCTCGACGAGGAAGGCTATCCCGTCGCGCGCTGATCGAATCGATCCTCACCTGCCACCTGCCTGCGAACCGGCTGGCTGCACATGCGCGCGGCTGGCCGGTTTTCTGTCTCCGGCGGAATGCTGGTGTAGAATCGGGGGGCATTGGAACGCATCGTGCTTTGTGGAGAGGCGGTATCCGAGATCACCGGAGCAATCCGTTTTCAAGGCGTACGCGGGTATGGTTGATTGGTCTGTTGCCATGAATCCTGTTCGCGGCACGACACTGGTGATTCCGCACGTTCGTTGATCTTTGACGATCGGAGCCGCCGTCGATTCGGCACCCCAGGAGACGGAAACAGCCCATGCGGGCGGGTTCTTGCCACGACGAGGACCAGCGCGCCCGCCACGAGAGGAGTTCATTACCGTGCCGACCACATCAGGCATGCACCTCGTCACCGGCGATGAGAGCGCCGATGCCGTGCAGAAGAAACAGGCGCTTGTCGACGAGATTCTGGCAGCGCGACCGTTGCTGGTTGCGTCGAACCGTGGTCCGGTCACCTTCAGCCGTCGTGAGGACGGCACATTCAGCTCCCGCCAGGGGAGTGGCGGCCTGGTCACGGCGGTCCGCGCCGTGCTGCGCGATCATCAGGCGATCTGGATTGCCGCCGCCATGAACGAAGGCGACCGCCGGCGCGCCGAGGTCGCCGCGAACGCCGGTGAGCCCTTCATCACTGACTCACCCGAATCCCTCTTCAAGCTCCGGTTCGTGACACCGACGCCGCAGGCGTACCACCAGTACTACAACATCATCAGTAATCCCCTGCTCTGGTTCCTTCAGCACTACCTATGGGATACCCCGCGCTCGCCAGACATCACGCACGAGACGTGGCAGGCGTGGCGGGAAGGCTACGTGGCGGTGAACCAGGAGTTCGCCGATGAGATCCTCCTGGCCTGCGAGAATACCGACGCCGAGCCCGTCATCATGCTGCAGGATTACCAACTCTACCTGGTCGGGCGTATGATCCGCGAACAGCGCCCGCAGGCCATCATCCAGCACTTCATTCACATTCCGTGGCCGGACCCCGACTACTGGCGGCTGCTGCCGATGGCGATGCGCCGTGCAATCTGCGAGGGGCTGCTTGCGTGCGACATCGTCGGTTTTCAGACACCGGATCATGCCCGCAGCTTTATGTACACCTGCGAGGCCTATGTCCCCGGGTGTAAGATCGATTACGAACGCCGCGTCGTCACCTGCGGGGATCGCTCGACGGAGATCCGAGCCTACCCGATCTCGATCGATGTCGAATCCGTGCGCCAGACGGCATACAGCCAGGAGGCGCGCGCCTACGAGCGGTATC
Organism: Thermomicrobiales bacterium; assembly: GCA_049646645.1. GTDB lineage: Bacteria > Chloroflexota > Chloroflexia > Thermomicrobiales > UBA6265 > JASGDN01. The sequence continues at coordinate 20,729 of JBARWF010000119.1, forward strand.
TGCCCTCGCACTGGAACGAGTACACGATCCTGCGTATCGACCGCGCGGAGCCGAGCAAGAACATCGTGCGCGGCTTCCTCGCCTTCGATCGCTTCCTCGAATCGCACCCCGAGTTCCAGAATCGCGTCAACTTCATCGCCGTCACCCAGCCGTCCCGCATGGATGTCGTTGAATACCGGGAATACCTGGACGACATGAGCGCGACCGTGGGCCGCATCAACGCGAAGTACGCGAATGTCGAGACCGGCTGGCAGCCGATCCAGGTCATCATGGGCGAGAGCTACCCTCGCGTACTGGCGGCGATGAAATGGTATGACGTGCTCCTCGTTAACTCGATCATCGACGGTATGAATCTCGTGGCGAAGGAGGGGGCGCTCATCAACGAACGTAGTGGCGTCATCGTGCTGTCGGAAGGGGCTGGCGCCGCCGCCCAGCTCGGCGAGGCCGCGCTGGTCATCGCGCCGACGGATGTCGAAGGCACTGCCGAAGCGATCTACCAGGCGTTGACCATGCCGATCCAGGAGCGGCAGCGGCGTTCGCACCAGCTTCGGCGCGCGGTCGAGACCGACGACGTCTCGGTCTGGTTCCGCGATCAGCTGGCCGATATCGCCACCTTGTGCGGCAGTGGCTATACCGAACAGGATGAGGCGGAATCGGCCCAATCGCACGCCTGATCCCGGTGCCCGGCGCGGGGGGCGAGGGCCGCAGGGATCACTGCTCCATCATGGAGAACATGTGGGAACGCGGGAGAGAATCTTGATATGCGGCGAGACCAGTTCGCAATCATGCGATGGCTGATGATTGCCTGCCTGCTGGCGGGGACATGGGCCGCGATGACCACGCCCGCGCCCGTTATGGGGCAGGAGAGCCCTGCGTTCGGCACGCCCCTGGATCTCGCCGCGATGGCGCTCAATCCGCTCGATCTCGCGGCATTCGGCCTGCAACCCTACGGCATCGGCGACGCCCGCTATCTCGATGCTGTTGCTGCGGGAAACCTGATAGCCGAGTCACATGGTGTTCTGGCGAGCGACATTTCCGGGCTGCTCGATGCGAATGGATTGCTGCAGGCCTACACGCTCACCAGTGACAACCTGACTTCCCCCGGCGCCGAGGGGGCGAACCTCAACGGATTCGTCCAGTCAACGGTGCTGCGCTTGCCGAACGAAACCGCCGCGAGCGCGGTCTATTCCGTCATCACCGACTGGATGGCCGCCGGTGAGGTGACCACCGCGGAGCCTCCGTCCGCACCTGGCGATGAGGCACAAACAGTCTCCTATACAACCGGTGGCGGCGAGGGGCCCTCCTATCAGGTGACCCAGACCACCTTCCGTGCTGGTAATTTTGTTGCCTGGGTGAGCCTGGCCGCCCGCGTGTCGCCGCCGGATGCAGGGCAGCTCACGGCATCGATGACGGCGCGGTTCGCCGAGAAGATGAGGATCATCGAGGGCGGTAATGCGCCAGACGTCAGCTATCGCGCCCTCTCCATCGAAGGCATTGCCCCGGCATTCGGCGGCTATACCGCGGCGTACGGTGGGCAGCTTCGCCTCGCGAACGAGGATGACGCCGCGTTCCAGGCGCGATCCGGTCAGGCGGCTGGTCTCACGGATGCCTACCGGCAGCGCATCATGCTGCCGGGCGGCGACCGTCTGGCGATGATCAGCACGGATTTGCTGCGATTCAATTCGGCTGCCGATGCCAGTGGATGGGTCGCCTCAGCCATGGACCGATTGCAGCACCAAGCCGGGATCAGGGATGCGGCCGTCGATGCTGCCGCACCAGAGATCGGTGACGCGTCAGCCACCATCGGGTACCAGACGGCGGATGGCCAGGCCGGGCGCCAGGTCGTCGCCCAGTCCGGCTCCCTCGTGATGACGATCAGTGCCGAGGGGGCTCCCGATATCCTCCCCGCTGTTCTTGACGTGCTCGCGCCCGCGCAACTCGCCTGCCTGGCTGTCGACGCTGCCTGCGCACCGGTCCGGCTCCCGGTAATGCACGAATCCACGCCGCTCCCCGTCGCTTCGTCGGCCGCACCGCCGGCAGCCACAGCCACAGCCACGGTGATGCCGACAACCATCCCAAGCCCGACCGCCACGACCGCCACAACCGAACCACCGGCGATTCCCACAGTCTCGACGCCATCGGTGGCCACGCCCTCCGTGATCGCCGCAGTGAGCCCGGAAGCAACGCCAGCCGCGAGCCCGATCTCCTCGCCTGCTCTGGCATCAAGCCCGGTCGCGTCTCCGGCCACACCCACCGGCAGCGGGTTGTACCGGAATCCCGACTACCCGTTCACGGTCTCGTTCGATTCGTCCCAGTGGAGACTCGAGCAGCAGGGAAACGCAAACGAGCGGAGCTTCGCGCTCTTCACCAATGACACCAGCCTCGTCTATCTGATCGCGTCGGACGTCTACGGTTCCGATGTGAACGCCTGCGTGCAGGACGCCGCCCGTTCGCTCGCGAGCGAGACGGGAGTCACCGCCGTGAGCCCTGGCACTGATGCCAGCGGCAACCTGCTGAAAGGGAGCGGCAACAACGGCGCCTACGCGGTTTACACCTACGACACCGCGAACGGTATCCCGGCCGCCCGCTACTTCCAGTGCCAGGTGCTCGTGCCCGGCGAATCGACGCTGCTCATCATGCAGATCGTCAGCCAACAGGCGTTCAACGACCAGGTTGATGACCGAAGCGCGTTCATCCAGGGTATCCACATCGAGTCCATGCCGTAGGTCGTGCCTCCCGGAACGCCCTGCATGGGAGACGCATGGCCCGATTGTCCCGCCTATCGCGCTAGCGAATGACATGGCGCACGGTATACTGAACGTACAGCGCTGTCAGGTGGCCGCTATCGGGAGACGGAGAGAGTCGGCATGGTTCCGGGGCATAGACGTTTGCAACGATGGCTCCTGCTCGCAAGTCTGGTCGCGTGGGTGCTTGCGCCCCTCGCGTCGGCAAACCATGTCCGCGCCATTGCTCAGTCCGAGGACGAGCAAGGCAGCCTCGCAATAGACCTGGCTGCGATCGCGATCAATCCGCTCGATCTCGCCGCGCTCTCGCTGCCGGGCGCCGCGATCACGAATGGGCAGTACCTGTCCGAGCAGTCGGCGTCGCTTGTCATCGCCCGTTCTTATCGCAAGCCGCTCGACGTAGCACAAGGTCTCGTCGGCGGAAGCGGCTTTCAGCGTGGGTATACGTTGACCAACGAGATCGCCGACTCCGGGGACACGAACGGTCCCCTTCGCATCGCCTCTACCCTGCTTGTGAGCTCGGATCCCGACTCGGCGCGCGTCCTCTACCGGGCGCTCACTGAAACCGCCGAGAAGGGTGTGACCGTGGTCAGCAATGAGACCGTGATCGGCGATGCCTCCCAGGTCGTCAGCTATACGACCGATGCCAGCGTGGACGGGGTGATCACGACGATGCAGATCACCGTCCGCTCCGGTTCGTGGGTCACCTGGGTATCGGTGAGTGCCCATGAGCTGCCCCGCGATGCACGCGACCTCGTGGCGTCTATCGGCGGAGAACTGCTCCGAAAAGTCGAGCTGATCCAGGGTGGCGGCTCGCCTCGCATCAGCTATCAGGCCCTCGTCCTTCAGGGGGTCGATCCCACGGTGGCTGCCTATGTGGGAAGCAGCGGTACCGCGCTGCCGCTTTACGGCGAATCGGACAGCGCCATTGCGGATCGGGAAGGGCGCTACGCGGGCGTGACGATCACCTATCGCGAGGAGATGGACATTCCCTCCGACGTGCCCGGCCTTCGGCTTGCTGTCGAGATCTCGGGATTCGAGTATTTTGATGCCGCGGCGGCGTGGATCGGATCAGCCGCCGATCGCCAACGTCAGATCCCCGGCGCGTCGGATATCGACGTCGATGACGCGATTGATGCACTTGGTGATGCTTCGACCAGCCTGACGTATCGCACCGATGATGGCAGGCAAGTTCGTCAGGTCTCGGTGTTGTCCGGCCCGTACACGGTGACGATCGGTCTTGCCGGTGTCGACTTGCCGTCAGCGTCAGTGCTCGAAACACTCGCGCACGCCCAGCTTCGCTGTTTGCAGGCTGATGAGGTTTGCGCTCCCATCGCGATCCCCGAGGAGCTCTCGCCGGTCGAGCCGACGGTTGCTCCGGCGCCGACCTTTCCTCCGGCCGCGCACGTCGCTGCCACCCCCGTGGTAGTAACGCCGACGGTGGCGCCAAGCCCCGCTCCGACCGCCACCAGCGCTCCATCACCGACCCAGCCTGCGCCGCTGGCATCGTTGTCGACACCAGTCCCGGCCGCCGACATGCTCTCCTACGTCGACCCCGACTACCCGTTCGCCATCACGTATGCACCGGATCAGTGGCATATTGAGCAGCAGGGCGCAACCAATAACCGCAATTTTGTGTTGTTCCGGAATGGCACCAGCCAGATCTATCTCATCGCCGGGAAATCGTACGGGTCCGATGTCGTGTCCTGCCTGGACGATGCCGCGCATGGTCTGGAGCGCGAGGCCGGTGTCCGGGAGGTCGCTCCCGCCGTCAACAAGGATGGTCAGGCGGTCGCTGGGGTGAACAGCACCGACGCCTTCGCCGTCTACACCTACGTGCGGCAGGATGGCGAGCCTATGGCGCGCTACCTGAAGTGCGTGGTGCTGGAGCCGGGGAAATCGACGCTGCTGATCATGCAGATCGTTCCCGTCGCCTCGTTCAACGACGAGATCGCCCCTCGCTCCGACCTCCTGAACGGACTGGAGATCTCCACCCCGTCATAGGGCCGGACAACCGTCCGGCCTCGGTTGCATGGATTTGGATGCCTGCGGCGCCGATTGGGCCGCCCCCGCAGAGGGTGCCCGCCCAATCGGCTTCATCGCCAACCGGTCTACCTCAGGTCGACAGCCAGTCTGTCCAATCGTCGCGCCGGGCTTGACAGCACTATCCCGGCGTGGTGAGATACATTCACGTCACAAATAGGAAAGGTGCAACTCGGTCGGTGTCCTGTCTTTCGGCCGCCTCGGGGGAGCGCATCCCTGGCCAAGCCAACCCGCATGCGGGAGTGTTTGTGTCCTGCGAATGCGTCGCCGCCAGCGACATCACAGGTCAGTTCTTCATACACGTTCCGTTGGTGTATCGCAGGAGCATGTCATGACAGACCTCGCGCAGGAAGCACAGAAACTCCGTTCCCTTCTCCATACCCCAATCGGGCGTCGCCGTCTCCTTCAGGCGGGGGTGTCCGCAGCCGCGCTCGGTACCTTCATCGCGCGCAATCCCGGTCTGGCGTTCGCGCAGGACGCATCCGACAAGACCGGCGTCGATCCCACGAAGTGGAGCCCGGAGGAGATCGCCAAGATCGCCGGTACCATCGAAGTCGATACCGCCGCGGAAGTCGCCAAGATCGTACCGCTCGACTACTCCGGAAAGATCTCCTACTGGTGGGTTGGCCCCACCGAGGCGACCTCCGACATCGAGAAGAAGATCGACGGCGAGTTCTGGGACGCCTGGGCCAAGACGTATCCCAATATCCCGCTGAAACTCGGCGACAACCTGCAGAACGTCGGGTATAACGACCTGCTCGACAAGGTACGGACCGCCGCCACCGGTGGCGCGGCGCCCGATGTCTGCAAGATGCCGATCATGTGGGGCGTCGAATTCGCGGCCCGCGGGCAGCTGCGGGAGGTCAAGCTCGAGGACTTCGGCTACAGCACCGATATCTTCTGGCCCGGCGCCCTGAAATCCGTGACCTGGGAAGACAAGCTGTATGGCATTCCCACCAACAACGAGACGATGGGGTTCATCTGGAACCGCGCGATCTTCGAGAAAGCCGGGCTCGACCCGGAATCCCCGCCCAAAACCTGGGACGATGTCGTCGCCTACTCGAAGCAGATCAAGGATGCCACCGGCAAGGCCGGATTCGGTCTTGTCGCCCGCGTCAATGCCGGTAACACCCCATTCCGTTTCATGCCGATGCTGTGGGCCTACGGCTCCGGAGCCCTCGACGAGGCCGAGGATTCGCCAACCTACAAAACGGTGATGATCAACAACGAGGGCGGTATCGCGGCCCTGCAAGCGGCCTACGACATGTATGTCCGTGACAAGTCCGTTCCCGCGTCCGCGCTCACCAATACCCAGACCGAGAATGGCGACCTCTATATCGCCGGTGAGATCGCGATGATGATCAGCCATCCGAGCGAGTACGCTGCCCTGCTCGACAAGGCATCCAAGGCGACGGGTCCGGACAAGGAGTTCGCCGACGCGATCGTTGAGAACACGATGTACGGGTTGATTCCGGAAGGGCCCGTGCGCCGCGCGGTCGTCTTCGGTGGCTCGAACGTCCACATCTTCAACGACGATACCGCCGGCCACACCGTCGATCTGGATGCCGCCAAGGCGCTCATCGCCTTCTCGACCGGTCCCGAGTGGTCGACCAAGAATGCCTGGGTCTCCTCCAACCCCGGGAACCTGCGCGGCTTCGAGACCAAGTGGATGAAGGAACGCCTCGATACGATCAAGTTCCTCAACCAGACGACCTCGATGCTGCCTTACGGTATTCCGTTCCCGGTCATCCCGCAGTCGACGCAGATCATGAACGAGATCGTGCCGAACATGCTGCAGAACGCGCTGACCGAATCGAAGTCGGTGAAGGACTCGGCCGACCAGGCGGCGGACGAGATCAATGCGCTGGTGAGCGGCGGCTACTAGACGCGATCGTGGTCGCGATCGAGGGAACATGCCCAGGGAGCGGCGCTGACCGCTCCTTGGGCGATCCCCGGCCAACGTCGCGGAACGATCGGTCAAGAGGGACCCATGAGCACGATTCCACTGGCCACAGAGTCGACCTCGCCGCTTGAACCCAATGATCAGGACCGCACGTCGCCACGGCCACGCAAGCGGAATCTCCTGCTCCAGATCAAGGATCATTGGGCGGACTACATGTACATCATGCCGGCCCTGTTGGTCATGGTGCTGGTCATCGGCTACCCGCTCTTTTATACGATCTACCTCTCCTTCTTCGATACACCGCCGAGCACGGGTGGACGCGTTTTCAACGGGATCGATAATTTCACCACGATCCTGCAGAGCGAACGCTTCTGGATGATTACGAAGAACACGTTCTACTGGACGGTCTTCTCGACGCTTATCGCCTTCATCCTGGGCTTCGGCGCGGCGCTGGTCATCCAGCGCGAGTTCCTCGGACGCAGCATCGCCCGCGGCATCCTGTTGATTCCCTGGGTAATCAGTTATGTTGCGGCAGCCTATGTATGGCGCTGGATCTACCACAGTGATTATGGGCTGCTCGGCGGTATGCTGATGGAATGGGGCATCACCGATCAACGGCTGATCCTGCTCGATTCCACACGCTGGGTCATGCCCTCGCTCATCATCGCGAATGTCTGGAAAGAGTTCCCCTTCGTCATGATCATGCTGCTGGCCGGCTTGCAGACGGTCCCCGACCAGCTGATGCGTGCCGCCAGGGTCGATGGTGCGAACAGCTGGAACCAGTTCGTCCACGTCACGGTGCCGCATCTCAAGAACGTCATCGTCATCACGCTCCTGCTGCTCTTTGTGACCAACCTGAACTCCTTCGGACTCGTCTGGATCATGACCGGTGGCGGTCCCGCCAATGCGTCGCAGCTCTGGATCATCGAGATCTACACCCTGGCCTTCCGCTCCCTGCGATTCGGTCTCGCGTCGGCGTTCTCAGTGATTCTCTTCATCTTCATGCTGGGCATCGGGTTCTTCTATGTGAAGGCGTTGACCGCCGGTGACAACGAGAGGGGGCGGGCATGAGCGATTCAACTGCGCCGGCGCCGCGCAAGCGATGGCGGCCGGGCATGCGCAAGGATCAGATCGCGGGGTATGTCTTCCTGATCTTCCTGCTCCTGTACGCCCTGATCCCGATGGCGTGGATGCTCTCGACGTCGTTCAAGACCCAGTTCGCCGCGTTGCAACAGCCGCCGCGCTGGATCCCGACCCATCCGACGATCGCGCAGTACAAGCTGCTGCTCTCGCCGTTCAACGATGTCGGCCGCGACTTCCTGCGCTACCTGTTGAACAGCCTCTGGGTCTCGACGGCCACGACGGTGCTTGGCGTCGCGGTCGCGGTGCCCGCGGCCTATGCGTTCTCGCGCTTTCGCTTTCCGGGGCGCAACGCGCTCTTCTTCACGGTGCTGGTGCGGAACATGTTTCCGCTCGTGGTCTTCCTGATCCCGCTCTTCATCCTCATGAAGAACCTGCACCTCGTGAACACTCACTGGTCGCTGATCCTGACCTACCTGACGTTCGGGCTGCCGCTCTCGATCTGGCTGCTCAAGGGGTTTTATGACAATATCCCGCCGCAGCTCGAACAGGCGGCCCGTATCGATGGCGCAACCCGGTTCCAGGCGTTCTGGCTGATCGTAATGCCCCTCTCGTCGCCGGGCATCATCGCCACGGCGATCTACGCGTTCATCCAGGCGTGGAACGAGTACGTGTACGCGCTCACCTTCCTGAACAACAACAAGCTGCTGACGCTGCCGGTCGGGCTGCAGCGGTTCTTCGCGGAGTACTCGACGAACTGGCCCGGATTGATGGCAGCCTCGTTCATCATGTCCGTGCCCGTGGTCGTGCTCTTCCTGCTGCTGCAGAAGCACTTCGTGCGCGCCTTGACCGAGGGGGCCGTGAAGACCTGATCTGTCCCCGGGTGCCCGCCCCGGGCACCGGTCTCTCTTCGTCATTTCGAGCGACGTCGAGAAATCTCGTTCACGGTGTCCCGCTAACCGGCGAATGACACCAACAAGGAGACGATCTCGCTTCGTGGCTACTGGTGATCTTCAGGAAGGATGCTCAATGGCCCAGGTGGTGCTCGACAGGCTGGTGAAGAACTACGACGGCGTGATTGCCGTCAACAATGTCTCGATGACCATCGAGGACGGTGAATTCGTCTCGCTGGTTGGTCCCTCCGGGTGCGGCAAGACCACCACGCTGGGGCTCGTCGCGGGGCTGATCGACATCACCGATGGCACGATCCGGATCGACGACACGGTCATCAACGCGTTGGATCCCAAGGATCGTGACATCGCAATGGTCTTTCAGAACTACGCGCTGTATCCCAACAAGACGGTGTACGACAACCTCGCGTTTCCGTTGAAGATGCGGAAGATGCCGAAGCCGGATATCGACCAGCGCGTGCGGCAGACCGCGGAGACCCTGAGTATCACGAACCTGCTGGCACGCCGACCGCGGGAACTCTCCGGCGGGCAGCAGCAGCGCGTCGCATTGGGGCGGGCGCTGGTGCGCGATCCGAAGGTCTTCCTGATGGACGAGCCGCTCTCCAACCTCGATGCGAAGCTCCGCGTGCAGATGCGCGCCGAGCTCAAGCGTTTCCATCAGGAGCTCGGGGCGACCGTGATCTACGTCACGCACGACCAGCTCGAAGCAATGACGATGTCGGACAAGGTCGCCGTCATGGAAGGTGGCAACCTCCAGCAATTCGGTGCGCCGGATGAGATCTACACCCGGCCCGCCAATGCGTTTGTCGCCACGTTCATGGGAAGCCCGTCGATGAACCTGCTCCGTGGGCGGACGGAGATGCGCGATGGCCGGTTGACGGTTGGCGCCGACGACTGGCATGTGGCGATCCCGGCGGATCTCTCAAGCCGCATCCATGCGCTCGGTGATGCCTCGGAGCTCATCGTCGGCTGCCGGCCCAGTCACGTCGAACTCTCGACCGATGCGAATAGCGAGGGCTTCCCGGCCCAGGTCTATACGATCGAGCCGACGGGTGAGGCGACGTTTGTCCATCTCCGGGTTGGCGGCATCACGCTGATCGCTACCGTCAGCGCGGAATCGCCGATTCGCGTCAACGACCAGGTGCGTGTCCGGTTCCCGGGCGAGTACCTGCATGTCTTCGACGCGAAGACCGAGCGTTCGATTCATCGTACCGACGAGTATGTCGCCGTCGATCGGAGGCGAGCTGCCTGATTCGGGATCGCCGCGGTCAAACCCTGAATGCGGCGCCAGCGGAAGTGGGACAGATGAAGAACGGACGCCGGAACCCGGCGTCCGTTCTTCATGCTTCTGAAGCAAAATGCTGTACGGAATCGTCGGCACGCCGGGGGAACCCGCCCCGGTGGAGAATCCGCCCCGGGCTCATCAGTCGATTTCCGGTTCCTGAAGGAAACGTGAAGTCATTGTCGCAAGTTTTTCCGGGCGATACAAGATCGTGAAAAAGTGCACGATCTTGTATCCAGCCCGCGCGATTCGTGGCATGCTGGCCCGAAGGCACACAGACAGCGCAGTCGTTTGCTCCAGATACTTTCGCACTTGGCGAACCTCTGGTACCGTGACCCCGACACAAGTCATTGGTGACCAGAGCCGCCGTGCCGACTCGTCTCATGTCACGTACCGCGAGGAGTAAAGCAATGCGCGTCAATCATGTCAAACAACGACTGCAGCGGGGCGAGCCATCGATCGGGACGTGGATGTCCCTGCCTTCCCCCGAGGCGGCGGAGCAGGTCAGCCAGCTTCCATTTGACTGGCTGGTCGTCGATGCCGAGCACAACCCGGTGGATATCCGAACGCTGTCGCAGATGTTCGCGATGATGACGAACACCGGCATCGCGCCGATGGTGCGGATTCCCTGGAACTCTCCGGAGAACATCAAGCGCGTACTGGATGCCGGGGCGTGGGGCATTGTCGTGCCGATGGTCAACACGCGGGAGGAGGCCGAGCGCGCCGTCGCGGCCACCCGATACTATCCGGAAGGGAATCGCAGCGTTGGCGGCGGGCGCCACGCGATCAGCTTCGGTACGTCCGGCGCCGAGTATTTCCGCAACGCCAACGAGCAGATCCTGCTCGTTGCCCAGATCGAGCACATCGAGGGCGTGAAGAACGCCGACGAGATCCTGAGCGTGCCCGGCATCGATGCCTGCTTCATTGGCCCCAACGATCTCGCCGCCTCCATGGGCAAGGGGCTCGGGGTGTCGCTGGAGACGGATATCCCCGAGGTCGTCGAGGCGATCATGCATATCCGCGATACCTGCATCAAGCACGGCGTCGCTACCGGCATTCACACGTCTGGCGCGGAAGCGGTCAACCGCCGCATCTCCGAGGGGTTCCAGTTCTGCGCGATGGCCAGCGAGCTCCGGTACATGGTCGGCTACCTCAAGGACGACATCGCCACCCTCAATTGGACGGCGTCGGAGCGTGGCCAGCAGGTCCAGACCGGGGAAGTCGCGGAAGCCGGAACCATCGTTCGTTACTAGTGTTTCTTTGTATAACTGCATGTTGAGGAGACATCCGTCCCATGACCTTGAAGGTGCTGATCTCGTCGGGTGAAGGCGAGAGATACTTCCCGTTGCTGGATGATGTTCCGGGGATCACGGTCACACGCTGCGAGCGCGACGAGATCGCCGCCAATGCCGCGGATATCGATGTGTTCTACGGGCACCCGTCCGTGGAGATGCTGAAGCTGGCGCCGAAGCTGAAGTGGATTCAGTCCCCCAGCGCCGGTGTCGAGTTCGTGGCGAATGTGCCGGAGCTCGTCGCCAGTGACATCATCCTCACCAACACGCGTGGCGCTCATGGCCCGTCGATCGGCGAGCATACGATGGCGCTGTTGCTCGCGCTGACCCGCCACATCCCGGAGAGCCTCGACCAGCAGCACCGTCGTCATTGGGAGCGCGGGAGCCTCTACCGCACGGCACGCGAGGTTGGCGGCCTGACAATGGGCATCATCGGCTTTGGCTCGCTCGGTCGCGGCATCGCCCAGCGCGCGCAGGCCTTCGACATGAAGCTCCTCGCCGTCGACGCCCAGGCCGTCAACGGTCAGCCGTTCCTCGACGATGTGTGGCCGGTCAGCCGCCTCGACGACCTGCTGGAGCAGTCCGACGTGGTCGTGATCGCCGCGCCCCTGACGCCGGAGACGCATCACCTGATTGACGCCGACCGCTTGGCCAAGATGAAGGACGATGCCTACCTGATCGTCGTATCGCGCGGCGGCATCGTCGTGGAAGAAGCTCTGCTCGAGACGCTGAAGAGCGGCAAGCTTGCAGGTGCTGGCATCGACGTGGTCGAACACGAGCCGATGGCCCCGGACGACCCGTTCTGGGATGCCCCGCGGATGATCCTGACGCCGCACCTCGCCGGTGCGTCGGCCCCCAAGGAGCGGCGCGTCGTGGAGATCTTCCGCGACAACCTCATTCGCTTCCAGAATGGCGAGCCCCTGCTCAACGAGGTCGACAAGAGTCGCGGCTACTAGGGCGTTCGCTGGTTTACCGCGAGTAGCCGGAAGCGGAAGTTCAGGAATACGGACCGTGTGCACGGTCCGTATTCCTTTTATCGATCTGGGGTAAACTGATCGGTGTTGCTTGATACTGCGTTCGCGATGATGTGCCTGTATTTCGGGTGCGCTCTTCGGTCGCAGCTTGCGATAGCCGCCATGACCCGGGATCGTTCGCCTCGATCGATCCTCACGCCCTGGAGCTCATCCTCTACCATGCACATGCCGTTGCGTTCTTCCGCGCCGTCAGCCTACTCTCGCCGGCCTTCGCCGCCTCTTCCCTGGATCACCTGGAAATTCAGCCTCATCTTCGTCGTCGCGATCGTGGCGATCCTGCTCACGATCGTCTACAACGCCGTCGCCGGCTCGTCCGATCCTGCAATCCAGTTCCGTGTGGTCGATGCGTCCGGCGCGCCGGTTTCCGGAGCGACGATCACGCTGGCGAATGTACAGGTGACGACGGATAGTGATGGCCTGGCCAAGCTCTCGGTTTCCGACGGCGAGCACCAATTGTCGGTGGAGAGCCCCGGCTTCGTCTCCGCATCGGGAACGATCGACCGGAGCGATGGAACCAAGCGCGAGATTACCCTGCAAGCGGAACAGTCCGAGCCACCGGCCGCGACCGATGCGAACCCGGCCGCCGTAGTCGCCGAGCCGACAGCCGCCCCTGCAACCGCCGAGGCGACCCCGCCGCTGCCCGCCGCAGCGGGTAATGCGACAGCACCGGTCAGCGGTGCCAATGCATCGATCTCCGGCAAGATCCTCGATCCTGCTGGTGAGCCGATTCAGGGCGCGCGCGTCGTGAGCGGCAACGTCTGGGACATCACCGGTAAGGACGGCATCTACGAGCTTTCGCGCGATCAGATCGATGCCAGCAAGCCCCTTACCTTCGTCGCACCCGGCTACAAGGACCAGCAGCAACCGGTGCCAACTGGCAACGATCCGTTGGAGGTCAAGCTCGACTACTTCTCGGTCAAGGGGATCTACTTCAGTTCCGCGTCATCCAACACGCCGGAGGATATCGATCGCTTCATCAACCTCATCAACACAACGGAATTGAACGCCATCGTGATCGACGTCAAGGAGGAGCTCGTCTTCTACGACTCGCAGGTGCCGTTCTTCCGGGATGCCGGCACGGTGCAGCCTTCGCTCGACCTGCCGAAACTCCTGCAGACCATGCGCGACAACAATATCTACACGATCGCCCGGCAGGTCGTGTTCAAGGACAGCCTCGTCGCCGAAGTCCGCCCCGATCTGGCCGTGGAGAACGAGCAGACCGGCAAGCCCTGGCGCGACATGAATGATGTCTCCTGGGTGAATCCGACCAATGAGGTTCTCTGGCAGGCGAACGTCGACATGGCGGTGGAGCTCGCCCAGCTCGGGTTCGACGAGATTCAGTACGACTATGTCCGCTTCCCGACCGACGGCGACCTGTCCACGATGGATTTCGGGGTGGAATACACTCAGGAAAACCGTGAGGCGGCGATTGAGGGCTTCCTGAAACTGAGTCACGAGGCGCTGATTCCCACCGGTGCCAAGCTCTCCGCCGATGTCTTCGGGTACACGATGCTGGTCGATGACGACCTGGGGATCGGCCAGAACTTCGCCTCAATGGTGGATTATGTCGATTATCTGAGTCCGATGGTCTACCCATCGCATTATGGGGACGCGGCCATTGGTTACGCGCCGCCCAATGACTACCCGTACGAGCTGATCTCGGACAGCATGGTTCGCGCCCGGGGCATGCTTGGTGGCAATGCGCGGCCGATTCGACCGTGGCTCCAGGATTTCGACTTCCCCGGCATGACCCCGTATGGCCCCAAGGAAGTCCGGGCGCAGATCGATGCGGTCGAGGAGAACGGTGGTTCCGGCTGGCTCCTGTGGGATCCGAACAACGTCTACACCGCTGACGCCCTCAATGCTGAATCGGGGAGTGCCTTCCGGGACGGTGAGAGGCTCGCGAATAGCGCCGCGCTGGCCGCGACCCGGGAAGAGCGCACGGCAGGACGGGTATCATCGCGACGCCGCGGGGTGCTCGCCAAGCATCGCGCCATGTACCGTGAGTTTTATTCCGCGCCTGTCATCGGGACGTGAGTTTTACCCGGAACGGCCCCTACCCTGTCATCCCGAACGGAGTGCAGCGCAGCGAGAGGATCCCCGTGCGACGCACAACCACAACCACTCGACGGCGCAGCTGTCGCCTCCGTGCTAGACGCGGAGGCGGCCTGCGGCCGATGGGCTCTCGCTGCGCTGCGCGTGGGGATTCTTGATAGGCGATTGCGCAGCAATCGAGCGGAGCGGCCCATTCCTTCGGTCAGAATGACGGGAAAGGACAGCACAAGGCAGGACTTCGCCGGCCGAGCCTACATTGGGTCAGGTCCCCTGTACGGCTGCCAGCACCTCGTCCACGGTCAGCCACGAGCCTCCGAAAAGCTTGTTCACCTGTGTCGTGAACGTCAGCGAGTCGCTGAGTACCTCACGCGGCGGGCCGTCCGCGATCACCTCGCGATCGCCCAGCAGGATTACCCGGGTCGCATGCGATGCCACCATCTCCACGTCGTGCGTGGCCAGCACCACGGTCACGCCCTCGTCCCGCAGCCCGTCGAGGATCTGCATCAGCTCCTGCTTGTGCCTGGCATCCATCCCGCGCGTGGGCTCATCGAGCAGAAGCGCACGAGGCCGCCCCGCGAGTATGGTGGCCAGCGCCGCGCGCTCACGCTCTCCCCCGCTGAGATCGCGCGGATGCCGCATCGCCAGATCCCGCAACCCGAACCGTTCGAGCCACGCTTCGGGCTGGCCGGCGCTCCCTCGTAATCGCATCGAATAGCGCACTTCGTCCAAGAGTCGGTCATGAAAGAACATCGCATCCGGTCGTTGCGGGATGTACCCGAGCGCGCCGTTCAGATCGGCGGGGTCCTGCCCTGTGCGATCGACTCCATCGATCAGCACGCGGCCCTTTCGGGGTCGTTCCAGCCCGAGTATGGTGCGCAGCAGGGTCGATTTGCCGCTCCCATTGCGCCCCATCAGGGCGACGATCTCCCCTTCCCGGATACGCAGTGAGATATCGTGGATCACATCGCGGCCGCCGAGCGCGACGGTGACATGATCGAGTTCGATGCGCAAGCCGCCGGGAGTGCCCGGACGCGCAGCGTCACGGGGACCGGTGGGCAGACCCAGCCCGCTCGCCGCCTGGCGCCCTTCCTTAATCGTGAGCGGCGGTCCCGACCAGCCAAGCGACAGTCCCAGCCTTGTGACCGGAGGGAGCGCGGATTGGGGCAGCCGGCTCACCATACGGCGGGTCGGCCCCAATTCGCTTTTGCCATCCGCACCGAGGTGGATGAGCGTATCTGCATGGCTCAGCGTTCGTTCGAGACGGTGCTCCGCCATCACGATCGTGAGCCCAAGGTCGTCGTTGAGCCTGCTCAGCGCCGCCAGCACGTCCTCCGCACCCCATGGGTCGAGTTGGCTCGTGGGCTCGTCGAGCGCCAGGAGCCGGGGATGGAGCGCGAGCGCCGCTGCCACGGCGACCCGCTGCCGCTCCCCACCGGAGAGGGTGGCGGGCGAGCGTTCCCGCAGGCTGGCGATCCCGAGCACGTCGAGCATCTCCTCGACGCGCTTGCGCATGACGACTGGCGGCACCCCATGTTGCTCAAGGGAAAAGGCGATCTCGTCATCTACCCGGTCGGTCAGGAGTTGCGCCTCCGGATCCTGGAAGACGAAGCCGGTCATCGCACTCATCGCACGCGGCGGATGCTCGCGGGTGTCCATGCCGCCAACACGCACCATGCCGCCGAACACGCCCCCGGAGAAGTGCGGGACGAGACCGTTGAGCGACCGCAAGAGCGTCGATTTACCCGATCCCGAACCGCCGGCCACCAGTGCAAACGTGCCCTCAGCGAGCGCGATATCGACGTGCTCGAGCGCTGGCTGCGATGCCTGCGGATAGCGGAATGAGAGGTCCTCAATGGCGACGAATAGAGCTTCCGGGAGTCTCATGGCGCGGAATCCAACCATTCCGGGATCAGCGAGGGCGCTATCAGCAGCGCGAGCGCGAGCATGGCCAGGGGATCGACAGGTGGCCAGGTCAACGCGGGGTAGACATCGAACTGGAGTCGGCCCGGAACCGTCACCCACCGCCAGGCGAACCCGGCGAGTGCCATGAGCGCGGTGAGGACAATCACGCTGTCTCGCCAGTTCCACCGGCGGCGCCGATAACTCGTGACTGCGATTCGCGAGACCGGCTGCCAGCGCAGACCGAGAACGACGAAGGCAATTCCAGCGCCTCCGGCGGCGAGTGCGACGAACATCGACCCGGCGGCGAATTCGTAAGCGGCAGCGAGCAGCGCGGCGAGTCCCGTGACCATCGCCAAACCTCCGCGCCAGCGGGCAGGGCTTGTGGCTGGTGGGGCGAGGGCGGTGGTCGCCGCGCCGAACCCGCGGGCCTCAAGCGCCTCGGCGGTGGTCAGCGCGCGCTCCAGTCCGCCCGCGAGGAGCGGGACGAGCAGCGGGAGGAAATCCCGGAGACCACGCATCCGCTGACCGCGCATGAGCTGGGTTTCCCGGATCTCACGCATCGTCGTCCCCATCTGGGGGAGAAATGCCCAGGCGACCGATCCTGCGACCGCCAGCGGCGCCATCCGGGCAGGCAACACGCGAATCAGTTCCGCCCATCGAAGCAGCGCGGCAGTTGTCGTGCCGATCAGGACGAGGGTGAAGAACGCCCACCCGCTCACGACACCGTAGATCAGCGCATTGAAGGTGATGTCCCCGCCCAACCCGGGGATCACCGAAGGGACCGTCAGGATGACCAGATCGCCTGCCCGCACGGTGAGGACATTGAAGATCGTCCCGACCAACACCATCAACAGGGCGATGCGCACGAACCAGCGCCAGCCGGTAAGTCGCTCCGGGGGAACGCAGCCTCCGCGCACGATCGCGGCGATGAGCAGCAATTCGACGAGGATGAACGGATTGCGCGTCACGAGCACGGGGATCATCGCGGCGGCTCCCCAGGCGAGCCAGGCACGTGAATCCCTCGGGTGGATCGGCTTCATGGTTTCGGACGCCGGACTCGCCAGATCGCGCCGCCCCCAAGCCCGGCCAGGGCAACGAGGATGGCAGCCGCAAGGAGGTAATCCGTCGATTGGGCGGAGAAACTTGATGCCTGGCGTCGCAGCGCTCCGATCGTGTGTACGAAGGGCCCGGTTGCGTCGGCGGGATGCGATTGCACGGCGCGATCGACCCCCGCCCGCTCTGCGACTTCGGCGAGTGTGAGCACCGGTGTCGTTGGCTGGGAGTCGCCTGGCGCCCAGATCCAGAGATCGACATCACCGTTGTGCACGGTGCTGCCGCTGCCGCCTAGCGCCTGTGTTTTCCAGAGACCGTCGCTCCCACGCCGGAGGTATTGCCAGTAGGGTGATGTGCGATCGGCGGTCTGGCAGAGACGCTTCCGGCATGCCGAGACATCGCACCCGGTCGTTTCGATCTTGCAGACGCCATCTCCGAGGCCCCCGAAGCCGATGGTCAGCAGCGGCAGGCCGCTCTTCCGCAGCAGATCGAGCCCGGTGAGCTTGTCATCGGTGAAGGGGATCCACGCATATGAGACGGTGCCATCGCCGTAATCGACGATGACCCCGGCGACATGCACGTCCGCTTCGTTCGCCGTCGTGGTGCCGGCGGCGCCCATCAGGAAGCCGAGCGCCATCAACACGGCAAGGAAACGAGAGACCACGGCTGGCTCAGGCCGCCCGTGGAAACGTGGCCGGGGTGAACGCCAGCACCGGCACCACGAATGCGCTGGCTGGCTGGATCGGGAATGCCACCTTGGCGAGCGCCGGGATTGCTTGCACGGTTGCGATCAGGTTCGCCCCAGGTGTTTCGGCGTTGTAGAAGAACGAGCCGTCGGCGTTCTGGAACGTTTCGAGCGCAGCGAGCAGCGCCGTTGCATCGTTCCCTGTGGCGAGTAGTCCCTGGATGACGACCGCCGTCGAATTCGCATCCGGCGACGCACCCTCGGTCAGGTCGTAGGTTGCTCCCTTGTCTGTGGAGACGGATTCCAGATAGCCAACGCCCTTTGTCACGGCGACGCTCTCCCCCTGCCCGGCCGCAACCAGTGCTTGCAGGACCATCGAGGTGGTGTTGCTGTCTACGGCTGCGACGTCGGTCGATCCATCGAATGCCCAGCCGCCATTCTCGGCCTGGGTCTGCGCGATCGCATCGATCGCCTCGGTGGGTACATCCTTGCCAGCGGCGACCAGCGCGAGAATCGACAGCGCATGATCGTAGAGCCCGCTTCCGTAGATACCGGTCTCCGGGTTGAGTCCGTGATCGAGGATCATCAACGGGCTGACATTGGCGAAATCGGCCGGGTCCTGCCCCGCCGCGATCAGTGCGAGGGTGAATTTCGCGGATTGTCCGACCCCGGTCTGGGTGTAGACGAGCGCGACGTCGCTGCTCGCGAGGTAGGCGAGCGCATCGTCGATCGCGCTGCCGACGTCCACGCCCGCCTCCTTCGCGGCAGCGAGCGACAGCAGCGCGTCGACGGTCGTGCCGGCGTCGGGCTCACCGGAGAAGCCCAGGAAGCTGCCATCCTCGCCTTGCTGGGAGATGAGCCACCCGGTCGCCGCCGCGATGCCCCGGCTGCCGCTGGCGGGCGACGCCGAGGGAGTCGCCTGCGCCTCGATGGTCGACGGGGCGAGCGGGCCCGCCAGCACGGCGAGCGCAAGACCGATCAGGAGCGGGAGAACCCAGCGTGTGCGTTGCATATCGTCTCCATGGCGTGTGTCGTTCGCGAATTCCGACGAAAACAGAAAACCCGCCCCTCACCCAGAGGAGCGGGATCGCCATCCCGGAAGCATCGATGCCGGCGTCACCGGGACGTTTCGGCATCGTCAACGCAGGAATCGGCTCGGTGCGGAGCGATCGCTGCGGTGCTTCACGTGCGGTTTGGTGGCGTGCTGGCACGCCATTCCTCCCCGCATTCCTCCTCCCTTTGACGCGAAGGGAGCAAGCATGTTCGTCCAGACGGTCTGGCTGAGCCCGCAGACTTTGAGCGTGCGAGCAATACAGTTGCGCGACAGCGCCGGAATCGCACCGGCTTCTTCTGGAGGTCTTCGGTTTGCAACGCGAGCTGGGTAGCCGGCGTTGCCGAACATGGATGCATCGCTGGCTCGATGCGCACATGCACCTAACCAGCCACAGCCATAGTCACATCTCGTCGCTCGGTATGTCAACGCCCGGGTGCAGCTTACCCCGCATCCGGATAGACGGGTGGTCGCAACACGATAGTGCCCCGTTCCGGCTGCACGTCCAGCACGAACTCCGGGTGGTTCGGCACCAGCAGGTCCGGCAGGTCCTCGCGCGAGATGACCAGCACATCGTGAGCGCCGGTTTCCATCAGGTCGGAGACGGTACCCAGCGTGTTCCCCCCGGCATCGAGGGCCTGCAACCCCACCAGCTGATAGAGAAAGTACTCTCCCTCTTCCAGGGGACGTGCATCCTCGCCCGCGATCCGGACCGTAAGCCCGCCCATCTGCTTGGCGCGCTCGGGAGTTGTCACACCTTCCAGCCGGATCAGCGCCAGGTCGCCATGCGGTCGATACCCCAGGAGCTTGATTGGAGACGGGTCATCCCCGAGGTAGACCTTGGTGATCTTCCGGAGCTGATCGGGGGTGTCGGTCAGCACACGCATCTTCAGCTCACCCTGGACTCCGTGACTGCCGGCGAGTCGTCCGACGGCCAGTCGAACATCGCCCAGAGGCGTTGCCGGTGCGGGGCCCTTCGTCTCGATCAGTGTGCGCTGCGGAGACGGTTTGCGGTGGCGAGGATTGGTCGTTGGCCGTGCGGCGGATTGCCGGTTCACGCGTTGGCGCTTGGCGGGCGTTTCCGCTGTTGCGCGCTGCTCGCCTTTGGTGTGGTCAGTCATGGATGAGATCTCTCTTCCGGGGCGATCGTGAGAGGCTACATGCAAACAGCGTGTGGTCGCCCGGGCGGCGTTCCACACGCTGTGTGTTGAAGTGTTGCACGTGAACGGGGACGAATCGGCGAAGCCGCTCAGAATACGGTCGCTGCGTCGTCGGTCGGCTCTTTTCCTTCGATGTCGAGGCTGACACGAAGGTGATGCCGGGATCCTGCGATCATCAGCGCCGTGCGCATAGCCTTCGCGATCCGGCCACCTCGCCCGATCACCTTGCCCAGATCGCTCTCCGGGACATGAACGGTCATCTGCACGGTGGAACCGTGCTGTTCCACGGCGTAGTCGACCGCTTCGGGATCATCGACGAGGTTCTGGACAAGATACGAGATCAACCCGTGCAGCGATTCGACCGGCGTGTTCGCCGCGGAATCCTCGTAGCCGTCCGCCAGCTCGGCGACAGCATCTGTCGAATCGATTCCATCGAAGGAAGACTCGTCCGGTTCGAAGGTAGTTCCGCGATCGTCCACGTCGCTCACGCCTGCGCTTCGGCCGCGGCGGGAGCGGTGTCGGTCGTGGCGACAGTCCCCTCGCCCGTCACACCGGCGCGCTTGAGCAGGCCGGCGACCGTCTCCGTCGGCTTGGCACCGACGCTCAGCCAGTATCGCGCGCGGTCCTCCTTGACCTGAACCGTCGCCGGCTCCGTCAAGGGGTTGTACGTGCCGACGATCTCGATGAATCGACCGTCACGCGGCGAGCTGTGCTCGGCAACGACGATTCGGTAAAACGGGCGCTTCTTGGTGCCCATGCGGCGCAATCGCAACTTGATCACGTAATTCTCCCGACTCGGAGCGCATCCGGGAACTCGATCATCCCCTGCGCCAGAACTGTAAATTGAATGCGTATGCCTAAAGGAAACCAGCCGGTTCGCCTTTCAGGTGACTGGCGAACGCGCATGATGGACGTGTTCCGGCGGGGTGAGCGGCACTACGACTCACACCGATCGTCCGCAAGGCAATCCCGGCCATCCCATATCGGATACGGACAGGTCCGGCGCAATTCCCACGTCCTGTATGCAGCCAGCGTGGACGGTGCCGAGCTCATCCCCAAGGAAAAGGGCACACAGCCACGCCCGCATACGGCGGCTTCACCGGCTGAATGTACCATAACGCGACGATCAGGGCCAGTATCCCCGCCCTTCACGGAGCAGATGGGGCAGAATGTGTACGTACACGTTTGAAAGGCTGATTGCCGAAAGAGCATGGGTTTCGCAGCTTCTCACACGTTGCGGCTGACAAGATCGTAGCAATCATGAACCTATTGCTAAGAGACGACATCATTGCTACGATGGAACCGCAAACAGGCACTGTTTGGTTGCACCGCAGCGCAATCCTGTTTCGCGTTACCAGAACCAACTACCTGTATTTGCACGGATGGTCATAGGCCTTTGTGCCTGTTTGACTGAAAAATTCCGTTTGTAGAAAGGAATGCTGAACTCATGACCGCCATGTCCAAGAGCGAGGCTCGTGATCTTCGTCCGAGTACGGTCATTGCGGAGGCGCTTGTCGACCGCCATGGACCGACGGAGATTGTTGATCGAGCCCGTGAGCTTGGCTTTTCCCGCGGGCTGACCCAGGCCGTCGTCGCAGCCTGCTGCCGCACGGGCGCTCCCCACGAACCACAGCCCACCACGCCGCGCCCGCAGCAGAACTTCCCCTCCTGACATCACCTCCTCCAGATCTCGATCGTCACATCAAGCCTGCGGTTCCGGGATGCGTCGCGCTCCGGTGCATGTGTCTGTCCCTCGACTTCCAGATGAGGGAAACCGGTATCGCGCCGGTATGAGCTGCTTCCCGTACGCAAGCTCGCTCCGTCGACACGTTTAAGTAGCGCCTTCACCCTAGCGGAGGCGCTACTCGCGTTTCACGGGGGACCCGGCATCAGGATTCCGCGAAGGCGGGCTGGGCGAAGAACGTGGGCCGGGCGTCCGGGGTCGCGTCATCCAGTAACGCGACGGTCAGAAAGCCCGTGTTGCGCGGGAGCGTGTCGAGCCCGATCTTGTTGGGCATGACGAGCGGTTCGCGCATGGGGGTGTGCCCGAAGATCACGCGCTTTCCCCAATCGTGGCGAGAGTAGATGAACTCGTCGCGGATCCAGATCAGGTCGTCCGGGTCGCATGCCTCCGGGCCGAGCGGTGGACGTAGCCCGGCATGGACGAAGATGAAGCCATCGGTTTCGTAGAGCCGCGGACGTCGTTCGATCCAGGCGAGGTGGTCGGGATCAATGGCATCGAACGGATTGACGTTGACCGCCGGTTCCGGCTGACCCGGCGGCAAATACGAACGCCACGTCGCCTCGCCCCCCTGATACCACCAGCGGTCGAATGTCCGAGGATCCCCGGCGGCCCATGCGTGCCGTGCCTGCAGCAGCATCTCCTCGTGATTTCCGAGCAGGAACACCCAGTGCGGGAAGGCCCGTTGCCAGGTGATGAGCTGGGTGAGCACCTGGCGCGTGGCCGGCCCGCTGTCCACGTAGTCGCCAAGGAAGACCAGCGTATCTCGCCCGGGGTCGAGCCCGTGATCGATGAGCTGGCCGTACAGCGCCATCAGCTCGCGATGGTGTCCATGGAGATCGCCCCAGGCGAAGTAGCGGCTCATGCGGTGCTAATCGTCCTTCGCCCGGCTGTCGCCCTTGATCGTGATGATCGGACGCAGCGTGTGCACGATGTCGACCAGATCCATCTGTCGCTGCATCACCGTCTCGATGTCCTTGTAGGCGCCGGGAGCCTCGTCGACGTAGGAGCGCGAGGGCTTGGAAAAGGTGCCCGCGACGGAGGATGCGAATTCGGCGTCGGAGATCGCGGTGCGGGCGGCGTTCCGGCTCATGCGACGCCCGGCGCCATGGGAGCAGGATCGCAGGCTCTCCGGATTGCCCTTGCCCCGCACGATGTAGCTGTGCGCTCCCATGCTTCCGGGAATGATCCCGAGCTGGCCGTCATACGCGCTCGTCGCTCCCTTGCGGTGAATGACCTGCACTTCCCCATCCACCTCCTCCATCTGGGCGAAGTTGTGATGGATGTTGATGAAATCGAGCTGGTCCGGCTCGAACGTGATCTCGCGATCCAGCCCGATCCGTGCGATCGCCCGCCCGAATTCATCGACCATCTTCGAGAGCATGCGCCCCCGGTTCGCAAAGGCGAAATCGGTGGCCCAGGCGGCGTCGTGCAGGTAATCCTGCCCGCTCTGGTCATCGAGCGGCAGCGATGACAGATCTTTTGGAACCGCGATTCCCCGTCTCGCCGTGATCTCCTCTGCGAGCGCGTTGTAGTGCCCGGCGATGCGGAGCCCGGTGTGGCGACTGCCGGAGTGGACCATCAGCCAGATGAATCCCTCCTCATCGACCTGCGCTTCCATGAAATGGTTACCGCCGCCCAGCGTGCCGATCTGACGCGGCGCGCGCTCCCGCAGCACGGCCTGTAGGGCCGTCGCGCGCAGCGGACGGTCCAGCTCGCCAAGCGGTTGAGCCGCGCGGTGCGTGCTGAATCCTGTCGGGACGTTTCGCTGGACCTGTCCCATCCAGTTGCGCCAGAACTTGCGCCCCATCCGCTCCGCGTCGAACCGGACCTGCGTGTTGAGCGCTCCCATCCCGCAGCCGATATCGACACCGACAGCATTGGGCAGCACGGAGTTGATGGTTGGCAGGACGCAGCCGATGGTCACGCCGTACCCGACATGCGTATCCGGCATGGCCGCCACCTTCGATCCGACCTCCGGATGACGGGCGGCGTTTTCCAGCTGGGAAAGGGCCGCAGGCTCGATTTCCGTAATCGGCAGCCAGATGTTGATCGGAGCGTTCAGATCCTCACGCTCGATTGTCGTGTTCATGCTGCGTGCCTCCTTCCCAGACGCCCGGGCGCGACCCGCGCTCCTCGTTCCGGACCGCCTATGGTACATGGTCCCGTCCCTTAGGGACGGAGCGGGCAGCGGCCCGTGCATTGCGAGAGCGTCGGATATGGTCACTCCTGAACTGGCCGGCAGTGACCGCTGACATACATCGATCATGCTCCACGAAAGGATCACGTTGCCATGACCTCGAAGGAACCCTGGGCCACGCCGGACGCGCTGTCGCACCTGATCGCGTTCGGGTACAAGCTGACGGAGGCGCTGGACGGTGAGCAGGGGGCGCGCATCCAGGTGGCCGAGGCTGAACGGAGTCTGCGCGAGGGGACCGTCTTTCCCCTGCTTGACGAGCGGATCGGCCGCTCCGTTGACCTCACCATCTTCGATGCACACGCACGCCAGACATTGACGGCTGCGCTCGTCGACCGGGCGGGCTCCGATCAGGACGAACGCCAGTACAACATCGACCGCAATGGCGTTTGCACGCTCCTCGCACTTACCTTCTCGGCCATCGGTTACGTCAACGCCAAGATCCGCTGACCCGGGATCGGCTACTACCGGCGAAGTCGCGCGACCTGGGCGCCGAGGATGCCGCCCAGCGCCGCGACGATCAGGATGCCTCCGCCGATCACGACCACCGCGTTGTTGACCAGCGTGAGCAGGAGCACAAGGAGTACCAGGAGTACGACCTCGGCGACTACGAGCGCGAGGGTTCCGCCCGCCAGCAACGGGGAGTGATCAGGTTGTTGGTGCTGCCCCACAGGATGTCCTCGCTATCGTGCTTCCTGCAGCGTCGCGTTCAGTTCCAGCGGCACAAAACGTTGCATGTACTGCCGGAACGCGGCGATTTCGTCCGAAACCCGCGCATCGTCCCAACCCAATCCGTGCTGGGCGGCACGCGCGGCAGCTTCGACCGCATCCAGCCCCGCATCATCGCCGTAGCCGATCATCGTGCGCCGCATGAGCGCATCGGTAAGGGTTGTGGCGCGCTCGTCGGTGAAGGCGAAGACGACCATCGCGCCGATTCCCCCGGTCGCATCACTGACAATCGTTCGCAGTTCCGGCTTGCGCTCGGCCAGGGCGACCACAGCCCGCGCCCGGATGCCGTAGACCTTGAGCAGGAATTCGACGCTGCGCGGCTCCAGCCACTCCGGGGCATCGCGGCGGAATCGCTCGGCGAACTGGCCGAATCGCGACACCGCACCGGGAAGTGGCGCATCGGCGGTCTTCGCCTTCGGCAGGGAGCGGTCCAGCTTCCTCGCCACATCGTCGACGACCTCCTCCGCCAGGCTGCGGAAGGTCGTCAGCTTGCCGCCGATGATCGAGAGCAGGCCGGCATACTGGGGTGCGTGATCGTGGATGATATGCCGCCGCGTAATGCTTCCCTCGGCACCTTCGGGGGCGTACGGCAGCGGGCGCAAACCGGCGTAGGCATATCGCACGTCGTTCCGCTCCAGCTTGGCCGCCGGAATCGCGAGGTTTGTCTCGGTCAGGAGATACGTAATCTCCTCCTCGCTCGGGACGATCAGGTCGCGGTCGCCGTTGTAGCGGACATCGGTGGTACCGATCAGGTAGAGGCCGTTCCACGGGATGATGAAATAGGGGCGACCGTCCTGCCGGGCCTCGATGTAGAGCGCGTCGTCCGGGGCGCCGGGGAAGGGATCGACAATGATGTGGCTGCCCTTGGTGCCGCCGACAAGTCGCTCGGTGTCCGGCTCGACCCCCGACCGGTGCAGCAACGCGTCGACCCACGAGCCAGTAACATTGACCACCACCGAGCCGCGAACCGCTTGCCGCTCCCCGTCGTGCTCATCCACGAGTTCCACGCCGCGGATCACGCCTGCCTCGATTATGAGACGCTCGGCGTTGGCGTAAGTGTGAACCGCTGCGCCGTGCGCGATCGAGTCCAACACGTTCTCGACGACGAGCCGCTCCGCGAACTCGACCTGCGCATCGTAATACCGTGCCGCAGCCTTCAATCCAATCGGGTTCAGGCCCGGCTCATGTGTCAATGCGCCTTCCCGGTCGAACATGCGATGGCGGGGAAGCGATTTGTCGAACGAGAGGACGTCGTAGGCGATCATACCGAGACGGATCAGCAGCGGGCCGCGCTGGTGTCCCTCATAGATGGGAAGCGTGAGCGGCAGCGGATGCACCAGATGCGGCGCGATGCGCAGGAGTCGCTCGCGCTCGCGGAGCGATTCGCGTACGAGGCCGATCTCGGCGTGCTCCAGATACCGCAGCCCGCCGTGGATCAGGCGACTGGACCAGCTTGACGTGCCCGAGGAGATATCGCCCTTATCGACCAGCAGAACGCGCAAGCCCCGCATCGCTGCATCGCGTGCGATGCCCGCGCCATTGATACCGGCACCGACGACGATCAGGTCGAACGTCGTCTCGCCGAGTGCTGCCAACCCCTGATTCACCAGACTACCTTTCAGTCGCATCCCACTCTCGCCGCATCGGAGACGTGCAGCGCACATTCGCTACCGTCATTGTAGGATGCGCGCATGGGCGGATGGATGAGATGCCCATGCACAGATGACCACGAGCATCGGTGCACATGGAGGTGCTGCATTCCCTCACCGGTGTCATGAGCCTTCGGCGCCGTGCAAGGGGGCCTCGCCACAGGGTGCGTGCGCCATGCGATTGACAGCCCGCGGATTCGGACGGACCATCCCCGCAATCGGGTATCGTACACATCAGGGTTTCCACAAGCAGTTGGCGGTCAGGTCATTCAGTCAAGGAGCGAATTCCCTCCATGTCAGATCTCAAGGTGACGTTGATCGGTGCGGGCAGCACCGTTTTTGCCAAGAACATCATCGGCGATATTCTCAGCTATCCGGAATTCGCAGGATGCACCATCTCCCTCTTCGATATCAATGAGGAGCGGCTCAAGACCTCGGAGATCGTCGCCCGGAAGCTGGCGCAATCGGCCAACGCATCGGCCACGATCGAGGTGACGACCGATCGGCGCGCGGCGCTCACCGGTGCCGACTATGCGATCAGCATGATCCAGGTCGCCGGGTACAAGCCGGGAACCGTCATCGATTTCGAGATTCCGAAGAAGTACGGGTTGCGCCAGACCATCGCCGACACCATGGGCATCGGCGGTATCTTCCGCGCGCTGCGCACCATCCCCGTGCTGATCGATATCGCCAAGGACATGGAGGAGCTCTGCCCGGACGCGCTCTTCCTGAACTACGTGAACCCGATGGCCATGAACTGCTGGGCGATCTCCCGCGCCAGCGACATCCGCACCGTCGGTCTCTGCCACAGCGTGCAGGGGACCGCTGAGGAACTGGCGAAGGACATCGGCATACCCGTCGGGGAGATCAACTACATCGCGGCGGGTATCAACCACTACGCCTTCTATCTCCGTTTCGAGCGGGACGGGGTGGATCTCTATCCTGAGATCCGCAAGGTGCTCGCCGAGGGGCGGGCGCCGGAGCACAACCTCGTGCGCTATGAGATGCTCAAGCGCACCGGGTACTTCGTCACCGAATCGAGCGAGCACTTCAGCGAGTACGGTCCGTGGTTCATCAAGCGTGACCGCCCGGACCTGATCGAAAAGTTCAACATCCCGCTCGATGAGTACATCCGCCGCTGCGAGGTCCAGCTCGAGAAGTGGGGCAAGATGCGGGAGGAATACGAGGGGGATCAGCCGATCGAGCACAAGCGATCCCATGAGTATGCCTCGCGCATCATCTACGGGCACCAGACCGGCACTCCCGAGGTGATTTACGGCAACGTGCCCAACCACGGGCTGATCGACAATCTGCCGGACGGATGTTGCGTGGAAGTGCCGATTCTCGTCGACAAGAACGGTCTCCAGCCGACGGCGGTCGGGACCTTGCCTATTCAGCTCGCCGCCATGATGCAGACCAACATCAACGTCCAGGCGCTCACCGTGGAGGCCGCGCTGACGCGCAAGCGCGATTACATTTACCAGGCGGCGATGCTCGATCCGCACACCTCCGCCGAGCTCGATCTCGACCAGATCTGGCACCTCGTCGACGACCTGATCGAGGCGCACGGCGAGTGGCTGCCCGAGTACCACTGACGCATTCCCGGATATCGGAAAATCGGTCTCGTTCCCGTCCGTAGTGGCCGGCCTTGTGTCGGCCATCGGGCGAAGCCTGATATCCGGGTGTCTTGCCACCAGGTCTCGGTTGATCGACCGACAATATGGCCCTCCGGGCCATCGGTGCGACACAAGGTCGCACCCTACGGATATACAGCCGATGTCCGAGACGGCTCGATGACCACCCATAAAGCGCCTCCGACGAATCCCGTCGGAGGCGCTTTGGCGCATGTGTCTCCCCTGGGACTCGCACTATGCGTATTCGTGGCATGGATGCAGGGGGCCGCTGCGAAGGCGGATCGTTGGCACCGGATGTGCGCGGAACAAGCCTGGAATATCGGCGATTGCGTTGCATGTCTTGCTCCGGTTCATTCTTGACGCTCCTCCCAGCCACGAACCCGGCGATGCATCCAGACTGCGCAATCGCTCTTCGATGGGCACGTCGCGCGCCGTCTGCTGGCGAGCGAGGCGGGTTCCTGTTTTCAGGGAGAGCATCGCATGGTCACCCAATCCACGGCAGAGCGCTCACTGGAGCAAGAAGTGGGAGGCCGTCCTGCCTTTCATCCGCGCAAGACAAGCTGGAGGCGCTGGATCTCCAAGCACCGGCTGGAGATCATCCTCGTCGCTCCCTTCTCGCTCTATGTGCTCTTCTTCATGTTCGTGCCGGTTATCCAGTCGATCTACCTCAGCTTCGTCCACCGGGGCACGGATCAGTTCACACTTGCCAACTATCGCGATGTCATCAATCGCAGCCAGTTCAAGGACGCCTTCTGGAACACGATCGGTATCACGCTGATCGGTGTCACCATGGAGATGGTCTTTGGACTCATCATCGCGCTCATGCTCTCGCGGGCATTCCGCGGACGCGGAATCTTCCGCTCCATCGTCCTGATTCCACTGGGGGTGCCAACCCTGGTGGCCGGCGCCGCGATGATCTATTTCGTTGGCTTCAACGGCTACCTGAACAAGATCCTCCTTCAGCTAGGCATCATCGACGTCCCGGTGTACTGGCAACAGAGCGGTCTGCGCGGAATGTTCATCATCGCGCTCGCCGACCTTTGGAAGGCGACCCCGCTCGTGTCGTTGATCCTGTTGTCCGGGCTCGAATCCATCCCCGGTGATGTGTACGAGGCCGCTGATGTGGACGGCGCAAACGGCTGGCAGAAGTTCATCAATCACACGATTCCGCTCCTGATGCCGGCGATCACGATGGCGCTCATCCTCCGTGCGATCGATGCCTTCCGGATCTTCGATATCGCGATGGTCCTGGCCGGCCAGTCGATTCCGGTGATGAGTTCGTTCGTGTACTTCGACTATCGGGGCGGCAACACCAACACCGCATCTGCGGCCGCCGTCATCCTGCTGCTGATGATCGTGGTCTTCGTCATCGGCTATATCTTCCTGGTCGAGCGCCGTTCGGAGGTGGAGCGATGAGTGCCGCTGCAACACCAAACCCGGAAACGCCGGTGGTGCCGTCCTACTCGACGCCCAAACGGAGCTTCCCCTGGAGCAATGTGCTCTTCTGGGTGCTCGCCGTCGTCATCGCCGTGATCCTGCTGCTGCCGCTCTACGTCCTCTTCAAGGTCTCGGTGAGCACCGTGGCCGAGGCGACCGCGCCGAGTCCGTCCTATCTCATCCACAACATCACCTGGGCAAACTGGGATCGGTTGCTCAAGTGGAGCATCATCGGTTCGCCACTGATGCACAGCCTGATCGTGGCGACCGGCACCGCGATTGTCGCGATCATCCTGGCGGCGCCGGCGGCCTACGTGATCTCCCGGCTTCCGCGTGACGTCCGTTATCTGGTCGTGCTCGGCGTGCTCTTCACGAGGATGTTCCCGGAAGTGATCATCGCGACACCGATCGCCAGCAACTTCTTTTCCTGGGGCCTGAACGATACCAATCTCGGCCTGATCATGGCGCACCTGATTCGTACCCTGCCGCTTGCAGCCTGGATCATGATCGGCTCGTTTCAAGTGATCCCGCGCGATCTTGAGGAAGCCAGCGCAGTCGATGGCGCTGGCCGGGTGGCGACGCTGGTTCGGGTCGTCGTTCCGCTCGGCCTGCCCGGTATCGCGGTCGCGGCGATCTTCGCGTGGCTCGATTCCTGGAATGACCTGCTCTACGCGATCTACCTCTTCCTGACCCAGCGCACGCTGCCACTCGTCGTCTACTACTACGCGAATCGGGGCACCGTCACCGATGTCGCAACGTTTTCCATCATCATGACCATTCCAGTCATCCTGATTACCCTCTTCCTCCAGCGCTGGATCCGCAGCGGATACCTGAGCGGAGCCGTGAAGGGGTAATCGCAGACTTCAATGGTGACGGATCGCATCCGGCGATCCGTGCTCACGCACGACAAGGAGGTCGTATGTCTCGGAACGACGTGCAACGTCAACGGAAGCTCGCCAACCAGTTGGTGAACGAGCATCTCACCGGGTCAATGAATCGCCGGGCGCTGCTCGGCAAGGCCGCCGCATTCGGGATCTCGGTTCCGGTCCTGAGCGCCGCGCTTGGCGCGCGCGCGGTGACGGCGCAGGAATCATCACCCGCCGCGTCGCCCGCGGCCGAAGAGAATGTGCAGCTTGGCACCTACGATGGCAAGACGCTGAAGGTCTCGATTGCGATGGCCGAGTCGGAGGCACAGGTCTTCCGTGATGTCGTCGTATCGGGGTTCAAGAAGGCGACCGGCGGCGATGTCGAGGTCGTCAACATCGAAGCGCAGGATGTCGTACGGACGCTGCAAGCCCAGGTGGAATCGGGCAATATCCAGCTCGACCTGCTGGTGCAGGATAACAACACCCTTGCCCCGCTGGTCGCCAACAAGCTGGTCGAGGAGATTCCCGACGCCGAGCAGGTGATGCCGCCGCAGACGATCGACGCGATCAAGGAGGTCCTGCAGTTCGACGGCAAGTACTACTTCCTGCCGGCGCGGCCGAATGTGCAGATCACCTACTACAACTCGACCAAGTTCAATGACTGGGGCCTGAAGACCCCGACGACATGGGACGAGTTGAAATCCACCGGCGATGCGATCAAGGAGAAGGCCGGAGTCGGGCAGATCTCGATCCAGGGCGTGACCGGCGGCGCGGTTGGTGTCACCGTGACGCAGTTCCTGTGGCAAGCTGGTGGCGATCCCCTCAAGATCAACACCGACGAGGGCGCGAAGGCCTTCCAGTTCATGCAGGACCTGAAGCCGGACCTGACGCCGCAATATCCGACGGCCACCTTCGACACGACCAACACCTATCTCCTGAATGAGAGCGTGGTGCTGGCGCAGAACTGGCCGTTCGGTGTGACCGTGATCGTTGAGCAGGGCGACAAGAAGGACATCCTCACCTACGACGGCTGGAAGGGCCCGAAGGGCAATGTCCTCGTCCTGGGTGGCGATGTCTTCGGCATTGCGTCCGGGACCAAGAACCACGACATGGCGCTGGACTTCACCAAGTTCTGGATGACGCGCGACGTGCAATCGCAGCTCACCGCCAAGAACGGCTGGCCGTCCATGCGTTCGGATGCGCTGGGTGATGTCGCGGAATGGCAGCAGCCGTACTTCAAGGTCGTGACGGAGGCCCTGGCGCTCACGAAACCCCGCCCGAACGTGACCTACTGGACGGAAGTCGAGAATGTCCTCAGCAATGCGTTCAACGACATCGTGACCGGCGGGCAGGATGTCAAGGACACGTTGGAGCGCTACCAGGCCGAGATCGACAAGGCTGCCAAGGGCGGCTGATCCCTGCCGGGCATCGCCAGAGATCGAACGACACGACGGCTGCCATTCCGGCAGCCGTCGTGTCGCGTCTCAGGAGGGCTCCGGTGGATGTCAGGTCGCGAGGCGCGTGAGCGGCGCAAGCCAGCGCGTGGTTCTCTGGACTGTCGTCCACGTCCACAGCCGGCGCACGCCAAAGTCGCTGAGGGCATAACGCAGAGCGCATCCACGCACCGGAATACCTTGCCCTGGGCGAAAGGTCGGCTCCACGTCAACGCGAGGGACATGCCAGTTCCCCACTTCGGCCCAACACCGGCTGGCCTGGCGCGTTGCATCTTGTGGCGGCCACCCCGCGGAGTCGTGGTACGAGCGGGTGCTGTGCGATCATGGTTTGCCGGTCCGCCATTTTGTCGCGAAGGAACAGAGGGAGTCGACATTCGAATGAAACACCGTGTTCTCCGGTCCTTGAATCTGGCTCTGATCGTTGTCCTGGCCTTGGCGGCCAGCGCGGCCGCCCAATCATCTGCCCCCGGACCGCGCATCACGCCGGAGGCGAGCCCATCATCGGTGTCTCCAGAGGTGGCAGCGGAGCAGGTGGGTGGCTGGACGATTGCGGATCGCCAGGACATCAAGGTCGATGGTCAGCCGGTCGCGATCTCACCGGACGCCAAATGGATCGCCGGGATTGGACCGGACAAGAACTTCTGCGTCTGGGACGTTGCTGCACTCGACGCGACCTGCGACGATTCCGAGCTCGCGATTCAGCCGGAGACGATTGTCTGGGCGCCCGACAGCAGCGCCGTGGCTTTTTCTCTGGAGGCCGCCAAGTATTTCGTCGATAGCGATATCTACGTATTCGACGTTGAGACGGGCGAGCTTGCCGACCTGACCGATGATGGCGAGAACGGGGCGGTTGGGTTCGATATGGACCCCGGTGCCGGTCCCGTCTTTCTCGATATCTATCCCGCCTGGTCGCCCGATAGCTCGCAGTTGCTCTTCTCACGGACCAACTGGAACGCGGAGAAGCGCGCAACAACGCTGATGACGATCGATCGTGACGGCGGCGAGCCGGAGTTGCTCTTTACGCTCGCGCCACCCGAGCCGCTCATCATCTATTCGCCGATGTATTGGCTTGGCGACGATTCCATCGTCTTCTCGGTCTGGCACGCGGATCCGGATAATGGTCAGAATGGGATCTGGATGCGGTCGCCGTCCGGGAAGATGACGAAGGTGCTCGCCGGCGATTCGACGGCGGAGGTCCCGATGCCGCGGATCACATCGGTCACCGGGAATGGCAGAATCGCAACCGTGTTCTCGGCGATCCTGCAGGCGCAGTATGGATCGCAGGGGACCTCGAAGATCTATTTCTTCCTGGACCTGCAGACCGGGGACGTGTTCGACGTCCCGCCCACGGCGGGCCAGGATGTGACCGATACCCGGACTGTGGACACCCCGGTCGTCTCGTTGCCGGCGCGCCTCTCCGCTGATGACAAGCAGGTCGTCTATTCGGTGCGGCAGGGGAACGGTCAGCAACTCGTGATTGCGGACGCCGCTACCGGCGATGCCACGTTCCTGCCGTTCGACGAGACGTTTGCGCCGGTCGCCTACTTCCAGGGGCTGCAGCTTGCCGCCGGCAATGCCCTGTTCATGCCCACCAATGGTTCCGGCGCTGGTACCGCAACGATTCTCACCCTGGAGCCACCCGCTGCCGCTCCAACGCCTCCCCCACCTTGTAGCTGCACACCGCCGAAAGGCGCCTGATCTCCTTCACAAGCGACAGGTGAGAGGAAGCCCGGATCGGAGTTACCGATCCGGGCTCCTGTGCTCAATCCACGGTTGTCACGGGCTGCGTCTCTGCCATCCGCGCGCGCGGAATAGTGCGCCGGTAGAGCGCGACGATCGGTGCAAGCACGGCCGCGGAACAGAGCAGCGCCGCCCGCACCGAGACGACGTTGCCAACCCAGCCCAGCGCCGGACCGCCTACGACCTGGCCGATCGCGTTTGCCTGGCCGTTCATCGAAATCACCGTCGCCCTCAGCGACGAATCGAGATGGCGGTTCATCCACGCCGCCTCGACCGGACCGGTGATCGCCCCCAGCGCTGTCCGGAGCCAGAGCATGCCAAACGCCAGCCAGAGGTTGCCAGAGAGGGCGAAGACGATCGTCGTCGCCACCTGCAGCCCCGCGCAGATCGTCAGCAGGCGAGCCGGTGTACCGCTGCCAAGCGCTTCCGGATTTCGCCGCGTGAGCGCCTCCGACGCGGCAAGTCCCAGGATCGTACTAACAATACCGCTCAGCCCGAACCAGATGACCGGATTGTCCGATCCGAACATTGAAGGGAAGGAGAAGCGGTCCAGGATGTAGACCTGGTTCAACCGGTCGAAGGCCTCGCTCGCCAGACCTACGGTCAGGCTGATCAGGATCAGCGTCCGCACGACCTGCCGTTGGCGGGCCAGCCGCATTCCCTCCACCGCTGTACGCCGCATGTGCGCGAACGTGGAGCGTTCCTCCCTGGATGTCACATGCATGTGGCGCTCTGGCATGGCCGCGATCAAGGTCACGCAGAGGGCGATCATGCCGCCACCGGCGAGGAGGATCGGTAGCTGGATCGCGATCAACCCGAGAAGCGCGCTCAGGATCGTGCCAGAGATGCCGCCGATCAGCCCGACCTGCGTGCCGCGTAGGAAGACCGGGCCGACCCGATCCTCCCCCACCTCGTCGGTAATCCATGCTTCGATTGCGCCGCTGGTGAAAGTGTAGCCGATGCCCCAGACCACCTGGGCGAGCACGATCGCCCAGAAGTGCGGCACAGCACCCTCCAGCACGAAGCCGCTGCCGATCAAGGCGATACCGATGAGGATCGAGAGGCGGCGGCTGTAGATGTCGGCGACGATGCCGGTCGGGATCTCGAAGAGGAAGCACGTCGCTTCCAGCACGGTCCCGACCAGTACCATCTGGAGTGGATTCAGGCCGACCACCGTCGCCTGATAGATGATGTTGACCGTAAACGTGAGCGAGAAGAACAGCGCCTGACCGCCGGTCAGGAGAAGATAGACGGGGATCGGCGCACGATCCGACCGTCGTCGGAAGTGTGCTGAAAGCACGTACGAACCTCCGCGATACGAACGGTATGACAAGACTCCGGCGGGGATCGAAGAGGGTCCGGCCGGAACAAGGTCATCTGCGCATCGCGGAGGGAGCGGCGATCACCGTGATTCGCCGCGTGGGGCGCACTAGAAGCGCGTTGTCCGGAATGCGCGGAGGGTGGTGGCTGACATGGTATGTACGTCCTCCGGTGCAACGAGTCCGCCATTCGCCACGAATCGGGAATGACACTGCATCCCTGATTATGTGGAGCGCCCCTGTGTTCGTCAAGGACGGGCTCGGCGGCGCGCCAGTGAGCGGTATGGGTGATTGACCGATCTCCCGGGTGTCGGTATGATCGCGGCAAGTCTCACAATTGAACGGACGCGTTGGTGGCCGAACTCTGGCTTCGGAACGATGACGGGAGGTTTGCGAACGCATATCTTCATGACCCTTCGACCGGATTGTCTGTTGCACAACAGCTGAAAGGCGATGTCTTCATGAGCTCTACCGTGGACGCAAAGCACCTCGACCGATTGCCCCTCAGCCGGCGGCGCCTGATGCAGGCGGGTGCCGGTCTCGCGGCCAGCGCGGCGATGTTGGCCGCGATGCACATCGAGCAGGCCGCGGCAGCCCAGGAGGCGACGCCAATTGCACCGATCACCCCGCGCGAGGGCGATGTGGTCGAATTCTCGTACCTGCGCCCAACCTGGGGCCCAGCCACCTTCACCAAGGACGGCCCCTTCCAGCAGATGCTCCAGGAGCAAGGCAAGGCCAAGATCGAGGTGCAGATCATCCCGGTGATCGACTTCGATACCAAGATCAACACGGTGCTCGCTTCCGGTGAGATTCCCGATGTGATCTGGGGATCGGGCCCCGGGCGCCAGATCTGGAAGGATGCGCAGGATCAGGGCGCATTCGCGCCGATCAACGAATATCTGGACAAGTACCAGGCCGTCCGCGAGGCGGTACCCGAGTCGTTCTGGGAGATGCTGAAGGATGACGATGGGAACATCTATTTCATCCCGAATCTCATCTACCCGATCGTGCCGTTCTTCATTTTCTACCGGCAGGATATCTTCGAAGCCAAGGGCATCGCAGAGCCGACCTCGATCGACGAATTCGTGGCAGCGCTGGAACAATTGAAGGGCGATCCCAACGTCTCACCGTTGACGATGGGCTACACCTGGCACGCGAAGGACATCGGCACCTCGTTCGATCTCTCGCTCAACGCCTGGATGCCCGCCCCGGACAATGCAGATCACATCGATCCATGGTTCGTCCAGCAGCCGCAGATCGACCTTCACTTCTGGTTCCAGGATCTTCACAAGCGCCTGCTGCTCGACCAAAACTACGGCATCAACCCGGAGCCCAACCTCTCCGACGATCGCTTCCAGGGCGGGAAGTCGGTGGTGGCGCTGGCCAACTGGGCCAAGTTCCCAGAATTCGTCACCAATCTCCGTAAGGTCGATTCGAACGCCAAGGTGGGCGTCATCTCGCCGATGGGGGAGACCGGCGGTACCCGCTCCGTCTTCCCGATCGACCGTGGCTTCTATATCTCCGCGAAGATGAAGAATATCGACGGATTCTTTGACTTCCTGAACTGGTCGCTGACCGGTGGTACCACTCTGCGGCGTTACGGCATCGAGGGCAAGATGTTCAACGTTGTCGATGGCGCCCCGCAACCGATCCCGAACGTCGACCGCGATCCTGCCTATCAGACATCGCAGGTCGAGCCCCTGAGTTTCCTGGCCCCGATGAGCGAGAAACTCGACTGGGCTGCCAACAAGCTCAGCTACGAAAGTGCGGGCGTTGGCGACCAGTTCGAATACATCAAAGGCAAGTTCGAGGAGTATAGCGGCGTCCAGTATCCCGACTGGCGGAATCCGCTCATTATCTCGCCGACTGACGGCAAGGATGGCACGACCCTCTATGAGGACAACCTGCGACCGGTGATCGACAGCGTCATCATCAATCATGATCGCACCAAGGACGACTGGGCCGCCGCCCTGCAGAAATGGCGTGACCAGGGAGGCGACAAGATCATCGAGGAGGTCAACGAGCTGCAGACGGACAAGTCGAAGCCCGACTACGGCGTCTAGCCCGCTCGACCCCCCCTGCGCCAGGAGGATCTTCCTCCGCGACATGACCACGCGCGCCGGAGCCGCATGACCGTGCGGTTCCGGCCGCACGATTGACTGCCGGGAGACGCCACCGGACATAGGGACCGCTCGCGACAGTTATCCGGGACAGAACGTTTATGGTTGCTGTGACCGCCTCTTCATCCGCCGGAACGGCCCGGCGCCGGCCGCTACTGCGCAAGATGTGGCAGTATCGGCAAATCTATCTGCTTATTTTGCCGGCGGTCGTCTATTTCATCATCTTTGCCTACGTTCCCTTTTATGGGTTGCAGCTTGCATTCAAGGATTTCCAGATCTTCCGGGGTGTCTGGGCAAGTCCGTGGGTGGGATTCGAACACTTCCAGGCGCTCTTCAATTCCGACAAGTTCTACCAACTCTTACGCAATACGCTGTTGATCAGCACCTATCGGTTGGTATTCGGCTTCCCGGTCCCGGTGATCTTTGCGTTACTCCTGAATGAAGTCCGACACGTCTGGTACAAGCGCAGCGTGCAGACCATCACCTACTTTCCGCACTTCCTCTCGTGGGTGGTGATGGCGGGTATCGTCATCAACCTGCTCGGGCCGACCGGCGTGGTCAACACGATGGTTCGCGGTTGGGGTGGCGATCCGATCAACTTCCTCGCCAACCCGAGCCTCTTCCGCATCAACCTGGTGGTGACCGGCATCATCAAGGAATTTGGCTGGGGCGCGATCATCTACCTCGCCGCCCTGCCGGGCATCGATCCGCAACTCTACGAGTCGGCGAAGGTCGATGGCGCCGGCAAGCTGCGCCAGATCCGCGATATCACGCTGCCCGGTCTGCTGCCGGTGATGGCGGTCGTGCTCGTGCTCTCGCTGGGCTCCCTGTTGGACGCCGGGTTCGACCAGGTCTTCATGCTGCTGAATGGTGCGACGCTGGAAGTCGGCGACATCATCGATACCTACGTCTATCGCGTTGGTCTGCTCGATGCCAAGTTCGAGCTCGCTACCGCGGTCGGTCTCTTCAAGGGCGTTGTCGGCATGGTGCTGATCGTGACCGCGAACTGGATTCTGCGACGATTTGGGGAGCGATCGATATGGTAGTGCCCGGACAGACCCTCGGCGACGAGCAGGCGATGGTGGCGAGTGAAGAGGCCGAGCTGCGACGCCCCCAACGGGGCCACCGCTCCCAGCGCGACCAGAACCCGCTCTGGGCCGATCTCATCATCTACGCGATCCTGCTCTTCGTGACCCTGCTGACGTTGCTGCCGATGCTCAATGTGCTCGCCAAATCGCTGAGCGATGCCGCTTCCGTTTCGGCGCACCCGACAATGCTGATTCCCAAGCACTTCAATCTCGACGCCTATCGCTACATCTTCCGCACGCCGGTGCTGATCCGGTCGTTCGGCATCACGGTCTTCGTGACCGTGGTGGGCACGTTCCTGAACATGGTCGTGACGACGATGGCGGCCTATGGACTCTCGAAGACCGAAATTCCAGGACACAGGTTCCTGATGTGGCTGGTGATCGTGCCGATGCTCTTCAGCGCCGGTCTGCTGCCGACCTACATCCTGATGAAGGATCTGGGGCTACTGAACAGCATCTGGGTGCTGATCATCCCGGGACTGGTCTCACCCTTCAACCTGATCCTGCTGCGCAACTTCTTCTGGAGCATCCCGCCGGAGCTCGAGGATGCGGCCCGACTCGATGGCGCATCGGACCTTCGTACCCTGTGGGATGTCGTACTTCCGCTCTCGAAACCGGTGATCGCGACCGTCAGCCTCTTCTACGCCGTCGGCCACTGGAACGACTTCTTCACCGGCCTGTTCTTCATCAGCGACAACTCGAAGTGGCCTCTACAGGTCGTGCTGCGGTCGATCATCGTCGACCAGAGCATGATGAACATGGGTGGCGCCAGCGCGCCCAATAGCGATGTGAGCCAGATGGTGGTCTCCACCGCGAACATCACGTCGGCGACGATCATCTTCGCCATCGTGCCGATCCTGCTCGTCTACCCGTTCCTGCAGCGGCATTTCGTGAAGGGCATCATGCTCGGCTCGGTCAAGGGGTAAAGCCACCCTGCGAATCTGCTGGTCCTCGGTACAAGAAGGGACATTTTCGGTGCAACCCACGTCGCAATCCACGACGCTCGATATCCCCGCCGGCATGGTGGCCATACCAGGCGGTCGTTTTCAGATGGGTGCCGGGAACGGCTATCCCGAGGAGGCTCCGGTTCATGAGGTCATAGTCACGGCCTTCGCGATGGACCGCACGCCCGTCACCAATCGCGCCTATCGCGAGTTCTGCGAGGCGATCGGGCATGAGCGCCCTCAGGATCCGGACTGGCCGGAGATGCCGAATTACTTCGAGGCGTATCCGGATCACCCCGTCGTCAACGTGAATTACCGGGATGCCGTCGCGTACGCCGCTTGGGTGGGCAAGCGCCTGCCCACGGAAGCGGAATGGGAATACGCCGCGCGTGGCGGGCTCGGCGGCCACTCCTTCCCCTGGGGGAGCGAGCCCCCGGAAAGCTCGCATGCCCAGTACGCGACGCGGAACGCTCCTGTCCCCTGGCGGGATTTCACAGCCGCGACAGGCCATCGCTATACCGCGCCCGTCGGCTCCTTCCCGGCCAACGCCTACGGTCTGCATGACATGGCCGGCAACGTCTGGGAGTGGTGCGCCAACTGGTTCTATACCTATCCGTGGCAGGAGCTGGACGCTGGTTCGGTCGGCGAGGGCTGGGGCTACCAGCGGGTCGTGCGTGGCGGCGCGTTCCACAGCCCGGCCGATGATCTGCGTGTCTCCCGTCGTCTGCGCGTGCATGGCGGCACCGGCGGGAATGGCGTCGGGTTCCGCTGCGTCATGGACCTCGAACCGGAACCCGCAAAACGACACGCTACCGCGCCAGATCTTCCGGAACAGCCCGCCCCATCGGCCGAGCAGTGGAACGACCTGATCGCCAGCGACCCGAAGACGATGCGGCGCGGGGTCGAGCTCTGCATGGGCTGCAACGCCGAGCTCAGCGATGAGCAGGCGGCACGCGTCAGCGCCCTCGGGTTCACGAGCGTCGAGCAGTATGTGGCGTGGGCCACGGTCGAGGGCGAGGCGGAGGGTGTCTTCGACTTCTCGCATTGGGACCGTCAGGTCGAGACGCTCAAGCGCCACGGGCTGAAATGGGTTCCCTTCCTGATAGCAGGACCTGCCTACTCGTTGCCGTCGTGGTTCCGGCATTCCGACGAGCATTTCGGCGCCGTCTGCCTGGAACATCGCCTGCCGAGCAAGATCCAGTCGATCTTCGACCGCTCGTTCGATCGCCACATCGCGCGATTCCTGACTGCGTTCGCCGACCGCTATCGGGACGCCGGTGTGATCGAGGCGCTGCTGCTCGGGATCACGGGTGATTTCGGCGAGGCGATCTACCCTGTCACCGGGACCGCCTGGACGCAGGTGGCGCCCGGCCCCTATCACACACATCCGGGGTACTGGTGCGGCGATCCCCTTGCCGAGGCGCAGTTCCGGCAAGCGATGCTTGCGCGCTACGATGGCGATCTCGCGGCGTTGAACGCGGCGTGGGGCACGGCCTACCCACACCCCGCCGCCGTCATGCTGCCGGAGGTCGCGATTCCGGAGGGGATCGAAGCATTCAGGGCTGATGAGCCGACACCGCCCGGTACCTTCGATACGTCAACGCCGACGGCACGACGACGCTGGCTCGATTTCATCGACTGGTATCGGCAGAGCATGAACGATCTGGCGGCGACCTGGATGCGTCTCACACGGGAGCGGTTCCCGGACCATCCGATCTATCTCTGCACCGGTGGCGATGCCCCGCCCCAACAGGGCGCGCACTTCGGTCAGCAAAGCGACGTCGCCGCGCGGTACGGCGGCGGTGTGCGCATCACGAACGAGAACTCGAACTATCCCCGGAACTTCGCCTTCACGCGCTGGGTGACCTCAGCCGGTCGGTTCCATGGTGCCTACACCGGTATCGAGCCGGCGGGCGGCGTGAACGATCTGGGCGTGACCTGCCGGATCTTCAATGCCGCCGTCTGTGGCGCCAGGAACCTGCATTTCTACGCGCCCAACATCATGCACCATCGTGAGACGATCGAGGCGTGGCAGGCGAATTTCGACAAGGTTGCCACGCTGGATGCCACCGTCGATACCGCCTTCTACTATCCGGACACTTCGGTGATGCTCGGAGCGGTGACGACGGGCGCCGTTGCCGATCAGGTTGCGATCCTGCGCGATCTCACTGACCTGGACTATGTCGACGACCAGATGGTCGGTGTCGGGGCGCTCGGTCGGTACAAGGTGCTCGTCCTCGCCCGGTGCCCCGTGATCGAGGCGGAGACCGCGCGGCGGATCGATGCCTGGGTGCAGGGTGGCGGATTGCTCGTCGTGCTGGGTGACGAAGCGATGGAGACGGTCGAGGGCGAGCCTTGGGAACCGGATGGATCGGCGGGGAACGTCCTGCGCGTACCGGCCTTTGGCAAGACGAGCGGCGAGAATGAGCAAACCGCCGAGACGATCCGCGACTGGCTTCAGGAACACGGAGCCGCCATGATCGACGGCGTCATCGATCGCCTCTACATGTCGCGCGTGGATGATCGCGTGCTCGTGCTGAATCACACGAGGGAGGCCAAGACGCGCGAGGTCATGGCGGCTGACGGCGTGCCGGTCCAACGTGCGTTTCCGGCGAATACGATCACGGCGATTCCATTGTAAATCGGCCGCATCAAGGCTCCCGCACCAAG
Source organism: Thermomicrobiales bacterium (assembly GCA_049646645.1). Classification (GTDB taxonomy): domain Bacteria; phylum Chloroflexota; class Chloroflexia; order Thermomicrobiales; family UBA6265; genus JASGDN01. Next base: position 62,512 of record JBARWF010000119.1, read on the forward strand.
CGGTGATCGGTGTTCGCGAGAGGCATGGAGAACCGGTTTCCCCCGCCTCTCGCAGGCCGATGTCGGATGTTTGCGAGACGCCAGGCGATCTGCCCACAGCGTGCTGATCGACCCGTCTTATGTCGCCTCGGTGACGAGAACAACGTCCTCGTCCTCACCAGGGGGCTGCCAATACGCCAGATACATATCGAGCAGCTCCTCGCTGATCCTGAACGAGTCGCTCGCGGAAATCATGTTTCGTCGCGCGACCCGCTCCCGCATCGTCTCGATGGGGGTATCGAGGAAGTACACGACCGCCTTGGCGCCCACGGCCTCGGCTCGTCGCCTCATCTCATCCCGCTGTCCCTTCGCCCAGAACCCTTCGTCGAGAATGACGTCGACGCCTTTCCCGGCAAGCTGGAACGCGAAATCCCTCGATAGCCCGATCATATTATGGTCGTAGTCTTCGTACCCATCTATGGTGGGGTCGTTTCCGATCAGCCGGATGAGCCACTCATCCTTGGTGATCCGCACCGCGCCGGTCGTCTCCTCCAGCTTCTTCGCAAACGTCGTCTTCCCTGCGCCAATGAATCCGCAGAGTATGTAAACAGTGGGCTTCGCTTTCATCAGCGTATTCTACAGGCTTCACGTCATCGTCATCACGCGGGCCCGCCTCGACGTGTGGGGGCTGTGGTGAGACCGGGCGATACGGAACCTGGAGGGAGGACCGTGTGTCCTCCCGCTCGGGCCCAGGTGCAAATGGGTGGGGCTATCCCGCGGGCTGGATGTTGTGGTTGAAGCAGAACCGATTCTCTGGGTCGACCTGCGCCTTGATGCGCTGGAGGCGTGCATAATCGTCCTCTGTGTAGGCGGCGCGGGTCCGCTCCGGTCCCCAATCGCCGTCGCCGAGGAAGTTCAGGAAGACCTTGCCCGAAGCAAACGGCGCCATCTGCGTGATGACTCGGTCCAGACCGGCCTGGACCACGCTGCGTCCCTCCGGATCGCCTGCTACGCCGATGGCATAGAGCGTGAACGGCGCGGTATCCCGATTCGCAGTGCCCCCTGAACGCGGGCTCCGCTCGCTCGCACCGGCGATGTAGCGCAGCTCGATCATCATTACCGGCGAGTCGACGCCGGAGCCGGCGACCGCAAGCAGGGCGTCGATCGCTGAGGGCGAGAGCTCCTCAAGGAGCGAGGTTGCGGAGAGCATCGGCATCGGATCGACCGGATCCATGCTGATCGCATCGATCGCGGTGTAGGGCATGACCGTGAACGTATCGAGGAGGGGCGTACCGAGCTTGCGCATCGGCGCGATCGCCGTCGCGGCGGCCGTCAAGTCACCGACACCGCAGGCTCGCACGATCACGACCTCTTGTCCGCGCAGCATCGGCGGGAGATCCGGAATGGGTGGGAGACGCATGATCGCAACGCTGGCCGTGATCTCGTCCGGCAAGGTCTCGACCCACGCCGCGAACGCCGGGAGCACGGTCGGCGCCTGGACAAGCGGGTAGACCACGCCCCCACCGTAGACCTGCGCGACTGGTACGAGCTCGAATTCGAGGGCGGTGACGATACCGAAATTGCCGCTGCCGCCACGCAGCGCCCAGAGAAGCTCGTCGTTCTCCGTTTCTGAGATGTGGAGCGCCGTGCCGTCGGCGGTCACGAGGTCCGCGCTCAGGAGACGGTCCGCCGCGAATCCGTACTTGCGCGCCATCCAGCCGGTGCCGCCGCCGAGCGTATAACCAACGACCCCGATGTCGGACGAGGAGCCGTTCAGCGGGGCCAGCCCGTGCTCCTGCGCGATCGGAATGACGGAGCTCCACTTGGTGCCGGCCTCGACCTGGGCCGTACCGGCGACCGGATCGATCGTCACGCCTTGCATCCGGCTCGTATTGATCAGCAGGCCACGATCGCAGGGCTTTGCCGCGCCGTGACCCGTTGCCTGCACCGCTACGGGCAATCCGTGGTCCCGCGCAAACCCGACGGCAGTGGCGACATCCGCGGCCGTCTCCGGGAGAACGACCAGCGACGGCGTATGCCGCACGCCGGCACACCATGCGGCCGTGGCTTTAGCGTATTCGGGATCGTCCGGGGTGAGTACCGTGCCGCGCAGTGCAACTCGGAGTGCAGCGAGGTCCGTGAGACCTGGTGTCGCGGCGTGTTCTGGCATGAGGACCTGTGACATGGGCAATTCCTTCCTGGAGCAGGGCGTGTTCGTCCGCTGGCACCCCGAAGTGAGGTGTCAGGATCGCCCGTTGCACCGGTATCCGCCGTGGACTGGCTCGCAGAAGGTTGTGCGCTCGGGCGGCGGTCCCTCCGTTTTGATCGTGGGACATTCCTAAGACCCGCTGTGATGGACTGTGTGAGATGCGGCGTTGCGGTCGGGTGTTGGTATAGTCAGGTGGCGTGGCGAACGTGCACAGGGAACCAACGGGAGAGCATCGTGAGCGCTGAGACCAGCCATCAACATTCGACCAGAATCACAGCTGCCGGGAGCTGCTGCGCGCCGGTGAGAGACGCATCCGCGCCACAAGCGCCATCCATGCCGGCACCGGCGCATCACCGGGAGCGCACTTCTCCTGCGTCGGATGGATTCGTGCGCCTGGATGGCGGTCGATTCCAGATGGGAAACCATCTGGGAGACGGCTATCCAGACGACGGTGAGACGCCGGTGCATGCGGTCGAGCTCGATCCCTTCCAGATCGCGGCGGAGACCGTCACCAACGCGCGCTTCCGGATGTTTGTCGACGAGACCGGGTACGTCACCGAGGCCGAGCGATTCGGCTGGTCCTTCGTTTTCGCCGGATTCCTGCCGGATCGCTTCCCGCCGACACGCGGGGTGGTCCAGACGCCGTGGTGGCGGCAGGTTTATGGTGCGACCTGGCGATCACCCGAGGGGCCGCAATCCGACCTGATAGGCCGTGACAACCACCCCGTCGTGCACGTCTCGTGGAACGATGCCGTGGCGTTCTGTGCCTGGGATGGCTGTCGCCTGCCGACTGAGGCGGAATGGGAGTTCGCGGCGCGGGGCGGCACCGAGCGCAGCCATTTCTGGTGGGGGGACGAGTTGATCCCGCCGGGCAAGCAGCGGCACCGCATGAACGTCTGGCAGGGCACCTTTCCCACGAAGAACACCGGCGGCGATGGCTACAAGGGCACCGCGCCGAGCCGCTCCTATGTGCCGAACGGCTTCGGCCTCTACAACATGACCGGCAACGTCTGGGAGTGGTGCGCCGACTGGTTCGACCCTGGCTATTACGCGGCCAGCCCGGAACGGAACCCGCTCGGTCCCGAGAGCGGGACGAGCCGCGTCATGCGTGGGGGCTCATACCTCTGTCACCGGTCCTACTGCAACCGGTACCGGGTTGATTCGCGCAGCGCGAACACGCCCGACAGCTCGGCCGGGAACATCGGCTTCCGCTGCGTCCGGGATAGCTGACCGGAGTTTTTACTACGGCGGATTTCAACCAGGCGTTTTCTTGCAGGGGCCGACACCGAAAGGTTGTCGGTCCGCGCTACTTGTTATGTCGCCTCGATGTCGTGGTCGCGGAAGAATCCCCGCATGACGCCGCTCTCCAAAATGAATGGCTGCATGATCGCGCGTTCCGCCTGCACCATGTGCATCAGGTCGTGCCCCGCCCATTCGCTCAGGTGCGCCCGCAGCGAAAGCTCGCCGAGCTTATCATGGTGGCCCGTCCGATCCAGATCGGCGTCGGTGATCCCGTCGAGGACCAGCAGGGTTCGCGCCCGCTTTTCCTCAAGCTCCCGGACGAGTGTCGGTCCGTCGGCGATCGGATGTGCGGCGTGGTCTCCCGCCGGATCGAACGCGGCGAAGGGCTCCCCGGCGAGAATCGAGCGTGCGCGTCCGGCGAAGATGGCATCGTCAAGGTCGACGAGATGCTGCAGGCAGCTTAGCGCGGACCATTCGCCGGGGGCCGGAGCCCGTTCAAGGAGATCGTTCGGCACGTGAGTGACGAGCTCGCTCCAGCGCGGCGGCCCCGCCTGCAATACCGCTCGGACCTGTTCGACGAACTCGCTCATCGCACACCCTCCATTCCCATCGGCACCTTCCGGTCGATCCCGTTGATGGCCGGTCCGATCTTCCGTATCCTACCTCTCATCTATGTCTTGTCGAGCGTTTCCACAACAGGGGCGCACGATTCGATCTCATAGCCTCTGGAGAACACCGTATGGATGCCCCTGCCCCGGATTCTGATTCCACACCCGCACTCACAGAAGGCGGGACTGATATCCGGATTCGACCGGCGGTGCGTGCGGACATCCCGTTTGTCGAAGAGCTGTATGAGCGCGTCGAGGCGACCGGAGCCCCGCACTGGCGGCAGGATGGCCCCAGCCCGTACACGACCGACTGGATCGAGCACGTCATCGAGAAGCACCCCGCCGATCAGATCCTGCTCATCGCCGAGGATCCCAGTGGCAGGCGGCTCGGCTACACATGGGCCCTCTCGCTGACGGATTTTGATGCCAATGTGCCGCACGGGCATATCGCCGGGGTCGGCGTCAGCCCGGAGACGGAAGGGCGGGGCGTGGGAACCGTGCTGGTCCACGCCGCCGAGGAATGGTGCCGGGAGCAGGGACTTGCCGAGGTGACGCTGCACTGCTACATCGCGAACCAGCGGGCGCACCGGCTCTATGAGCGGCTCGGATTCGAGGACGAATGGTTCCAGATGCGGAAGGGATTGACCTAGCTCCGACGCAGCGGCTTGAGCGCTGCCGCCCAGCGGATGAGCTCGTTGAACATCGTGGTCGCCTGCCCGTGCAGCGCTTCCGTCGGCTGGAACGCGCCGTCGTCATCGATGTACTGCGCCACGAACGATATCGTCACCGCTTCGGGTAGCGGCATCATCTTCAGGGTGGTCACCACCTGCTTGATCATCTGGGCCGCGCGCAATCCGCCCGAGATGCCGCCGTAGCTCACGATACCGACCGGCTTGTACTGCCATTCCTGCGAGAGGTAGTCGAGCGCGTTCTTGAGCGGCGCGCTGTAGCCGTAGTTGTATTCCGGCATCACGAGCACGAAGGCATCGAGCGGGTCGATGCGTGCGCTCCAGTCCTTCGTGTGCTGGTGCGTGTACTGCCGCAGCCGGGGGTGATTGGGTTCGTCCATCAGGGGCAGCCCGATCTCGGCGAGATCGAGGACTTCCACGTCGAATCCGCCGTGCTCCTGAGCCTCCTTCGCCACCCATTGGCCGACTGGCAGCCCGACTCTTCCCGGTCGCGTGCTGGCGATGATGATCCCAAGTCGGATCTGCGTGTTTTCCTGGTTGTCGCCCACTGACACCGTTTATGTCCCTTCTCGCGGAGAGCAGGGTCGACCATGCCGACCCCGAACACAACCGTGCCAGTATACTTACAAATGATTAGGAGTGCACGAGGGTGCGGCGGACGGCCTCCTGCCAGCGGGCGTAGCGCTCCTCGCGCTCGTCGGCTCCGATCGAGGGCTCGAACCGGCGATCGACTTCCCAGTTCGAGCGGAGCTCCTCGCGGTTCTTCCAGACGCCCGTCGCCAGTCCCGCCAGATAGGCAGCACCACGAACCGTCGTCTCCACGACTTTCGGGCGAACGACCGGCACGCCCAGCACGTCGGCCTGGATTTGCATCAGCAAGTCGTTCTGGGCCGCGCCGCCATCGACACGGAGTTCCTCCAGGCGGATATCGGCATCGGCCTGCATTGCGTCGAGCACGTCCCGGCTCTGAAAGGCGATCGCCTCAAGCGTTGCCCGCGCGATGTGCGCGGCGGTGGTGCCACGCGTGATCCCGCTGATCGTGCCGCGCGCGTCGGCGTCCCAGTACGGCGCTCCCAGGCCCGAGAGCGCTGGCACGAATGCGACGCCCTCGCTCGAGGTCACGGAGCCCGCCAACGCTTCGATCTCCGACGCCGACTTGATGATGCCCAACCCGTCCCGCAGCCACTGTACGGCGGCGCCGGTAACGAAGATCGACCCCTCGAGGGCGTACTCGATCGTGCCGTCGATTCCCCACGCGATCGTGCTCAGCAGCTTGTGGCGGGAAACCGTGACCTCAGGGCCGCACTGCATGAGCAGGAACGAGCCGGTGCCGTAGGTGTTCTTGGCCTCGCCCGGCGTGAAGCATGCCTGCCCGAAGAGCGCCGATTGTTGATCGCCCGCGACACCGGCAATCGGAATTGCCCGCCCGAAAATCGTGGAATCGGTCTCGGTCAGGAGTTCCGAGTTGCCGCGAACGTCTGGCAGGATCGCCGCCGGAATGGTGAGATCGGCCAGCAACTCCTCCGACCACCTGCAGGTACGGATATTGAAGAGCATCGTGCGGGAGGCATTGGCGTAGTCCGTGAGATGAGCCTTGCCGCCGGAGAGGTTCCAGATCAGCCAGGAATCGATCGTGCCGAAGCAGAGCTCGCCGGCCTCGGCGCGGCGCCGCAGGTCGGCATCGCGGTCGAGCAGCCACGCGATCTTGGATGCTGAGAAATAGGCGTCCGGAACGAGGCCGGTGATGCGCTGGTAGGTCTCCGCCATTCCGCGCTGCACGATTGCATCGACGATCGGCGCGCTCTGGCGGCTCTGCCAGACAATCGCGGGGGCGACAGGCTTGCCGGTCGCGCGGTCCCAGAGCACCGTCGTCTCGCGTTGGTTGGTGATGCCGATGCCGGCGATCGCCTCCAGTTCCACACCGGATTCCGCGAGCACCCGCCGGGTCATATCCAGCGTGATCCCCCACACTATCTCAGCGTCCTGATTGACCCAGCCCGGATGGGGGTAGATCTGGGGGATCTCGCGTTGCACGCTGGCGAACGCTGTGCCGCGGTCATCGAAGAGCACTGCCCGGCTCGATGTCGTGCCCTGGTCGATCGCCAGGATGATCTTCTTCTGCGGCATGGCGTGCATTGGCCTCCCTGCGCTGCGGATGATGCCCGTCGTGCGGGCTGAATAACGGGATTCATGCTACCGCAGAACGCGGTGCATGGTGGAATCGCATTCGATATGCGATCCTCCCTCCCATGAATACATTGCCCTACAACCTGAATGAAGAGGACGACGTACCAACGCTGATCATGAAGGCGATCGGAAGCCGCCCGGTGGCTCTGGAGGAGCTTGGCGGCGGCATGATCGGCACCGTCTACAAGGCGACCTTCTCCGATGGCACGGCCGTCGTCGCCAAGCACAACCCGGCTCCGGACGCCCGTCTCGATATCGAGGCGGAGATGCTTCGCAATCTGCGCACGCCGGACGTGATACCGGTGCCCGATGTGCTCTCCGAGTCGCGGCACCTGCTGATCCAGGAACTCATCCCAGGTGTTCACCTTGAGCCGATCGCGCATGCCGATTGCGCCCGCTTGCTCGCCGGGTTACACGAGGTCGTCTCCGATCAGGCCGGTCTGGGCGGCACGACGCTCAACGGGGCGCTGCCGATCCCCAGCCCGTGGACTGATTCCTGGATCGCGTTCTTCCGGGAGCATCGCCTGCTGTTCACGGCCAATGCCGCCCGTGACCGGGGCCGGCTCGCCCCGGAGTTTCAGGAGCGCGCGCACCGCCTGGCGGAGCGGCTCGATGATCTGCTGGTCGAGCCGGATGCGTACTCGCTGCTGCATGGGGATGTCTGGTCGGCCAACGTGCTCTCTGTCGGGAATCGCGTCAGCGGCTTTCTCGACCCCTCGACGTGCTATGGCGATCCCGAACTGGAACTCGCGTACATGTCGCTCTTTGGCGGGTTCGGCGATGCCGGGAGCGAGATGTTCGCGACGTATCATGCACTCCGCCCGATCCCGCCGGAGTTCTGGCAGACAAGATGCTACGTCTACGCGGCGTATCCGGCGCTCATGCACGTGCTCTACTTCGGCGAGCGGTATGAGCCGCTGCTGGATCGGATCCTGACCGGCGCGGGTGTCTGATCGACCGCACGCAATCGAGGGCGGCCAGAGATGGCCGCCCTCGTCACCGACCGACACATCCCGTCGTCACATCACCCGGCGGGCGTCGCGTCGATCTTCGGCGTTGCCGCTGGGGTCGCGGTGACCTTCTGCGTGTCGTCCCAGAGCAGGCGGGTGTCCCAGGTCTGCCACATCTTGTTGGGGTGGTACCCCTGGATGTGCTCCCTCACGAGGATGAGTTCCTGCGGGAAGCCAAACCAGAGCCCGAAGAGATCGCGGTTGGATGCCTCCTGCAGCATGATCAGGGCCGCTTTCATATCGTCGATCTCGTAGGCGCGCAGCCAGTCGGTGATCGCCGCATCGACGACCTCGTTGGAGTAGCCGCCCGAGTTCCAACCGGTGGCGTTCGTGCGCACGTCCCATGCCGTGCCGTAGAGGTCGAATTCGGCAAATGCCGGGTACTGGGTGAGCGAGAAGGCTGCCATGTCGAACATGTGATTCGACACCCAGCGATCGACGAACGCTAGCGGATCGAGCTGCTGAACGGTCAGGCGCGCGCCGATCTCCTGGAAGTTCGCGTTCAGCCCGTCCAGCAGGGCCAGAAGCTCCGGTCGCTCGGCAGTGCTGACGACGCAGTAGAGATCGAGCTTATTTCCCTTCGCGTCCTCCAGCATGCCGTCGCCGTCGACATCCGACCAGCCGCCATCCGCGAGCAGCTTCTTCGCTTTGGCGACATCGCGGGAGGGGTTGGTGATCGATGAATCATGAGCCCACGGCTGGGTGATGGTGCCCGCCTTGTCGGTTGCGATGAAGCCGAGGAAGATGTCGCGCCCGTAGGCCTCGCGATCCACGGCAAGGGTGAGGGCCTGCCGCAGCGCCGGGTCCTTCATCATGTCGGCGGTCGCGTTGGCGGGGTTGTTGAAATTGAACGCCGCGAAGAAGACGGTCGGCGACTCGGCGACGTAGAGCGTTCCCTGCTCATAGAGCATCGAGATGGCGTCGGCGGGCGCCACCGGGTAGACGACATCAACCTTGCCCGCCTTCCACGCGTTCAGCCGGGCGTCCTTGTCGTCCTCGACGGTCAGGACGAGGCGGTCGGCATACGGGCGACCGGCCCAGTAGTCATCGTTCGCAACGAAGCTCACGGCATTGTCGGAGATCTTGTCGAACTTCCAGGGGCCGGTGCCGACCGGAGGATGCTTGCTCCAGTCAAACCCGCTCAGCGTCTGGTCCGGTGCGGTCTGCGACGCCCAATGCTTCTCGTACTGGGCTTTCTGGAAGACCGGCAGGGTGCAGGCGTTGAAGACGAAGGCGCCATCCGGCTGATCGAAGGTAACGGTGATGACGTGCTTGCTCGTCGCCTTCACCTTGTCGACTGCCGAGAAGAGCCGGCCAGCCGCGCTGTCGTAGTCGTTCTGATAGACATCGAAGGAGAAGACGACGTCATCCGCGGTTAGTGCGGATCCGTCGTGCCACGTCACGTCCTTACGCAGCGTGATCGTCAACTCCTTGCCGCCCGTCTTCCACTTCCACGACTCCGCGAGCCACGGCTCGGGCTCCATCGTGACTGCGTCGGCCCACAGCAGCGGATCGAGGTAGCTCAGCGGAATCTGGAAATCCTGCTGGAACGCCGTCGGGTTGAAATCCTGGAAACTGTCGCTGCCGACGAACAGGCGGAGCTCGCCGCCGGTCTTCGGCGTGCCCAAGGGCACCGGGCGCTGATCGGTGACGATCTTCAGCGTCGCGGTCGGAGCCGGGGTCCCGGCCGGAGTTCCTGCCGGGGTCGCGCCTGGCGTGGCGGCAGGGCTGCCCTGGGCAGAGGCCGTTGCTGCCGAGGCGGCGGATGGCGTCGGGGTCTCGATGGGCGGAGTTGCCTGCTGCCCGAAGCCCGTCTCCGCCGCCAGGGCCGCGAGACCCACACCCGCGGTCACGGCGCCGCCGATGACCATTCGCCGGGAGAGGCGCCGCTCTTGCCGCAGCGCCGTGACCTGCGTCGTATCGGACTGCTGGGCGCTGTTCGTCGACGTTGATTCCAGTTGATTCATCTCTCTCGCACTTTATGCTAGTGGCTGTTTCGCGATCCGGATCTTCGCGGGCAGCCAACTGACCCCATACGACCAATGTACGGACACATCCGGGATGCGGTTTGGCTTCGACATCGTGTGGAAGCTAGAGTGCGGCGATCCCGGCGAGTGCCTGCCACAGAAACCAGACCGCAAATCCTATGACCAACACACCGCTGAGCCCGGTGATCCAACGCATGCCGTTGCCGGTCACGATCCGTCGTGAGACCTGGGCAACCAGTGAAATGGCTGTCACCCAGGCGAGAATGCCGAGAAAGACGCCCCCGACCAGCACGGGCGCCCCAATCCGGCCGACGCGGTTCACCGCATCGGCGACCAGACCCGCACCGACCGAGAGCCAGTAGACGATGCCCATCGGGTTGAACGCGGCCAGCAGGAACCCGGTGATGTAGTTCCGGCCGTTGCGGGGTGCCGCGGCGTCAGCTTCATCGACCAGCTCGCCATGCAGGGCGCGGCGAACGCTGCTCCACCCGACATAGCCGAGCATGATTGCTCCGGCCAGGTAGAGTGGAATCCGTAACACCGGCCGGTCCGCCAGTGGTGTCAGGCCACTGACGACGAGGGCGGCATAAATCGTATCTGCCGTCAGCGCCCCGATGCCCAGCAACCAGCCGCTTCGAAAGCCGTTGCGCACGCCGCGAACGATGATCTCGACATTGATCGGTCCGATCGGCGCGGCCAGCACGACTCCGACCGTCATACCATACAGAATCAGTCCGGCGATCGCGCCTGCGCCCAACTCCCACTCCATCCCAACTGTGGCATTGCAGAACGTTTCCGCTCAGGAGCGCACATCCGCTGGTCGGAACCGGCGATCCCACGCCAGTGTACTGCCTGTGGACTCGGTATACTCCTCCCAGAACGCGAACCTATGGGCATGGAGCGGGCGCGCATGCGGTCCGGCACAGGGTGCCATTGCCGGACCGGCGATTCTCAGGACGCAAGGGAGAGCATCGATGGATGACGAAACACGGGACAAGTCCGCGCCAAGTGAACCTACCTCCGGTGAGCTGCCCGCCGACCAGGATGCTCATGCTCAGGAGACCCGCCGTTTCGTGCCCCGATCGCCGCTCGAAGACCTGTCCACCGCCGAATCGGATTCAGCGGCCGACGTCTTGACGGACGGCTCACAGGAGACGCAGGAGCCGGCCGCGTCCGCAGACGAATCTCTTTCCGGTCATGGATCGGATGACGAGGCGGCATCGTACGTGATCTCCCTTCCGGCGCACAGTGACGACCTGGCGCAAGAGGCAGAACCAGCAGCGGCTGAAGCGGGTGCCTCCGTCCCGCCGCCCGCGCCGGGGCGGACGGCTGCTCAGTGGCTCAGCCGTTTCAAGTCGTTTTCGCACCCTTCGGAAACGGGAACGCCTGCGCCGGACGGTGATGAAACGCGGGATGAACCGGCATCGGACGTCCGGACCATCGAGCTTCCGAGGAGTACGAAAGCTGCCGCGGCGGGGCAGGAGTCGCGAGACGAGAGTCACGAGTCAGTCACCGATGCAGACGCAGCGCCTGACGAAGGTGTGCCTTCTGCGGATGATGGAGCAGACACCATCGCGTGCCCGGTCTGCGGGAACGAGACGTCGGCGCTGCGCTTCTGTGGTTATTGCGGCGCTCCGCTGGGCGCCGCCCGGGCCGCTGCCGAGAGTCATTCCCGGGTTGCCGAGATGCGTCGCCGGCTGCGGGGAATGATCGATCCGGCGCACCGGCTCATCACGGCGTTGCCGCATGCCATCACGTTGCTCGCGGGGGCCGTCATCATCCTGATCGCGCTGCTGGCCAACAGCGCGGGAGTCGCGCTGATCGTGGCCTCAGCGATCGCGCCGATCCTGATCCTGCTCACACTGAACCAGCAGGATGTCTTCGAGGAGGAGCCCCCGTTGATCCTGCTCGGTGTGGGCCTGGCCGGTGGCATCGCCGGTTTGATCGTCGGCGGGATCGGTGCCTGGCTGCACAGTCGAAGCTGGTTTGACAACGGTGTGCTGAATTACGGCGCGGCCGGGTTTGGCGGGCGCTTCGCCGAGGCGGCCGGGGCTTCTCCTTTTCTCGTCTGGCTGGGGAACGGTGTCATCCTGCCGTTGCTGGGGCTTGCCGGTATCCTCGCCGCCCCCATCGCTCTCCGTCGCCTGAACCAGTTTCGCAACGAGGTGATGGACGGAATGATCCTGGCCGGAAGCGCGGCCGCAGGTTTCGCGATCGGCAGCGCGACCGTCTTCTGGGCGCCGATCTTTACCCACGCTGGTCCCAGGATCGATGTGTCGGACTGGACGCTCATGATGATCGGCATGGGGATCCTGCGACCGCTGATTATCGGGCTGAGCGGCGCGATGCTCGGCGCGGGGATCTGGCGCTACATGATGGTTCCGAAGCAGCGCGTGCTGATCCTGCCGGCCGCCGGGAGTATCGGCGGCATGGTGCTCCTGTATCTCGGCTCGATCTGGATCCAGCCGTCGGGCGGTGGTCTGTGGCCCGAGGTGCTGTGGCTCGTGCTCATCGCGGTGGCCGTGGCGATCGTGTTCCGGTTGGTGCTCGCATCGTCGATCACCGAGGACCGCAAGGCGCTCGGGAGCGACGGCACGCGCATCGTCTGCCCGCATTGCCATCGCCTGACGTTGAGGGGCGCGTTCTGCTCGCGGTGTGGCAAGCCCCTCGCCGGGGCCAGCACCGCTCGACGCGACGCACCCGCCGCTGTCTCCTGATTCGCTGTCCCGTCGCACGCTGCGGATTCGTTGACCACGCAGGCGCATCGCTCCGGGCGATGGCTCCTGACTGGTGTCTGACGTTGGGCAGAGGAGCGCCGGTCCGGTGGTGTAACGGACCGGCGATTGTCGCTGAAGCATCCGTCCAAGTCGCCGCCCTGGGAAAGGCAGACGTCCCAGGCTGCCAGGATTTACGCTTTCGCTACGCTGACAGGACCCCGTCGAAGACCTCGCATCGCGCGAGGTTGCATCTGAATCGAGCGATCGATGTGGTGCACTCGACCGGTATCGATTCCTGTATCAGGCGCCGGAGCTGGCTCCTGACCGAGTACCTGAGAAGACTGGATAGGATGCGCGTATTCGGCGCTACCAGCCACCCACAGCGCCGGGCAGATATCGGTTGCCCGAATTCTGAAACACCCGGCGTTCCTCATGATGCTTCAGTAGCGTCACGGTACCCCCCCGCTACTCAAATGTCAAGGAGGGAACGAGGAATCGAGATCGCTCGGGAAGTCGGTATCGCTGAGCCATGCGTTCTCAAGAGAGGACATCACCGAGCGCCAACGCACCGCTCGTGCGGGGCTGGCATTGGTCCGGCGACCAGACGCTTCTTGCCAGCCTGGGCTCGCCGCCGGACCGCCACAGGAGGAAGCCATCGCCGTTGAAGAGCGCGGATCCCGGCAGGGTTGCGATGCCTATGGCCCGCGCCAGAGGAAGCATATCCATCAGGACAATGAGGCCGAAGGTCGGGAGTGCATGCATCACCGGCAGGGCAAACGGGCTAACGACCATCAGCGCGATCCCAGGGGGGAGCATCGCCGCCCACCGACGGAGCACGCCCGCGAGGTCCGGCCGCGCGAGGGTCGGTTCATCGATGAGCAGGAGCATCAGCGGCCCGCGATACATCGCGAAGATGTCGGGCTGGCTGGGCATTTGCGCGATTGGGTGCCTGTGGAGGATGGCCAGGGCGGTGCCATGATCGCCGGTCGTTACTGGTTGGAGAGGCTCGGGTCGCGCGGAATTGCTGGCGGTAAGCTGGGGCATGGTCCTGAGCGTGGGATGCACGGCTTGCCTCCATATCGAGTACCGCCTGCATCACCTTCCCTGTCGCGTGTGGCGGTGGAGAGGTCACAAAGGTGACCCCTGGTGTCGACGTCGACGCTGCTCCCGGCCGGGGGAGTGACTGACCGAAAAGCCAGGCGACGCATCGGGTTCGAATCACCACAGCGGGGCAACATCGTCTACCAGCCACCCCGTTCGCAACCTCGACGCATCGGCCCTGGACGGCACTGTCATCCTGACAGATGCACGATCGGAGGGCATCCCGAGAATTGCGTATTTCGGACAGCACGAAATCACGTAAGCGCCCATCAATGCCTACGTACAGGCCCACGCCCAGTACCGCGACCAGCGCCTGGAGGTT
>JBARWF010000120.1:0-3000 GCA_049646645.1 Thermomicrobiales bacterium
CGACCGCACAACCACCAGCCGCGGATTCCTGCGCCGGGCAGCCGCCGCCGTGCGCGCCGCCTCGATCGAGCAGAAGTTTCTCGTCATCCTGCTCCTGATGGTCGCCGCCAAGGGCGTCGCCCTCACCTTCATCCACCAGCCCTTCACCGGGCACGACGAGGTGGCGCATTACACCTACCTGGAGATCGTGGCGACCGACGGCCGCATGCCGATCATCCCCGATCTCGATAAATGGAACGCCGCCTATCAGTCCACCGGGGTGGATGATGCGGACCGGATGCCCGCCAAGTTATGGAAATACTGCCAGTACGTGACGGATGACTGGAACTTCTGCGGCAATCCGAAGTGCGTCGAACCCTGCTACCTGCAGAACATCCCGCCCGATTTCAAGATCGGCCCCAACGGTTGGGTCTACACGGCCAACCATCCGCCGCTCTACTACCTCTACATGACCCCGGTCTACTGGCTGACGGAGGGCCTCTCGCCCGCGAGCCAGCTCTATTTCTTCCGTCTCGCCACGGTGCCCTTCGGGTTACTGACCGTTCTCTTCGCCTATCTCACGATCAGAACGCTCTTTCCCCAGGATCGCTTTCTCGGGCTCATGGTGCCCGCGTTCGTCGCCTTCCAGCCGCAGATCTCCTACGAATCGGCGATGCTCAACAACGACATCATGGCCATCGCCTTCACGAGCGCGGTGATCTACCTCGTCGTGCTGGGATTGAAAAAGCGCTTCCCGGTCTGGAACTGCGTGCTGATCGGTGCCTGCTACGGGCTCGCCGTGCTCTCCAAGAACACGTCCCTGACCGTCGGCGCGATCGTCGCCTTCGCCATGATCCTGGGGCTGGGCTGGCGCAACTGGCGCGCGTGGATTGCCAAGGGCGTGCTGGCCGCCGGCACCGCGGCGTTGCTGGTCTGGCCGTGGTTCCTCTTCCTGTGGGCAACCTACGGCAACTTCACGGCGCTGCCCCAGGTCAAGGCGCTGCAATGGTGGAACTATCAGTACTCCGCGCGCCCGACCATCTGGAGCCAGCTGACCAGCAAGCGCTTCTTCTGGGCCCGCTGGGAGGAGACCTGGGGCGACTTCGGGTGGCGGCTGATCCCGCTCTCGCAGACACTGCTCACGATCATCTTCGTGCCGGTGCTGCTGGCGACCGTCGGCCTGGCGATCTACGCCTGGCGCTTCTGGCAGGTGCAGAAGCCGATGTTGAAAGCTGACACGGCGGAGGAGCGAGACGCGATCGTTGCCCGCTCCGACAATACGCTCGCCATTGCCCAGTGGCAGGTCATCGCCCTGCTGACGATGGGCCTCACCTGTGTCATCGCCTACTACGCGATCCTCCAATTCGGGCTGACGTTCTCGCTGACGCAGGCTCGCTACTACTTCCCGGCGATCAACGCGGCCGCCATCCTGGTCATGCTTGGCGCGCGCTCCTGGTTCCCCGCGAAGTGGCTGCCGTATGTCGCCGCCGCGATCTTCGTTGCGCTGATCGCGCTGAACTTCGTCATCTATACCGAGTACATCATCCCCTGGAGCACAACCGGGCAGTTCGCGACCGACCACGGCTTCTGATCCAACGCCGAGCACGTCCATATTGACGGTCCGGATGCTGGTATCCGTAGGGACGAACGTAGCTGGAGGCTGCAGCGTTGATATAAAGCGCCTGGTCCTCTTGTCATTCCGAGCGAGATCGGAGATCGCGCGGAGGAAGCTGCTCCCCAACGACCGGCTTGTCTCCTCCGTGCCGTCCCACGGACTGGCCGCTGCCGCGAGGCGCGTCGCGTGCGACACCCTGTCCCAAGCAATCACGCTGGAAGGCGAGAGGCTACCCCTGCCAACAACTTCCTCCGCTCGGCGTGCCGCCTCACTCGGAATGACATGGACGCGTCATGTGACGTCAAAGGAGGCGCAAGCAGGCCGTATCATTGACCTCATCTCACGGCCCCGTTGGCATGTGCGTTATACTGGGGGTTCAGTAGTCTCCACGAGATGGGCGTCGCCCAGGAAGACCGATCTCAACGGCACTCCACCCAGCGAGTCCTTTCTCCCGGAGGAAGTCCATGCGTTGGGTCGACCGTCGCCTTTCTCATCCCCGCCACTCCCCCGCTCGTCCGAGCAGACCCTGTTCTGTGCGCTTCTCGCTTCCGCTCGCCCTCCTGCTGATCCTCATCCACACGACACCCAGCTTCGCCCAGACCGCGCCAGCGGCACCCGCCGCCCTCTCGCCCGACACGAGCACCGCGACCGTTGATGCCGTGACCATCGTGGTCGAGGGCGCGAGCGCTGTGGACGCCAATGCGATCGCCCAGCAAAACGCCGATGCCATTCGCACCGCCGCTGATGAGAGCGCCGCCCTCTTCGCGGTCGCGCCGAACCACCCGCTCACCGTCACGTTCGTGAGCGCCGCCGATCCCGCCGTCACCGCTGGTATGCGCCCGGTGCGCGATTTCGCCTGGGCGAGTGTCGATGGGACCCACGCGATCGTGCTGCATGACCGCTTTACCCAGCTCAGTGCCGCCGAGGCCGCCAATCTCTTCCGCAATCTCGTCAGCCGCCCCACGATGCAGGCCGCTGCCGGTGGGAACCTGCCAGCGGGCCTCATGGACGGCATCGCGCGCTACTTCGAGCGACCGATTCTTGCCAGCCAGGCCCGTGCCGGGTCGCTCGTGCAGGCCGCCTATCAGCAGGGCATCCTGCCCGATCTCGCCCCGATCGTGAATCTCGGTGCCAGCACGCTCGATCCCGAGACCGCCACCGCCACCCGCTACGCGCTGGTCGCCTTCGTGGCCGAACGGTATGGCGTGGGCACCCTACAGAAGCTCGTCCAGTCGTTCGCGACAGGGCCGGTCGATTGGCAGGCGTCGTTCTCCACCGCCCTCCAGCAGCCAATCGATCAGGTGCAGGCCGCATGGAAGGATTTCCTGCCGCGCTGGTTCGCCTCCGGCTGGCAATCGAACGCAATCGACGCCTTCGACCTCGCGCCGGCGCAGGCACTCTTCGAC
>JBARWF010000121.1:0-8705 GCA_049646645.1 Thermomicrobiales bacterium
TCAAGGACCCTGCCCCCTTCTGGGAATCGCCTTGCCCTGGGGCTATGGTGCGGGAGTCGCGATCACCGGAGCCGGGGTGGCGGTCGGTGTGCCGGTGAGCTGTTCGAGGAGCCTGCCCAGCCGCTCCTGCGCCTTGCCGTATGCGTCCCAGTCACCAGCCTGCATCGCGGCCTGCGCCTCGTTGTAGGCAGCAAGCGCCTCCTGCGCGATCTCCTGATCGCTCGCCGGACCGGCGGCTACACCCGCGACCGGGGTGGAGGCAGGCTGCGCCGGGGGTTCCTGAGCCGGCTGCCCCGATTCACCCTGTGCGACGACCGCCGGTTCCTCCTGGATCTGGCCGACGCTCTGCGACTCCGGATTGCCCAGCGCCACCACGGCTTCGGGCAAGGTGGAGCGCATCACGACCTTATCCTTGGTGGCGATGATGACGCTCGCCAACCGGGGTGAGCCTGCGCCGGAGTTGACGGCCTTCAGATAGATCGGCTGCACGTAGAGCATCGCATCATTAACCGGAATCACGAGCAGGTTCCCGCGAATCACATCCGATCCGCTCTGGTTCCAGAGCGAGAGCTGCTGCGAGATCTGCGGGTCCTGGCTGATTCGCGCCTCGATCTGCTGCGGCCCGAAGACCGTGACCTGCCGCGGATAGCGATAGAGCCGGAGGTTGGTAACACCTTGCGCATCGGCCGTGCCCGCGAACCAGGCGGTCATGTTCTGCCGGTTCTGGCCACCACCCGGCGTGAATGGCACGGTCAGCGCGAACGACGACTCCTGCTCGCCGGGAAGTGGCAACGTGACGAAATACGGCTCCATCTGTTGCTGCTGCCCCGCCACCTGCTCCTGGGCGACCGCCCATCGATCATCGCCGTCGTAGAACGAGCGAGCGGAATCCATGTGATAGCTGGCCCAGATCTGCGACTGCGCGACGAACTGGCGCTCCGGATAGCGGAAATGGGCGGCGATCGACGCCGGTGCCTCCGAGATCGGCGTGAAGAGGCCATCATAGATCTCGCCGTAGGCGTCGGCAATCGGGTCCTTCTCGCCGGTGCGGTAGAAGGTGGTGGTGCCGTCGTAGGCGTCCACGACAACTTTCACGCTGTTGCGTAGGTAATTATTTCCCTCGTACTTGGTGGCCTGGGGGAACCGTGACGACGATGTGTAGGCGTCGATCACCCAGAAGAGGCGGCCATCGGCGATGACGAGGTAGGGATCCTGGTCGTATTCGAGGAAGGGCGCGATCTTCTCCGCCCGCCCGACGACTCCACGCTCCAGGATCATCCGGGAGTCGCCCGTGAGCTGCCCGCTGATGAAGAGCTTCTGATCGCCGTAGGTGAGCGCCGCGAGCAGACGGGTGACGGGATTGCCCAGGCCGATCGAGCCGATCGCCTTGCCCTCGTAGCCGCCGCCGGTGGCCTGGCCAGCGCTGTCGATGCCGCTGAACTCCGTCTGGTCGGTGTGAACGATCACCCAATTGGACGGCTGCTCACCGAAGTAGATCTCCGGCCGCGTGATCTGGAGCTCATTCGGCCCGGCCGGCGGGATATTGCTGACGAGGAACGTTGGCCAGCCATCGCCCGAGACCTGGCTGACCGGGCTCACGACCGCCCCATATCCGTGAGTGTAGGCAAGGTGGATATTGGTCCACGTCTGGGAGTTGGCGGGCAGCCCCTCGACATTCAGTTCGCGAGCGGAGATGAGCACCTCGACCGGCTGGCCGTTAATCGTGTAGTGGTCGACATCGATATCTCCGAACTCGTAATAGGGTACGAAGGTCTGCAATTGCTGGTAGATCGGCTGCACGACGCGGTAGTCCCAGATCCGCACGTTGCTCAGCGGCGGGCGATCGACCGGGAGCTGCGCGGCGTTGATCGGATCCTGACCAGTCACATTCTGGGTTGTGACCTGGTCGAGCCCGAAGCCGGCCCGGGTCATCTCGATGTTGCGCTCGATGTACTTCTGCTCACGAGGGAACTCGTTGGGGTCGACGATCAGGCGCTGGACGCCGACGGGAAGCAGCGGCGTCACCACGAACGCGAGCAGGGCCCAGCCGCCGAGCAGCCCGATCAGCCACTTCGGGGTGCGCAGGACGACGCCGAAGAGCAAGGCGATCCCGGCGCCGGCCGAGAGGATCGCCATCAGCCAGTTGAGCGGGCGCACGATATTGACATCCGTGAAGCCCGGCCCGATTACCACGCCGCGCGTGGAGAAGACGAGATCGTAGTTCCGAAGCAGGTAGCCGCCCGCGACAACAAGCAGCAGGAAGCAGCCGATCGCGCTCACATGGCGCAGCCCCGCCCAGGGCACATCGCCCCATCGCCGGAACCGGACACCGAGCCGGATGAGGTAAACCAGCGCGACCGCCACGAGCGTCGTGATCCCGAGGCGCATGAGGTAGGAGTGCAGGTCGTGCAGCAATGGCAACCGGAAGATGTAGAAGCCGGCGTCCATATGGAAGGTCGGGTCCTTCACGCCGAAGCTCTCGCCGTGGAAGGCGAGCATGGCGGCCCGCCAGTGCCCCGAGGCGACGGTTCCCGCCAGGATGAAGACAACCGCTCCGGCCCCGAGCGCCAGGAACTGGATGAATCGCTGGCTGAACCGGCCGATGATGCCCTCACGCTGGACCTGTCCCTCGCGGGTGACACGCAGCGCGAACCAGACGTTGGCAACGAAGACCGCGGCTGCGATCGCCCCGCCAGCGACAAAGAACAGGGCTTCCATGGTGTAGTTCGTGGTCAGGATCGAGCGATAGCCGACACTGCCGAACCAGAGCCAGTTGATCCAGAACGGCGAGAAGGCGAAAAGAACCACGATGATCGCGACAATGACCAGGAGCGCGATCAGCATGCGTTTGGTCGAGGCGGAGAGATGAAATCGCGGCCGGCGACGTGGACTTCGTTGCCGTGGCGGCTGGCCACCGGCCGAAGGCCCCGGACTGGGCGATGCCGAAGATCGTCGAAACACGTTGTCCCCTACCATGGCGTGCGTCAGGGGGAGCGAGCCGCCATGGCTGCACCTGCCGCATCATGGCGATATGGTACGATGCAGGACAGGATTCGTGCTGCGCAATCGCGGCCCTTTCCCTTCCATCAAGGGGATATTCCGACCACCTTCGATCCCCGTTCGGCCATTGACACAACCATGCATTCCAGCGTTGCTCATCATGCTTCTTTGCATTCTTATGGGATATGTTGCTTCGAATGACATCTCCGGTCTCCCCCGACATCGCACCCTCATCTCCTGGCCAGCCCACACCTGACCGGGTGCGCGTGAAAAGCCTCGGCAGCGGCAGCTCCGGCAACGGATTCCTCATTCAGTCCGGCGACCGCACGCTGATGCTCGACTGCGGGATCGGCATCCGCACCGTCAACCGGGAGCTTCGCGCGCTCGGCTCCAATCTCGATTCGCTCGACGGCATCCTCATCACCCACGAGCATATCGATCACGTGCGGACACTGCCCCGGTTGACCGGCCATGACATTCCCATCATCGCCACGTCTGGGACGGCGGGGATGGCCGCTGTCCCGACTGACCGGCGGGAAGAGATCGCGACCGGGAGATCGGTATCGCTCGCGGGCTTCACGATCTGGGCCCTGAGCGTCCGCCACGATGCCATCGACCCCTGTGGCTACCTGATCGAAGCGAACGGCGCCCGCGTCACCATCCTCACCGACCTCGGCGTCTGGGAAGAGCATCTGGCGGAACCGGTCGCCGCCAGCGACCTGATCGTGCTCGAGGCGAACCACGACGAGGAGATGCTGCGACGCGGCCCCTATCCCATGCACCTGAAGCGGCGGGTTGCGTCCGAGGTCGGACACCTCTCGAATCGAGCGTGCGGCGAGGCGCTGGCGATGCTGGCGAAAGGCTCACATGCCGATCCGGTGGTCTGGCTGGCGCATCTCTCGGCGACGAACAACCGGGCGGACGTGGCCGAGCAGGCGGTGTGCGCGGCGCTGGCGGCGGCCGATCTCGACCTGCGGGTAATGGCGCTGCCCCGCCGGGAGCCGGGTCCGCTCTGGATGTCGCCAACCACGCGTCGCGCCGGCGCGCCCTTCTCGATGCGGGAGGAACCGCCAGCCGTCGCCCAGCTCTCCCTCCTGGATGGCTTCGACTGAGAGGCTCACGCCTGCCTGCGTCTCGTGCCGTATCAGCCATCAAGCGCCAGCGATCGGTCTCCACGCGGACACCCACCTTCCCCCCGCCATTTCGAGCCGGGAAAGGTGCCGATCACGCGGGATGCTCCTGTCCCCAACTCAGCGGCATGGCCAAGATCCGAGGGGCGAGCTCAGTTCCTCACTCCTCCCATCAAAAAGATCTCTCGACACTGGTTGCTCGAAATGACGCAAAAGCGGGTCGCCGCATGATCGCCGCCCAGCAGCTCTTCCAAGCCCGAGACAACGTTGTTCAGCACGGCATCCCAAAGGGAATGCGGTAACGTCGATCCTGCACTGACGCCGGAAACCGGGATGCCTGCGGGGTTCGGCGTCTATACTCACTCGAAGCCGGGAATTCCCGATTCAGGGAAACGAGATCACTGAGCGGATGCGGCGCGTGACGGGCCGCATTGACACGGAGTCCGCAATCGCATGAGTGCACTTATCTTGCTCCACGACCGCCTGGGCACGACGGTCATCCTCTTCTTCGTGGTTGTCGGGCTGTGGGGACTGCTGGAATTCGCGCGCGGCGGGGTGCTCGGCGGAAATATCGCCGGGGCCCTGATCATCGGGCAGATCCTGATCGTCGTGCAGGGGCTCCTGGGGCTGATCGTCTTTGCGTCCGGCGACCGGCCGCAGCAGATCCTCCACATCCTGTACGGGTTCACCGCGGCACTGGTGCTGCCCTTCGTCTGGTCGTACGTTCGCGACCGGGCACCACGACAGGGACTGCTGATCTACAGCATCGTGGCCCTCTTCATCGTCGGTCTTGCCATCCGCGGGATGACGACGGGCGGCTGATTGACACAGAACACACAAGGTCGGAGAACACCGGGTCTGCCAGCGCAGACCCGGTGTTCTGTTTTCCCGCACCCGCCGGAAAGGCAGCGACACGCACAGTCCGCACACGGTTCGCCCGTGGTGCCGAGCGGTCACAATTCCCGGCAAAAGGCCCGTCGTTTCAAGGGAAATGAGAGGCCACGGTGTACGGGCACCATTGACACCCGTCCGCTGTGAGCGTACAATCCGACCGTACAGTCTGGTGCGTACACACCACTCGCACAGGACCGCGAAACGCCGTTGGGTCGGTCTCTGCATGTCGCAGAACCTTATCGGGACTGGAAAGGAGTCATCGTGGAGTCCGAGCCCCGAGACTACCAGGAGGTCATGGACAACGCGCTGCAACTGGTCTACAGCCAGCATCACCGGATGATCTCTCAGCTTTACCCTGAGGCATTTCAGCCGTTGACGCTCGACCAGCTTCGCAGCGGCCCGTTGGGCCAGGATCTCCTTCGCCTCGCTCGTCTGGCACGGGGCCAGGTTCGAGAATCGAAAGAGCGCGTACTGGAGGCGATCGATTCCGCCCTTCAGTTGCTCTTCTGGCCGGCAGCGGCCGATGACTATTCCGTGCCCCGCTCGTTCTGGGATACGGATCTGGGGAGAATGCTGGCGCTGGCCAAGTACCGGGCATACGAGCCAAGCGAGCTCGTGAGCATCGGCAACGCGGCGCAGCAGTTGGGAGTGACGCGGCCGACGATCTATCGCTGGATGGACGACCGGACGCTGAATTACGTGCGGGACGACATGAGCGGCCGGACGTTCGTGGTTCGCCGGGACATCGACAACCTGAAGCGGGTGGCGTCGGAATTCCCCGACTAGTCACGCAGGGACATCGTCGCGAACGGAACGGCGTGGGAAGGGAACAGGCCCACGAGACGACCGGACAGGCGGTGAAGACAATCGGATGGAGCAAAGCGGCTGGTGGACCTTCCCGCCAGCCGTTTTGCTACCCAATAAATGACACGAATATGCGTTTATAGATGTATTGGGAAGGCAATGGAGATCCGTAGCGGCGAACCACCAGCTGGTCGGCGCCGTCGGCCACACGCCGATCGTGGGCGCGCACGGGGCTAGGTTCCGGCTTTGCCGGATGGGTCAGACCTGCTGACCCGCTACGGGTTCTCGCCTCCATGTCGATTCCGCTGCGAACGAGAGGCGCCTAGACGAGCTCACGGTACCCGCTGAGGTCGGCGACGGCGACGATCTCTCCGCCCCGGACGTAGAGCCGCGTGAGGCGTGGGGTGAGGCTCGTGGACATGTCGTAGGAGATCGAGTCGACGAGCGCCGCCAGCTCGTCCATGGTCGGCGCTGGACCGGTCGCCGCCGTGCCGTTGCCGACCACCGTCACGAGGTCGCCAGTGGCACCCTCGACACCTTCTGGCACCCGCACAACCATCTGGTCCATGCAGATCCGGCCAAGCTGATCGGCGCGCTTGCCATCGATCGCCACCCAGGTACGGGAAGACAGGGCGCGGCGAAAGCCGTCGCCATACCCCATTGGCAGCAATCCCACGCGCTCCGGTCCCGATGCGCGGTACGTCAGCCCGTAGCTGACGCCCTCACCCACTTGCAGCTCGTGGATGCGGCTCAGACGGCTGTGGATCGTCATGGTCGGGGTCAGGGGACCGGGCAGCGCAAAATCGGTGTCGGGGCGCAACCCGTGGATCGCGACGCCGACCCGCACCCGGTCGCGCCGGTACTCCGGGAAGCGCAAGGTAGTCGCGCTGTTCGCGGAGTGATGCCCGGTCGTCTCGATCCCGGCTGCGTGGAGCTCCGCGAGGCAGCGGTCGAAGATCGCGTTCTGCTCGTGGGTCGTGGCGGGATCCGGGGCATCGGCAGAGGACATATGCGTCATCACGCCATCGAGCCGGAGCTCCGGATGCTGCGCGATCGCCTGTGCCGTGGCGACGACGAGCCCACTCTCCACCCCGAAGCGGTGCATGCCGGTATCGATCTTGAGATGGACCGAAACCGGCTCCTTCGCAAGCATCATCTTCGCATCGGCGGCCAGCCCATGCGCAAACGAAGCGTCGCTCACGACAACACCCAGGCCGTGCCCGATCACCTCGGGTCGCTCGGCCACACCGATCGGCCCCAGCACCAGAACCGGCGCGGTCACTCCCGCCCGGCGCATCTGGGCGCCCTCGTCAACGGTCGCGACCGCGAGCTCGTCTGCCCCCGCCGCAAGCGCGGCCTTACCGGTCGGGATCGCGCCGTGGCCGTAGCCATTCGCCTTCACGACCGCCATCAGGCGAACCTTTGGGCCGATGATGCTCCGCAGCGCGCGGACATTGCCGGCAAGCACATCGAGATCGACAACGGCGATGGTGGGACGTCCGCGCCACTGGGCGGCGTATGTAAGCGGTGGGGCAAGCGCTGTCATGATCTATGCGTTCTCGTTCTCAAGCCGGGCGATCACCTTGACGATATCCCCGCGCGTGACGATGCCGACGAGATGATGCGCATCATCGACCACGGGAATCGTGTTGATCTGTCGCTCGATCATCAGGGTCGCGACCTGTTCCATCGTGGCGGACGACTTGATGCTATAGACGGGGGCCGACATCAGTTGGCGAGCATTGATGGCGAGCACACGACGCAGTTCCTCATCGAAGTCGGCCCCGGCGTCGAACGTAAAAATGGCGTCAAAGAACGTACCCGGCGCCGGGACGTCCACGGTCGCCTCGCGGGAGATGATATCGGCCTCGGTGATGATGCCGATGATCTTCTCGTTCTCGACCACCGGCACGCCGGTGATCTGATGATCGACCAGCGTCCGGGCAACAAGCGCGATCGAATCGTCCGGCGACACGGTCGGCACGTCCTCGCGCATGATCTGGGCAACGGTCAGCTCCGGGGTCTCGGCCGCCGGGTTGGTTGAGTCGGTCACGGCTCTGCGCATCCTTTGTCGTTATGATCCGGAAGTTGTGGCCAGTGCATGCAGCTCTTCAGCGACCGCGTCGGGCAGATCGGTCGCGATCAGTCCGAGATCACCGAATCGCTGCTCGACGCGGCGGGCGGCGGCGGGGCCGACATGCAGCGCCAACGCGGCGGCATCGATGAGGGAAAGCCCCTGTGCCGCGAAACCAGCAATGGTGCCGGCCAGCACATCGCCGCTCCCCGCCGTGGCGAGCGAGACCGGCGCGTCTTCCGCGACAATCGTCCGCGTACCGTCGGAGACGGCCGAATAGCCGTACTTGAGGAGCACGGTCTGCTGCCAGCGCTTGGCCGCCTCCTCCAGCGTGCCCAGGGGATCGGCGATGATCTCATCAGTCGACTTGCCGGTGAGCTTGCTGAACTCGCCGACGTGCGGTGTCAGGAGCAACCGGTTCGCCGGGAGCGTCTGCCACCACTCGTCCTGCTCCGACAACCAGTTCAGGGCGTCGGCATCGACCACGATCGGCAGGTTCTCCTGTTCGAAGAGCGGGGATGTCGACGCCGGGTGGGCATCGGCATCGGCGACCCGTGCCGAGAAGCCGATATTGCGGCGCTCGATCTCGCGCTTGTTTCCCAGCGCGAAGAGCACGCTCAGGAGCTCGTGGGCGGCGTTGTCGCGGCCGAGCCCCGGCCCGATCAGGATCGCCCTCGCCTTCTCCAGATGCTCGGTGACCTTGTCCAGCGCGTGGCGGGCCGACCCGGGGGCGTCCGTCTCCGGCAGGGGGATGTGCGCGACCTCGGGAATGCTCCCGGCAACGGTCGCGATCACGCCGCGTC
>JBARWF010000122.1:0-10287 GCA_049646645.1 Thermomicrobiales bacterium
ACACAAGGTCGCACCCTACGGACGAAGCCCGATATCCCACGGGTACCCACCGCACAATCGCATCGACAGTACACGCCGCGGGATATGGCCCTGCGGGCCATCGGTGCGACACAAGGTCGCATTCACGAACACCCCGTTTTGGGAGCAAGCTTTTGGTTACCAACGCGAACGCAACACCGGTGGCCGACTACGTTGTCCACCAGCCGCATCTCAGATTCTGGCAACGCTCCACCTGGCGCCGAAAGATCGTGCCCTGGCTCTTCGTGCTGCCGATCCTGCTCATCAATATCGGCGTTGTACTCGGTCCCGCCCTCTCCGCCTTCTACTATTCGATGACCGAATGGACCGGGATCGGCGAGGCCAAGTGGATCGGTCTCGACAACTTCAAGCGCCTGCTCTTCGACGATCCATCCTTCCGGCATGCGTTCCGCAACAACATGATCTGGCTCGTCATGTTCCTGACCGTGCCGATCGCACTGAGCCTGATCGCGGCCAGCCTGCTGGCGCCACTGCGCCGCGGCGCGCTCGTCTACCGGATGGGACTCTTCCTGCCCTATGTCCTGCCGAGCGTCGTGGTCGCGGCGATCTGGCGGTCGCTGCTCCACCCGGATCGCGGATTCCCGGCGGTGCTCACCGATTGGGGCGTGCCGGGATTCGACCGGGCCCTGCTCGGCGGCTCCTCGACCGTCCTGCCCTCGATCGCCTTCGTCGACAACTGGCACTTCTGGGGTTTCCTGATGGTGCTCTTCCTGGCCGCCATGCAAAACATCCCCGCCGATCTCTACGAGGCGGCGCGGCTCGATGGCGCCTCCAAATGGCAGGAATTCCGCGACATCACCATCCCCGGCATCCGTCCCACGCTCGTCTTCATGATCCTGATGACCAGCATCTGGTCCTTCCTCACCTTCGACTACATCTGGGTGCTGACGCAGGGTGGACCGGCCGGCGCCTCCGAAGTGCTCTCCGTGCTGGTCTTCAAGAACGCCTTCATGAACCTGGAAGCGGGCTACGCCAGTGCAATCGGTCTCAGCATGAGCTTCTTCGTGGGTATCGTGATCGCGATCTTCCTCGTGCTCCGGCGCCGCGGATGGGATATCTAAATGGCTTCGCAGACGACACTCGGCGCCCCGCGCCGCAAGCGCCGACCGAACCGGTTGCGCTTTCTCTCCAACTATCTCGTGCTGACGCTGCTCACCGTCTTCGCGCTCGGGCCGCTGGTCATCCTCGGCTTCAACTCGCTGAAGGGTCGCGCGGAGATCGGGCGCAACCCGCTCGGCTTCCCGCGCGAATTCCTGTGGCAGAACTATCCCGACGCCTGGAGAGTCGGCAACTTCTCCACGACGCTGCAGAACAGCGGCATCCTCGTCGCGATCACGGTGGTCGGGGTGCTGGTGCTGGGCGGCATGGCCGCCTACAGCCTGGCAAAGCTCAACCTGCCGGGCGCCGGCGCCGTCATGCTCTACCTGCTGATCGGCTCGTCGCTGCCGATCCAGCTCTTCCTGGTGCCGCTCTTCTTCCTCTGGCAGCGGATTGGGCTGGTCAACAGCCTGCCCGGACTCGGCATCATCTACATCGCGATCAACGCGCCCCTGGCGATCTTCCTCCTGCGCTCCTACATGGTGCAGTTGCCCGCCGATTTCGAGGATGCCGCGCGAGTCGATGGCGCCAATGAATGGAAGATCTTCACGCAAATCATCATCCCGCTCTCATGGCCCGGCTTTCTCACCGTGGGACTGGTCGTGGCGCTGGCGGTCTGGAACGAGTTCCTGCTGGCGACGGTCTTCCTGACCGACCAGAGCAAGTTCACGGTCGTCACGAGCTACTACAACTTCACCTCCCGCTTCAGCCGGGACTGGGGGCTGACGAGCGCCGCCGCGATGATGATGATCGTGCCGATCATCGTGATCTTCCTCAGCCTGCAGCGGCGATTCGTCGAGGGGCTGACCCAGGGAGGGTTGAAGGGGTAGACGACAGCAGAAACGGGCGGCATCCCGATCCCCGGCTATATGGCCCTGCGGGCCATCGGAACGGCACGAGGCCGTTCTCTACAGAACAGCAAACGTTTGCACATCAAAAGGAGATCGAATGGCAACCGACGTAACGTTTGGACAGCGAACACTCGACGTGACCTCCAATGAGTACCTGGAGCGCGTCTACGCCGGCGTCCTCGGCAAGATCATCGGCGTCTACCTCGGACGGCCCTTCGAGGGCTGGACCCAGGAGCGGATCCTCGCCGAGCTCGGCGAGATCGATCACTACGTCCACGAGCAGTTCGGCATGCCCCTCGTCGTCACCGACGACGATATCGCCGGGACGTTCTCGTTCCTGCGCGCGCTGGAGGACAACGGCTACGACCCGAACCTCACCCCGGCGCAGATCGGCGATGCCTGGCTCAACTACCTCGTCGAGCAGCGCACGGTCCTCTGGTGGGGCGGCATGGGCGTCTCCACCGAGCACACGGCCTACCTGCGCCTCAAAAGCGGCATCGCCGCCCCGGCCAGCGGCTCCCGCGCGATGAACGGCAAGACGATCTCCGAGCAGATCGGGGCCCAGATCTTCATCGACGGCTGGGCGATGCTCTTCCCCGGCGATCCCGAGCGCGCCGCCGACTGGGCACGGCGGGCGGGTAGCGTCAGTCACGACGGGGAGGCGGTCTACGGCGCCCAGATGATTGCGGCGATGGAAGCCCAAGCCTTCGTCGAATCCGACATCGACACGCTGATCGATACTGCCCTGCAATTCATCCCCGCCGACTCCACCATCGCCCGCCTGATCGCCGACGTCCGCTCCTGGCACGCCCAGCACGACGACTGGTACAAGACGCGCGCCCTGATCGGGGATAACTACGGCTACGACAAGTTCGGCGGCGCCTGCCACATGGTGCCAAACCACGCGCTCATCATCATGGCGCTGCTCTACGGCAAGGGCGACCTCCGCCGCTCGCTGATGATCGCCAACACGGCGGGCTGGGATACCGACTGCAACTCCGGTAACGTCGGCTGCATCATCGGCATCCGCAATGGGCTGAATGCCTTCGCCCAGACTCCGGATTACCGGCTGCCGGTGGCGGATAAGATGTATCTCTCGACCGCCGAGGGCGGGCGCGGCATCACCGACGCCGTAACCGAGACGATCCGGATCGCCAATGCAGCCCGCGCGCTTGCCGGTGAGGAGACCGTGGCGCCCAAGGACGGCGCGCGCTTCCACTTCTCGCTGCCCGGCTCGGTCCAGGGCTTTACCGTCGACGATCCGGATTCGGCGAGCGTCGAGAATGTCGATGCCCATCTCGAGATCCGGCTCGGCGAGGCCGGTGCCGCGACCGTGACCACGCCGACCTTCGCCCCCGAGGAGACGCGACCGTTCCAGGCGCGCGGGTACCGGCTCTTCGCCTCGCCCACGCTCTACCCAGGTCAGGTCGTGACGGCGAAGGTGGTTGCCGGCTCCGGTAACGCCGGCGAGGTCTCCGCGTCGCTCGTGCTGCGCGCCTACGACGAGAACGACGCGCTGGTTCCGCACGACGGAGCGTCGGTCGCAGTCGCTCCGGGCGAGACTGCGACGCTGGAGTGGACCGTTCCCGATCTCGGCAATTGCCCGGTGCAGGCGGTTGGCCTCCGGATCGCGGGGGTTGCCAACGACGTGCTCGCACTCGATTCCCTGACCTGGAGCGGCGCGCCGACGGTGACGCTCGGTCGCGGCCATGGCGAGGGCGACATGTGGCGACAGGCATGGGTCGAGGGCGTCGATATCTGGGAACCGCGCTGGGGCAATGATTTCCACCTGACGCAGAATCGCGGCATCGGTCTCATCGCTCAGGGCACCGAGGGGTGGCGCGACTACACAGCGTCGGCGACGGCGCGGATTCCGCTCGCGACATCGGCCGGCATTGCCGTCCGCATCGGCGGTATGCAGCGCTACTACGCGCTCGTCCTGCGCGAGGGCGGCAAGGCCCAGCTGGTCAAGTGCATGGGCGATGTGCAGGTGCTGGCGGAGACGTCCTTCGACTGGGAGGTCGACCGCGAGTACGCCTTCGATCTGCGCGCCGAGGGCTCGCAGCTCCGTGGCACCATCGACGGTGACCTGGTCATCGAGGCCACCGACAATGATCGTCCGCTGACCGGCGGCAGCGCCGGCTTCGTGACCGAGGTCGGCACGATCGTCAGCGGCCCGATCACCGTCACCGCGCTCTGATCCGCCGTTAGGCCACACGAGGTCACGCGCGCCGGATTGAGGTAGGACAGAACGGGAACGCCCCATCGGACGAATCCGACGGGGCGTTCCCGTTGGGAGAAGGTCATCCGGCCTCGGCGGATCGGCGAACGGATGCGCGAGACGCGCACCGAACACGACGTCATCACGTGGATGACGTCGTGTCAGATGGAGAGCTCAAAAGCGAACACAGGTTCCGCGAGATGATGTCAGGTGACCGGCGATCGCACCGGATCGTCAGCCCGCTTCAGGGAGATGAGGTGTCATCGCCGCCCGGGGTGTTGCCAGTTCGTGGGAGTCAGCAGACAATCGGCACAGCTTTCAACCCATCCAGCCCGGTCGCGCAACGGTGCGTGGTCAGAACACCCGCCACAAGGAGAGACAGATGCCTGTTTCGTTCAGGATTGCCGAGGTTCTCCGTCCCGAGAAGTCCATTCTCTGGGATATCTGCAAGCAGCTCGATGTGCGTGATGTTGTCACGGGTATCCCGGACGGCGATGGCTACCCCCCGGCGTGGGACTACGATTACCTGTTGAGCATCAAGCAGAAATACGCCGATGCCGGCCTGAACGTCCAGGTCATCGAATCCGGCCCGGCGACCATCCAGGAGCCGATCAAGCTCGGTCTCGGGGACCGCGACGAGCATATCGCCCACTTCTGCCAGTTGATCGAGAACATGGGCCGCCTCAACATCCCGGTGATCTGCCACAACTGGATGGCTGGAATCGGCTGGCTGCGGACCTCGATGGCGGAGCAAGGGCGCGGCGGCGCACTCGTCACCGGCTACGATCAGGCGGTGCTGGACAACGCACCGCTGACGCAGTGGGGCGAGGTGACCGAGGAGCAGCTCTGGGAGCGGATGGACTACTTCCTGAAGCGCGTCGTGCCTGTCGCGGAGAAGGCCGGAGTGAAACTGGCCGTACATCCGGACGATCCGCCACGGTCACCGATTCGCGGCATCGGCCGCATCCTGACCAGCCCCGAGAACTTCCAGCGCGTGCTCGACATGTATCCGAGCCCGAACAACGGCCTGACCTTCTGCCAGGGCAACTTCTCGGCGATGGGCTGCGACGTACCGGAGACGATCCGCCATTTCGGGCGCCAGGGCAAGATCCACTTCGTCCACTTCCGCGATGTGCGCGGCAACAGGGACAAGTTCGTCGAGACCTTCCACGACGAGGGGCAGACGGACATGCACGAGACGATCCGCGCCTACGCGGACATCAATTTCGACGGCGTGATGCGTGTGGATCACGTGCCGACGATGGCCGGTGAGGACAACGACAATCCCGGCTACGAGGTGATGGGTCGCCTCTACGCGGTCGGCTACCTGCGCGGACTGATGGAAGCCGTGAACAAGGAGACCGCCGAGGCGTAAACCGAATCGTTCGGAAACGCGCGCCGGTCACTCATCGTCACCACCACGTAGGGCCGGAGACGCGCATGGAGACCATGCCGGTCATTGATGAGACTGCCGAAGAGACCGCGGCGAGTGCCGCGGTCTCTGGTTCCCTGTTCACGGTGGCCGGGGTGCGCCGCGGGATCGTGCGCACCGTTCCGTTCGGGGTCAGCGCCGTCACCTTCGGCATGGCGTTCGGGGTGTTGGCGGGGAGTCTCTCCGGCATCGGCGCGTGGGGCGCGATCCTGATGAGCATCACTGTCTATTCGGGATCCGCCCAGATGGTCGGGCTCGACTTGTGGGCATCGCACGCCGGAGTTGCCGCGATCTGGGGCACGACCCTGCTCATCAGCCTGCGCTACGTCCTGCTCGGCCTCACGACGCGAAGCTGGTTCGCGGGGCATCCAGGCTGGTTCCGCTTCTCGATCCCGTTTGTGATGTCGGATGAGGTCTGGGCGCTGACGTTCGCCGAGTTCGAGCAACGCCGGCGCGATCTCGGCTTCTTTCTCGGCAGCGGCCTGATGATGCTGACCTGCTGGACGGCGGGCACGATCGCCGGTCTCGCGATCGGGTCGCGCGTTCCCGATCCCACCGCCTGGGGCATCGATTTCGTTGCCGCGGCATCCTTCACCGGGCTGATCGCGGGGATGCACAAGGGGCCACGCCAGCTCCTGCCGTGGGGAGTCGCCGCCGTGGTCGCGATTGCCGCCGAACGCTGGCTACCGGGCCAGTGGTACATCCTGCTGGGAGCGGCGGCCGGCATGGTCGCCGGCGTCATGAGTGAACGGCGACACGATGTCGACTGAGTTCCTGATCACGATGCTGGGAATGGCGGTGATCCTCTACGCCACGCGCGTCGGCGGCCTCTGGATCATCAACCGCCTGCCGGCATCCTCGTCGCTCGATGTCTGGCTGAACCAGCTCCCGGCGGTGACGCTGATCGCGCTGGCGGCTCCCGCAATCGCGCGGGAAGGGTGGATCGGCGCGGTGGCGGCGATCGCGATCTGGACTGTAATGAAGGTAAACGGCAACATCATGCTCGCCATGGTGCTCGGCGTCGGTATCGTCGCCCTCCTGCGGCAGATTAGGTGAAACCTGCCGGATGGCCGGCGTTCGTTGATAGCCGGCAGGATGTTGACGAGCAGCTTGCCGAAGCGCTGCCGGATTGCGTGATCGAGCCCCTGAGTGGACCGTCATCCGCTCAAGGGCTCGATTGCATGACTGGTC
The DNA here is from genome assembly GCA_049646645.1 of Thermomicrobiales bacterium. Taxonomy (GTDB): domain Bacteria; phylum Chloroflexota; class Chloroflexia; order Thermomicrobiales; family UBA6265; genus JASGDN01. The sequence continues at coordinate 6,833 of JBARWF010000122.1, forward strand.
TGGCTGGCGCGGTCGGCGTCAGGCGCGGCCGCGCAGGTCGCTCAACACCTCACCGATCGGTTTGCGATCGCCAAGGTAGATCGGCGTATCGAGCGATGTCCACTTGCGGACCTCGGCAGCACGGAGCTTTTGCACCATCTCGCTCAGCGTCTTCGGATCGTCCTCTTCCAGCGCGACGATGAACTCCTGATCGGCGAGGCCGAACGAGTTGACCGTGTTGGTGAGGACGCCCGGGTACTCGCGCCCCATCTCGCCGTGCTCGACCATCAGCCGCCGCCGCTCCTGATAAGGGATCAGGTACCAGTCCGGCGTCTTGATGAAGGGATAGACGCTGAGATAGCGCTTGGCCGGCTTCCCGAGGATGAAGGCCGGGCTGTGCGCGGGGTCGTACTGGGACATGCCCGCCGATCCAAAGTAGACCTTCTGCAGGGTCATGTATCGCCCGATCGTGGTGCGGTCGATGGCGATCGCGAGCCGCTGCAGCTGATCGAGCCTGGGAGCGTGGGCCCACAAGAAGAACTCGACGTCGGGTGTCAGCCCGAGCGCCGTGTAGGAGCCGCGCAGCACGACATTGTCCGGAAGCTCATTGAGCAGGGATGTGAACTGGGCCACCGCCTCGTTCCACTGCTCGCCTGCGATCTCGTCCCAGGTTTCCTTGCGCTTGTAAAGCCAGAATGCGGTGAACTGTGTGGACTGCGCCGGATCGGTGGCCGGGGCCGTAGAGCTTGCTGGTTCGGTGGACGTGGACATGACTGGGTCTCTCCTGAGCAGGACGCACATTCGTCACTGACTACCGTCACACGAAACCATCCCCGATTCAAGGGACATCACGCATGCTTGCAGGACCGCGATGCATCACGTCGGACGGGCCGTGATTGCCAGGTCTTCTGCCGTACTGCGCTCAGGAGAACCTCACCATTGACTTGCCATCCTGGGTGATGTGTCTCTGTCGAAATGCCATCCTCTCGCCGCGTTCAGTAGAGCGTCTGCGCCAAACTGTCGCACCCAGCACCCCGTCATTCTTCGCGTTGCTCAGTAGAGCGTATACGTTGGACTGTCCTATGCCTGTCATCCTGAGCTTGCGAAGGATCCCCGTGCGCAGCGGAGCGAGAGAACTCGGCAGCGCAGCTGCCGCCCGAAGCGCGCGTTGGCCACACGGACGCCAATCAGACGGTTTGGCATAGACGGTCCGCTCAGAATGACGGGATGCAGAGCGAAGGATGACGAAAAGATCGACGAAATACGCGGCTCAGAACGTGGTGGTGAGCTGCTGCGTCTGGCCGGTCTCCGAGGCACGATACGCCGACTCGATGATGTCGATGACGTGCCGCGCGTGCTCGGCGGTGACAGGCGACGGCTTGCCCTCGTTGATCCAGTCGACGAGCTGCATGATGTCTTCAAACACATGCTGCTCCTCGATCTCGCGATGCGGCCCGACGACATGAGGCAAAGTCACCTGGGCGCCTTGCACGCCGCCACCGGCCTCATCGGCCAGGTGCTTCTCGGGATAGTCGAGCGGTTTGCCGTTGAGGTCGAACCCGGCGATCGATCCCTCGGTGCCGAAGTAGGTCCCACTGAACCAGTAATTGATGCTGCCGGCCGCCGCTCCATACGCGACCGAGAACAGGCCACCACCAAAGTCGATCAGGATGCCGGTGTTGTCATCGGCATCGGTCGGCACGCTCTTCCCGTTGAAGGCTCGTTCCGGGATGCGCACACCGGAGATCGCCGTCACCTGCTTGGCCGGACCGAGCACCGTCGTCATCCCATGCAGCGCGTAGACCGTCATGTCGTAGAGCGGGCCGCCGCCCGGCTTGCGAAAATACCACGACGGATCGATCTTCATCGCCGGGTTGTCGCTCTGGCGCTCCTTCTCATCGAGGTGGTAGGTCCCGAACGAGGCGCCCGCGATCGCCCAGGTGGGAATGCCGATCCTCCCATCGGCGATCGCCTTCTTCACCGCCTGCACCTGCGGCCGAAGGACCTCGCCCGGCGAGGCGACGATATGCAGGTTCTTGGCTTTTGCGAGGTCGATCAGCTCGGTGGCCTCGGCGACGGTCGTGCACATCGTCTTGTTGAAGTGAATGTGCTTGCCGGCTTCCAGGGCCTGTTTGCCCTGCTCGTAATGCAGTCCGATCGGCGAGGCGATGCTTACCGCATCGACGTCGCCGCTCGCAAGCAGATCCTCGTAGTCAGTGAATGCCCGTGCGATCCCGAACTTCGCGGCCGATACGTCCGCGCGCCCGGGTACGGGATCACAGATGGCCTGCAGGACGACGCGATCCTGAATATCTGGCTGGCTCAGGTGCGGGAGGATACCGCGCTGGGCGATCGTCCCCGCGCCCACAATTCCCATTCGAACAACGTGTGTCACGAGGCGAGCTCCTTTGCGCGAAGATTCAACTTGGTGGGCGCGATGCGCCCCGCCGGCGCACAGCTTCGCACTTCCGCGAAAACCTGGCAAAGGTGCCTGCACGCCACGTCGGCCCGAGTGCGAGCTGCCCGAGAACCTTCTAGGCGTCCGGCATGTCGAGCGTGAGCATCTCCCGGGCAACCTCGAGATCGATCAGCGTGCCACGATGCAGCCTGTCGTAGAGGTCGTTGGCCTTCCGGGTGATCAGGGGCAGGTCATGTTGCTCGACCTGCGCCAATGTCGCCCGAGCCGATGGCACGTTCCGGTTCGCGAGGCGTGAATAGTCAGTCATGATCCTGCTGGCCGGCTCGAGGAAGCGATCGACAAAATCCCGCGCGAGCGCCATTTCCTCGGGATGCTCCATGATGGCCGCCAGGGCCTGGTCGGATGCGGCACACGCATCCAATGCCTTTCGGCGCACGTCGGGGTCCGGGATCTGTCTCGCCGCGGCACGCATGGTGTCGACCAAGCTCGTCGCGCGGTCGCTCATTTGCCGTAACTCGTCACTGGCACCCGGGCGCGCTTCGCTTGGTTGGGCAGCCTTCTCCTCTTGCCGGGAAAGCGCCTTCTCAACGTGACGCTGCTCCCACGAATCGCCGAAGAGATGGTCATTCCAGAATGTCGTCCAGCCATGGATGATGAGGCCGATCCCCCACGGCAGCAATGGCCAATAGAACCAGAGCGAATGCGGGTTGGTCAGCAGGTTGATCAGTAGCAAGACGAGTCCGAGCGAAATGAACGCCCCCAGATTCTGCATAAACGCACGGATAGCCTTCGCGCGTTTGCGAGCATTCTCCTCGGCTACAGACTGCACGTCAGTCATGGTGTCTGCCATTCCGGTGTGGCGATGTTCAGGGAGTCCCCGGTCGGTCCCTGAACCCGCGCGATCGCCGGGGCGATCTGGCTCGCCCCGCGCAAGGTCAACGGTCGATGGATCGATCAGAGTATAGTCACCGGTCGTGGAATTATCATCTTGGAGGATCGCCGGTAAACGCCGCCGCTTTCCGTGTGGGGCAGCAGGCAAGAGAACGCGAGGGCGACG
>JBARWF010000123.1:0-39506 GCA_049646645.1 Thermomicrobiales bacterium
CCACCAGGATCGCCCCGTCCATCTGCGCCGCCCCGGTGATCATGTTCTTGATGTAGTCGGCGTGCCCCGGGCAGTCCACGTGCGCGTAGTGCCGGCTCGCCGTCTCGTACTCGATGTGCGACGTCGCGATCGTGATCCCCCGCGCCCGCTCTTCCGGCGCGTTGTCGATGCTCGCAAAGTCCCGGATCGCCGACCCGCTCTGCAGCCCCAGCGTCTTGCTGATCGCCGCCGTCAGCGTCGTCTTCCCGTGGTCCACGTGCCCGATCGTCCCAATGTTCACGTGCGGCTTCGTCCGCTCAAACACCTTCTTCGCCACCGGTAACACCCCTTAATTCTGAAACAGTTCCTCGGGAGCTTCATGCTCCCGACACAGAGACCGGCCCGGCTCGCAGCGCGGTCCGGGCCGGACCAGCGACTAATCCCGTTGATTCTTCGCCACGAACTCCTGCGCAAGCGCTTCCGGCAGCGGTGCGTAGTGGTCGAACTCCATCGAGGAGACGGCCCGACCCTGCGTCATCGACCGCAGGTCGGTGACGTAGCCGAACATGTTGGCCAGCGGCACGATCGCCCGGACAACCTGCGCGCCGGCACGCTCTTCCATCCCTTGGATCTGGCCGCGTCGCGAGTTCAGGTCACCGATGACATCGCCCATGAACTCGTCCGGCGTGGTGACCTCGACGGACATCATCGGCTCGAGGATCGTCGGCTTGCCGCGGCGCAGCGCTTCCTTCATTGCCAGCGAACCGGCGATCGTAAACGCCATTTCCGAGGAGTCGACATCGTGGTAGGAGCCATCGACCAGCGTCGCCTTGATATCCACGACCGGGAAGCCGGCCGGACCACCGGTCGCCATCGCCTGCTGGATACCAGCATTCACCGGCTGGATGTACTCCCGGGGCACGGTGCCGCCGACGATCTTGTCGACGAACTCGTAGCCGGCACCCCGCTCCTGCGGCTCGAACTCCACGATCGCGTGACCATACTGACCCTTACCACCGGACTGGCGGACGTGTCGCCCTTCCACCCGGGCCGGAACGGTCAGCGTCTCGCGGTAGGCAACCTGCGGCCGCCCGATGTTCGCCTCGACGCGGAATTCCCGCATCATACGGTCGACGATGATCGCCAGGTGGAGCTCGCCCATGCCATCGATGACGACCTGGCCAGACTCCTCGTTCGTGCGGACCCGGAAGGTCGGATCCTCTTCCGCCAGGCGGGCAAGCGCGTTGCCCATCTTGTCCTGGTCGGCGCGCGTCTTCGGCTCCACGGAGACCGAGATGACCGGCTCCGGGAAGGTGATCGACTCAAGGATCACCGGGTTGGCGGGATCGCAGAGCGTGTCACCGGTGAAGGTGTTCTTGAGACCGATAACCGCGCAGATGTTCCCGGCGTACGCCTCGGAAATCTCTTCCCGGTGATTCGAGTGCATCTGCAGCAGCCGCCCGATGCGCTCCCGCTGCCCCTTGGACGTGTTCATCACGTAGGAGCCGGACTGCATCGTGCCCGAGTAGACGCGGATGTAGGCGAGCTTGCCGACATGCGGATCGGTCGCGATCTTGAAGGCCAGCGCCGCCAGCGGAGCGTGCGGATCGACCTCGCGGGTCACTTCCTCATCCGTCGCCGGGTTAATGCCAACGATCGCCGGCACATCGAGCGGCGACGGCAGGTAATCGACGATGCCGTCAAGCATCGGCTGCACGCCCTTGTTCTTGAGCGAGCTGCCGCAGAGCACCGGCACGAGCTCGCTGCGCAGGGTCGCCTTGCGGAGCCCCGCGACCAGCTCGTCCGCGCCGATCTCCTCGCCTTCGAGGTAGCGCATCATGAGCTCCTCGTCGGACTCGGCGATCAGCTCGACCAGCTTCTGGCGGGCGGCCTCGGCCTCCTCCTGCATGTTGGCCGGAATATCCGTGATCTCGATGTTCTGTCCGAGATCATCGTGATAGAGGATGGCCTTCATGTGGATGAGATCGATCACGCCCTGGAAATCGGCCTCGGCGCCAATCGGCACCTGCACGGGAGCCGGGGTCGCCTTGAGACGATCGATGATCATCTCGACGGTCCGGCTGAACGAGGCGCCGGTCCGATCCATCTTGTTCACGAAGCAGATGCGGGGAACCGTGTACTTGTCTGCCTGCCGCCAAACCGTTTCTGACTGCGGCTCGACGCCGGCCACGGCATCGAAGACCACGACACCGCCGTCCAGGACGCGCAGCGACCGCTCCACTTCGACGGTGAAGTCGACGTGGCCAGGGGTGTCGATGATATTGATCCGGTGTTCGCGCCAGTAGCACGTGGTTGCCGCCGAGGTGATCGTGATGCCGCGCTCCCGCTCCTGGACCATCCAGTCCATGGTTGCGGCGCCCTCGTGCGTCTCACCCGGCTTGTGCACTCTGCCTGTGTAGAACAGGATGCGCTCGGTCGTCGTCGTTTTGCCGGCGTCGATGTGCGCAATGATTCCGATATTCCGCGTTCGACGAAGGGCGACTGCGGGATCGGAAAGGTTTGGTTGGGTCGCAGTACCAGCACTCATTGAAATCGTATTTCCTCGCGTTGGACATTCCTGCCCGCTGCATTCACCCACCACGCAGTCGCATGGTGGCCCACATTGGGATTAGACCCGGAAGTGCGAGAACGCCCGGTTCGCCTCCGCCATGCGGTGCGTGTCTTCACGACGCTTGATCGTCGCACCGGTGCCATTGAAGGCATCGAGCAGCTCGTTGGCGAGCTTCTCCGACATGGTCTTGCCGGATCGCGCCCGGGCCGATGTGAGCAGCCAGCGGATCGCCAGCGAGAGCCGGCGCTGTCCCTCGATCTGCACCGGAACCTGGTAGGTCGCGCCGCCAACCCGGCGAGGCTTCACTTCCAGCATCGGCGTGGCGTTCGCCACCGCCTGCTCGAACACCTCGAGCGGGTTGCGGCCCGTGCGCTCCTGGATCGTCTGCAATGCGTCGTAGAGGATGCGCTCGGCCAGGCCCTTCTTGCCGCGCTGCATGATCTTGTTGATGAAGCGCGACACGAGCTCGCTGTTGTAGCGCGCATCGGGTGTCGGCACGCGCCGCTGAATCTTTGATCGTCTCGGCATTGGAACAAAGCCTCCGTTGGCCCGCTTCTCGGATCCGGTGAGTGTCACACTCCCTGCGAATCCCTCTCGCGGACACCAATTCGTCTTTCAGGCCGGTTCGCCGCCCATGCGGCCCCAACCTTGACTATGCCCGGCACATGTTGCCATCCGCCGAGACAATACGCGTTCAAACGCCCGCAATACACATCGATGAAGACCGTTCGCAAGAACCCAAGAGCGTCAAGAGGTTTCAGACACACGAAAAAGCGGCGTCGCCCCCAAGGGCGTCGTGCCGCTTCCCGTATCCAGGCCTCTCAGTTCCGCCAAAGCGGGAACACCGGGAAGGAGCGCGCGAGCGCTACCCCTTCTTCGGTGCCTTGGTTCCGTACTTCGACCGCGCTTGCTTGCGGTTTTCTACACCGCGGGCATCCAGCGCCCCTCGCACAATGTGATACCGAACGCCCGGGAGATCCTTCACCCGGCCGCCCCGAATCAGCACCATCGAGTGCTCCTGGAGGTTATGCCCCTCACCCGGAATGTACGCCGTGACCTCGATACCATTGGTCAGGCGGACGCGGGCGATCTTGCGCAGTGCCGAATTGGGCTTCTTTGGCGTCATGGTCTTGACCTGGGTGCACACCCCACGCTTCTGCGGTGCAAACGTACCGCTGCGCAGCCGGCCAGAGTAGCGGCCTGCAGCGCTGTTCGTGAAACGCAGCGCGGGCGAATTGGTCTTCTTCTTGACGTCCTTGCGGCCCTTGCGAACCAACTGATTGATCGTCGGCACGAAAAGCTCCTCACCGGACAGGCGACGTATGACCGTGCTCTGCGCCCCTGCGTGAAACAGGGGAATGCTTCCGTTCGGAAGACCGCAGCTGCGGCGCCACCCATCACATGACGGTTGATCGTTTTTGGCTTCGCTTTTTCTTTTATTGCTTGACGGTTTGAAGCCACAACCGCACGCGCAGTCACATAGAGTGACCACAAGGAAGGATTTTACTCGATTGGCCGCCCTCGGGTCAAGTGGGCCAATGTGGGGCGACTACACCCCACCAATCGGTGCCCGGCGCACCTATTTTCCACTTTCCCCTCACACGCCGGTATCAGCCGTCATCCGTCTCGCCGCTCGATGATCCCCACGCTGGAGCCACGCCGCTTGCGTTGGTCACGCAAACGGACCGCTGACCGCTTGGCGGCAAGCGAGGCGAAGCGGCTCACCTCGGTCGAGGCGCCACTTGCCAGCAGTAAACCTCCCGGGACAATGCGTTCAACGAGATCGTCCAGCAATCGGGTCATCACCGGCGGCCTCATCTGGTCGGGGATCATGACGATCGCCAGGTCGACCGGCGCGCCAATGTCGACCCCCTCGAAGTCAGGGCTGGCGAATGTTCTCGTCCGGTCCTCGTTGCCAAGTGCCCGCGCCGACGCTCGCAGGGCGAGCAGGTCACGGTCGACGAGAACGAGTTCCGCGCTGGGCCACCGGGTTTGGACCGCCTTTGGCAGGTGCCCGACTCCCGGCCGCACCACCATCGCCCGGCGGCGCTCGCGATCGTCGGCGGGAAGCGACGTGAGCGCGTCCATCACCATCAGCGAGGTCTGGTCCGGGCCGTCATACTGGGGCAGCCCGATGACCGGAACCAGGCCATAGGCGATCTCGCCGTAGACGACCTCGATCGCCTCCCGATCGAAGATGCCATCCGCGAACCCGTCCCGCGAGCCAGTGGGTGATCCGGAGGTCCGCCGCGCATGGATGACCGTATGCTCGCGGCCCTTGCTCTCGTGAGCGATCGCGATGTCGTCACGGGCCGCGATTGCCGTCCGAACGGTTTCCGCCAGCGGATGCACGATCACGAGCGCCAGGGTACCCGCCGGAGCCAGCACGTCGAGTGCCTCCCCGGTGAGGCGGGCGAGCACCGACGCCCCGGCCTTGCCCGGCACGTTCCAGAGCACGAGATCGTACCCAGCCCCGGTCGAATCGAGGGGATCGAGCCCGCACCGGCAGTCGACGGCCATGCCCAGATGGACGGCGTTCCACGCACTGAACGTGACGGCCAGCGCATCGCGATCCACCAGGGTTACCTCCCACGCCGGACGAATCGCCTTCACCGCCAGGCCGAGCACCCCGTAGCCGCAGCCGTAGTCGAGGCTGCGTCCGCGCTCCGGCAGGGCATCGACATCCAACGAGCGCAGAAGCAGCAAGCTCCCGCGATCGACCTCATGACTGCTGAAGAGCTCCTGGGCGACCGCGAGATCGACCGACCGGCCCTCCCATCGCAACGTCACCTGTTTTTTGTACCAGTCATCGAAATACACGATCGGTCCCCGGATGCTAAACGACAGATTCCCCTATCGTTCCATGGTACGACGTGCCGGAATCTGCGTTCGGTTGCGACGATGGCAATTGGCGGATAGCATCGATCCAAGAGAATCGAATCTGGACAGATGCGAGCAGTTGGCGACAACGCGGGGAGGGTCATCGTGTCGAATCAATTCGGAGTAGGCATTGTCGGCGCCGGTGTGATCGGGAACGTCCACGCCGATGCCCTGGCGGGCGTCTTGAACGCGAAGCTGCTGGCGATTGCCGAGCCTCGCGAGGATGCCGGCAAGGCACTCGCGGCGAAACACGGTGTCCCCTGGTTCGCTTCCTATGAGGAGTTGCTCGCCCAGCCGGACATTGATCTCGTGATCCTCGGCACCCCATCGGGAATGCACTCGGGGCAGGCGGTCCTCGCGGCCGAGCATGGCAAGCATGTCATTACCGAGAAGCCGATGGCGATCACCCACGAGGGCGCCACCCGGATGATCGTGGCCGCGCAGCGGGCCGGCGTTCATCTTGCGGTCATCTTCCAGAACCGGTTGTCGAAGGATGTGTTCCTGGTGCGCCGGGGCATCGAGGCGGGCCTGCTGGGCAAACCCCTTCTCGGGCAAGGGTACCTGCACTGGCACCGCACGCAGGAGTACTACGACGCGAACGGCCTCTGGCGCGGGACCTGGGCGCTCGATGGCGGCGGCGCCCTCATGAACCAGACGATCCACACCATCGATCAGCTCCAGTGGCTGATGGGCGGCGTCGCCGCCGTCCAGGCGATGACGGCGACGCTGACGCACGACATCGAGACCGAGGACACCGCTGCCGCCAGCCTTGCCTTCCACAATGGAGCGCTGGGGGCGCTTACCGCCACCACCTCGACGGACAAGGATCGGCCGGTCCACATCGAGATCGTGGGCGAGCGGGGCAAGGCGGTGCTGGATGGCAACGCGCTGGCGAGCTGGGAGGGCACCAGCGACCTGACTGACGAACTCCTGACCCCGGAGGATCTCGAGCTCGTGGCGGGCTGGAAGGCGGACGAGGCATTCGGCGGGGCGCATCGCCGCCAGCATCAGGCGATCTTCAACGCCTTGGCCCGCGGTACGACGCCACCGTTCCCCGGCGAGGAGGCACGCAAGGCGGTCGATCTCATCCTCGGCATCTACGAGTCGGCGCGCACCGGGCAGCGAGTCGACATCCTGTCCTGAGTTTGGTCCCGCCACGCGGGCGGCACGCCGGAGCAGCGCACTCCTGAAAGGTCATGCAATGAAATTCGCTGTCTTTACCGTCTCAACGCCCGACTACACCCCCGAGGAAGTCGTCACGAAGATCAAGGAGGTCGGCTACGACGGGGTCGAATGGCGCGTCACCGAAGACCCGGCCGAGCACAAACGTCCCGGTTTCTGGATCGGCAACAAGTCCACCCTGCCCTTCTCGACATTCGAGGAGAAGGCAGCGGACTACAAGAAGCTCGCGGACGACGCCGGGCTCGAGATCCCCTCGCTCGGCACCTATGTCACCTGCGACGATCTGGAGAGTGTCGAGCAGGTCATGCGGGGCGCCGCCTCGATCGGTGTCCCGCAGCTCCGCGTCCGTGTCCCGAACTATGACAATTCCCTCGCATACAAGCCGCTCTTCGATACTGCGCGGGAACAGTACAAGCGCGTTGCAGAGCTTGCAGCCAAGTACAAGGTGAAGGCGCTGGTCGAACTGCATCACCGCTCGATCTGCCCGTCTGCAAGCTCTGCCCGCCTCTTCCTGGACGGCTTCGATCCGAGCCACGTCGGCGTGATCCACGATGCCGGGAACATGGTGCATGAGGGGTTCGAGGCATACCGGCTCGGATTCGAGATGCTGGGGCCGCTCCTCGCCCACGTCCACATCAAGAACGCGCGCTGGTTCCCGGTGAAGTACCAACCGGACGGCGGGGTCGAATGGAAGGCCGACTGGGCGCCAGTCTCCAAGGGTGTCGCCAGCGTGCGGTCCCTGCTGGAAGCGCTGGATGCGGTCGGTTATGACAAATGGATCGCCTTCGAGGATTTCAGCACCGACCGGCCGCTCGAGGAGCGCCTGAAGACCAATCTCGAGTACGTCTCCACGCACTGGGCGGAGCTCGTTGCGGCGAGGACCGAGGTTGCGGACAAAGAATCGAGCGCTCCCTCGGCCTGACCCAGAACCGCCCTATCCTAGGGGGCCCGTCCACGCAGGGCTGTCGGCCCCCGCTACTCCCGGGAACGGGCCATAGACGCACGAAGCCCCTGCTGGCATATGCCAGCAGGGGCTTCGTGTCACCCGTGGTGATTACTCCTCGTCGACGGTCTCGTCCTCGACACCGCCGGTGTTCACCTCGGCGATGTCCTCCGGCGCCATCTGGTTGAAGCCGTCCGGATCGCTATCGCTCGGATGCTCGAGCACCGCGGTGGCCGGAATGTGACCAGCCGCCATGAGCTCGGTGTAGTCCTCTTCCTCGGCGGGCTCAAGCGACTCGCGCTTGACGCTCTGCGCCTCGAACTTCGCCTGGGCCTCGGCCTCCAGCTCCGCCTTGCGCCGCTCCTCGGCACCGAACCCCGTACCAGCCGGGATCAGCTTACCGATGATGACGTTCTCCTTGAGCGCGCGAAGGTGATCGACCTTGCCGTTGATTGCGGCCTCGGTCAGCACGCGGGTCGTCTCCTGGAAGGAGGCTGCGGAGAGGAACGAATCCGTCTCCAACGACGCCTTCGTGATCCCGAGGAGCAACGGCATCGCCGTCGCAGGCTCGCCACCCTGCGCGAGCACCTGCTCGTTCTTGGCATTGAACTCGAAGCGGTCGGCGGTATCGCCTTCCAGCAGGTCCGTATCGCCCGGGTACTGAACCTGAACCTTGCGCAGCATCTGGCGGCAGATCACCTCGATGTGCTTGTCGTTCGTCGGCACACCCTGGGACCGGTAGACCTTCTGCACCTCATCGATGATGTAGCGCTGCGCGGCATCGGGGCCCAACGTGTGGAGCACCTGATGTGGGTCCAGTGGACCACGCGTCAGCTGCGCGCCCGGTGTCACCTGATCGCCGTCCTCGACGAGCAGTTCGTCGCCGACATTGATCGGGTACTCCTCGCGCTCCTCGCTCTCCTTGCGCACATACACCGTCTTGCCGTCCAGCAGGAAGGTGCCGTCGATCCCGGAGTGCAGCTTTTCGCCATCGGCGTTCGTCGCCAGGACAGTCTTGTCCTTCACGACCAGTGTCCCCGGTGCAATTGCCGGCTCCCAGCCGTCCGGCAGCAGATGCCGCCACGACTCGTGCTCGATCGACGTGATCGCGAGCAAGCGGCCGTTGTCGGTCTGCTCGATGGACACCGTTCCCGGCTTGTTCGCCAGCAGCGCGGCCGCCTTCGGCAACCGGCCCTCGAACAGCTCCTCGACGCGCGGCAGACCGCTGGTGATGTCGGCGCGGTTCACGCCACCGGAGTGGAACGTCCGCATCGTCAGCTGGGTACCCGGCTCACCGATCGACTGCGCCGCGATGATACCGACCGCCTCACCGAGCTTGACCATCTGGCCGCTCGCGAGGTCGCGTCCGTAGCACTTCTGGCAGACGCCGTGAACGGCCTCGCACGACATGACGGTGCGCACCACAACCTGCTCGACGTTGGAGTCGATGATCTCGGTGACGTAGTCACGCGTCTTGCCATCCGGCCCCTTCACGTAGTCGGCGATCTCCTCGCCCTTGGCCAGGATGATCTCGCCGGTCTCCGGGTTCACCACATCCTCGGTAAGCACGCGCCCCGTAATCCGGGAGCGGAACTCATCGTTGGAGACGGGCTTGCCATCGCTGCCGATCCGGCTCATCGGGATACCGTGCGTCGTCCCGCAGTCCTCGATCGTCGTGATCACATCCTGCGCCACATCGACGAGGCGCCGGGTGAGGTACCCGGAGTCCGCCGTTCGCAGCGCCGTGTCCGCCAGCCCCTTCCGGGTGCCGTGCGTCGAGAGGAAGTACTCAAGAACGGTCAGGCCCTCGCGGAAGTTCGACTTGATCGGAACATCGATGATCTTGCCTTGCGGGTCGAGCACGAGTCCACGCATACCAGCCATCTGGCTGATCTGGTTGATGTTTCCCTTCGCTCCGGAGTGGGACATCATGTAGACCGAGTTCTGGCCGCGCAACTGATCTTCCACGTCGTCGCGGACATTGTCACGGGCATCGTTCCAGATGCGCTCCAGCTCACGCAGGCGCTCATCCTCGGTCACGAGACCACGGCGATACTGGCGCTCGATCTTGGCCGCCTCGTCGTCCGCGGCTTCGATGATCTCGCCCTTCTTGACCGACATCGTGACATCGGCGAGGGAGATGCTCAAGCCACCCTTGGTCGAGTACTTGAAGCCCACCTTCTTGATGTCGTTGACAACGGTCGCCGTGTCCGCCGGATCCTTGAATGCCCGGTAGCAGTCCGACACCACGTTCTGGAGCTGCTTCTTGGTCATCGTCTCGTTGTAGTACTTGCCCAGAACCGGCGGCAGCACTTCATTGAAGATCGCGCGTCCGACCGTGGTCGGGATCCGCTTCATCACCCCGCCATCGCGGTCCGTGCGGACCGTAATCGCGGCCTGGATGTCGACGGCACCGGTCTCATAGGCGAGACGCACCTCTTCGAGCGAGCCGAAGACCTTGCCCCACCCGCGCGGCACCGTGCCGTTCTTCAGGTCGGACTCGTAGTCGCGCTCACTCGTGATGTAGTAGCAGCCGAGCACGATGTCCTGCGTCGGCGACACGATCGGCTCACCACTGGACGGCGAGAGCAGGTTGCGGACGGAGAGCATGCGCTCCCGCGCCTCCTGCTGTGCGGCCTTGGACAGCGGAACGTGAACCGCCATCTGGTCGCCGTCGAAGTCGGCGTTGAACGCCGGCGTCACCATCGGGTGCAGCTGAATGGCCGACCCCTCGATCAGCTTCGGCTTGAACGCCTGGATACCAAGACGGTGCAGCGTTGGGGCGCGGTTGAGGAGCACCAGGTAGTCCCCGATGACGTCCTCCAGCACCTCCCACACGGCGGGATTGACGCGCTCCACCAGCCGCTTCGCGGACTTGATGTTGTGCGCCATGCCGCGATCGACCAGGCGGCGCATGACGAACGGCTTGAACAGCTCCAGCGCCATCCGCTTCGGCAGGCCGCACTCGTCGAGGCTCAGATCCGGCCCGACCACGATCACCGAGCGGCCGGAGTAGTCGACACGCTTGCCGAGCAGGTTCTGGCGGAAGCGCCCCTGCTTGCCCTTCAACAGGTCACTAAGGCTCTTCAGCTTGTGCTTGCCCGACCCGGAGACGACGCGACCGCGGCGGCCATTGTCGATCAAGGCATCGACGGCTTCCTGCAGCATGCGCTTCTCGTTGCGCACGATGATATCCGGCGCGCCGAGTTCCAGCAGTCGCTTCAGCCGGTTGTTCCGGTTGATGACGCGACGATAGAGATCGTTCAGGTCCGAGGTCGCGAAACGGCCACCATCGAGCTGAACCATCGGCCGCAGCTCCGGCGGAATCACCGGCAGTGCAGTGAAGATCATCCAGTGCGGCTTGTTGCCACTCTTGCGAAGGGCCTCCACCACACGGAGCCGCTTCGTCGCCTTCTTCCGGCGAACCTCCGACGCGACCTGCATCTCGTTGCGCAGTTCAAGCGCGAGCTGGTCGAGATCGACCTTCTTCGAAACGTAGTCGTAGACGGCCTCGGCACCCATGCTGGCGTCGAAGACACCAGCGGGCACGATGTCCTGCATCTCGCGGTACTGCGTCTCCGTCAGGATCGTCAGTTCCTTCAGCTCGGCCATCTGCTTCAGGATCTCGTCGCGACCCTGCTCTTCTTCCTTGATCCGCTCCGCGAGCTTCTCTTCGATCTTCTTGCGGCGCTCGTCGGCCTCGTAGGTCAACTGGTCGCGCTCGGCGCCAGCCAGCGCCTCGCTGCCGGTCGCTTCCGACCGGGCATCCGCCTCGATCTTTTCCATCGCGGAATCGAAGGCGCGCGTCAGCTTCACGAAACGATCGTCGTTGACCGACTCGTCCTCCTGCACGATCAACTGCCCCTGGAAGGAGTAGGTCTGGTCCGACGCCTCGCCGCGCATGCTCTCCAGCTTGGCCAGCAGCTCGTCGCGCTCGGCGATCAGCTGATCGCGGCGGCGCTTCAATGACTCCTCGATGGACGCCGACAGGTTGGACGATCCCTCGTCGAGATTGCCGACATCGGCATTGACCTGGCTGGTGATCTCGTCCAGCTCGGCCTGGTACTCGGCGCGGATCTCCTCGACCGTCTCCTCATGCAGCTCGTTGATCTCATCGATCGCGGCCTGCTTTGCCTCTTCGTTGATATTGGTGATGAGGTAGGAGGCGAAATAGAGCACCCGCTCCAGGTTGCGCGGAGAGATGTCCAGCAACAGCCCCAGACGGCTCGGCGTGCCCTTCACGTACCAGATGTGGGCGACCGGCGCGGCGAGCTCGATGTGCCCCATGCGCTCACGGCGCACCTTGGAGCGCGTGACCTCGACACCGCACTTGTCGCAGACGGTGCCAGCGTGCCGAATGCGCTTGTACTTGCCACAGTAGCACTCCCAGTCCCGCGAGGGACCGAAGATGCGCTCACAGAAGAGACCGCCATGCTCTGGCTTCAACGTCCGGTAGTTGATGGTCTCCGGCTTGGTAACCTCACCATACGACCAGCTGCGGATGTCCTCCGGGGAGGCCAGCTTGATGCGAATCGCATCGAAGTTGTTCACATCCATCACACGGCTGCGATCCTGACGATCGCCGCGCGGACCACCCATCGGCCGGCGGCCATCGCCCGAATCGCTCCGGGCAAGGGCATTCGAAAGACCGCGATCCACTGCCTCAGCGGGGAGATCTGCGAGATTGATATTTTCCATGGTTCCTCCGATTGCGAGCACTTCGATCGAGCGATGTGGGCCGGGAAGCGAACGTGCTTCCCGGCCTCTGCATCAGATCAATCGCCAGTCCGCTCGAAACCACTGAGATTGATACGATCCAGATTCGACAGCAGATCGCGCGAATTGTCCTCGGCAAAGTCGACTGTCTGCTCGTCCTCATTGATGACATCAATGGAGAGGCCGAGACTGCGGAGCTCCTTGACGAGCACCTTGAAGGATTCCGGCACACCGGCCTCGCCGATCTCCTCACCCTTCACGATCGATTCATATGTCTTGACGCGACCGACGATATCGTCCGACTTGACGGTCAGCATCTCCTGGAGGATGTGCGCCGCGCCGTAGGCTTCGAGCGCCCACACCTCCATCTCGCCGAATCGCTGGCCTCCGAACTGCGCCTTACCACCCAGCGGCTGCTGCGTGACGAGCGAGTACGGGCCGGTCGACCGGGCGTGGATCTTGTCCTCGACGAGGTGGGCGAGCTTCAGCATGTAGATGATGCCCACCGTCACCGGGCGATCGAACTTCTCACCCGTCCGTCCGTCGTAGAGGTCGACCTTGCCGTCTTCCGGCAGGCCGGCCGCGCGCAGCGCGTCGCGGATCTCGTCCTCGTTCGCGCCATCGAAGACCGGCGTCGCCACCGTGAACCCGAGCTTCTGGGCGGCCCATCCGAGATGGGTCTCCATGACCTGCCCGAGGTTCATGCGGCTCGGCACACCGATCGGGTTCAGGATGATGTCGACCGGCGTCCCGTCCGGCAGGTAGGGCATGTCCTCGACCGGCAGGATCCGGCTGATGACACCCTTGTTGCCGTGGCGACCGGCCATCTTGTCGCCCTCGGAGATCTTGCGCTTCTGCGCGATCATCACGCGGACGCTCTGGTTCACGCCGGCCGGCAGCTCGTGGTCGGTCTGCTCGTCGCGGCGGAACTGCTTGACGTCGATCACCTTGCCGTGAACGCCGTGCGGCACGCGCAGCGAGGTGTCCTTCACCTCACGCGCCTTCTCACCGAAGATGGCGCGCAGCAGGCGCTCTTCCGCGCTCAGCTCGGTTTCGCCGCGAGGGGTGACCTTGCCGACGAGGATGTCGTTCGGACGGACCTCCGCGCCGATCCGGATGATGCCCGTCTCGTCGAGGTTGGCGAGGCTCTCCTCACCAACGTTCGGGATATCGCGGGTGATCTCCTCCGGACCCAGCTTGGTGTCCCGCGCCTCGCACTCGTACTTCTCGATGTGGATCGACGTGTAGACGTCGTCCCGCACCAGGCGCTCGCTCAGCAGGATGGCGTCCTCGAAGTTGCCACCCTCCCACGGCATGAACGCGACCAACACGTTCTGGCCGAGCGCGAGCTCGCCCTGATCCGTCGAGGACGAGTCGGCGATGATCTGGTTGACCTCAACCCGATCGCCAACATGGACGCTCGGGCGCTGGTTGATGCAGGTGTCCTGGTTCGAGCGCACGAACTTCCGCAAGTGGTAGACGTGCCGCTGCCCCTCGTCATCCTCCAGCGTGATCTGCGAGCCCGACGCGGAGATCACCGTCCCCGCGTGATGGGCCACGACCACCTGCCCGGAGTCGCGGGCGGTCAGGTACTCGACGCCCGTTCCCACGACCGGCGCCTGCGGCCGCACCAGCGGCACCGCCTGGCGCTGCATGTTCGCGCCCATCAGCGCGCGCTGCGCATCGTCGTGCTCGAGGAACGGGATCAGCGCCGTCGCCACCGAGACCACCTGCTTCGGCGAGACATCCATGTAATGGACCTGCGCCGGCGGCACCTGCGGGAAGCGGTGACCGTCCGAACCGAGCCGCACCGTCACCAGATCGACGGTGATGCGCCCGGCATCGTCGAGCGGGGTATCCGCCTGCGCGATCATCACGTTCTCTTCGCGATCGGCCGGCAGGTAGTCGATGATGTCGGAGACCACCGGCCGGATGCGCACAAACTGCACGCCCGACGCCTTGATCGCCTCCAGCACCGTCTCGTCGATCACGGTATCCGTCTTTGCGACGATCTCGCCGCTCTCACTGGACACGACATCGTCGCGCAGGATCTGTCCGACGAGCTCGATCGCGGGCTCCTGCACATCGATCGTGGAGAGCACCCGCCGGTACGGCGTCTCGATGAAGCCGTAGGGGTTGATCTTTCCGTACGACGCGAGATAGCCGATCAGGCCAATGTTCGGACCTTCCGGCGTCTCGATCGGGCAGATGCGCCCGTAGTGCGACGGATGGACGTCACGCACATCGAGACCAGCGCGATCGCGGCTCAGGCCACCGGGCCCGAGTGCCGAGAGACGGCGCTTGTGCGTCAGCTCCGCGAGCGGGTTCGTCTGGTCCATGAACTGCGAGAGCTGGCTGCCGCCAAAGAACTCGCGAACCGCCGCCATCACCGGGCGCGTCGTGCTGATCAGGCCCTGCGGCGTCACCGTCTCCGGGTCCTGAATGGTCATGCGCTCGCGAATACCGCGCTCAAGTCGCTGGAACCCGGTTCGCACATGCATCTGGATCAGCTCGCCGACCGCGCGAATCCGCCGGTTGCCGAGGTGGTCGATGTCATCCGAGTGGCTCAGGCCGTTGTTCAGGCGCACCAGCTCGCGAATGATCTCGACGAGATCTTCCGTCTGCAGGATACGGCTGTCGATCGCGGCATCGCGATCGCGATGCAGGCGCTGGTTCAGCTTGTAGCGGCCAACGCGAGCGAGATCGTAACGGCGCTCGTTGAAGAAGAGGTTCTCCAGCATCGTGGTCGCGTTGTCCTTGGTCGGGGGATCGCCCGGCCGCAGACGACGGTACAGCTCGATCAACGCCTCGTCGCGATTGGTCGTCGGCTCCTTGTCGAGGGTAGTCGCGATGTAGCGCCGATCCTCGTTCGTGTCGACATCCTCGAAGGCGGCCAGCAGATCATCGTTGCTCTCCAGACCGATCGCCCGCAGCAGGATGCTGACCGGCATCTTGCGCTTGCGGTCGACCTTGACGGAGATGACATCGCGGTTTGAGGTCTCGAACTCGAGCCAGGCGCCGCGGTTCGGAATCAGCTTGGCGGTGGAGAGGAACTTGCCGGTCGCGGGATCGCGCTGGCGTTCGAAATAGACACCAGGGGAGCGCACGAGCTGCGACACGACGACGCGCTCGGCACCATTAATAATGAAGGTGCCGTCCGACGTCATCATCGGAAAATCGCCCAGGAAGATTCCGTCCGGGCCGGTTTCCTTGATCTCGCCGGTCTCCTTCATGATCAGCTTGGCGGAGACGCGCAGGGGAGCAGCGTAGGTGATATCGCGCTCGCGGCAGAAGACCTCGGCGATCCGCGGGTCGTGCTTCGCCCGCTCCTGCTCCGGCCCCTTGGGCATCCGGGTCCACGGCTCGTCAAAGCGCGGATCCGAGATATAGAGCTCCATCTTCCGGTGATGGTCGCTGATCGGCGAGATCTCCTCGAGCAGCTCCTTCAGCCCCTCTTCCACAAACCACTGGAAGGATTCCAGCTGCACCTGGACGAGGTTCGGCATCTCAAGCACGGTCGGAATCCGCGCGTAGCTGCGGCGCCCGACACCAACGTTCGAGAGCACCTGATGCGAGCCCGTCTCCTGGCTCGCGACTTCTGTTCGGACTTCACGCTCTACAGCCATCTACCGCTCCTCTTACGCGACGCGCGCCGCAACCGTGCACCAGTCGTGACGGGCATCAAAGGACCAACCACCAGAGAGATTGAGGTTCATTTCGTTTCGTGTACATTGGGGACGTGCAGGACAATGGGTAACGCGCGTCGGTCAATGGGCGACCAGGAACGAGCATCCAACAGGCGGGAAGCCCTTGCGTCTACGACACCACCGCATCGTGCGGAACACGAATGCAACGCCAAAACGGGAGGACATAGGATGCCCCTCCCGGCTGACCAGGATATTTCCGTCTGGTAGTGTCACAAGCACGCATCGTCCAGTTCAAGTATTCCGCCGTCGGTATCCGACCGACGCCAGAATCCGCGCGAACGAAGAGTGTAACACTGGACACGACGCTTGTCAAGAGGCATAGCATGGAAAACCCGAGCCGCCAATAGCGTCGGCGGACAAGCGTTCCGATGCGTTCATTCTCGCCTCTTGAGGCACCTCCAGTGTACACCGGCCCGCGCGTTGCCGCCAGCAGACCAGAATAGCTTATGCGCCAGCAGGGAAGAATCGTCGTTTGGCGGTTTTCGCGGGCTCAGCGTATGCGTTCCGTGCCGAATGCAGCATGGTTCCGCCGGCCTTATGCCAACACATCTTCGGGATACTCGCCCGTGATTCCGTCGCCGAAGCAACAAGAACGTATCACAGACGCCCTGAGGGAGGGACAGATTCCGACGTTCAGCTGGTGCGTAGGCTCAATGTTATGGCATTGGTTCGCTCTGTACAGATCAAATCTTCACATACGCAGATGAGCAGGCGGTCCCGAAGAAAGCCCGAGCTTGACCGGATCGAAATCCTCTGTGGTCAGATGTGGGCCGGTATCAATATCTGTGAACCGTACGATTGATATGGCCACACCTTGATACAAGGAATCCCACCCGGTGATCACCCGATTCAGGCGATCGACCGATATCACAACCTGATCCGTCTCAGTGAAATATGGTACCGGCCAATCTTCTTCCCACGCATCCGGTGCTGATCCAATTGGATAGCGCCGCACCAAGCCCAACTCTACGGTGGAAGCGTTTTCGACACGCGTATGAATCACCCAACCACGAGCAAGAGATGAGGCTGCACATGGGCAAGGACGACCTCAGGTACCGAATTATTGAAGATTAGCTGATACGCACGTTCCCAAGCTTCCCCAGCCGGCGCCCAGGAATTGAACACATGATCATGATTGACAATAGTTTGACCAGGATTGTTATACGGGCTGCTCTGTTCGACGATCCACCGGAAACAATCGGGCAGGCGCACCTGGATCCATCCCGATTGTTGCGACCAGACAACGTCGTTCGTGACCCCGAAGGATATCTCCAGAAGTTCAGGTTTTAGCCATTGTTGCGCCTTGATCGCTTCCTCGACTATCCGCTCCCGCACAAACGGAGTAGTCCCTCATCGTCCCGAAGACTGATTTGCAATCGCCGTGCCCTGTCCACAAATGCGGCGGTACGTCGTTCCGGGGAGAAGCGGCACGTGAACCGGCAGGCGAACGCTCTTGGCATCGGCTCCAGATCGACAAATGTCTGGAAGGCTGCGCGATAATCCTCTGCCACAGCAATCCTACCGGTTCACGATCATCGCTCGACGATCAGCAGGTCATCCAAGATCCACTATTCCCGGGTGACGATGCAATCTGCCACGGCACGCCCCAGTGGGCGATTGGGCTGAGTGATAGGCATTGGCATACCACGTCCCAGAAACGCACAGGACACGTAAGCCGGTACCACTTGCTACGCTACAGGAGACGGTTCCGTAGCAGTTACTTGTAAGGGCATAAGTGTCTCCACCGTCACGCCAGAGATATGCAGTGACTTGGTGATGGGGTGAGACCTGATTGCACGACTACGACGTTTTGAAAACCACCTGCCCGCCAGAAACATGAATGTATTGATCATTGGCGGAACAGGAAAGGGGGACTGTCTGTGGCGCAATTTGGGCTGATACAGCTGGAGAAACAGAGAGCGTCGCCATAAAAAGGGTGATCACGACGAACAGCTGGACAAACCGGGCCTACATAAACATGACACACCTCCTCGTGCATCTGTAGCTGTAAGGCCGCATGCTGCCGTGCTATGTTGATCAACGTAATGCCACGCTAACATTGGTGGAGGGAATGGTCAACAAATGTCTACTTGCAAGATTGCAGGATCAGGCGTATCCGCCGGGAGACATCGATCTACCCCTCGTAGCGACGCTGCCTTCAGTAGTCACAGCAAAGTACGGGATTTTGGCGTCCTGGCGAGACGTCTGGTTATGGTCTCTACCTTCCCTGCCCCTCCAGTTTCCTGCAAAAATACGTCACACCCAAGCGACCGATCGCCGAAACCTATCCCTTCCGTTGGCGCGGGCCAATCGTCTTTACCCCGGCCTCCATCGCATCGCCTTGCAAGGCGGTAGCAATCCTCTTGCGGAGCACTCAAGTCGACCCAGATACGTCCCCCGTCGACTTCGCCCCTCGTCAGTCCCGAGTAGAGCGCCCGCTCCCGGATGGTATACTCGGCCAAAGTGACAGCCATGCATCTTCGCCCCGCGGCGCGACCCATCATCTCTCGCATGACGCCAGGATCGTTTGCCTGATTCCGTTAGCGTTCGCGCCGATCTGGAAACCGAATGAACTCGAAAAACCTCAGAATCTGGCTGCGGCCGGGAATGAAAGTCAAGCGCTGGGTTGTGCTCTTCATGGTCGCCATGATCCTGTGCAGTCTCGCGCTCGCCATGCTCGCCGCCTATGTCTACCGGCACTACGATTTCCCCAAAGCCTCGCAATCGACCGTCCAGCTCGCCACCTTCCAGTTCATCGCGCATCCCTACCGTGAGATCGGGCTCGCCATCGTTGGCAGCGCCCTGCTGGGCTTCTCCTTCTGGCGCATGAGCACATCCCTCCTGCAACCATTCCTCGCCCGCGATGATTCCGGCCGCGACGTCGCCGCCATCGTCAACGAACACCGCTTCGGCGTCGCCCAGCCCGAGCTCAACGTCGTCGCCATCGGCGGCGGCACCGGGCTGAGCGCGCTCCTGCGCGGGCTCAAGCGCGCCGACATCAATCTCACCGCGATCGTGACCGTGGCCGACGATGGCGGCAGCACGGGGCGCATTCGCAGCGCCTACAACATTCCGGCGCCCGGCGATATCCGCAACTGCCTCGTCGCCCTGGCCGATGATGAGTCGGCGATGAGCAAGCTCTTCCACTACCGCTTCGACAACGAGGAATCAGAGCTCTCCGGCCATTCCTTCGGCAATCTCTTCATCACCGCGATGACCCAGGTCAGCGGTAGCTTCGAGCACGCCGTCATCGAGTCGGCACGCGTGCTCAACGTCCGCGGCCGCGTCCTGCCCTCGACCGTGCAGAACATCGATCTCTGCGCCTACATGGAGGACGGCTCCGTCGAACGGGGCGAATCGACCATCTCCCACGACAGCCGCCGTATCCAGCGCATCTTCCTCGATCCGCCATCGCCCGATGCCTACGAACCCGCCCTCCAGGCCATCATCAACGCTGACCTGATCGTGCTCGGGCCGGGCAGCCTCTACACCAGCGTGCTGCCCAACCTCCTCGTCGATGGCGTCAACGAGGCGATCAAGTGGTCGCGAGGCAAGACCGCCTACGTCTGCAACGTCGCCACCCAATATGGAGAGACCGACCACTTCGGGTATCAGGACCATATCCGGGAAGTGCTTGCGTACCTCGGCGAGAGCGGCCTCGATTATGCCGTGGTGAACGACAACCCGGCAGCCAGCGCGGCGATCTCCGCCGACCTGGACGTCGAAGCCATCGTCTACGACGGCGCGGAGTCGGTCTGTGGCGGCGTCAGCGTCATCGCGCGCGATGTCGTGAGCGACCGCAATCCCCTCCGCCACGATCCCGCGAAGCTGGCCGATGTGCTGCTGGAGATCGCCCGCGAGAGCCGCGCCGCATCCCTCAATTCCACGCGCCCCACGATCGCCTTCGAGCGCGAGGAATCCGACATCCCCGCCGCTGTCTAGTACAACGTCAGCCATCACGTGCTGAGCAGAAGCCTCTCGAGTAATCTGCGTGTCTCCACGTCATTTCGAGCGTCCACTTGTCGCGAAATCTCTTACTCGGTGCGTCACGCATCGCCGGTGTGGCACAGACGTGAGGGGCGAACGCCGTTCCGCGCACCGCCCACGACTGAGATTTCTCGACTGCGCTCGAAATGACGGGGCGGAGGGCGGAAGGTTTGTAGAGGGACCGTTCCCCGGCGTTGCATGAGTAACACAGTACCAGCGCCATGCCGCGCATCCCCGGCGCACCGGCGAAAAACGCGTACGCTATCATTGCAACGCTTGTGATGGCGATCACACGGGCGGTCAACCAGATCCCGCTCCCGGTGACACCCTCAATCTGCACGTCATTTGCACCCATCGGAGAATTTGCATGGTTTACAAGATCGGGATCAATGGCTTTGGGCGCATTGGGCGCCAGGTCTTCAAGGCAGTCGATGAAGGTGGATTCGCCGATCTCTTCGAGGTCGTAGCCGTGAATGACCTCACCGATAACGCCACCCTCGCCCATTTGCTCAAATATGACTCCACCTATGGCCAGTACAACGCCGAGATCTCGTCCAATGACGAAGGCATCGTCGTCAACGGCAAGCTGATCAAGGTGCTGGAAGAGCGCGATCCGGCCAACCTCCCGTGGAAAGATCTCGGCGTCGATCTCGTCATCGAGTCGACCGGTCGCTTCACGAACGCCGACCAGGCAAAGGCACACATCGACGCCGGCGCCAAGAAGGTCATCATCTCCGCACCCGCCAAGAACGAGGACATCACCATCGTCCTCGGCGTGAACGAAGAGGCATACGACCCGGCCCAACACAACATCATCTCCAACGCCTCCTGCACCACGAACTGCCTCGCGCCGGTTGCCAAGGTCGTCCTCGACAACTTCGGCATCAAGCACGGCCTGATGACCACGGTGCATTCCTACACCGCCGACCAGGTCCTGCAGGACGGACCACACAAGGATCTTCGTCGCGCCCGCGGCGCTGCCCAGAACATCGTTCCCACGAGTACCGGCGCCGCGAAGGCTCTGGCACTCGTCATTCCGGAGCTCAAGGGCAAGTTCGACGGATTCTCCTTCCGCGTGCCGACCGCGACCGTCTCGGTCATCGACTTCGTCGTCATCACCGAGAAGCCGGTGACCGCCGAAGCCGTCAACGACGCCTTCAAGAAGGCCTCCGAGAGCGATGCGCTGGCCGGTCTGCTCGGGTATACCGACGAGGAGCTGGTTTCGAGCGACTTCCGGCAGGACTCGCGCTCGTCGATCGTGGATGGGCCATCCACGCAGGTCATCGGTGACGACATGCTCAAGGTCATCGCCTGGTACGACAACGAGTGGGGCTACTCCTGCCGTGTCGCGGATCTCGCCGCCCTCATCTGCGAGAAGGGAATATAGGCGTTCGCCTCGACCGGCACGTTCCACGCACCGGGGAATCCGGAAGGTCCCGGGTTCCCACGTAGGGGAGTCCACCATGTCGAAGCGA
Organism: Thermomicrobiales bacterium; assembly: GCA_049646645.1. Classification (GTDB taxonomy): domain Bacteria; phylum Chloroflexota; class Chloroflexia; order Thermomicrobiales; family UBA6265; genus JASGDN01. The sequence goes on from JBARWF010000123.1 coordinate 21,442, forward strand.
CCGCTGAAATCCGCTGATGTCCGCGGCAAACGCGTCCTGTGCCGCGTCGATTTCAACGTCCCGATGGCCGACGGGCAGATCACCGACGACACGCGCATCAAGGCGGCGCTGCCCACCATCACCTGGCTGCGCGAGCACGGGGCAAGAATCATCCTCTGCAGCCATCTTGGCCGTCCGAAAGGGAAGGTGGTCGAGGCGTTGCGCCTGGCTCCGGTCGGCAAGCGACTGGGAGAGCTTCTGGGGATCGACGTCACGACGGCATCGGATGCCGCCGGGGACGATGCCCGGCGGGCAGCGGCATCTCTGCAGGACGGCGACGTCATGCTGCTCGAAAACCTGCGCTTCGAGCCCGGTGAAGAGCAGAACGACCCCGCTTTCGCCCGGCAGCTCGCAAGCCTTGCCGATCTCTACGTCGATGATGCGTTCGGGGCCGCACACCGCGCCCATGCCTCGACGGAGGGGGTCGCCCACATCCTGCCCGCCTACCTCGGCCTCCTCATGCAGCAGGAGATCGACGCCCTCTCCAGGCTGCTCGACAATCCCGCAACGCCGTTCGTCGCCATCATCGGCGGGGCCAAGGTCTCGGACAAGATCGAGGTCCTTGAGCACCTCGTGGACCGTGTGAGTGTCCTGTTGATTGGCGGGGGCATGGCCAACACCTTCCTGCTCGCCACCGGCCACGATATCGGTGAATCCCTCGCGGAGCCCGATCTCGTCGACCGCGCCCGGCAGATTCTCGACACAGCGCGTGCAGCCGGCGTCGAAGTCGGCCTGCCGACCGATGTCGTTGTCGCGCGGCAGATCGAGGACGACGAGGGAACCGTCGTCGAGGTAGACAGCATTGGCGACCGTGCGGTCTTCGATATCGGACCGGCGACGGCCGAGGCCTACGCCAACCAGGTCGCAGGGGCCAGAACCGTCTTCTGGAACGGACCGCTCGGCGTCGCCGAGAACCCCGCCTTCGCCGCGGGCACCCGCACCGTCGCCCAGGCGGTCGCCAATGCCCCCGGCCTGACGGTCATCGGCGGCGGCGATTCGATCGCGGCCATCGAGGCGCTCGGTCTCGCCGACCGGATCGATCACATCTCGACCGGTGGCGGCGCGTCGCTCGAATTTCTTGAGGGCAAGCAGCTGCCGGGGATCGCCGTGATCCCGGATGCCGACGGGACGAAACCGGAAGTTGCGCCACCGGCACAGACAGGGGAGGAAGCATGACCCGGACACCACTCGCGGTCGCCAACTGGAAGATGAACACCGATCTGGAGCAGGCGCAGGTGCTTGCCGCATCGGCGGTGGAATACAGTGCCGCTCATCCGGCTGCGGTAGAGATCGTGCTCTGTCCACCATTCCCCTGGATCGTTCCGGTCGCAAACGCACTCGCCGGCAGCCCCGTCGCCACCGGTGCCCAGGATTGCTGGACCGAGGCGAATGGCGCGTTCACCGGCGATGTCTCGGCCGAGATGCTTGCGCCGTGGTGTGCGTTCGTCATCGTGGGACATTCCGAGCGTCGCTCGATCCACGAGGAGATGGACGACCTCATCGCCAGAAAACTGCGGGCCGCGCTGGACAACGGTCTCCAACCGATTCTATGCGTGGGTGAGACGCTCGCGCAGCGAAATGCCGGCAACGCCAGGACGATCGTCTCACGACAGCTGGACGCCGCCTTCTCGGGGCTTCCGGCGGAAGCGATCGGCCGCTGCATCGTGGCGTACGAACCCGTCTGGGCGATCGGCACCGGCCGCTCCGCGACCGCGGACGATGCCCAGCAGATGTGCCATCACATCCGAGGGTTACTGACGAAGATCGATGCGGATATCGCGGCACGGATGCGCGTCCTGTATGGCGGGAGCGTCAACCCGGACAACGCCGCCGAGATCGCGGCGAACGAGGACATCGACGGCGCGTTGGTCGGCGGCGCCAGCCTCAAAGCGGACGCGTTTAATCGCATCTGCGATGCCATCGCCGCAAAATCGCCGGCCGTTTGAATTGAATGACGCGAGCAGGGATGGTACTCTCGTGGGCAACGAGATTTGGAAACCGATCTCGCGACCACACGCCGCTCGCAGCAAGCAAAGGATCACGTGCAGACGTGGAAGTAGCGCTCAATCTCTCTACGATCATCGTGGCCATTGTGCTGATCGTCACGATCATGCTGCAAAGCAAGACGTCCGCGTTTGGTGGCGGCTTCGGAGGGGACTCCGGATCGATCTCCACAACTCGTCGTGGCTTCGAGAAGACGCTTTTCCAGTTCACGATTGGAACAGCGATTGTCTTCGTCGTTCTCTGTGCGCTGAGTGGGCTGGTCCTGTAAGACCTCACCACCAGGTGCGGAACATAGCTTCGACGCAATTCTAATGGGGCGCCCTTTGGCACATGCGCTCCTCTGTGTGCCCGTCGTCGAATGGTCTTTAGAACGGTGTTCGCCGTTTGAAAATGATCATGCCGAGGAATACAATGTGCCTAACGCTCGGCGGAAGAAACGGGAACAGACCGCAGGGATTCGCGTCCGAGTGAAACTGCCAGCGTCCGTGGAGGATTTCTAGTTATGCCATTCGGGATCGGTGCTCCTGAGCTCGCCATTATCCTGGTCATCGTCGTCATTATCTTTGGCGTAGGGAAGCTTCCTGAAATTGGTGGTGCCCTCGGCAAAGGTATTCGAGAATTCAAGACCGAGTCGGGTGTCGATGAAAACGGCAAGCCGATCGAGGACAAGAAGCTCGACAAGGGAACCTCGAAGACGGCTTCGACGCTCACGGCTTCTACCACGGACGACGTGAAGGAGCCCGTCGCAGCCGGCAAGCGGGAAGTGCGCGCCGACGAGATCTAGGTCTCGTCACGATAACCACAAGAGATGCGTTCACAAAATGACCGGTGATGGAAGAACACTCCATCACCGGTCATTTTCATCTGCAGCCGCGCCCTCTCCCACTCCACGTCGCGCCACCGTACCGTCCAGTGCGGTATCATCCCGCGGGGGGCGGCACGCCAAACACACGTCCATTACCGACGAGGATCATTCTCAGCATGACCGATCACACAACCAACGCGGACGATTTCTCCTCGCGCGTAGCTCAGGACCCGATCACCGCGGACTCGGTCGCGCCAACCGCCGAAGACGACGGCGAAACCGCCGCCACGATCGCGACGAACCCGCAGCCGCAAAAGCGTCCGTCCATGGTTCGCGAGGTCATCGAGACCCTGATTCTCGCCCTCGTCATCTTCGTGCTCGTCCGCGCGGTTGTGCTCAACTTCAAGGTCGACGGCCACAGCATGGATCCCAGCTTCGACAACGGCGAGATGCTGCTCGTCAACCGCAACGCCTACTTCCACTTCGGCCAGTCAGCGCTCACCGACTGGCTGCCCGGCGTCGACGGCGATTTCTATATCTTCAATCCCCCGCAGCGCGGCGACGTGATCGTGTTCAACCCGCCAATCGAGCACAACGACAAGCCCTACATCAAACGCATCATCGGGCTGCCAGGCGATGTCGTGGAGACACGCGGCGGCGCCGTGTATGTCAACGGAAACAAACTCGATGAGCCCTACATCGACGGCAAGGTCACCAACTGTCAGGGGCAGGATTGCCGTCCGGTGACGGTTCCCGAGGGCCAGGTCTTCGTGATGGGTGACAACCGCACCAACAGCTCGGATTCCCGGGTCTTCGGTCCGGTTCCGGAGGGGAACATCATCGGCAAGGCGTGGGTCACCTACTGGCCGAAGGATGATATCGGCGTCGTTCCCCACTACGATTACCCAAGCGAGCCATAACGCATGCTCCCGCCTGCGAGCCAATGCCAGAGGCGGTTTCCATCCCGCAGCGCGTTCCTCTCGCCCCTCCACCTGTCGGGATTTCGGGACGGGGTGTAGAATAAAGGGAGTGACACTCGGCCCAGGCAGGGTGTTTGAACGCACCTGAGACACTCGTACCGAACGTGTCAACGGACACGTGAACGATCGTCGATGACCTGCCATCGGGTGCCGAGGAAAGGGCCTGACGATGATCGAAACCACTGTTGAAAGTATCCGCGTGAGCCTCGTGACTCAGCATCGGGTGGTCATCCTCAAGGAGCTTGAGGGTGAGCGCCACCTTCCCATCTGGATCGGTGCCTACGAGGCGGAAGCGATCGCGATGGAACTCCAGGGCATCGCGCCCACGCGCCCCCTGCCCTACGACCTCATGCGCAGCATGCTCGCCGAGATGAACGCGACCGTCGACCGCGTTGTGATCACCGATCTCAACGACCAGGTCTTCTTCGCCCAGATCCATCTCGATCAGCACGGACACGCCATCGAGCTCGATAGCCGCCCGAGCGACGCCATCGCGCTGGCGGTCCGCGTCGGCTGCCCGATCCTTGTCGAGGACAGCATCATGACCCGCGCCGCCGTCTCGGTCGATGACGATGTGGACGCGAGCGAGCTGACCTCCTCCGAGCACTCGGAGCCGTCCGTCCTGCCGGCCGACGCTGCAACCTGGACGCCGCCGAAGCAGCAGGAAAAGTCGAGCGACAGCGAGCAGCTTTCCGTCTTCCGCGATTTCATCAACTCGCTCGATCTCGACGATTTCGACCGGAAGCGCTCGAACTAGCTCATCGGCATCCGCATTTCATCTATTCCTGGTCCCGCTCGCTGCCCGGCAGCCCGTGCGGGACAGACGATTCATCCGAATCGATACAACGGTAAGAGGCATCATGGATTCAGAAGTTCAGATCAAGAAAATCGTGCTCGACCGGTTGGACCGGTGCGCTGTCTGCCATCGGGAGTTCGACACGGACGACATTCATGTCATCTCCCGCCGGCCGGACATGTGGACCATGCTCGTCGAATGCACCGACTGTCACGCGCGCAATTTCGTCGCGGCAGTGATGAGCGATGGTGATCCCGAGGAAGCGCACCTCGCCCTTCGCCGCCTCACGGAAGAGGCGCTTGGCAAGACCGCCGGCGAGGAGGAGCCAACCGCCTCGATCGAGATCCCGCCCGCCGGTCCCCCGGTTGACGCCGGTGATGTCGTCGATATCCACGAATTCCTCAATGACTTCGACGGCGATTTCCGCAAGCTCTTCCGCTAAAGATTGTGGTCGCCGTCGCGGTCGCGATCACCACGCGGCGGCCGCGGGAATAATCCTGTCCCCTGCTATACTTCCCTACTGAATATTGTGATCGTCTTCACACTGCCGTGAAACGCCTCTCGTCGTTGAGAAGTGACTACTGCGGCAGGGAGGGTGGCCGAGTGGCTCATGCGGAGCAAGCACACGTAACGCTTCCAGTACCTGCACCATTTACCGGACGACAGGAGATCGATCTCGACGTTGTTCGCGAGCTCGTCTCCCACATTCATTACAGCGATTTCGAGGAAGCCCAGGAGCTCATTCTTGCCGCGCTGCAGGAAGTCAACGAGCATTTCGGCTGGGTCTCGCCCGAGGCGGCACGCATCGTTGCCGAGCACCTTGGCACCACCGAGAACCGCGTCTACGGTCTCCTCACCTTCTACGCCGACTTCCGCACCGAACCGCGTGGCCATCATCACCTGCTGGTCTGTCACGGCATGTCCTGCTACGTCCAGGGCTCGCAGCGGCTGGTGCAGGACCTGAGCGATACGTTCGGCATCGCCGATGGTGACACGACGCCCGACGGTGAGCTCAGTGTGCAGGTCGTCAATGGCTGCCTGGGCGTCTGCGATCGCTCACCGGTCGTCAAGATCGACGATTCCTTCCACGGTCCGGTCACCTCCGAGCAATTGAACGATCTCTTGCAGCGGGCCATCGCGGGTCGCCAGGCCTTCACGGCAGAGGAGGGAACCGATGGTTCACGTCGCGCCAAGTAGTCATCTTCCCCGCCTGACATCGAAGGACGAGTTCCTTGCCTTCGCCGACCAGGCGACCCAGCGCTGGAACGAGTTGTGGGCAGGCGACAAGGTTGTCGTCAGCGTCGGTGTCGGCAGCAGCTCCATCGCCAAGGGCGCGCTCGACGTGCTGGCCCGCTGCCGGCAGGAACTCGGCAACAGCGCCGTCGTCCGCGAAGTCAGCGGCAACGGCGCCTTCTGGATGGAGCCCTGGATCGAGGTCAAGCACCCCGGCGCTCCGCCTGTCGTCTACGGCCCACTGTCGACGAACGACGTTCCGGGTGTCCTTACCGGTGCCCGCCAGGACCTCGCGGTCGGCGTGCGCGGGGATACCGCACATAACGGCGTTCCCCCGCTGAACGAGCACCCATTCTTCAAGGGGCAGCATCAGCTGCTGATGCGAAACTCCGGCGTAATCGAGCCGGATTCGATCGAGGACGCCATCGCGCGCGGCGCCTATCGCGGCTACTTCAAGGTGCTCTTCGAGATGAGCCAGGAAGAGGCCATCGCGGAGGTCACGACCGCGCAGGTGCGGGGTCGTGGGGGCGGAGGTTTCCCCGCTGGCGTGAAGTGGGAGAGCGGACGCAAGGCGCGGGCGACACCCAAGTTCGTCGCCTGCAACAGCCACGAGGGCGAGCCGAACGTCTACAAGGACCGGCATTTGCACGAGTCCGACCCGCACCGCATCCTCGAAGGCATCCTGATCGCCTGCATCGCCTGTGGCGCAGAGCGCGGCTACAACTACATCGGCGGCGAGTATCCCCTCGGTATCCGCCGCTTCCGAAAGGCCGTCGCCGACGCCGAACGCATCGGACTGATTGGGAAGGACATCCTCGGCAGCGGCAAGAACGTCGCCTTCCGGGTGCGGACCGGCGGTGGCGCCTACATCTGCGGCGAGGCCTCGGCCATGATGTACTCCGTCATGGGCGTGCGGGGCCAGCCGCGCACCAAGCCGCCCCGCTCCGTCGAGGAAGGGCTCTGGAAGCGCCCGACCGTCGCCAATAACACCGAGACGCTGGCCAACGTGCCGGACATCATCGTCAACGGCGGCGAGTGGTATGCCAAGCTGGGCACGGAGAACAGCAAGGGCACCAAGCTCATGACCAATCAGGGCCCGATGAACCGCATGGGTGTCGTCGAGGTCGAGATGGGCATGACGCTCAACACCCTCTTCAACGACATCTTCGGCGGCATGCGCGAGGGCTACACCTTCAAGGGCGTGCAGACCGGTGGCGTCTCCGCCGGCCCGCTGACCAAGGACCACCTCGACATCCCGGTCGATTTCGATTCGCTCGGCGATGTCGGCGGCATGCTCGGGTCCGGCGGCTGGGTGATCTTCGACGAGTCCGTCTGTGTGGTGGACTTCGCCCGCTACCTGACCGCCTTCAACCGCTATGAGTCGTGCTCGAAGTGCGTCCCCTGCCGCCTCGGGAATCCGGCCCTCGTCGAGATTCTGGACCGCATCCGGTTCGGCCGCGGCACGCTGGACGACCTCGCGCTGATCAAACGCACCAGCAAGCACGTGATCGAGCTCTCGCTCTGCGGGCTGGGTCAGGTCGCGCCGGTGCCGCTGCTCGGCATGATCGAGCACTACGAGGAAGAGTTCCGGCGTCACATCGTCGATCACGTCTGCCCGACCGGCACCTGCCCGATCTCGGCGACCGAGCCCGCACCCGCACTCGCCGCCGACTAGGCACAAGCACAACCGGAGAACAGCATCAGAAAGCGGAGACCATCTGGTCTCCGCTTTCTGATGCTGTTCTCCGGGTCGGCGGGAGCTATTTCGCGGCTGAACATACTGCGCGGTCACGTCCCTGCCGCGCGCACCTTGCCCGCCGTCACAGTAACGTGGTAAATCAGCCCTCTGAACGAATATGGTAGAGGCACGTGGTCCGCAACGCCCCTAGTCCAGCGAGATCTCCTGGCCAATCCCTCGCCCGATCGCCAGGTCGATCGCCCGCCGCGCCACGACGACGTCCTGCACCGCGTTGCCCACCGACTTGAAGAACGTGATCTCGTCGTCGGCCGTGCGCCCTCTTACCTCGCCGGCGGCAACCTCTCCAAGCTCCGCCACGATGTGATCCTCACCGAAGGCACCTGATCGCAGCGGAATGAGGAGATCCCCGCCCTCGCTGAGCGCCGACTCCCGGTGATCCACCACCACCCGTGCCTGCGTCACGGTCGCCGCCGGGATCTCCTGCATCTCGGGAGTGAACGAACCGACCCCGTTGATGTGCGTTCCCGGCTTCACCCACGCCGCATCGAAGACCGGTGTTGAGGAGGTCGTCGCCGCGCAGATCACATCGGCGGATCGAACTGCCGCCTCGGCATCGGTCGTGCCGGTGATCCGGTCCGCGATCTCGGGCCAGTCACGCTTCACGGCCTCCTGAAATCGCCGCCACGAGTCTTCGGAGCGATAAACGACCATCACCTCCTCGATGTCGCGCACGGTGCAGACAGCCGCAGCCTGCGTCACCGCCTGCACACCAGCACCGATGACCGTCAGACGCCGCGCGTCCTTGCGCGCCAGCAGATCGGTCGCCGCGCCGGAGACCGCACCCGTCCGCAGCGCCGTGAGGAAGGCGCCATTCAGCAACGCCTTCGGCACGCCCGTCTCCTCGTCCAGCATGCAGACCATCGCGTTGCCGGTCGGCAGACCACGCGCCGGATTCTTCGTGAAGATGGAGATTACCTTGAACCCCAGCGCCCCGATACCTGGCAAGTACGCCGGCATCACCAGTGTCGAGGAGGTCTCGGGCTCGATCTCCAGGACCGTGCGCATCGGCACCACGGCACGCCCAGCCGACAATTCCGTGAAGGCGGTCTTCATCAGATCAACGGCCTCGTGCATCGGAACGAGATTCTTGAGATCAGCGCGCGTCAGAACAAGCATCGAACGATTCCTCTCGGTGGTCGTAGTGAGAGCAAACACCAACAATCTGGCAGTCTCTGCTCCGGTTCGCCTTGCATGCGGATCACATACGCTTACCTGATCCGGCATGCGAAAGACGACATGTGTGACAAAAAGTCCTCGATCGTGGCGTCACGGGCCAGAATCCCCATGACAACAGCCATTATCGCCCGGAATCCTGTCCGCCCATGATACCGAAGAACTCCCTTTGGGGAGGCCATATCCCGGGCCCTACGGGGATATCCGGACACATCCGACATATTTATCCGGACACCATGTCCGAACGGAGTGTCCGCGAGATTATTGTCACGTAGACAACTCCACAGTGCCGGGCTACAATCCTTGCGACGGGGTGGTTCCTCTCCATTTGCTTTCAGGACCGTCCCTTTGAACTTTGGGGAGTTCGGAGGGTCTGGTGAGTTGCTGCCCATTTACCCCAGGCAGTTCGCCCGTTGGGGAAGGTCACATTTCACATGGCGGTACAAAAGCGAAAATGCGCTTCATGCCGATATTTTCAGTCAACCCAACTCGCGGGTAACGGTTGGTGCACGCATCCCAAGCGTCAAACGTCCAGCGATGTCCGGGTGCTCGTCCGCAAGGACGAGCTCGCCTGCCGCAATAGCTGGGGCAGCGATCTGTGGGTCAGCGCCACGGCTCCCGATTCCACGACGCCCGAACAACCCGCGGCCCAGCTTACTGAAGACATCGTTATCCCACCACAAAACCTTGACGACGTTATCGAGTCGGTCGTGGCGTCGGACTTTGCCGAGCGCCCGTCCACTCCCGCAAGCGATGACGACAATGCCTCGGCCGAGGATGTTGTGGTCGGCGAGGCATCGTTGCTTCCGGAGCAGCGCGAGCAATCGCTCCCGGATCAGGACGATCTTGCCGGCATCAATACCGCCGCCCACAACGACCAGGCGCATCGGGCCCAGGTGATCGCGCGCGGCAGTCTCGATGCGATTCTCCAGGCGCGGGAACGCGTGCAACGACGACGCGGCAGCAGCCAGCGTCCTACATCGCCTGCTGCCAACTCCGCGGACGTGCCGCAATCCGATTCCCAGGACGCGCGGCCCGGCACCACGCAATCGCAGCAAGCGCCGGAGAATCAGCAGCAGCGATCGCCTCTTGAGCGCCAGCGGGTGCAGTTTGGTCGTGCCTACAACGATCCCACACCGCCCGTACCGCTCAGCGAGACCAGGGGCGACGAGCGCGACAGCGGCTCAAGCGGCTACGACGCAGATATCTTCGACTCCGTTCCCGAGATCGACCCGGCCATCGAGTTGCCACATATCGATGAGGCAACCCGACGACGCATCGAGCAGGAGCAGGCGGCCGACGGGGCTGAGGGCTCCGGCGAGATCCTGCCCGAGGAGCAGCTCTCGTCGTACGAGCTCGTCCTGCAACGCGCGCGAGCGATCCGGGCCGCAGCCCGGGCCGAGCGCGACCTTCGGCCCTCGCGCGGGGGCACGACCCACAAGAGTGGGCGGCAATCCAGCAAGCGGGCGCCACAGGCTCTCCCCCGCCGCGAACAGCGGCACGAGACAACGGCGAGACCCGTGACGCCGCGACCGGTAGAGGACGTGCTGGCGCAGCCGAAACTGGAGGCCAAGGTATCGTTGCCGCCAGAGACGCTGGAAATTGCCGGACCGGAGGTTGAGGATCACGCAAATCCCGGCACGCAGTTCGACGTGAATCTCCTCATCACTCCGGACGTCTCGTTTCGACGACAGCGGCGTACTGATCCTCAGCCGGCCCTCGACACGCCGTCTGACGCTCCGAGCGTTGACGACCTCGAGACGACCGACGAATCGGTACTGCCCGTTCCGCGTCGCGTCCCGTTCTTCCGACGCTGGAAGTCGTCGTCCGCACGCGGTCAGGGGGATGAGTATCCCACCACCATCGGCGCGCTGTCAGACATCCAAATGCCGGACGAGGTCGACGCCGAGACGCAGGCAGAATCGCAGGACTGGGATGTCGCGGCGTCGCACATACCCGATGACGAGCCGCTCCCCGCGATTGACGAGCCAACCGCCGAGGATTCCGAAACGACCGGGCAGGCCATGACGTCGGTTTCCGAGGGCGCGCAGGCGTCGTTTGGCTCTGGTCATCCGCGAGATCTGTACGGGTATCGGCAGGAGGCCATCTCGTCGTCCCGCGAACGCCGGGATGACGAAGTGCGCCCGGCATCGCCGGAGCCCGCCTCGTCCCACTGGACACGCAGCGACTACCGCATCCGCGCTTCGCGGCACGCCGAGTCGTCCCCGCTCCCGGACATCGATGTGGGAGTGGACAGTGATTACCAGGACCTGGATACGGTCCCCCCGGTCGAGGACCGGTACGTGCTGCCACTGGCCGAGGATCAGGAAAGCACTGGCGGCAGCGACTGGTCGGCATCGTGGTCGTTCGAGCCGCAGACGAACCTGCGCGAGGCCGACGCGATGGATGCCTTCCGTGCCCGGCTCTTTGGCAAGACGCCCGCCGTCCGGGAGGCCCGGCCCGCCGCGGCCGACTTCGCGCCCGCTGTCGAGACCCGGACCGAGTTCGTCCGCGCGCCAGAACCGGCAGAGCGCACTGCAGTCGCCTCACTCCAGCGCTCGCCGCTCCGGGCGAGTTCGTTCTCGCGGCCCGCGCGACAGGACTATGCAGCAGGAGAGCCCATCGCGCGCGTCATCAACCAGGGCGAAAACCTGGCGCCACGTGTGAACAGGCTCGACACGCTCGTCGCCGAGGCCGCGAGCGACGTTGATCTTGATTTTGACCAGATGCCTGACGCAGACCCGGATTTCGATATCCGCGAAGTCCTTGCGCATCATGGTGATCTGCTGGACATGACGATCGACCTCGCACCGGAACTTCCGCGTGCGTGCCGGACGTGCCGCGACTACCGGCCCGCCGAGAACGGCGATCGGGGGTGGTGCGCCAACACCTACGCCTTCACGCACAGGCAGATGGTGAACGCTGACGACCTCGCCTGCCAATCGACGATCGGCTGCTGGTGGCTGCCCTACGACGAGATCTGGCTGCCGGAGGAGCCGGTCTCCACACCGACGCCACGGGTTGCCAAAATGGTCACGGATGGGACTGGCCGCAAGCGTAGCGGATAGGCCCTGACCGATGCGCCCGGGGAGGTGGATGTACGTACGGGAAATCGCATCATGACCGGTCAAAACCGCCGCGCATGACCCTGGTTTCGGAGTAGACTAGAGACATTCGTGTTTCGCGGGTCGGAGGGGCCCCGAAGCGCGGTCCCACAGAAGACAGGATCTTCTGTGACCAACGAGTCAAAAATCGTTCAACGTACAACAGCAGGCTCATATGTCCTGACCATTCCATCCACGCCTGTTGTCGAAAGATCAACGCATTGGGGAGGACCGGCGCGCGTCGCTGCCGGCATGCCTTCACGACGCTCGTTGATCACTCCTGGCTATTCGTGTGCAGTGGGGAGCCATCGGAAAAGCCCATGGCCGGATTTGGAGAAACGCTTCGGCAGGCACGCGCTCACAAGGGCGTCACGCTGAAGGAAGCAGAACAGGCTACTCGTATCAACCGGCATCATCTCGCCGCGCTTGAGGAGGAGAATTTCGACGCCCTGCCGCCGCTGATTTATCAGCGAGGCATCGTGCGCAATTACTCCGTCTATCTCGAGCTCGATCCCGGCAAGATGCTGGCGCGCTTCGAGGAGTCGCACGGCACCATTGTCGAACCCGTTGCGGCGGGCGGGGTGGCGGCTATGCCCCCGGTTGATATGCCGAGTCACTGGGCGCCCAACTTCGCGATCATCGCGTTCTCGGTCGTGCTCAGCGCCATCGTCTTCGCGTGGGTCTACAGCGCCTACGTCGCGCCGTCGGACGAGACACCGACCGCCACCATGCCCGTGCCGACGATGACGCCGTTCGACAACGATATCGTCATCCCCACCGATCCCGCGCCGTCGCCGACCGCGACCGCCGCACCGACGGAGAAGCCGCAGCCGACGGCAACCACAAGCAATCCGGCTGCCAACGGTGACAACCAGGTCGGAACGCGCGAGCCGGCGAACACGAATACGAGCACAGAGGGCCGCGGCGACAATCAGCGTTCGCAAGCGCAGGATGCCTCCGCCAACCAGCCGAATGACCAGATCGCGCCGGCGGAAACGGCGACCACGGAGAACGCCGGCGATACCGCGAGCCGCAACCAGGATCGCATCGCGACGGCCAACGCCAACGGCTCACCCCTCGGTGGCATCACGATCACGGCCAATGAGGACATCGCGCTCACGGTCACGGTCGATGGCACGGTCGAGTTCGACGGCACGCTGGCCGCCGGAAGCACGACCGACGAGTTCATTGGCACCAACTACGAGATCACGACGTCGTCCGGCACGAACACGCTCTTCACAGACGCCTGCGGCTACCAGTTCAACATGGGCTACGAGGTCGGTAACGTGACCTACACCTTCCCGGCGGACGGCAGCTGCACACCGTAGTCGATCAGGAGACATTCCAGATGCTCGACACACGAATCCCCCGGCGTTTGCCGGGGGATTCGTGTATGCCGGTCGATATGGCCCGGGCGGTCGTCAGGTCGGCATCGACGCCGCAGAGACATCCCGTAGGGAGAGCGCTTGTCTCGGTAGCTGCATGCCAGCAGTCGCAGCCGACGGATGAGAACCAAAGCATCCGGATGCCCCGCCCGTAGCGGTCGACCAAGGAGCTTGTCCTGAGCTTGTCGAAGGATGTCGACCATCGGGCGAAGCCCGATATCCGAGTCTCCTGCGATCGCACGTCCGGTTACCAGGCCAAGGATATGGCCCTGCTGGTTCGGGCCATCGGTGCGACTTGATATCGCACCCTGCGAGAAATCTAACGGATGCGCCCCACGGATGCCCTCACGTCGCCGGGCAGATGATACTCACCTCGGATGGCAGAATCCCGAATCGAACCGGCGTCTGCTCCAGCACATCGCCGTCGAGCTGGACCGGCATCGGCTGCTGCGCCGACAGCTCCATCTCCCGAATCCTCAGATGCGTCACATACGGTGATTTCTCGAACTGCAATGTCGCCAGTCGCCCCAGGGTTCGCGCCAGCTCCACCGGCTTCGTCGCGGTCACGATCAGCACGTCGAGCCAACCGTCATCCTTCCGGATGTTGTGAGACAGCTTCAACCGGGGATTGATGATCGAGGGGCCGTTCGCTACCAGCACCAGCGGCGAGACAACATCGAACTCCTGCTCAACCGTCTTGATGTGGTAGGTCACCGGATCATCGCCCAACGCCTTGACCGCAGCGGGGAGATAGGCGATCCAACCAACCTTCCGCTTCAGGCGCCGGTCGGTCAGGTCGAAGAAGCGGCTGTCGAACCCCGCTCCCGCCATGTGGAGGAAGATGGTGCCATTGCACGTACCCGCATCGATCCGGCGCAATTGATGCGACCCCCAAATAAGGGCGACGGCCTGCCGCATGTCGTTGGGAATGCCAAGCTCGCGGGCGATGATATTGGTCGACCCCGCGCTGATGATGCCCAGCGGGATCTTTCCATGATCGAGGTTTCCCGCGACCTCGGACACCGTGCCATCGCCACCGATCGCGATCACCATCGCCGCCCCGGGCGCATGCTCGCGGGCGATGACGTTGGCATCGCCGCCCGCCTGTGTCATGCGGAAATCGAGTTCAACCCCCTCCGGCGCCGTCGCCCGAAGCTCGGCGAAGATGGGATCGATTCGGCGGCGAGTCGACGGATTCGCCACCACCAGCACCCGGTCACCGGATTGCAGCCTGGCGGCATCGTGATTGAGCATGTGCATGCGGTCATTCCATATGACAAGACCAGGCGAGCAACGCTCCTGCCTGGTCTCACCGTCCACCAATGCGACACTCGTGATGGAGTCGCGGCGACTTCAGCCTACGCGTGTTCCTCATCCGGGCCGAAGATCCGATCGGCAAGGTAGGATGCCAGCCACGTCGCCGCCGCTGTCAGCACCAACCCCAGAATGCCGCGTACCAGGTTCTTCATCATCGTCGTAGTCTCCTCATGCGATAGTATCGTGCCCCATTCCGAACTGCCAGAAGGGACTCACCCGCACCAGTTTGGCGCAATTCTGCATCCAGCGCCAATCCTCGCATCCGGCGCGCCGCGCTCAGGAGCGGCGGCCACCGGTCGCGATCAGCCCCAAGGGGAAGAGGACGACGGGAGCCAGGAGCGTGAGATCGGCAACTGTCAGCCCGAACATCAGGGCCCGATCCGAGCCGGGGACAGCATCCAGCAGCTTGGTCACGGGATCCAGCAAACCGAACACGAAACTCCCGAGCCAGATGCGGTCGGTGACCTGGAGTATCACGAGCAACGTGCGGAGAATCACGAGCGCCGCGACCGCCGCGTAGGCCGTCAGGAGCAACTCCGTGGCCAGTTGCGATCGTCCGGCATGGGACCGTCGCCGTCCGGGAACCTGGTTAATCATGGGCGGCAGCACTCAGCAGCAGGACGACCTCATCCATGATTTTGGCTGCGAGCGCCGTCTTCGGCATCGCCGGCAGGGGAATCGCCGGGCGCTCGGGGAAGATCAGCATCGCCTCGCTCTCAGCGCTTCCGATGGTGCGGACCGCATCGTTGGCGACGATCATCGCCAGCCCCTTGCTTCTCGCCTTCGCCAGCGCATGGTCCGCGAGATGCTCGGTCTCGGCGGCGAACCCGATTTTCAGCAAACCGGGAACATCAACACCGGCGATGATGTCGGGATTGCGCACCAGTTCGAGTTGCATGGTCTCCTGGCCCGCCTGCTTCTTGATCTTCTGCTCGGACATCACGCGGGGCCGAAAATCCGCAACGGCCGCCGCCATGATCAGCACATCGGCGCCAGTCGCTTCCCGCCACACCGCCTCCGCCATCTCCTCAGCGGATTCGACCGGAATCACCGGCACTCCCGCCGGCAGATTCGTCACGGTCGGCCCGGCAACCAGCGTCACGCTCGCGCCGAGATCGATGGCCGCCTCCACCAGTGCGACCCCCATCGCGCCCGACGACCGGTTGCCAAGATAGCGCACGGGATCGAGCGCCTCACGCGTGCCTCCCGCCGAGACGAGGACCCGCGTACCAGCCAGCGGACCACTCGCGCCAAGCACCCGGCGGACTGCCGCGAGAATCCGTTCCACTGGCGCCATCCGCCCGTCGCCGGAGGCCCCCGAGGCCAGATAGCCGCGCTCCGGCTCCACGATCGTAGCTCCCCGTTGACGCAGGGTCTCCAGGTTCGCCTGTGTTGCGGGGTGATGCCACATGTGATGCTCCATCGCGGGAACGATCACGAGTGGGGCGGCTGTTGCGAGCGCGACGGCGGTCAGCATGTCATCCACCCGGCCGATGGCGAGGCGAGCGATGATATCGGCCGTCGCCGGGGCGATGAGCAAAACGCCGGTACTGGCGGCCAGGCCGACGTGACCCCGCCCGTCTTCATCCCAGCCGGCGAAGACATCGGTGTGCACATCGTGATGGGAGAGTGCCTGGAAGGTCAGCGGCTGCACGAACCGGGTCGCGGCCCCGGTCATCACGACATGGACGTCCGAACCCGCCTGCACGAGCTTGCTCGTGAGATCAGCCGCCTTGTAGGCGGCGATCCCGCCAGTAACGCCCAGCACGACATTCGCGCCCGTCAGACCACGCCCCCGCGACCTCGACTCAGGCATGGACACTGCTCGCCGCTCCATTGCCCGTCAACACTTCACGCATGAGCTCCAGCGCCCGCGCGACCGCCGCGTCATCGATCTCGTAGTGCGTTACCAGCCGCAGCCCCTTGGTGCCGTAGTCGGAGACGAGCAGCCCGCGCTCCTTGAAGGCCGCGATCACGCTCGCACGGTCGAAGGTCGAGGGAATCTGGAAGACGATGATATTGGTCTGCACGGTCTCCAGATCGACCGTGACGCCCGGGATCTCCACCAGGGATTCGGCCAGCGTGCGGGCGCGGCGGTGGTCCTCCGGCAATCGGTCGATCATCGTCTCGAAGGCGACCAGTCCTGCCGCCGCCACGACACCGGACTGCCGCATGGCACCGCCCAGGATCTTGCGCTGCCGCCGCACGCCCTCGATAAACGTCGCATCCCCCGCCACCAGCGAGCCAACCGGCGCGGCGAGCCCCTTGCTCAGGCAGAACTGGACGGAATCCACCTGCGCCGCGATCTCCGCGGCTGGGACGCTGAGCGCCGCCGCCGCGTTGAAGACGCGCGCGCCGTCCATGTGAACGGGGACCCCGGCCTCCTGTGCGACTCCACGCAATCCCTGGAGATACTCCAGGGAGAGCACCACACCGCCACAGCGATTGTGCGTGTTCTCCACGCAGATCACTCCGGTGCGCGGATACCCGGGCCGATCCTGCCGGATCGCCGCCCGCACCGCGTCAAGATCCATCTGCCCCCAACGGTCATTGGGAATCGAGAACATCGGCACCCCACCCAGTGCGGAGACACCGCCGCTCTCGTACCAGAGAATGTGAGCCTCGCTGCCGAGAATCGCCTCGGTCCCGCGTCCGCACCACGCCAGCACCGCCGAGAGGTTGCCCATCGTCCCACTGGGAACGAAGACGGCGGCCTCCTTCCCCATCAGGGAAGCCGCCCGCGCTTCCAGCTCGTTGACCGTGGGATCCTCGCCGTACTGGTCATCACCGACGATCGCTTCCGCCATCGCCGCGCGCATCCGGGCGGTCGGTCTGGTGACGGTATCCGAGCGGAGATCGATCACTGTTTCTGATGCGCCCGCCGAGGCGGTGCGTTCCTTCGTCGATGCGAAACTCATGATTCCCTCATGTTCGTGTGAAGTGCTGTCCCATCCGGCTGGCGGAACGTCCGAATCTGGCATCCCGGACCGCACGCGTGTCGCCCGTATCATCGCACGGTCGAAACACGAGTGCGCGCCGCCCTTCCGTCATGGCTAGCCAGACGCCGGTTCGATGATCTGTGGCTCCTCGGTGGTTCCCGGCCCGATCGTCGGGGCACTGTCGGTCGGCGGCGCGACAGTCGGCGGAACGATGGTCGCCGTCGGCAGCGGCATATCGGTGGGAAGCGCTGTCGGCATCGCCGTCGGCGGATCGGTCGCGGCGGGCAGGATGACCTGCTCGGTGACGGTCACCTCGGACGTGGGCGCGGGCTGCGTTGCCGTGGCAGTCGGTGTCTCCGTCCCGCCGACGCCAGCATCATTCTGGCGACCATCCCACCAGACATAGGCGGCCGCCAGGATCAAACCCGCGAGAATCACCAGCAGGACGCGCCCCAGGAACGCCGCGAACCCGCCTCCCGGCGGGGGGGATGCGGATACGGGCGTCTCGACGCGCGGCGCCCGCGGCGGCAT
>JBARWF010000124.1:0-44283 GCA_049646645.1 Thermomicrobiales bacterium
CCGTTCATCTTCATGAACGCCTCCGGCGTCGGCAGCGATGTGCGTACCCTGCTGCACGAATCCGGGCATGCCTTCCATGGCTTTGAGGCGTCGGCCCTGCCGTTCGTCTACCAGCGCCAGTACGGGAGCGAGATGGCGGAGGTTGCCTCCATGTCGATGGAGCTGCTGGCCGCGCCCTATCTCCGGGCAGAGGACGGCGGCTATTACAACGCCGAGGATTACAAGCGCGCGCGGACCGAGCATCTGGACGGCATCCTGAGCATCTTCGCATGGGTGGCGACGGTGGACGCCTTCCAGCAGTGGCTCTACACCGACCCGGCGGCACAGGACCGCGATGCCCGCGACGAGAAGTGGCTCCAGACCTGGGCGCGCTTCGATCCGGGGCTCGACTGGAGTGGGCTGGAGGCAGAGCGCACGGCGCGCTGGCACAAGCAGCTGCACATCTTCCTCTATCCGTTCTATTACATCGAATACGCGATCGCGCAGCTCGGGGCGCTGCAGGTCTGGCGGAACGCGCTGCAGGATCAGGAGAAGGCGGTTGCCGATTACCGGGCGGCGCTGGCCCTGGGCGGCTCGCGACCGCTGCCGGAGCTCTTCGGGCGGGCCGGCGCGCGGCTGATCTTCGATCGCGAGGGCATGGCCGAGCTCGTCTCGCTGATCGAGGGGCAACTCGCCGAGATCGAGGCAAAAGCGTAGCTCCGCATTTGCGATTTGGCTGGTGAATCCCCGGATTCCTTGTCAGCTCTTGGTCAGTAGGGGAAGCAGGATGCTCGATGGACGTCCGTCCGATCCTGTTTCCCGATTGGACGGCACGGCTGCCTGAATCCAGCCATCCCGGTCGCCGGCGAACCGCAGCCGGTACCAGAGATCGTAGGCATCGGCGCTCGTCCCTGTGCTCGCCGGATCCCCAGCGGCGATCTCGTGCAGGGCGAACGACACGCCCTGCTTGAGCGATTCGAAGCCGATCGGCTCCCCCGCTGATCGCGATGGCTGCGGCCAGATGTCCACCGCGCCGCCACCGGTTTCGGCGTTGACGACTACCGCAGCCTCGGGGGCGAGGCCGTTGTCGTCCATCATCCGCGCGAGCTGGTGGGTCGGGTTGAGCCAGCCGATCGCCGATGGGTGCTCCGGCGCGTCGATGGGCCAGTAGCCGGGACCGGGCGCGCACTGGTATCCGCAGCCGACGTCGTAGCGCGGCGCATCGCCGTTGACCTCCGGGGAGAAGAGGAAACGGCGCATCTCGAAGTGCAGGTGGCTCGGCGCCCGGCCATCCGTGCGATACAGCACCGTGCCCAGACGGCTGCCGGCAGAGACTGACTGCCTGTCCGCCACGTCGAGGGCATAGTCGAGGTGGCCATACATCGAATAGAGCTCGGCGTCGTGCTCCACGATCACGACGCGTCCCGGGTAATCGGAATCGCTGAAGACGACCCTGCCGTCTGCAACCGCAACCACCTCGGCGCCGCCCGTCTCGGCGTCCTCCAGCGCGTACCAGTCCTCGCCGGTGTGCCACCAGCCGGGGTTATACCAGGTGTTCTCGCAGGCGTGGCCATGCCGGATGAAAAATCCATCACCGGCAACCCGACCGGGCCAGCGTACGGGCAGGGTCACCGTAGGGGATGTCTGAGCGCGCGCGAACGGGGGCAGGAGGGCGAGGATCGGGGCGGTGACTCCCGCCCGGACGAGCGATCGGCGAGTGAGCTGCAGTGCCATGATGGTCCTCCGAACGCATCCGAATGCGACGCCGGATGACGGCCAGCGCCTACGGCGCGGGAGCGGCGGTGAAGGCGGCGGCGCGGTGCCGGGCGATGCGTGCCACAAGATCGAGGTTGTCGCTCGTAAAGCCGTCGACGCCCCGCGCGAAGAGACGCTGCGCCTCATCCGGATCGTTGACGGTCCAGCAGATCACGGTCGTTCCCATCTCGTTCAGCCGGTGCATGAGCTCCGGTGTGGCGAGATCCTTGTTGAGCGAGAGCGCCGGCAAGGGCATCTTCTCCAGGCGGCCCCAGATCCCCGCGAGCTCATCCGGGGTGCCCACCGAATAGAAGCGGGTGACGCGAGGATGATCGGCAACGGCATCGAGTTGCGGCCACGTTCGCCCGCAGAGTATGATCTGCCGCTCCGGCTGGACGCGCTCGATCTCCTCCACAACGTGCTCCCCGAGTTCCGGGTGCTTCCCCTTCAGGTCGAGGAAGATGCGCGCCTCGATCGGCAGCTTCTCCAGCAGGTACTGCAGGTGAAGGCGCTTCGACCAGCCCGGCTTCACTTTCCAGCCATTCCTGAGCACCGGGAGTGGCCCGACCCGCTCGTCGTGGCGAATCTCCAGGCGCTCATGAAACCGCCAGATATCGGTCTCCAGCATGTCCGCGCCCGCGTTCAAGGCCCGCTGGGCGAGGTCGAGCGAGTTGCCGGCCCGGTGCGCAATCGCGAGGGGGCGCGCTGTCGGGAGGCTGGGGTGAAGCGTGGGCATCGGGTTCCTGCTCCGGAGCATGCGTGGCGAATGGTCTTTTCCGAGGTCGAGTGTAGCAGTGTTCCGGTCGGTGGCGTGCCAATCCGGGCCGCGCTGGGCCCGGTCATGGAGGGGTTTTTGCTACACTCCGGAAGCAGACCGTTGGCGTTGCTGCGTGCGGCGTAAGGAAAGAAGGAACTCCGGTGTCGGATCAGGAACGCGACCAGAATACGCAGACCGAAACAGATGACCAGGGCGATGCGCCGGTCGATGCGGGGCAGGTGACCCGGGAGCAAGGTGGACAGTTCCTCCAGGAATCGGAGGGCGTGCTGCCCGTTTCCTGGGAGAAGGATCGCAACCTTATCGAGCAGGATGCGGTCGAGAACGTCGATGCGCATCACGTCGTCATGGATCGTTCGGCGGCGCAATCGGTGAAGGCGCAGCGGATCACGATGCAGAACGCTGGCGCCAAGTCGATCGATGCCCGCTCTATCCGGATGGAACAATCCGGAACGGTCGATCTGCATGCCGAGCGCGCCGTGCTCAATGAATCCGCGGTGGTGATGGGCTCGGCCCGGGAGCTTTCCCTGAAGGAGAGCCGGGCAGTCATGACCGTCTCCGGGACGACGAAGATCGAATCGGAGTCGCAAATCGGCATGCTTGTCACGGGAGATGTCGATGCGGCCGGCGATATCCGCACCTTCGCCTTGGTCGCGGGGTCGGTGAAAGCGGGCGGTCAGGTGACGACTACCCTGACGGCGACCTCGGCGGCGGCACTTGGTGCCGGATTTGCGGTGGTCCTGCTCGTGGCGCGGCGTTTGTTCGGTGGGCGTGGTCGAGGCTAGCGCCCGTTTCGGAACCTTCGCCATGGCGTTGATGAGCGACGGAGGACATCCTTCGTAGATGCGGCCCTTGTGGCCGCTCCAGACACGGCGGTCACAGGGGCCGCACTCAGGCACTTCGGAGATTCTGGCGATCGTTGCGGTGAGGGGAAGTGACGAGATGGACGGCTTCAAGCGTTTGATCACATTCGGGCTGGGCGGCGCGATCGGCACGGCGGTCGGCGTTGTGGTGGCGAGTCTGATGGCGCCGCAATCCGGAAAAGAGCTGCAGCAAGCAACCGGGCAGTTCGTGGACGAGGTGAAGCGGGCGGGGGATCTCGCGCAGGCCGAGACCGAGGCGCGGCTCAAGGCCCGCTTCCAGAACCGGGTCGATGACCCAACCGCGCTCACACCGGTCAGCGGCCAATCCTGATCCATCCTGCCAGGTGAACGGATCCGCGCGGTGGACGCGGGTCTTGAGGTGTGTGAACATATGTTCTAATATGGACACATGGAATGGATTGACGATCGCGCTGCCGCCGCGCCCATGCCACGGCGCCGGCGTCAGACCCGCTATCATGAGACTCTCGCCAAGACGATCGTGAACCCGGTGAAGGGGATGCGGTTCAGCTGGAGCATCTCGCCGTATCGCGGATGCGTCCATGCCTGCACCTATTGCTACGCGCGCGCATCGCATACCTTCCTCGGCTACGATCCGGGGGAGGATTTCGAGAAGGAGATCGTCGTCAAGGTGAACGCGCCCGATCTCCTGCGCCGCGAGATCCGGCATCCACGGTTGCGTCACCAGTTGATGATTATGGGCACGGTCTCCGATCCCTATCAACCGGCGGAGCATCACTATCGCCTCACGCGGCAGCTCCTGCGGATCCTGGACCAGGCCGGTAACCCCACCCACATTACAACCAAGTCGACCACGGTCGTGCAGGATAGCTCGTTGCTCGGCGAGATGGCGGCCCGGGCCGGATGTGCGGTCAACTTCACGGTGACGACCCTCGATCCCGATCTCGCCCGGTTGCTCGAGCCTCGGGCGCCATCCCCGCAACAGCGCCTTCGGGCGATGCGAGAACTGGCGGCGGCCGGTATCCCGACCGGTATCTTCGCCGCGCCGATTCTGCCCGGTCTGACCGACGCCGATGACGATCTCGAGCGCCTGGTCGCGGCCGTCGCGGAGCATGGCGGCTCGTATGTGATGGCCTCCGCCCTCCGGATCGGGGACGGATTCGCGGCACCGTTCCTGGCGGCGGCGCAGCGCGACTTTCCCCATCTCCTGGCCCGCTACCGGCGGCAGGCGCGCGTCGGCCTGCGCGGCGCTGTTTCGACTGCGGAAGCCGACGATATCTACGGGCGGATGGACGAGATTCGCGCCCGCTACGGCATGGCCTCCGGCCCTCCAGCGGTGCCCGAACCACCGACGGCGCGTCAGGGGGCGTTGCCGCTTGCGATATGAACATGCCGACCTGCTCCGATTGCTCTGCCGAGAAGGATCCGCCTTACCTGACGAACGCGCCGCAATGTCCTCCTGCCACACACCCTGCCTCATGAAAACGCCGCGCTCGGCGGGACGACACTGATTGGGCGTGATGCCCAAGCCAGCGCTCCGGCAGTGCCCAATCAAGTCGTTCCCTACGGAAACGTTGCTCCATCGTGACGGCGTCATCGGCGTGCCCGGTCATCGGGTATGCTGATTGGCGTCATGGCGCCCGCGCATGCGAGCGATCGGTCTTCAGCGGACAAGGCAAGGTGGTCGACGGAACGATGGCGAGGGAACAACGACGGGTCGGGATCGTGGGGGCGGGGCAGCTCGCCAGGATGATGGCGCAGGCAGCGATTCCGCTCGATATCGAACTGGTGCTGCTGGCCGCCGATGCCAACGATGGGGCGGCCCAGGTCGTGCCAGCGGTGATCGTCGGCGCGCCTGATGACCCCGCGATGCTGCGATTGCTGGCCGACCGCGTCGACGTCGTGACGTTCGATCACGAATTGGTCGATCCGGCGCTGCTGGCAGCGCTGGAACAGGATGGCGTGCGGGTCTGGCCGTCCTCCGCCACGATGGCCCTGGCCCAGAACAAGCGCCGCCAGCGCGCCGAGCTCGGGGATGCCGGCTTTCCGATTCCCGCCTATCGAGATATCGATGCATTCGAGGAGATTCGCGCGTTTGGCGCCGACCACGGCTGGCCGCTCGTGCTGAAGGCATCGCGCGGCGGCTACGATGGCCGGGGCGTCTGGGTGGTGGCCGATGAGGATGCCGCCCGCGTGGTGTGGGAGGATGCGCAGGGGCACGGCACGGTCCTGCTGGCGGAGGAGTTGCTGCCGCTCGATCTTGAGCTGGCGGTGCTCGTCGCCCGCAGCCCATCGGGCGAGACGGTCGCGTATCCGGCGGTCGAGACGGTGCAGCGCGACGGCATCTGCAACGAACTGCGCGTGCCGCTGCACATCGAACCGGCGCTTGTGGC
Source organism: Thermomicrobiales bacterium (assembly GCA_049646645.1). Taxonomy (GTDB): domain Bacteria; phylum Chloroflexota; class Chloroflexia; order Thermomicrobiales; family UBA6265; genus JASGDN01. The sequence goes on from JBARWF010000124.1 coordinate 5,745, forward strand.
CGAAGCGGAACAACTCGCTCGTCAGATCGCGGCCCGGATCGACGCCGTCGGCATCATGGCCGTCGAGTTCTTCGTCTCGCGCGGTCGCCTCTACGTGAACGAACTGGCGCCGCGTCCGCACAACTCCGGCCACTGGACGATCGAGGGGGCGGCGACATCCCAATTCGAGCAGCATCTCCGCGCCGTGCTCGATCTGCCGCTGGGGGACACCGGACTAACGGCTCCCGCCGTCGCCACGGTCAACATCCTGGGGCCCGAGGATGGCTCGGACCCGCGTGATCGCCTGGCAGACGGGCTGGCGGTGAACGGGGCGCATATCCATTTCTATGGCAAGGGTGCGCGACCCGGTCGCAAGCTCGGTCATGTGACGGTGACCGGCAGCGACCGGGACGAGGTCTTTGCGCGGGCGAGCGCGACGGTGCGCACGCTGGAAGGGAGCAAGCAGTGAGCACATCCACAGGCACACAGCCGCAGGTCGGCGTGGTCATGGGCAGTGATTCGGACCTGCCGACGATGCAGGCGGCGGTCGAAGCCCTGCGCGAGTTCGATGTGCCCTGCGAGGTACGGATTCTCTCCGCCCATCGCACACCGGACGAGATGTTCGCCTACGCGCGCGAGGCGGCCGGCCGAGGCGTGCGTGTCATCATCGCGGGTGCGGGCGGCGCGGCTCATCTGCCGGGCATGATCGCATCGGCGACGGCCCTGCCGGTGATCGGGGTGCCGGTCGTTGCGACGGCGCTGGCCGGTGTCGATGCCCTCCTGTCCATCGTGCAGATGCCGGCTGGTGTGCCCGTGTCCACGGTTGCCATCGGGAATGCACGTAACGCTGGCTTGCTGGCGGTCCGGATGCTGGCGATCGGCGATCCGGCATTGCGCGGGCGGATGGAGCAATTCCAACGGGACCTGCATGACCGCGTCGTGGCCAAGGATGAACGCGTCACCGCCGAGTTCGCTTCCGGTCACTGATCGTTGCGATCGGCCGTCCTGCATCGAAAATCTGGCGAGACGTGTGGACAGTTGTGAGGCATGACCTCCGGCATCCGTGCGTCTCATTGTTTTTCGCTGGACTTGTGTGCGACGATTCTGGACAGATGGTCGATGGTCGGTTCCGCGAAGACGATGGCGTTACGTGGGCAAACGCGAGACATCCAGGGGGATGGGTGTCGACATACGATCTCGCGCTGGAGATCGGCCTTCTCCGGGTCCAGGATGAACCTTCATACCGGATCGCCCGGCGGTCGCTCCCGGTGCTCTCACGCAATGATCGGGTGAGGCGAGGTGCCGGCGCACCGGCATGAAGCAGGCGGGGCTGAATGCCCATCCTGACGTCTGCGCGGCTTGGCTGGCCGCGTAAAGCCAAAGAACTGACATCATGGATCGAGACAGGACGCATAATGCACCCGTGGATGAGGCGGGTGGATCTCAGTTGACCTTGTCAGGCACTGATCGCTACACCATGGCGGAAGCCGCGAGATTGAAGGGGGTCTCGTATCATACGGTGTCGCGAGCGGTGCGGCGTGGGCGATTGCCCGTCCAGCGGCTCGGGCGCATGGCGCTGATCGCCGCGGACGATCTGCAGGCCTGGACACCGATGAAGGAGCGCGCGCCGCGTAAATACCAGAATCGCCAGCCTGCACCAAACGCGACACCGGCGCTCATCGATGTCGTGAGGGGCGATCGGAATGAGCAGGCGCAGAACATCTCCGCCCTCTACGAGGCGATTCATACCGCCGCCTACGAGCAGAGCCTTGCGGACTTCGTCGTAGTCGCGCGGGACCGGTTTGCGCACGCGTTCAAGCTGCGGCGCGTCGTGGTCTGGATGTTCGATCCGGAGATGCAAACGGCGACCCGCCTGACCAGAACCGAAACGGTTCGCACCCGGTTTCCCGAGCGCGTGGGGATCACCGATTTCGCCATTTTTCGGAACCTTTCCGCCGCCAGCAATGCGCGCCTGATCGTGGACCTGGGGATCGAGGATCCCGAGGTCAGCGCCTATTTCCCACCGATGGAGCGCCCGCAGACAGTGCTGCTCGCGCCGCTGCGCGCGGGCACACAGCTCGTGGGCGTGCTTCTCGGCGATCGCGCCGGCGAACGATTCGACCTGACGGGGGCAGAGCTGGCCCTCGCGCAAGGGGTGGCGAATCAGACAGCGCTCGCGCTCGCGAACGCGCTGCAGCGAGACCGGGCGGCTCGGCGGACCTCGATACTGGAGTCGATCCTCGACAAGGTGCCCGAGGCGATCTGTGCCGTCGATGCGAGCGGGAGCGTGACGCTGAGCAATCGCGCCTATCACGCCGTAGCCGAGACTGGCGCAACATACGACGCGTCCGGGGCGGAGCCTCCGCAATCGACAGAGACGGGGACGGTCGCAGGTGTCCCGCTGGCCGGAGCGGATCTCACGAAGGCACTGGCTGGCGATGAGGTGGTTCGCCGAAACCAGCCGTACGCGCCGGATGGACTGCCCGCGCGGACGCTGTCGATCACGGCGCGTCAGCTTGCACATGGCGGGGAAGTCACGGGGGCGGTCGCGCTCGTGCGGGATGTGACGACCAATCGTGAGACGACCCGGCAACGGGCGGATCATGTGGCGGCGCTCGAAGAGGCGACGCGTAAGGCCGAGACCGTGGCGACCGTGGTGACTGAGGTGAACGCCGGAACGACGGTGCAGGAGGTCCTGGCGATCGCCGTCGCACGCCTTGCGCAGGAGTTGGGTGGAGATTCCGCGCTCGGGACCCTGCGCGGTGCCGACGGGACATTTCGCGCGCGGGAGACGTGGCATCTGGATCTGCCTTCGGACTTCGACGGCGACTTCGAGCCCATCTCCTATCCAAATACGATACTTGCCTTCGCGCGCCAGGCGCCGGTCTTTGTCAGCCAGGACGAGGGGAGCACATTCGAGCGCCGAATGATGCACCAGTTCTCGTGGCAGGGCATGCTGGTCGTGCCATTTCAGCTCGGCGATGAGCATCTCGGGTTTACCTTCGTCGGCTATCGGGATGTCCTCTCTGCTGAACAGATCGACCTTACCTTCGCGGCGACCCTGGGGTTGCAGTGCGCGCATGCGCTTGAAAAGGTCCGGCTGATCGAGGCGCTGGAATCGACGCATCGTCGCCTGCTGGCAGTTGTCGACCAGATTCCGCAGGCGGTGGTGATCGTGAGCTACCCCGACGGGCTGGTGACCATCGCCAACCGGGTGGCGGAGGAGATGTGGGGCTACTCGCTGCAGGGCGGTGGCATTCACGCCGACCGCCTGCCCGTGCTGGATCCCGAAGGGAAACCCTATGCCCGGGATGTGCACCCGCTCATGCGCAGCGTGCGCACTGGTCGCTCGTATCTTGGCGAGCCGATGACAATCCAGCGCGACGACGGAGAGACGATCGAGGTGCTCAGCAATCACGCCCCGATCTTCACGGCAAATGGCGAGATGGCTGGCGCCGTCAGCATCTTGCAGGACCGCGCCCATTTCAAGCCGCTCGACCGGGTGAAGGATGAGTTCCTGTCGGTCGTGGCGCATGAGCTCCGGAATCCGCTGACGGCGCTCCGCGGGAACCTGCAGTTGCTCGAGCGGCGGATCCGGAGAACGGGTGAGCTCTCGCCCGAGGAGGGGCTCAAGCGCCTGGAGACGGTGGTCGGGCAGGTGGATCGTATCACGGAGCTCGTTGCGCGGCTGCTGGATATCTCGCGCGCCGATCTCGGGCGGCTCGATATCAGCGTGGGGCAGACCGATGCCGCGGCGTTGGTGCAGAAGGTATCCGATGAGGCTGTAGGCATGGCTCCGGAGCGAGAGGTGCGCGTCTCCTCACCGGCGAGCCTGCCGGTTGTCTGGGACGAAGTGCGCATCGAGCAGGTGCTGGACAACCTGCTGTCGAACGCCGTTCGTTATGCGCCGGGGGGACCAATCGAGATCGTGCTGCGCGAGATGGCGGACGACCGGGTGCAGATCTCCGTGCGCGACTATGGAGAGGGGATCCCGGCCTGGATCCGACCTCGACTCTTCAAGCAGTATTACCGGTTCGACGATGGACGGAAGGATCAGAATCCGTCCGACGATCGCAAGCACGGGCTCGGCATTGGTCTCTACCTGAGCGACCGGCTGGTGAGCGCGCATGGCGGCACGCTGGAGGTGGATGACGCTGAAGGCGGGGGATCGATCTTCACGGTATCGCTGCCGCGCATCGCGGTGCCCCCGGAGAAGCTTGCTGACTCCCGCTAGGGCTGGCCCGCGACGGGGCTTCGCCACGACTTCAAGCTCCGTTGTCAGGGGGGCGCAGTGCCTGGGATGATCGCGGTTGCAGGGATGCCCCGAACGTGACAAACGGCAAAGGTATCGCAGGTGCATTGCACCTGCGATACCTTTGCCGTTTCGACCATTGATCGTGTGCGCTAGTCTTCCATACTGGCGAGCACCGGCGTTCGCGCCTGATTGGGCTGCTCTACCCGATCGCCTTCGAACGGCAATGCGCGCTGGGCGCCCTCCGGCAGCGTTTGCTTGGCGGCGCCGATGAAATCCCGGAAGAGCGGGTGCGGCCGGTTCGGCCGGCTCCGGAACTCCGGATGGAACTGGACGCCGACGAAGAAGGGGTGCCCCTTGAACTCCATGATCTCGGCCAGTTGACCATCCGGGGAGGCGCCGCTGACGATCAGGCCAGCTTTCGCCAGCTCCTCGCGGAAGTCGTTGTTGACCTCGAAGCGGTGCCGGTGGCGCTCGAAAACCGACGGCTCGCCGTAGGCGTTCCCCGCGACGGTGCCTTCCTCCAGCTTGCACGGCCAGAGCCCGAGCCGCATGGTGCCGCCCATCTCCACCCCGCGCTGGCCCGGCATCAGGTCGATGACGGGGAAGGGCGTCTGCGGATCGATCTCCGTGGAATTGGCGCCAATGCGGCCACAGAGATTGCGCGCGACCTCGATCACTGCCATGTGCAGCCCATAGCAGAGCCCGAGATAGGGGATGTTGTACTCCCGCGCGAAACGCACGGCCTCGACCTTGCCCTCGATGCCGCGTGGCCCGAACCCACCTGGCACCAGGATGCCCGACACCTTGTGCAGCTCGTGTTCGAGCTCGGCTTCGCTCATCGTCTCCGAGTTGACCCAGACGACATCGACGTTCACATCGTGCGCGAGCCCGGCGTGCATCAGCGCTTCTGTCACGCTCTTGTAGGCATCGTGCAGCTCGACATACTTGCCGACCAGCGCGATGCGCACTTCCTTGCGCGGCTGCTGGATGTGCTCCACCATCGCTGCCCACTCGGCCAGATCGGGCTCGGACTGGAGGTGGAACTTGTCGGCGACGATCTTCCCGAGCCCCGCCTCTTCGAGAATCAGGGGCACCTCGTAGATCGTCGATGCGGTGGGCATGCCGATCACCGCTTCCGGCTCGACATCGCAGAAGAGCGCGATCTTCTCGCGCGTTTCGGCGGGGATATCCCGATCGGAGCGCGCGATGATGACATCCGGCTGGATACCGACCGACCGGAGCTCGCGCACGCTCTGTTGGGTCGGCTTGGTCTTGAGCTCGCCCGCCGCGCCGATGTAGGGCAGGAGTGTGACGTGGATGTTCAGGCAGTGATCGCGGCCGATCTCGCGGCGCATCTGGCGGATTGCCTCCAGATAGGCCTGCCCCTCGATGTCGCCGACGGTGCCACCCACCTCGACGATGACGACATCGGACTCGTGCTGCCGTGAGGCGAGGCGGATCCGGCTCTTGATCTCGTTCGTGATGTGCGGAATGACCTGGATCGTACCGCCGAGATAGTCGCCGCGCCGTTCCTTCGCGATCACGCTGGAGTAGACCTGGCCGGTCGTGACGTTGGAGGCACGCGAGAGATTCTCGTCAATGAACCGCTCATAGTGACCGAGGTCGAGGTCGGTCTCGGCGCCGTCGTCCGTGACAAAAACCTCGCCATGCTGATAGGGCGACATCGTGCCCGGATCGACATTCAGGTACGGATCCAGCTTCATGATCGAGACACTGGACCCACGACTCTTGATTACGCGCCCAAGCGACGCCGTGGTGATTCCCTTACCGACAGATGACGCGACGCCACCCGTGACGAAAATGTATTTTGGCATCCGGTCCTCCCGAGAGCTGAGGTCGATTCGCAGACGCGACGATGACAATGAGTGCGAGGTGCGGGCAAGGCACTGGAGAGTGGACGTGCCCAGGACGATGTCCTTTTACCTGGTTGCAGCCTCGCTATCCGGCTCCAGAACGACCAGTTGCAGGGACGTGCCGAGATCCGACGGACGAAGCGTGAGCTTCGGTTCGGGCGTCGGGACGTCGCCACCGATCTGCTTGCAGAATCCATCAACGGTGGCAAGCCGCTTGTCGCCACGGGCCGTCTGGAACTGCATGGGAACGACGATCTTGGGGGCGACGCGGGCGGTGATCTCCGCCGCGAGTTCCGGGTTGATGAGGTCGCCGCCACCGGCTGGCACGAAGAGGAGATCAACATTGTCGAGCGCTTCGGCCTGGCTCTCGGTCAGGTCATGACCGAGATCGCCGAGATGGGCGATGCGCATTCCCTCGACCTCGATGATGTACATGGTGTTGTGCCCATGCACCTCGCCCTTCTTGCTGTCGTGGTAGGTGCGGACACCGATCACGGAGACATCGTGCATCTCGTATTCACCAGGCCCGGAGATGAGCTGGTAGTCGCCCTTGATCGCGGCGAGGTTGGTATGCCCCGGGTGGTCGTGCGAGATGGTGATGATGTCGGCCGGCTGCTTGGGCAGCGTGTAGCCCGTTGAGCGGGCGACGGGATCGGTGATGATCGTCGCCTCCTTGGCGCGAATGCGAAAACAGCCATGCCCAAACCAACGAATCTCAGCCATTTATGCTCTTTCTCTTCTTGCGGACGAAGGTGCGGCCTGATTCAGCACCGCGGCGTTCCATCCCGTCGCGAGTACAACGACATCGCCAGCGCAGACTCTTGGCGTTCGCCCGATGACCGGCATCGGAGCGCCGGCGGCGCGGGACGGAAATGCAAAACCAAACCCAAGGCATACGGGGGTCAACAGACGACCGATGCCGGGCTTGGACGAAAACCTCTTCAGTTCACGGGGGAGTGGGAAAGGAAATCAGCAACGACTGGCGTGCGTCTTCCCGCAGCCTCCTTCAATTTACCATATTTCGCAGCGAGATGCGATAGGGAATGCGGGCAAACGTTCTACTCGTCCGTACACGCCGGACCTTCTTCCAGGTGCGCTTCGTCTTCGGGCTCATCCCGTTCCAGCGCCTGCCGGATGACGTCGTAACCGTAGCCGCGGCGCGCCAGGAAGGCGCTGATCCGGCGCGTCTGGACAGCGGGATCGAGCCCGGCGTACTTGGCGCGCTGCTTGTCGGCCAGCTCGCGCGCATCCCCGACCTCGTCGACGCCTGCATCCTCCAGCGTTTCGTCGATGGTGATGGCATCGACGCCCTTGGTGCGCAGTTCATGCGCCAGCATCCGGACCGAGCGGGGCCGGTGCTGCTGCCGGTTCTCGACCCAGCGCGCGGCGAAGTCAGCATCGTCCACGTAGTGCCAAGCGCGCAGCCGCGCCATCGCGGCGTCGATGGCGGGCGCCGAAAACCCCCGCTGCCGCAGGCGTGCCACGATCTCTCCCTCGGCGCGGGCCCGGTAGGCGAGGAGCTGGAGCGCCGCCGCCGTCGCCTTGCGGATCTCGTCGGCGGCCAGGATCTCCGTGGTCCGGGCCTCGTCGAGGTCCAGCCCGACTGCGAGGCCGTATTCGAGCAGGAGATCGGCGCTCAGCCCAAAGGCAAAGACGCCGTCGAGAAAGACGCTGACGCGATCGGGATCGTGCCGCTGGGGCGTGACCTCCGTGATGCGCCCACTGCGTGGAGCGTCGCGTCCAGGGCGTTCCTCCGGCTCCTCGTTGCGAGGCCGGCGACGGGATGGATACCTGTTTGCCGTCATGTTTCCTGCCGTCCGGACTTGGTGACGATGCGACCATTCATCAGGAAAGGCGATCGCGCATGCGGGCGATCAGCGCCGCCAGTCCCTGCAAGCCCTCGTTCGTTCCGGCGCGGGCGAGGGTGCTGAGCGCGCTGTCGGCCTGTTCGTGGGCGGCGGCGATTTCGGCAAGAATCTGCCGCTGGATCTCGTATTTCCTCAGCAAGCTGAGGACCACGGCGACGCCCTCCTCGTCGATCCGTTCCTGCCGGTACAGATTGTCGAGGATCGCGGTGTCCTCGGCCTTGGCGGCGGCGCGCAGGCGCAGGATCGGCAGGGTTTGCTTCCGGCGGCGGATGTCATCGGCGACCTCCTTTCCGGTCTCCTCGGGCGATCCCCAGATGCCCAGCAGGTCGTCGCGAATCTGGAAGCCGATGCCAAGGGCCAGCCCGAAATCCGCGAAGTTCCTGGCATCGTCCGGCGTGGCACCGCCGACGAGCGCGCCCGCCCAGGCCGCGTATCTGACAATGGCCGCCGTCTTGCCCGAGATCATGGTGAGATAGTCGTCCGGCGTGATATCGCTTCGCCCCTCGAACGCCAGATCAAGCACCTGCCCTCGGACGATCGCGATGGTCATGCGATTGAACTCGGCGGCGAGATCGAGCACCGTTGCCGCCGGCACGATGTCGGTTCGCGTGTTGAGGACGGCGAGATGCGCGGCGGCGAAGAGGGCATCGCCGGCGTTGATCGCCTGCGCATCACCCCAGACACGCCACACGGTCGGGCGGTGGCGACGGTTCGGGCTGCGATCCTGGATATCGTCGTGGATCAGCGAGAAGTTATGCAGGAGCTCGACCGCGGCGGCGACCGGAGCGGCATCCTCTGCCTGACCGCCAGCGGCCAGGCAGCCGAGCATCGTGAGCAGGGGACGCATGCGCTTCCCCTGGACTTCGATCCTGGATAATGCCGGCAGCGGGGCGCCGGCGCTGTCGACCATGCCGAGGTGATAGCGAACCATCCGGGAGAGGAGCGGTGCACTGCCCTCGATCTCAGCCAGCGCGGTATTCAGCTCCGGCGCGAGCAGGGCATCCAGGGCGGTACCGCTCAGGGTGCCGCCCGCCGGCATGTCCGGTGCTGGATTCACGGGGCCATCCACGGCCGAAGACTGGTGCACGTTGGTTCTCCTCTGATAATGACTGTGCCGTTGGCGTACGGGCCACGACCCGAGACCGGGAATCGCACGGCGATGCATCCGGAAGAGGATACTTCCTGTGGCCGGATTCGGGGCGAGTCAGTGGATGGTTGTCGATATCTGGAGGGATCTGCAATTCGGAACGAGCGTTCGAAATAGTGGCCGGAACGGCAACCTTGGCGTGCGTCAGGACGTATACTTTATTGAATGAGTGAGACTCAAGCTCACCATCGAGTCGCTTGCCGTCGTTGCCACCATTTTCGGCGCGTGGCAGCAAGTGGCCGAAGATGAGGAATTGCCTTCGATGTTCTTCAATCCACTGTATTTCGTCTTCATGCTACCGGGCCTCATATTCATGCTCTGGGCCCAGAGCAAGGTACGGGGCAACTACCAAAAATACTCGAAGGTTCGCAATATGGCGAACGTGACGGGTGCGCAGGCAGCGCGGCGCGTTCTGGATAGCCAGGGGCTGCAGGATGTCTCGATCGAGCAGATCGGCGGCGAGCTCTCCGATCATTACGATCCGCGGACACGCGTTCTCCGGTTGTCGCAAGGTGTGTACAGCGTGCCGTCGATTGCCGCTATCGGCATCGCCGCCCACGAGGCGGGGCATGCGATTCAGCACGCGCGGGCCTATAGCCCGCTTCAACTCCGGACCGCGATGGTGCCGGCCGTCAATATCGGCTCAAACTTCGGGTTCATGCTGCTCTTCCTCGGGATCATCATCAATATGACCCCGCTGGCGTGGGCAGGCGTGGCGCTCTTCGGCATCTCCACGGTGTTTGCGCTGCTGACCCTGCCGGTCGAGTTCGATGCCAGCCGTCGCGCGAAGGCGGCGCTGGTGCAGGTCGGGCTCGTTGATTCCGGCGTCGCCGGTGGCGAGGAGAGCAAGGGCGTAGCCCGTGTGCTCGACGCCGCGGCCTGGACGTATGTGGCGGGGTTCGCATCCTCGCTGCTGACGCTGCTCTACTACGTGATGATGGTCTCCGGGATGGGCGGTCGCCGCGACTAGTCACGGTGAACCGATTCCGAGCATCTGAATGGCAACACCCCCGGCGGGTACTCCCGCCGGGGGTGTTGTGTGTGTCGGATGGCCAACGTGGCAGAGACTGATATCCGGGCTCCCTTGGCCGGTGGTTGGCGACCACGTGCGTCGCGACGGCGTCGGGGCGGACGCCCAATATTGCCGCACGCGGATATGGCCCTGCGGGCCATCGGGTCGACACACGGGTCGACCCCTACGAATGGAATACCCGGTCCGGCGATATGGCCCTGCGGGCTACTGGGCTGACGTACTGAACAGCGACCCCGGTAGGTATTCCCGCCGGGGTCGTGCTGTTGTCGGCTGATCCCGAGCGCTACAACCCCTCGATTGCCTTGAGCGCGGATTCCAGTACGCGCAGGTGATCGGCCGCCTTCTCGAACCCGGCGCCGAACGTGACGAAGGAGAGATGGGAGATGCCTCGCTCCTGCCAGGCGCTGAAGTCCCGGCGCCAATCGTCCGGTGTGCCCTGCGCCAGCGAGATGCGCGCTTCCAGCCCGAAATCGGCCAGTGAGCGGCCATTGGCGGCAAGCTCGTCCCGCAGCGCGGCCAGCTTCTCGTCCATTGCCGCGTCCAGCCCGCCGTTCGCGAAGAATCCGTCGGCGATCCGGGCCGCCCGGCGGATGGCGACCTCCGCGTTCGCACCGATCCAGACCGGAATCGGTCGCTGCACGGGCATCGGCAGGATCCCGGCGTTATCGATGTGATGCCAGCGTCCCTCGTAACTGAGCACATCCTCCGTCCAGGTGGCGCGGAGGACGTCGATCTGCTCCTCCATGCGTCGCCCACGGTTGCGGAAGTTCTCGTTCAATGCCTCGTATTCGATGTCGTTCCAGCCGATGCCGACCCCGAGCCGCAGGCGCCCGTTACTCAGCACATCGATCTCGGCGGCCTGCTTGGCAACAAGCACCGTCTGCCTCTGCGGCAGGATGATCACGCCGGACACGAGCTCCAGCGAGGTGGTGACCGCCGCGAGATAGCCGAAGAGCACGAAGACCTCGTGGAACGCCGTCTCGCTCGTGTACCGTCCCTTGAGCTGGGGGTGCGCCTCCAGCAGGCCGCCGACGACGTGATCGTAGGCCACGAGATGGGTGAATCCGAGTGATTCCGATGTCGCCGCAAACTCGCGAATCTCGGCGGGATCGTTGCCGATCTCGTACTGCGGGAAGACCACGCCGACCCGGATGTCGTCGCGAGAGCGATGGGGAATGCCCGCCGGTGATGCGTTCATGTCGTTGAAACCTCCACGAGCCGTGAATCGTTGAAGATAGTAGGATCGATTGTATGGCGCGTTCGTACGTTGCGCCATTTGCCCGCACTGTGTCGCCGATCTCGCAAAGGGCCGGATGAATCCGCGATTCACCACCACGATACGACCAATGGCCAGCTTGCCTTGCGCCACCGTTCCGGAGAGTGATGCCGATATGCCAAGCGACCACGACAGCCACCGCCAACGCGACCATCTTCCAGCCGGATTGCTTCGCCCGCGCCTGAGTCGCCGGCGCGTCCTGCACGTCGCTGCGGGATCGATCGCCATGGGGGGCCTCGCCGGTGCGATCGGGAGTGCCAGGGCCCAGGAGCAGGTCATCGAGCCGATGAACCCGCAGACGCCCCCGCCGCCGGCCGAGGAGACGCCGACTCCCGCCGCCAGCCAGGGGATCGAGCTCACCGACGCGCAGCTCCCGGATGCGACACCATCGCAGTATTTTGCCTCGACAGGACATAACCTCACTACGCCGTTCCTCCAGCCGTGGCTCGATGCCGGCGGCGAGGCGGTACTGGGACAGCCCCTCTCCGAGGGCCGATTCGTCGACACCGATGGCACGATCCAGCAGACGTTCGAGACTCTGACGCTGGTCTACAACCCGGCGCTCGACGAGTCACTGACAATGCAGGCCCTGCCGCTGCCCAAGGATCTTGTCGGCAAACTGGCCTCGTCGCAGGCGCGCGCCGCCGTGGGCGGGTGCGATGGCACGGACGCAAGCTGTCAGTTCGTGCCCGAGAGCAATCACACGATGCATGGCGAGATTGCATCGTTCTGGGAGATGCATGGCGGGATGTCCCTGTTCGGGCCGCCGCTGTCGGAGCCGTTCAAGAAGGGAAGCGTGACGACGCAGGTGTTCGAACGCGCGGTGCTGGATCGGGACGCGGCGGGCAAGGTCACGCTGCGCAAGGTGATGGTGGATCTGGTGGCGTCATCGGATCTCGCGAGCGATCCCGCCTTCGTGCCGGCGCCCCCGACGCTTGGCCGCACGTCGCTCGTCAAATCGGAGGATGGGTTGCGGCTGCGGGCGGCGCCGAGTGCCGACGGCGAGGTGCGCGTGGTGCTGCCCGACAACGCCGAGTTCGTAGCGGCGGATGCCGGCAGCTCGGAATGGGTGCCCGGCTATGTGGACGGGTATTCCGGCTGGGTCTCGGCGAAATACCTTGCGCCACCGGAGGCGTTGCCAGAGATCGACCGGCAACACTGGGATCTCTCCGTCTGGCAGGGTGCCGCGCTTGGCGAGACCAACCTCCGCGCCAAGCCGACGACCAGCGCCAAGAAGGTCAAGACGCTGGCGTTTGGCGATCCCGTGGTGGTGACGGACTGGGTCGAGGGCGAGGAGGTCTTCGAGGGCGCGGATATCTGGGCGAAGCTGAAGGATGGCAGCTACGTCTACGCGCGGAACATCGGTCGCGCGGCACCGATCGCGCCGACGCCGGTCCCGCCCGATGCCCCTGAGTACGGGAAGTGGATTGATGTCAATCTCACCCAGCAACTGATGGTCGCGTACGAGGATCGCACCGTCGTCCGCACGTGTCCCATGACATCGGGGATGCCGGGCTGGGAGACGCCGGAGGGCTACTTCGCGATCAACACCCGTGTGGCAAACGAGACGATGGAGAGCGGGTCGATCGGGGCGGAGAGCTTCTTCAAACTGAAGAACGTGCTCTTCACGCAGTATTTCACGGATGTCGGGCACGCCATCCACTTTGCCTGGTGGCGCACGAAGGAGACGATCGGCCGGCCGGGCAGTCATGGCTGCCTCAACCTGCTGCTGGACGATTCGCAGTTCTACTGGGACTGGGCCGAGATCGGGACGCCGGTCATCTGCCACTATTGAGTCGTGACAGCAGTGAGAGGTCAGGTAGGGGCACTCCGATTGGTCGACGTAGTCACCGCTATTTCGCGCTTCTCTCTTGTCAATCGGAGCTTCTCCCTTGTCATTTCGAGTGACCACTGGTCGAGCCCAGGTTGACGGGAACAGGGGGAGGGCTATCCGCACGGGGCTTGCGCTCGCAGGACGGGTGGAGGGCAGCGGTGGAGCTCCAACGTGCATCCATGGTACGGGTGGCCCGGGGCGTTGTGGAGTTTCCGCGCCGAACGTGTCATAGTGGCATGTGATGTTGTCGTGCTGCCCGCTCGGCCAGGCCGTCGGGGACGACCTTCCCTGACCGCGAGCCCGTTCTCAGGGAGAGAGGCCTGATCGCGAGGCAGTGAGGCGGTCACGGCGCTCGTTCACGCCATCAATCCAACCTGCAGTGCTGCGTCTTGCCGCGCTGCTCATCGACCGGCGTTCGTACCCGCGAATTGAGACTCCATGAGCGAAGGACAAGGACCAAAGCCCTTCTCCTCGGACTGGTACAAGGACCCACCCGCACCGGAACCCCACTCGCGACGGCTTCCCCGGCGTGCTGCCCGCGTCCTGATCGAGGTCGGAAGCAAACTCCCCGGCGAACGCGCCCTGAGCATCCTCGTAGTGCTCCTGCTTGTCGTGTGCTCGTTCTGGCTGGTAGGTCCCCGGGGGCAGGCCCACGTCAACGATTCCGCGGGCAGGGAGGTGCAGCCCCTGCCGATGATCGACTATGGCGAATCGGTGCCGACGACCGAGGCGTCGATCTCCACCGAGAACCTTGCCATCGGCGATCCTGGCGATCCCAAGGGGCCGGAGAAGACCGCGCCCAAGCTCAATCTGCAGGCGCCGGTCCAGGAATCGACGGAGAACGGCCTGCTTCCGAAGAACAGGATCCTGACGTTCTACGGGTTCCCCGGGAACACGACGATGGGTATCCTCGGCGAATACGACATGGATGAGTTGCTCGCACGGCTCAAGGAACAGGCCGCCGCGTATGAGGAGGCCGATCCCTCGCGTCCGGTGCTCATCGCCTTCGAAGTGATCGCCTCGGTTGCCCAGCCCGACCCGCAGACGGATGGGAGCTACCTGCTGGATGCACCGACCGAGCTCCTGGACAAGTACGCCGATTTTGCGGAGAAGAACGGCATCCTGCTCTTCCTCGATGTCCAGATCGGCAAGCGCAAGGTGGCCGACGAAGTCAAGGGATTGCAGCCCTGGCTGGAAAAGCCATTCGTGCACCTGGCGATCGATCCGGAATTCGCGGTCCGCGACGGTCAGATCCCGAGCGTCGATATCGGTCAGGTCGATGCGTCGGATATCACCTTCGCCCAGAACTGGCTGGTCGATCTGGCGAAAACGCACGACCTGCCCCCCAAGGTGTTGATCGTCCATCAATTCCACGAAGGAATGATCGAGCACAAGGATCAGCTTGCGCCGGTTTCCGGTGTGCAGCTGGTGATCGATGCGGATGGCTGGGGGCCGCCGGACAGCAAGAAGAGCACCTACCACTTCGTGAACAAGCTGCAGGAAATCGAGTTCAACGGTATCAAGCTCTTCTACAAGCAGGATGACCCGATCATGACCCCGGAAGACATTCTTAAACTCGATCCCGTTCCCGATCTCATCATTTATCAATAGGTGGCTGGCCCGGAGAAACGGCGGGCATGTCGGATGATGGGTGGGCTGAACAAATCGGTGGGCACCCTTACCAAAAATGACGTGTGGGGATCGGCGAGGACTATGGGGAAGATCTACGAACTGGAATCGGACGGCATCGAAACGCTGCTGCGCACATCTCTCATTGGTCGGATCGCCTGCGCGGGGGCGGGCGAGGTGCGACCATATATCGTACCGATCGGGTACGGATACGATGGCGAGGCCGTCTACTTCCTGAGCGGGCCCGGCCGCAAGATCGAGATCATGCGCCGGCAACCGCTCGTGAGCTTTGAAGTCGATCACGGGGAGGCGGAGGACCGGTGGCAGAGCGTCGTCGCGGAGGGCCTCTATGAGGAGCTGACGGATGACGCTGAACGTGAGCATGCCTTGAACGTGCTCTTCGCGGACGGCATCCGGCCGGATATTCGACCCGATGCCGTGCTCTTCCGCATTCGCCTGACGAAGAAATCGGGTCGCTACGAGATCCCTGATGGAGACGGCGCCCTCCCGGACCAGTAGCAACCCCTATGCGCCGGGTCAGGCGTGGTTCGTTGGACAGGTGGACCACGAGCGCTCGCCCGACGCATCTCCCATCCGTCATTACCAGCGACGGCGAGAAATCTCTCCTCATGGGCATAGGGCGAGGGGGCAAGCAGGTCCCCTCGCCCTATGCCGCAACACTCGGCGGACAGTCTCCGTTGACAAGCCTCGTCTCCGTCATCCTGAACAGAGCTCTGGATGACATGGAGAAGGCAGTTTGGCGTTGGCGCTTTACTGAGCGAGCGACCCATCCTCCGTTCAAAACGGTGGGTCGATGGAGCCGCGCAGTTGCAGCGCGACGCGCCAGGAGCGAGATTTCTCGACGTCGCTCGAAATGACGAGGGAACACGTCGGTTGCTCGAGAGGCTTCTGCTCGGCACATGATGGCTAACGGAGCACGAGACGGCGGGTGTGGTCGTGCCACCGTTGCCCCGCACCGCTCCTCTCCCTGTGGCGCCCACGCGGCACAGATTCTGCGATCCTACGTGCAAATCGGCATCCAGCGACGAAGTACACGAAGATAGGCGGCGGGTCCTGAAAGCAGTGGCGGATGGAACACGCGCTGGTGCGGCCTTTTACCGGAAAGTTTCGGTAAGAGGCGAGGATCGTCGTGTTCCGCTCTTGACGTCCGCTCTCGTTTGTGAGTAGTATCGATCCCAGATAGACGTTGAACTGGATAGCCGCAGGGTCCTTGGAGGGTATGTCCGTTGTACAGCGCGATCAGGCGCTGGGCCTTGGCATACACAAGTCGAGCCGGGAGCACTCCTGGCACTACGACAAGGAGTAGGCACCATGACAAAGTTCCTTCCCACACCGGTCAATGCCCTCATGCGGGACGCCGTGACCGGGCGGGTTTCCCGGCGTGATGTGGTGAAGCGGGGCACGGCTCTCGGGCTGGGGAGCGCGATGATGGGCACGCTGCTGCGCGCCCAGTCCATCGGCGCCCAGGCGACACCCGCTGCATCCCCGGTTGCCGAGAAGCCGGCGGGGTGGTCGATCACCATTCCGGAAGGGTTGCGAACCGATCTCAAGGGCAAGAAGATCTCGGTCGTGCTCGGGTCCGATGGTCCCGGTGCTCCGTTCGACCAGGCTTGCTGTGACGCCTTCTCCAAGGCCACCGGTATCGAGGTCAACTACATCAAGGGCGCGGAGCTGACCGACGACCGCCTGCAGTTCTATCAGCAGACATTCAGCGCCGAGTCGCCGGATATCGATGCCGCGCAGATCGACGTCATCTGGCCGGGTATCCTCGCGATGCACGCCGTCGATCTTACGGATGTCTACAAATCCCAGGGCACGACGAGCTTCCAGCGGATCGTCGACAACAACACGGTCGATGGCGTGCTGGTGGGTATCCCGTGGTTCACCGACGCCGGCATTCTCTACTATCGCACCGATCTCCTCGAGAAGTATGGATTCAGCGCCCCGCCAAAGACGTGGAAGGAGCTGACCGACCAGGCGAGCAAGATCCTCGACGGCGAAAAGGGCGCCAACAGCGCCTTCACCGGGTACACCTTCCAGGGCAAGGCCTACGAGGGCCTGACCTGCAACAGCCTCGAATGGCAGTACTCCTACGGCGGCGGCACCATTGTCGACGAGAACGCGAAGGTGACCGTCAACAACGACCAGGTGAAGGCTGCGCTCGAACTCGCGCGCTCGTGGGTGAACGGCATCTCGCCGCAAGCCGTCACCGGATACGCCGAGGAGGATGCGCGCACAGTCTGGCAGGGGGGGAATTCGGCCTTCATGCGCAACTGGCCGTATGCCTACTCGCTCGGGGCCGCCGATGACTCGGTGATCAAGGGCAAGTTCGATGTCACCCAGCTCCCCGCGGGTGAGGGGGACAATGCGACGAGTGCCGCCTGCCTCGGCGGCTGGCAGATGTTCGTCTCCAAGTACTCGAAGGAGCAGGACGCCGCCAAGGAGTGGGCGAAGTTCATCACGAGCAAGGAGCTGCAGAAGGCGCGCGCGATCGAGCGCTCGAACCTGCCGACGATTGGCGATCTCTACAAGGACCAGGACATTCTGGCAGCCAATCCCTTCTTCGGACAGCTCTTCGATACCTTCGAATCAGGCTCCGTCGCGCGGCCCTCGACGCCGACAGCGGATCTCTACAACGAGGTCTCGATCGCGTACTTCACTGCGGTGAACGGTATCCTCTCCGGTCAGAAGAGCGATATCGGCGCGACGCTGAGTGATCTCGAGGGCCAGATCACGGATATCCTGAAGGATCTCTAGGGCTTCGCGCAGCATACCCTCAGGATGAGTGGATTCAGGGAGCCGGGAGGCGGCAATGATGCTCGCTCCCGGCTCCTGCCATTGAAGGGGTCGTTCATGGGCACTTCCGCCACGGACGCGGCCACCACCGAGCCCGCCAACGCTCAGCAGGCCAGGAGAAGCATGGCTCCCAGCTCGGGAATTGGCCGCCAGCAGGAACGGCTGGGGTGGCTGCTGGTGCTGCCGAGCGTGATCGTCGTGCTGGCCGTCGCCATCTATCCCTTGCTCGAATCGTTCCGGCTCAGCTTCACCAACTACCGGATCACCCGCCCCGATCGCATGCGCTACGTCGGGCTCGAGAACTACCGCCAGCTGATGCATGATGATGTCTTCTGGACAGCCCTGAAGAACACCATCATCTTCACGATCTCATCGGTGGCTTTGGAGACGGTGCTCGGCATGGCCGTGGCCCTCGTGATCCACTCCCAGTTCCGGGGGCGGGGCTTCGTCCGGACGTCGATCCTCGTTCCCTGGGCGATCCCGACGGTGGTCTCATCCCTGCTCTGGCAATGGATGTTCAACGACCGTTACGGCGTGATCAACTCGATTCTGATCCGCGTGGGCTTGCAGGACAAGACGGACAATTTCTCGTGGATCAGCAGCCCGACGACGGCGATGGGCGCGGTGGTGGCGGTGGATGTCTGGAAGACAACACCCTTCATGGCGCTCCTGCTGCTGGCGGGATTGCAGGTCATTCCGGCGGATGTCTACGAAGCCTCCTATGTCGATGGCGCCACGAAGTGGCAGCAGTTCTGGCAGATCACGCTGCCGCTCCTCAAGCCCGCGCTCCTGGTGGCGTTGATCTTCCGGACCATGGATTCGTTCCGGGTGTTCGACATGATCTTCGTGCTCAAGGCATACGCGACGGAAACCATGACGGTGGCGATCTACGCGCAGCAACAGCTGATTGCAACCGGGCGCGTAGGTTACGGCTCGGCCCTGGCGGTGGTGATCTTCCTCTGCATCGCGGTCATGGTCATCGGCTACACCCGGCTGATTCGCGTGGAGGAGATCTAGCATGGCCATGTCGACATCCACATCCACATCCGCCCGCACGGCGCCGCGGCCACCGATCACCGCATCCGAGGAGGAGTTGCAGCGGATTCGCGCGTCATACACCCGGAAGAACTCCACCAATGTCACCTCGATCATTGGCAGGATCGCCTTCTGGATCCTCGTGGTGGTGGTCGTTGTCTACACGCTCTTCCCATTCTACTGGGCAATTGTCTCGTCCCTGACACCGACCAACGATCTCTACGTGACGCCGGTGCGGTTCTGGCCGCAGAGCCTGACCTTCGATCACTATCGGGATGTCTTCAAGAACGGGACATTCGTGCGGGCGCTGATCAACTCGACGATCGTCTCGTTCGGCGTGGTCATCCTCGCGCTCTTCTTCGGCATCATCGGCGCCTATGCTCTCGGGCGCCTGAAATTCCGGGGCAAGACCATCATTCTCTACCTCATCCTGTCGATGACGATGTTTCCCGGCGTCGCGATCCTGGGCTCCCTCTTCCAGCTCATGAAGGATCTCCGCACGTTCAACACGCTGCAGGGGCTGATCATCGTCTACCTGACCTTCACGTTGCCCTTCACCGTCTGGGTGCTCGCCAACTTCTTCCGGGCGATGCCCGATGAGCTGGAGCAGGCGGCCCTGGTCGATGGCGCGACCCCGATCCGGGCGCTGCGGGAGATCCTGCTGCCACTGGCGGTTCCCGGGATCGTGACGACGGGGCTGCTGGCGTTCATCGCCGCCTGGTCGGAATTCCTGTTTGCGCGGTCGTTCACGATCGACGATCGGGCCAAGACGGTGCAGGTCGCGATTGCCGGATTTACGGGCAACCAGCAATTCGAACAGCCGTTTGCGATCAAGATGGCGGCGGCAGTCGTGGTGACGTTGCCGCTGCTCGTGGGGGTGTTGCTGGTGCAGCGCCGGATCATCGCCGGCCTCACCGCTGGCGCAATCAAGGGGTGAGAAACGCGGCCTACGAGGGAGAGATCTCGCGGTCGATCCGGAACGGGGTGAGATCGGTGTCCTGGGCCGCGCCCTGCACCAGCCGCGAGATCACCAGCCCGGCGTACGGGCCGAGATGCAGGCCGGAGGCGCCGAATCCGGTCGCCACGATGACGTTCCCTGCGCCCGGGACGGCGCCGAGATAGGGCGCGCCGTCGGCAGACCATGGGCGGAGTCCGACCCGCACCTCGTCAAGCGTGGCGGCGGCGAGACCCGGCGCGTTCTCCAGCGCGCGGTGAAGGACGAGATGAACGCCCTCCGCCGTCGGCCGGGCGTCGAACCCGGCGTCCGGTTCCTGAGTCGCGCCGGTGACGATCCGGTTGGGCTCGAACGGCAGGATGTACTTTCCATCCGGCGGCACCACCATCGGCCACTCCGAGGTATCGGTCTCATCGAGCGAGAGATGCACGATCTGCCCCCGGTGCGGCCGAACCGGAAGCTCGATATCCAGCGGGCCGAGCAGATCGTTGATCCATGAGCCGGTCGCCAGCACGACGACATCGGTCTCGTATCGTTCCCCGTCCAGGGTCACAGCGGGGGATTGGTTGTGGTGAACGTCGAGGATCGCGCTTCCGGTGCGGGTGGACGCGCCGTAGTGCCGGGCTCCCGCAACCAGGGCGTTGCGGAGGGCGTTGCCATCGACGCGAGCGGCACCGGCGACGTGGATCGCGTGATGAATCTTCGCCAGTGGAGGGAAGACCTCACGCGCCTCAGCGGCGGTCAGCCAGCTCAGGTCGCCGAGATTCGGCATCCCCTCGTCCCGGCGCTGCACGAGCGTGGTCATGACGTGTTCGAGGCGCGCATCCTCCGCCTCGTTCATCGCGATCATGAGCTTGCCGGTGACACGGTAGCTGGGATCGGGCGTGCCGAGCTCCTGCAGATGCTCGAGCAGCGGCGGGAAGTAGCGAACCGCATGTTTGGTGAACTCGACCGTTGCTGGCGGGAAGTGACCGGCTGTCCCCGGTGCGACGATGCCGGCGCCGGCGTAGGTGGCATTCCCCGGATCGGCGCGGTCGATCAGCGTGGTCTTCACGCCATCTCGCGCGAGGTGAAATGCCGCGCTGGCCCCAACGATCCCGCCCCCGACCACAATCGCTGCGTTCATGACTGACTCCCCAACGAGAACGAACGGTCAGTCGACCCGGAAATCCTTGAGCACGATCTGCAGGCGCTCCTGCCCGTTCCAGCTGTTGAGCTCCAGTTGTCCCGCCACGCTCACCGTGCGGCCGGTGACCAGCTCACGCGAGCGATGAGCGGTACCCCACTGGAGCGCCGTGATCTGGCGACGCCCTACCTGCAACGTCATGCGCAGGTGCGTCTGGTCGCGCCCCATCGTCGTGTAGCGAGCGACCTCGGCGTGTGGGATCGCGAAGATCGGCGCGACGTTTCCGGCTCCGAAGGGCTCGAGAACGTTGAGCTCACGGACGAGCTCGGGGGTGATATCGGTGTCGGCCAGCTCATCGTCGATGGCGATACGCGGCGGAGCAGGGATCTCCAGCCCCTGCTCCTCGATACGCTCGCCAAAGGCGTTCAGGAGGTGAGCGAGTTGGGAGTCCTCGAGCGTGATTCCCGCTGCCTGGCTGTGGCCGCCGTATCGGATGAGCAGGGAATCCACGGTCTCCAGCGCGTTGACGAGATCGAAGCCGGGAACCGAGCGCGCCGAGCCGTGGAGAATGCCGTCGTCGTTGCGAAAGAGCATCACAGGGCGGCGCAGTTCCTCCTGCAACCGGGAGGCGACGGCGCCCAACAGTCCGCCCGGCCACTGCGGGCTGGAGAGGGCGATCACCGGCCGTTCCCGCCAGTTCGGAGTGCGCTGGATCAGGGCGTGGGCCTCGGCGATGACGTCCGCAGTCTGGGCACGCCGGCGGCCGTTCACGATTTCGAGCTGTTGGGCGAGCACTTCCGCGGCGTGGGCATCGTCGGTCAGCAGCAGGTCGAGCGCGAGTTGCGGGGTGGACATGCGGCCGGCAGCGTTCAGGCGCGGGGCGAGACTAAAGCTGATGTCGGTCGCCGTCACATGCTGTGGGGTGACCGAGGCGTTGCGCATCAGCGCCTTCAATCCCGGACGAGCGGTGTTTGCCAGTTCCACCAGCCCATCGCGGACAAGACAGCGGTTGATGCCGTGGAGAGGGGCGACATCGGCAACCGTGCCGAGGGCAACGAGATCGAGAAAGCGCGTCTCGCTGCCGTGCTCGTGCTCGGCGACGGTGTAGCCGTGCTGGGCGAGTGCGGAGACGAGGAGATAGGCGACGCCGACGCCGGTCAGGTCGTGGTAGGGCGTGTCGGCGAGCAGTTGCGGGGAGACGGTGATCGCGCCGTCGATCTCGTCTCCGGGCATGCGATGGTGGTCCAGGATGACGACATCGAGCCCGCGCGAGCGGGCATACGCGACCGCGTCACGGTCATTGCTGCCACAATCGACCGCGATCAGCAATGTGGTGCCCAGATCGGCAAGCTGGTCGATGCCGCTGTTATTGAGTCCGTAGCCATCGATGCGATCCGGCACGTAGGTGTGGACGCAGTCATCTCCATTGGCGGCGCGGAGGGCACGGGTCAGCAAGGTGGTGGATGTCACCCCATCGACATCGTAATCGCCAAAGATCCCGATCGTTTCCGCGCGATCGATCGCCGCGCCGACGCGCAGCACGGCCTGCTTCATGTTTGGCAGGACATAGGGGTCGGGCGCTGGTTGCGGCGATCGATTGAGAAAGACGCGTGCCGCGGCCTCATCGCGAATCCCGCGCCGGTAGAGGAGCCGCGCAATCAGGGGATTGGCGTGGAGCGCGGAGAGCGGCGCATCGGCGGGAATCGGTTCGGGGGGAATCCAGAGCGTGGCGGGCGCGGTCGAGGGAAGGGGCATGCGAACATCCACAGAAACGCAGCGAACGGTCACCGGTTGGGTGCCGTCGACAGGGCGACAAGGTCAAACTGCTATCGAAGCATGGTACCAGTTCGACCGGCCGCGTGTACGTGGGTGATGCATTTGCGCAGGGCAAACGCCAAGTGGGAGCAAATTTCATTCGTCGGGTGCGACTGTATGTCAACAGCGGCGTCGGCACCGATGGCCCGCAGCGAAGCGAGACCACCAGGGCCATATTGGGGTCCGTTGACCGAGACTTGATCACAGGATTCCCGAATATCGGCCTCCGGCCGATGGTCGACACGAGGTCGACCGCTACGGACAGGAACCGGTGTCCTACCGGGAACCGGGTATCCGGACATCGGAACGAATGCAGTCCCGCCGATATCCGACGCGGCTGCTGACATACAGTCGCACCCGACGGATATTTCGGTCTTGAGAAGGTGAGTGCCGTCGAAAGGAGGGCGGGACCGGCATGAAACCGGTCCCGCCCTCCTTCTGCTTTGGTCTCGCGTTTACAAGATGAGAAGGGAGACAACCTCGAACGGGCGGACGTCGAACGTGACCTTGCCATTCTCGACGGTCAGTTCCCCTTCGGGGACATCCTCTTCCAGCAGGTTCACCTTGCGGACGGACGTGACCGGCTGATCGAACGCCAGCGTCACCGGCCCGCGGTCACCGTGCGGCTCGTAGACGCGAAGCACGAGCCCGTCGCGGTCGTGCGCCTTCTTGAGCGCGGCGAAGCCAAGTTCGACCCCGTCCACGGTGACGAAGCTTTCACGGCGATGGGCATGCTCGCCCGCCGGCACCGCTACCAGCGGTGAGTTGAGGGCGCGCGCCTCCTGCGTGACACCGCCATCCACCCAGTTGCCCTGATGCGGGTAGATGCTGTAGGTGAACTCGTGCTCGCCCTCATCCGCATACGGGTCCGGATAGAGCGGACCGCGAACAAGGCTGACGCCGATGGTGCCGCCGAGCACGCTGAAGCCGTACTTGGAGTCGTTCAGCAGCGCGACACCATAGTGCGGCTCGGAGAGATCGACAAACCGATGGGCGCCGACCTCGAACTTGGCGCGGTCCCAGCTCGTGTTGCGATGGTTTGTGCGGCGCTGGACGCCGAACATCGTCTCGAACGTCGCCTCGTGGGCGTGGACGGAGGTCGGGAAGAGCGCGCGCACCAGCATCAGGCGCTCGTGCCAGTCGACCTTGCTGGCGATATCGACCCGGTTCGAGCCGGCAAGCAAGCGATACGTCTGGACGAAGGTCGAGTTCCGCCACGTCCGGCTGACGCGGACGGCGGCGCGGAGCGGCCCTTCCTCGACGATCTCGATCGCGTCGACCGCGGTGATCTCCTCGCCCGCGACATCGTAGGTCTCGTCGATATCCCAGGCGTCCCAGGCACGCGGGCGATCCACATACGCCCAGAGCTGGTTGGCGCGGTCGTCGAGCGTCTCCCGGTTCTCCCGCTTGTCGAAGAGGCGGTGAATCGTGCCGTCGGCGCCGATCTCGACACGCAGGCGATCGTTCTCGATCACCGCGCCGCCATTTGCCGCATCGACGCGAACCGCCGCGCCGCTCGGGCTGGCGGAGCCGTCGTTGTTCGCGCCAAGGATATCCGTCGCGAAACCGCCCACTGTCCGCGTGACGTCGTGGATCAGCGTACCGCCCTCGACGTCCTGCGCTGGCAGATCGGCGGGCGCTTCAAGCCCCTCGGGAAGCATCACCGAAAGCGGTCGCGGATAGAGCGTGGGATTGGCGACCGCGATCGAGCTGGAGTCTCCCGTAACCTCGCCGCCGGCTATCGCGCGGTCGCGGATCGTGGTTGCGGTCGCGACGACGCCCTGCAGCTCCGGGTGGGTATCCTGGTAGACCTCGTGGATCGAGGAGCCCGGCAGGATATCGTGGAACTGGTTGAGCAGCAGTGTCTGCCACGCCTTGTCGAGCTCGGCGTGCGGGTACTGGCTCTCCGCATTATCGCGGGAGGCGAGGGCGGCGAAGGCCTCGGCCTCGGCCAGCCGGTGCTCGGAGAAGCGGTTGAGCTTCTTGACGAGCGCCTGCGTGGTCAGCGTGGCGCGGTGCAGCTCGAGGTAGAGCTCGCCCACGAAGGTCGGCAGGTTCTCGGTCGGGAGTCGCGCGAAGAAGTCCTCGACCTTGCCGAACTGGAGCCGCGGCAGGACCGGATAGTCCTTGATGCGGGCATAGTTCTCCAGCATCTCCTCGCTGGGGCCGCCACCGCCATCGCCCCAGCCGATCGAGAGCAGCGTCTGGTCGTGGTTGCGCTTGCCCTTGAATGCCTTCCAGGTCTGGTAGGTATCGAGCGGCACGATATTGCCGTTGTAGCCCTCGCCCGGATTGTAGAAGGTGTGCGCGAGCACCCGGCTGCCGTCGTTCCCCTCCCAATGGAAGAGATCGTAGGGGAAGGCGTTGGTCTCGTTCCACGTCACCTTGATCGTGAAGAAGTTGTGGATGCCCGCACCGAGCAGCAGTTGCGGCACGCTGGCGGAGAAGCCGAAAACATCCGGCAGCCAGGCGGTGTTGTTGCGGAGATTGAAGAGGCGCTCGAACGTGCGCTGGCCGTAGAAGAGGTGGCGGACGAACGCCTCGCCGCCCGTAACCTGGCTATCGGGCTCCAGCCATTGGCCGCCGACCGGCTCCCAGCGCCCTTCCTTCACCCGCTCCTGGATGCGCTTGAGCAGCTCCGGGTCGTCCTGCTCGATCCAGACATAGGCCTGGGCGGAGGACTGGTTGAAGGTGAAGTCCTCGTACTGGTCCATCAGGCGCAGCACGCTGGAGAAGGTACGACGTGCCTTGCGGCGGGTCTCGGCGACCGGCCAGAGCCAGGCGAGGTCGATGTGCGCGTGACCGGTGAGGAGGACATTGCCGATCGGCGGGTACTGCGTCTTCAGCTCCGCAAGCCGGGAGGCGATGATCGCGCGCGCCTCGTGCGTCGCGGCGATTGCCTCACTGGAAATCGGCTCCAGCGAGCCAGTGGCCGGTGGGATATGCCAGATG
The DNA here is from genome assembly GCA_049646645.1 of Thermomicrobiales bacterium. Taxonomy (GTDB): domain Bacteria; phylum Chloroflexota; class Chloroflexia; order Thermomicrobiales; family UBA6265; genus JASGDN01. The sequence continues at coordinate 31,340 of JBARWF010000124.1, forward strand.
CCGGAGACGAGCAGGCCGCCCTGGTAGCTTGGTCGCCGGTAATCCGGGCCGGGGATATCGAGCCGGTTGCCGCCCTCGACATCGCCGGAGATGTAGCGGGTCTTGGCGATCTCGGTGCTGGTGGGCCACGCCGGTGCGAGCGCCTTGTAGGCGGCATCGACGAGATCCAGCAGATGCGGGTAGATCTCGTGATCCTTGAGTTGGTCGGCCGCTTCCATCAGATTGCGGAGATCGCGTTCGAGCGCCCGCACCTGATCGTGCGGGATTGCGAGCAGGGCGCGGCTGATTGCAGGGGCATAGTTATGCGTGCCGAAGAAGCCCTTGGGCATGACTTCGGCTTCGACCGTGATGGTCTCGCCACCGGTCGCGGCGTCAGTGAGCCGGAAATCCTGATGAAAGGGATTGAGCCCCGTCTGGTAGCCCGGCGTGAAGCGGACAAACCCCTCGCCGCCGAGCCAGAGCTCGATCTCGACCGGCTGCCCGGCCCATTCGACCGGGATCGTCACGGTCGTGGTGAGGGTCACCGGCTTGTTGGCATCGACCACCGGCCATGCATCACCGACCTGGAGCGGATGGGTGGCACCGTCGGGTGCGGTGAAGGTCCAGTCGGTGACGGGCACGACGCGAGCGTTCCGCCAGGCATGCAGTTCGCGGAACCAGCGCATCTGGCGTTCGTGTCGACGGTCGTCGTAGTCCTTGAAGACGTTCAATGGATCCTCCGGTCATGAAAGGCGAGGTGCGACGCTCGTGACGGTGCGGGCGCGGGCGACGAACAGGATCGTCCGCACTTGACACGGTAATCGTGACGTGCCGGAGGGGCGGATGTCCACCCCAGGAACGCAGAAGCGCCGGCCACAATAGCCGGCGCTCTGTGTTCGGAGGAGACGTTGGCGCCACCCTGCAACGTGTGCAAGGGCACCCAGGAACGCCCTACTTGATGCTGCCGACCGAGATGCCGCTGATGAACGACCGCTGGAAGAGCAGGAAGAGGACGATGACCGGCAGGAGCATGAGAGTGGACATGGCCATCATCAGGTTGAACTGCACGTCATAGGCCTGGGCCTGCCGGAAGTATGTCAGCACAAGGGCCAGCGTGTACTTCTTCGAATCGAGCAGGAACAGCAGCGGACCAAGGAAATCGTTCCAGGCGTGCATGAAGGCGAAGATCGCGATCACGCCGAGTGCTGGCAAGGTCTGTGGCATCACGATCTGACGGAAGATCTGGAACTCGTTGGCGCCATCGATCCGGGCGGCATCGGAGAGATCCATCGGGATCTGCATCATGAATTGCCGCATCAGGAAGATCCAGAAGGCATTGCCGAGGAACATCGGCACCACCAGCGGCAGGATCGTGTTCACCCAGCCCAGCTTCGAGAAGATGTCGAAGAGGGCGACGATGATGACCGGGAACGGCATGAAGACCGTGGCCAACACGATGAAGAATACCTTGTCACGTCCCGGCCACTGGAGGCGGGAGAAGCCATAGGCGATCAGCGGATTGGAGATCAGGGCGCCGATGATCGTCAGCAACGTGATGAGGGTCGTATTCCAGGTTGCTCGCCAGAAGGGCACCGTGTCGATGGCCTTCTGGAAGTTTCCCCACTGTGGGTCGTGCGGCCACAGGGTCGGCGGATAGCTCAACAGCTCGGTGTTACTCTTGAGACCCAGGCTGACCATCCAGTAGAAGGGCAGGACAAAGAGGGCACACATCAGGATGAGGATGATGCGTGGCACGACCTGCTTGCCAAGACGCCTTTCAGTTCTGCGGAGACCACGATTCGGCGCCTGTGGCGTCACTGGCGTGACTGCTGGTTGATCTTGTGGCAGGAGCCTTGTTCCAGAAACCATGGTGTTTCCTTTCGCCATAGTGAGGCGGACACCGGACCGCCTAGCTTACGTCGTAGTTGACCCACTTGTTGGAGGTCGAGAAGACGATCCCGGCAATGGCAAACGTGATGACGAAGAGCACGACACCCTGGGCCGACGCATAGCCCATGTTGGTGTACCTGAAGGCGTTGTCGTAGATGTAGTTCGCCATGAAGGTCGATGCCTTCGCCGGTCCACCCTGCGTGATGATGAAGGACTGGGTGAAGACCTGGAGCCCCCCACTGATGCCGAGGATGAGATCGTAAAGGATGACCGGGGTCATCAGGGGCAGGGTGACATTCCGGAATCGCGACCAGACGCCCGCACCATCGAGCATGGCGGCCTCATAGAGCGACTGGGGGATGCCCTTGAGCCCGGCAAGAAAGACGAGTGCGATCTGCCCGGCGGTGAACTGGGCCATGACGACGATGGCTGGCTTGACCCACTGTGGACTCCCGAACCAGTTCGGCGTCCCCAGCCCGACAGAGCCCAGGATCTGGTTGACGATTCCCTGGTTGGGGTCGAGCAGCGCCATGAAGATGAAGGAGAGCGCGACCAACGGGAGCACGGACGGCAGGTAGAGGATGGTACGGTAGATGGGGATCTCGGGGAGATCTGCGTTCATGCAGAGAGCGAGCACCATCGCGACGACCACGCCGATCGGGACCGCAAGCAAAACATAATAGAACGTATTGAAGAAGACCTTTTGATAGACCTGGTCTTCGAAGAGGCGCTGGTAATTGGCAAGCCCGATCCAGACCGGTTCTTTCAGCCCGTTATATCGCGTAAAGCTCAAATAGACGGTGTAGAAAATGGGATAGAGCGTGAATCCGATGAGGCCGACCAGCCACGGAAGGATGAAGATAGAGGCGAGCCTCAACTGCTTCCATTCACGGAGGGTGAAAAAGAAGCGCTTGCGGAGCGCCGGCGATGGTTTCTTAGCCTCCTGGGCTATCTCAGCGCCAGCAGTGGTGCTCATGATCGCGATCTCCTTGCGTTGGCAAAGCGCAATCCTTCGATTGCGCCTTGCCAACACGAACACACTAGGTGGTGGCTGAAACCCAGTGGTGCCGGGTAGCGTCGATTAGGACGCCGGGGTTGCCTCATCGGCCTTCGGCGCGGCGATCGGGCAGAAGCCGCCAGCGTCGATTTCCTGCTGGACGTTCTCCTTGCACTGCTTGAGTGCGTCCTCCGGCGAGGCCTGGCCGAGGTAGATCGCCTCCCAAGCCGACTTCAACTCGTCCCAGTACTTCGCGCCGACCGGCAGCGGCGGCCGGTTCTTGGTGCCCGGGAAGAGGTTGTCGACGAACCAGCTCAGGTTCTCGTCGAACAGGGACTTGTCGGCAAGCAGCTGGCGCAGCACCGGCAGGTTGTTGTTCATCTTGACGTAGGTTGGCATACCCTCCGGGCCAGTGAGGTACTGCAGGAAGGCGAAACCACCCTCCGGGTTCTTGGCACCCTGCGGGATCACGCCGGACCAACCGCCCGCCCATGTGTAGGAGTGGTCACCCTCCTTCGGGGTCGGGATGTAGGTGTAGCCGATCTTGGAGTCCGGGATGTACTTGCGGAAACCGGCGAACTGCCAGTTGCCGTCGATCATGCCACCGAGGCGCTTCTGGATGAACGGGCTGTCCGTTGGCGCGGCGCCCGTCTTGAGGGCAGCAGCGACGAACTTGTTCACCTTGTCGAAGCCACCGATCTTCTCGATGTAGTCCTTGCCCCAGGTGGCCGCGGCGACAACGTGCTCGTTGTCCGGCGTGACCTGGCACTGCTCGTAGTCGAAGAAGGAGCCGCCCCAGGCGAAGCCGTCGGTGTAGAGGGAGCCGGCCTGACCGAAGTACGGCACATAGCCCATCTGGGTGAAGTTGCTGCCGTCGTCCTTGTTCAGGGCCTCGAAGATCTCGCCCATCTTGTCATAGGTGGTCGGACCGTTGGCCTTGTCGAACGCCGTGTAGTCGACACCGGCTTCCTTCAGGAGGTCTTCGTTGTAGAAGAGGGCACGCACGTCCGTGTCGAAAGGCAGCGCGTAGGGCTTGTTGTCCCACGTTGCTTCGGCGGCGGCGAAATCGACCCAGTTCTTGGAGAGATCGAGGTCCTCGCCGGCGTCCGTCATGTGCTGGCTGAGGTCTTCCAGCAAGCCGTTGGCGGCGCGCTCGGCGACGATGAAGCGGTCCAGCAGATAGGTATCCGGGCCCTCACCGGCGCGGACGGCGGTGATGAGGCTGGAGGAGTCGGTAACGTCGGCGTCAGGGCGCTTGACGACTTCGACTTCCCACTTGTCGCTCTGGGCGTTGAAGTCGGAGCCGATCTTCTGCAGCGCCTCAAGACCGGTGTCGCTGTGGGTGGTCCAGAAGGTGACCTTGCCCTTCGACTGGCCGATCACGGTCGGGGCGAAGAAGGTGGTGCTGGCGGCGACGCCGACACCGGCGATCGCGGCGCCCTTGACGAGTCCGCGGCGGCTGATGGTGCGATTCACGATGCGATCGGCGATTGCTTGGGCCGAATTCTTGTTGGAAGCGTCCAAGGTTCTGTCTCCGTTCTCTCGATTCGTAACCAGTTGCGCGTCAACCTGTCCCAACCAACATCCGTTCGTGCCAGGGAGCGGTCACAGAGGACGAAAACGCCATTCGGTGACACGATCGCTCGCGGGCAGTGGTGCGCGACGTTGCGCATCAGAACGAACGTTTGCAGGAATCCTCCTTTCGCCGCCCGGTCAGGGCGAAACGAACAACACTTCGTCGCTTGGGTCCCGACTGAAGCCGGGTCCCCCCGGTTTCCCGCCGGGAGCGATTCGGCTCAGCTATTTCGCAGAGTTCCCGAAAACAGTACCTATGGCGGATAGGCTTTGTCAATGTACAGGTCCCAATCTCCCGGGTGACGCATGCCGGTATCCCGGCGGACGGGGAGCCTGCATTGTTGACTTGTCGCGGTGCCCGACCTTGGCTAGGCTGCAGCGAGCGGGATGTGCGTTCGTCGTGGCTTCGAGGCACGCGAGCGGATGTGATGGAGCGCGGACGACGCCAGCGGCGGGCCGTGCGAAGGTCAGGATTGCGAGTTCATGGCAGCGGCGGTTGTTTCACTGGATGGGATGACGGTCTGGACACCCGAGCGCAAGGTGCTCGTGGAGGATGTGACCTGGGAGGTCGGGCCGGGTGAGCATTGGGTCGTGATCGGCCCGAATGGCGCCGGCAAGACGACGTTGATGTCGGTCATCGGTGCCGATCGGCATCCGAGCAAGGGGACGGTTCGCGTGCTCGGGGAGACATTCGGGCACACCGACATGCGGGCGCTGCGCGGCCGGATCGGCCGGGTCGATCCCAACCAGCGGATGCTTGACTGGGTGAACGGGCAGGAGGCCGTGCTCACCGGGCTGAAGAACCAGATCTGGCCGAAGTGGGATGAGTGGAGCCCGGCGGATTATGCCCGCGCGCGCGAGCTGCTGGAGCTTGTGGGGTGCGCCGATTTCGCGGAGCAGGAGATCAAGACGCTCTCGCAGGGGGAGCGGCAGCGCATCCGGATCGCGCGGGCGTTGATCGCGCAGCCGGAGCTGATGCTGCTCGATGAGCCGGCGACGGGGCTCGATTTCCCGGCGCGGGAGGCGCTGCTGGGATCGCTGGATCACCTGACGCGAACGCATCCGGATTTGCCGACGATCATGGTCTCCCATCATCTCGAGGAGTTGCCGACGACGATTACGCATGTGCTCCTGATGAAGGAGGCGCGCGTGCTGGCAAAGGGCGAGGCGCGCGAGATGTTGACGAGCGCCTGGATCTCGGAGTGCTTCGGGTTCCCGATCGTTGTGCAGGAGTTCGCGGGACGCTGGTCGGCGCGGGCGGAGGCGGGGTGGACAGCGAGCGAGAAGCGGCATGTGCCGTCGGCGGTGACGGAGGGCGCGATCGATCCGTATCCCGACGAGGAGTGATGCGAACGAGATGATGGACACCCCCCGTCATCCCGAGCATCGCGAGGGAGCAAGCTGGCATGTTTCGGGCACGCGATCAGCGGCCTGTTGCCGCTACCAGTCAGCACTCAAGTCGTCCCACGCCGGGTTATCGCGTTCGATCAATGCGATTTTCTTGGCTCGCCGCCGGCCCTTGATTTCTTTCTCCCGCGTTATCGCATCGCGGATACTCGCAAATGTCTCTGCGTGTACCAGCCGGTCGCAGCCATGTTCCGAGGCGAATCCGAGGATGATTCCCTCCCTGTGTTCCCACAGCCGCCTCTCCAGATTATTGGTGACGCCGGTAGAGATCGTTCGCCGCGTGTTCGCGATGATATAGACAAAGAATTCTCGCATGTTCTCCATCCTTGTCGCGGTTGACGTACGTGATCATGATGGCGGCACGATAGGGCATCTGTGGGGAGACGAGCGCCATGCCAACTGGTTCCTCGCTGCGCTCGGAATGACGTGGTCTTCCACGGTCACTCGCGCGCATGCCGATTATTGGATACGATGCGCGGGACGTCGTCCCGGCGGTGATCGGGCCGATCCGGGGCCGGTTTCGGCGGAGGTCCGGCGTAGGGCTGCGAGCAACACATCAGCACAGGAGCAGAACGGGTGGCAACTGAGACTGACGGAGTCGAAGGGGCGCACAGGTACGATACGGTCATTACCGGCGGCGAGCTGATCGATCCCGGTGCGGGCAAGATCGGATCGTTCGATGTCGGCATTCGGAACGGTGTGGTGGCGGCGGTCGAGCCGTCCATCCCCGCCGCTGCGGGCCGCCGGCACATCGACGCCAGCGGGCTGATCGTCACGCCGGGACTGGTCGACCTCCACACGCACGTCTACTGGGGCGTGACCTACTGGGGAATCGAGGCGGACCCGGTCGCCGCGCGAACGGGCGTCACGACCTGGCTCGATGTCGGGAGCGCCGGGGGCTACACCTTCCCTGGCTTTCGCGAATACATCGTCAAACCGAGCACGGTGCGCATCTATTCCCTGCTCAATCTCTCCTCGATCGGTCTGGTCGCGCCGACCTGGGAGCTTTCCAATCCGGACTATCGGGATCTCGACCTGGCCGCCGGGGTGATCGAGCAAAACCGCGACATCATTCTGGGTATCAAGGCGCGCATCGATCGCAACACCACCGGTCGCGAGGGGATCAAGCCGATGGTGGAGGCCCGTGAGCTGGCCGATCGCGTCGGGCTGCCGCTCATGACGCACATCGGCGATGGACCGCCGACCATGGACGAGCTGATTCCCTATCTGCGGCCGGGCGATATCCTGACGCACTGCTTCACCTGGCATGACATGGGCATCGCGGACGACTCCGGCAAGGTGCGGCCGGAGATCAAGCGCCTGCAGGAAGCGGGGATGATTCTCGATATCGGGCACGGCACGGGCTCGTTCGGCTATGCGGTCGCCGAATCGATGATGGAGCAGGGAATCCTGCCCGATGTCATCTCGACCGATATCCACCAGATGTCCGTGCAGGGGCCGATGTTCGACTTCCCGACGACGCTCTCCAAGTTCCTCTCGCTCGGCATGAGCCTGCCAGACGTGATCGCCCGCGCGACGATCAATCCCGCCAGGGCCGCCCACCTCGACCATGTCGGAACGCTCGCGATCGGCAATCCAGCCGATATCGCCCTCTTTCGGCTGGAAGAAGGCGACTTCACGTACTACGACGTGCGAATGAGCCCGCGCACGGGGGGCAAGCGCCTCGTCAACACGATGACGCTCGTGGACGGACATGAGCTGCCGCGATCCGAGGAGCGTCCCCCGCATTTCTGGGCGGATCTCCCGGAAGAACAGCGACAGATCGCACGTATGCAGCCGGGGCAGGCGCTGGCGACCGGTGCGGACGCGTGCGCCTGCGGGCAGCACGAGGCATGAGCGATCCATTGTCCGCGCTGACGCGCTACGAACGCGACCCCGAGGTCCGCTACGGGTTCTACCTGCGCCCGTCCTACGCGATGAGTCGTGCCCAGGCGCTGTTGCACGAGGTGCTGCGGCGGCAATTCGGGCTGATCACGGCCGGGGCATTCATGCCGCATGCCACGATCAAGGGCTTTTTCCGCACGGACGCCACCATCGCCGAGATGAAGGCGGCGCTTGACGGCGTGATGGCCGACCGGCCGACATTCACCGTCGTGAACAACGGTCCGTTGGCATACGGGCGCAGGTCGGTGGTGCTCAATATCCAGCAGGATGAGTTCGGTGAGACGAATCACGCCTTGCAGGCGCTGCACGAAGACGCCTTCGCGGCGCTCAGCCCGTTCGTGCATCCCGATTGCACGTTCACGCCGGTGGAGTGGAGCGGCAGCCGGTTCTTCGCCCACTTGACGCTGATTCAGGGCATGCCGCGGGAGGATTTCTTCGATGAGATCTTCGCCTACCTGCAGGATGCCGAGCCGATCGGTCCGCGCCGGTTCGACGCGGAGTACTGTCACCTTTATGCTTTCCGTAGCGAGGATTGGGAGGGCGACTGGGGAGCGACGCTGACCTGGGAGATGCTCCATTCCTGGAAACTGGCGGGCGTCGGGCCGCGCCGCGAACCGACGGTCGACTGACGATGACGGTCCCAGCGACACGCTGGCGAGAACATGTTCCATGAGCAATGACCGGCCAATCGGAATCTTCGATTCGGGACTTGGTGGACTGAGCGTCTACCAGAAAATCCGTGCGCTGTTGCCTGCCGAAGACATCATCTACTTCGCGGACAGCGCCTACTGCCCCTACGGGACGAGGCCGCCGCACGAGATCAACCAGCGGTGCGAGGTGATCGCCGCCCGGTTGCTGGAGCTCGGCGCAAAGGTGATCGTCGTTGCCTGCAACACGGCCAGTTCGGTCTCGATCTGGCATCTGCGTGAGATGTTTCCCACGGTCTCGTTCATCGGCCTTGAACCGGCGGTGAAACCGGCGGTCGAATACACCAGGTCCGGCAAGGTCGGCGTGCTGGCGACGCCGCGCACCGTCGCGGGCGAGCGCTTGCGCTGGTTGATCGAGCATTTCGCGGGCGGCGTCGAGGTGCACTCGGTGGCGGCGACTGGTCTGGTCGAGCTGGTGGAAGCGGGGGTGCTGCAGGGTGAAGCGGTGACGCGCGCCCTGCAGCCGCTGCTCGATCCGATGATCGAGATTGGCGTGGATGGCGTGGTGCTTGGCTGCACGCACTATCCCTTCCTGCGCGACGAGATCCAGCGCTACGTGGGGTCGGGAATCCGCGTGATCGACAGCGGGGAAGCCATTGCCCGGCGCACGAAGTTCCTGCTGGAGCAGGACGATGCGCTCACGGACCGGGCGCAGCTGGGCAGCTTCCGGTTGCTGACGAGCGGGGATGATGCCCTGGTGCGCGACGTGGCAGCGACGTTGCTGGGATCGTTCGTCGCCACGAGCGCGGAGACGCTATAGCGGTGTGAGAATGTCTCCGTCGTTCGATTCCGCGCTGCACCATTCGTAGCGGTCGACCTCGTGTCGATCGCTACGAATGTGCTCCGGCGCGATCAGGCTTGGTTCTGGGGCGGGGCCATGTCTGCATGCGGGGCGATCGCCGAGAGCACGGCCACGATCTCGCGTCGCGTGCGCAGCACGCGCCCGATCATGACTCCGGCGGAGATGCCGCTGCCGATGGCGCCGAGCAATGCCGGATTGCTGATCCCAAACATCCGGTGCAGCACCTCGTCCTCGAAGATCACGAAGAGGATGTAGATCACCAGCAGGGCCGTCCCGATGACGGTGGAGGACTTGGCGATCTGCCGGGCGTCCGTGTCCCAGGAGAGATGCTGGCCCCGGACGAGCACGGCACCGATCACGTAGCCGGCGATCAATGAGAGCGCGGCGGCCCAGAGGCTGATATCGCCAAGGACGATGTGGCGTATGAACAGGACCAGGAAGACAAGCGCCAGCACGAAGTAGATGCGCATCTGCCACACGATCGACGTGTCGATGACAGTCCGGGCCCGGCTTCTCCGTTCGCGGCGGGAGAGATTCTCGGTCTGATCGGTCATGTCCTCAGTCAATCCGCTGTGCCCCACGGGCGTCGATGATGTCCGGCTGCATCGGTGGCACCGGCCCGTAGGGATGGTCGGTCACCTCGATCAGGTGGTCGGACTGGTCGGAATCGAGCATGATCGCCGCCTGGATCACCTGATCCATCGTCGAGACGAAGAAGAACTCCATCTCGTCGCGAATATTCGCTGGCACATCGCGCAGGTCCCGCTGGTTCCCTCGTGGGACAATCAGGCGCCGGTAGCCATGGCGATGGGCGGCGAGCGCCTTGTCCCGCAGGCCACCGATCGGGCGGACGTGACCGCGCAGCGTGATCTCACCCGTCATCGCGGTATCGCTGCGCACCGGTCGGCGGGTGAGCGCCGAGATGAGCGCGGTCGCCATCGTGATCCCCGCCGACGGCCCGTCCTTAGGCGTCGCGGCCTCGGTGAGATGGATATGAAGATCGAGCGTCTCATGAAAGTCGCGGTCGATATGCAACTCATCGGCCCGGGAGCGGGCGTAGGAGATGGCGGCGTGGGCCGACTCCTGCATCACGTCGCCCGCCTGCCCGGTGACGCGGATCGCGCCGTGGCCCGGCATGGTGGCGACCTCCACGGGGATGATCTCGCCGCCGATCTCGGTCACTCCGAGCCCGATCGCAAGCCCGATCTGGCTGCCGCCAAGATCCTGCTCGAAGCCGTACTTGCGGGGGCCGAGAAATTCCTCGAGCCGATCCTCGGTCAGGACAAGCGTGCTCTCCTGGTCGAGCTTGCCGCGCACAATCTGTGTGGCGACCTTGCGGCCGAGACTCGCGACCTCCCGGTCGAGCCCGCGGACGCCGGCCTCCTTGGTGTAGTTGCGGACGATCTGCTTCCAGACCGGCGGTGAGATGGATACCGCATCCGGCTGGAGGCCGCTTGCATTCAGCTGGCGGCGCAGGAGATGCCGGCTCGCGATCTCCACCTTCTCGTCCTCGGTGTAGCCGGGAACCTCGATCATCTCCATGCGGTCGCGAAGCGGCCGCGGGATCTGCTGGGCGTAGTTCGCGGTGGTGATGAAGAGCGCGTGCGAGAGATCGTAGGGCAGATCGAGGTAGTGATCCGTGAACGACCGGTTCTGCTCGGGGTCGAGCACCTCGAGCATGGCCGCGGTCGGATCGCCCCGGTAGTCGGAGGCGAGCTTGTCGATCTCGTCGAGCAGGATCACCGGGTTCATCGCCCCGGCCGATTTCATCGCATTGATGATGCGACCGGGCATCGCACCGATATAGGTGCGGCGATGCCCCCGGATCTCGGCCTCGTCCCGGAGACCGCCGAGGCTGACGCGCACGAAGGCACGGCCCATCGCCTCTGCTACGGAGCGGCCGAGACTGGTCTTGCCGACGCCGGGAGGACCCCAGAGACAGAGGATCTGGGATGCAGAGCGCGTGCCCGCCTGCAGGGTCAGCTTGCGGACCGCGAGGAACTCAAGGATGCGCTCCTTGACCGTCTCCAGCCCATAGTGATCCTGGTTGAGCACCTCCTCGGCGGCGGCGAGATCGATCCGGTCGTCGGTGGTCTCATGCCACGGCAGGGCGAGCATGGTCTCGATGTAGGTGCGGGCGACTGTCGATTCCGCGGAGACGTTCGGCATGCGCTCCAGGCGCGTCATCTCGCGCAGGAGCTTTTCCTCGACGAACTTGGGAAAGCCGCGACCCTGGATCTTGGCGCGGAGCTCCTGAAACTCGTCGGCATCCTCGCCGCCGAGCTCCTGATCGATGATCTTGCGCTGTTGCGTCAGGTAATACTTGCGCTGCTCGTCGTCCATCTGGGCGCGCACGCGCTCGCGAATCTTCTGCTCGAGATCGTGGACATCGATCTCGCTTGAGAGATACGCGCCGATCTGCTCCAGGCGGTGCAGCGGATCGGCGGTCTCCAGCAGCTCCTGCCGCTTGCCGACATCGGTAATGAGCTGGGTTGCAAGCAGGTCGGCGAGGTGGCCGGGGTTGGTCGCGCGCTGGATCATGTCCAGCACCTCGCTCGTGAGCACACCACGCGATTTGGCGTAATCCGCCGCCAGCTCCTGGATGTGCTGGATCATGGCGTCGGCTTCGCCAGGTTCCGGCACCGGCTCGGTGATCTCGTGCGGCGTCGCCATGAAGAAGGGTCGAAGGTTGTCGATCTGCTCCAGCTCGACGCGGCCGATGCCCTCCAGCACGACTTGCAGGTTGCCGCCCTGCTGTCGCTCGACCGAGAGGATGCTCGCCAGCGTGCCCACGGCAAAGAGCCGTTCGGCGGTGGGTTCTTCGACGCCTTCTTCCTTGTACGTGGTTACAGCGATCAGCTTGTTGGTCATCATCGCCTCTTCCACGGCGTGGATCGAGCGATGACGAGCGACAAGCATGGTCACCACGTTGCGTGGAAAGATGACGACATTCTTCAGGGGCAGGACCGGGATGCGTGTCATCCGCTCCCGCACTGGTCGTCCTGAAGTATCGTCATGTTGTCGCATACGACAACTCTCCTGGTTCTCTGTTTCATCTGCGGGAAGCCGCCACGAGCGCGCGAGAGGGCATCGAGGTGTGCACGCTCGATGCAGGAGCCAATCGCGACGTTGACTGCGGCCCTCATGATACCCCAGCCCCTGGATCGCCGCTACCGGCCCCTTTCCAAATATAGCCCTTATCGTGCGTCCGTTCGCGGCCGGAACCTGGCGATATGCTCACGATGGCGCCGAAGTCACCGCACGCACCAGGATCTCCGCCGCCTCGTCCACGGAGTCTGTCACCGTAAACATGTCGCGGTCGTCCTGGGCGATTTTCCCGGCCGCCATCAGTTCGTTCTCGATCCATCCCAGCAAGCCGGCCCAATAGGACGCGCCGAAGAGGATGATCGGTGCGAGATCCAGTTTCCCCGTCTGCGCCAGTGTGCAGACCTCGAAGAGCTCGTCCAGCGTGCCGAATCCGCCGGGGAAGAAGACGAATCCCTTGGAGTACTTCACGAACATGATCTTGCGCACGAAGAAGTAGCGGAAGCGCAGCGGCACCGTGACGTAGGAATTGAGCCCGGTCTCGAACGGCAGCTCGATGCCGGCGCCGATCGAGAGACCGCCGCGCTCGGCGGCGCCCTGGTTGCACGCCTCCATGATGCCGGGGCCGCCTCCGGTG
>JBARWF010000125.1:0-24195 GCA_049646645.1 Thermomicrobiales bacterium
GGATCGGGGCCGACATCCCACGGCCGCAGCATCTCCAGCCCCATCTGCTGGCGGCGCACATCGAGCCGGCGGGCGATGGCCGGCACGAAGGTCTGCTCCACCGCATCGTGGAAGGTCGCGCAATCCTCGGGCGTGTAGTCGTAGCGGTGCTTGGCGGGGAAGGTGTAATCGCGGTAGTTCGCGAATCCGGCGTTCTTCGCGATCTGCTGCCGGCGCTCCAGCTGCGCATCGAAGATATCGGCCAGCTCCTCGCGCTTGGCGATGTACGGTTGGAACTGAAGCCGGAACGCCCGCTCGCGGATGTCGCGGTCGGGATCGAGCATGAACGGGTTGAGGCGCGGCAGCGGGATCTCCTCGCCCTCCCATTCGACGGTCATGCCGCCGGTGAGCTTGTTGTAGCGGGCGTTGAGCTCGGAGAGCTCCTGCTCCAGCGGGATGCTCTCCTCGCGGAAGAGGTCGCGCTCGGTCCGGAACCGGCGCAGCGTCGTCTCGAGATCGGGCCGGCTGTACCCGGTATCCAGCAGCTTGTTGGCGAGGCGGACGATCTGCTCGCCGCGCCGTGGACCGATCTGGCTGGCAAAGCGCAGGTAGGCCTCTTCCTTCGCCGGATCGGCGGTATCACACGATGCGGCCACATTCGCCAGGGACGCGGCCTCACTGAGCGCGACGTCGAGCGCATTCCAGTCGTCCAGCCACCGCTCGATGGCGTCGGTATCCCCCGGCTCCAGCGGACGCTCCGCGAGCCGCTCGTACCCGGGTGCGATCTCCTCCCAGGTGGCGTTGGCGAACTGGTCCGGCGTCGGCGCGGTGAATGACGCCTCGACCGGCGCCGTCTCTCGATATGTCATGGTGGATGTCCTCGCGATTTGGTGCCGTGGCTCCTGAGGAGCCACGTGTCGTGCTGACCTCTGTCGCTATCCTACCGCGATGGGGCGACCTTACGGCGGCAATCCCCCAATCGTTGTTCCTGGACAGCCTCTCGTCACTTCGGTCCTTTTTTCCTCATTTCGAGCAACCACTTGTCGAGAAATCTCTCTTGAGGCGCGGAGACACGACCCCTGCCGTTGCCGGATCTGCGAGCAGGGCGAGCCTGGTTCGTCGCAGCGCCCAAGAAAAGAGATCTCTCGACTCCGCTCGAAATGACGGGGACGGCGGAGCCTGCCTGGACACCGCCACAGCATTCTCAGCCATGACGCAACACTATCTTATTGGGTAGCCGTCGAGAACACAGACCATGAGATCTTCATCGTACGGCGTGCCATCGACGATCAGGGCGCGAGGATCCGTCCCGTAGCGCACGAAGCCATGACGTTCGTAGAGCTTGCGGGCAGCGACATTGCGGGACGTCACGGCAAGGTGAACCTGAAGCACACCATCCGTTGTCCGCGCCCGTTCCAACGCCGCTCGCATCAACGTGTCGGCGATGCCACGCCCACGCGCCTCCGGAGCGACGTACATCGCCACGATCGTCATGCGGTGCGTCTCCTTCGGCCGCTCTTCCCGGAAGATCCCGATCGTGCCGACGAGCTCCTCCCCAACGAAGGCGCCGAAGGTCCGGCTCAAACCGCCCTCCTGCCGTGCCAGGAACTGCGCAAGTGCCGCCTCCGGCGGGACCGCCGCATACTGGGCATAGGGCTGGCCGAACGCATCCGGATGATCCCGCAGGGCGCGAAGCCGCAGCGCCCGCCAGGCGGGGAATGTCTCAGCGGTGATGACCTCTAACCTGTACTCCCCGGGCATCGGCGGCTCCCTCCCGGCCGAAAACGCGCGGCGAAGACCGGCGGAATCGTCGGGTAATTGGTCCACGAGAACGGCTTCGTCGCGCCCGCTCCGTCCGAAAACGCCGGCTCGGCGACCCCATCCATGACGAGGCCGGCGTTGAAGGCGGCGTTCAGGATGTCGCTCAGCGGGCGGTGGAAGGTGTACGAGGCCTCGGGCAGGCCGATCATGCTGAGCCCGCGGGCCGGCGGCACCGAGAGGTAATTCTCCACGCGCAGCGAATGTGTCACCTCGCGCCCGCCTGCGACGCGGGTGTTCTCCGCGAGAAAGTGGCTCGCCTGGTGATTGAAGGCCGGGTGCATGATCGTGAAGACGAAGCGCCCGGTCGCCGTCAGCAGCCGCGGCACCGCCCAGAAGAGCGGTTCGATATCGGCCATGTCCATCAGCGCCATATTGCAGAGCACGGCATCGAACCGGTTCTCGCCGAGATCGAGCAGCGCTTGCTCATCCGTGGCGTCGACGACCCGGTAGTCGATCGGGCGGCGCTCGCCGTCGTTGTCCGTGTCTCGCGACCGGGCGAGGCGAATGAACGTCTCCGCGAAATCGCAGGCGACCACATTGACGCCGCGAGCGGCGAGCCTCCGCGCGAACGCCCCGTTCCCGCAGGCAACATCGAGCACCGTCTCGTTCTCGACGATCTTCAGCAGCCCTTCGACCGCCGGGGCGACCAGCGTGGTCTGGAGATCGTCGCCCTCCCCGGTTCGCTCGTCCCAGGAGGCGGCATTGAGCTCCCAGATCTCGCGGGTGCGGTTGACCAGGGAACGGGGCGCGGAGGCGGATTCCGGGGATTCTGGCGGCAGGTCGGTCATAGCGCTCTCTCGTCATCGCCAGGGCGGCGGGACTCCCGCGCGCCGGCATCGGGTTGCTGTGTCCATCCTACCAGCGTGTCCCGATGCGAATGGCGCGGGGCCGATGACCTGCGTCAGAGCAGGCCGCCGCCCAGCGAGAGCCGGAACAGCGCCAGCAGGAGGATGAATGTCGCGGAGAGCAGCCCGACGCGAACAAGCGGGTCGACATTCGGCCGATCGCGGATCGCGACGTAGCAGAGAATGGCCGCGAGTGCCGACAACGGCACGGTCGTCAACCAGTTGAGCCAGCCCAGAAACGGGATCAGACCGACGAGCAGGAAACATCCCGCGAGAAAACTCAGGCCGCAGCCCAGGAGCCCCATAGCGACCTCCATCGATATCATGTGTGCAGACCAATCGGTGAGGTTGGCGGACATACGGTGACGATGCAGCATCGGGATTCATAGTCCGCCTCCTTGTCTCATCATGGCATAGCGGCCGTTTGGCGAAATGGGGGATAGCGGGAAATCGGGCGCCCCAGGACGCGGACGAAACGGGGTACCCCACAAGGTTGCACCGGTGGGGTAAACTATGAGGTGGAATAGAGGAAGCCATGCCGCATACGTCGAACCGGACGATTTGGCCCCGTTGCGGCATGCCACATGCGAATCAGCAGGCGGTGATCCTCGACAACAGTTCACCATGAGAGATGAGGGAAGCACATTTGGTAAAGAAGTCACAAGCGCGCAAGCCGGGCCAGGGAGGCCCCTCCACACCATCCGGACCCGCCGCCACTCCGGCGAGCGATAGCAGCGGTCCGCGCCGCACGAATCCGGACGCCATCGCCGTCGAAGGCAAGATCATCGACGCGCTCCCGAACGCCATGTTCACGGTGGAGCTCGAGAACGGCCACCAGGTGCTTGGGCACCTCGGCGGGCGCATGCGCCGGAACTACATCCGCGTTCTTCCGGGCGATCGCGTCGTCGTCGAGCTCTCGCCCTACGATCTGACGCGCGGGCGCATCACGTTCCGGCATCGCTAGCCGGTCGCGTGCATACACGGGAATGCCGGGGTGGCGACCCCGGCATTTTTGTGCTCGCCACCCCGAAAGCGCTATAGTCCGCAGCATGGATCATGAACCTTCCACAACGGGATCTGGCTCGTGACAACGACAGGGAAGTATGCCGGGGGTTCTCGCGCCCGGTGTGCGTGGTGATCGGATATCGTCGTGAGATCTTGGCGCGCATGGCTCGGCATCGCGATCAGTGCCTTCTTCATCTACTTCGCGTTCCGCGGCCAGAATTTCGGTGAGATCAAGGATGCGCTTGCGGCGGCCAATCTCTGGTGGCTGATCCCGGCACTCATCCTCTACTTCTCCGGTGTCTGGGTACGCGCCATCCGCTGGCGAATCCTGCTCCAGCCGGTCGTCGACGTGCAGGCAAGGGAGCTCTTCCCCATCGTTGTCATCGGCTACATGGCGAACAACGTGCTGCCCCTGCGCACCGGCGAGATCGTCCGTGCCTTCACGCTCCAGCGCTCCCGGCAGGTTCCCATGACCTCGTCGCTGGCCACCATCGCGGTCGAACGCATCTTCGACGGCCTGACCATGCTCGGTTTCATGCTGGCGGCCATGGCATTCGTCTCGTTCACCAGCGAGCTGCGGCATCTGGCGATCGTCGCCTTCATCGTCTTCGCCGTGCTCCTGATCGCGCTCTTCGTCCTCACCCTGGGCGGTTCGCTCGTCGATCGCCTGCTGCAGATCGTGCTCGGTCCGTTGCCGACGCCGGTCGCGGACCGCGTGGAGCGGATGGCGGAGTCGTTTCTCGGCGGCCTGGCCGTGCTCAAGCGGCGGCGCGACCTGCTGCTGGTTGCTGGCACCTCGCTGCTGGCATGGGGGCTGGAGGCCTCGATGTACTACACGCTGGCGCGCGGCTTCAGCCAGCAACTGCGCGATGCGATGGGAATCGCCGCGACACTGCTCACCACCGGCGTGGCAAACATGGCGACGCTCATCCCCTCATCGCCGGGCTATATCGGCCAGTTCGAGTACGGGGTGAAGCTGGTCGTCTACAACGCCTTGGGCGTGCCGGAGAGCGAAGCGCTCGCCTACGCGATCTTCGTCCACGCCGCGCTCTTCTTCCCGATCACGGTCTGGGGAGTGATCGAGTGGTCTCGGCGCCAACTCTCGTTCCGGAGCATCCAGCGCGCCGCCGACAGGGATGCCAGTGTCCAGGCGGCCTCCACCTCGGCCGAGACGTCGTGACGCGGCCCCGCGTCTCCACACATTCGTGACACAATCAGCAAACCGTTGCCGTGCGCCCGGCCGGGCGCGGGCATAGACTATCGTGGTTGCGGCACGTTGGCCGCTCGTACGTCGTGCATGACCGCCCCCATGCGGTTCGGAGGTTCGAAGAGCAGATGGAGTTGTGGCAGGCGATCGTGCTCGGCATCGTACAGGGTTTGACGGAATTCCTCCCGGTCTCCTCCTCGGCACATCTGGTGATCTTCCCCTGGCTCTTCGATTGGGAGACATCCAGCCTCTCGTTCGATGCCGCGCTGCATCTCGGCACGCTCGTGGCCGTGATCGCGTACTTCTGGCGCGACATCACCGGCATGCTCGCGGCGATCCCGGTGGCGCTCGGACGGCCCGCCTACCTGCTCACGACACCCGGCGACGAACTGGCGAACCGTCAGCGCGACGGACGCCTGGGTCTCCTGATCGTGATCGCGACGGTCCCCGGCCTGGTCGCGGGGCTCCTCCTTGAGAGCAAGATCGACAAATTCTTCCATACAGCCGAGAACTCGCGGGGGGCGATCGCGATGATCGCCACGATGCTGATCGTGGTCGGCCTGATCCTCGGCTGGGCGGACAAGACAGCCTCGCACCGGCGGAGCCTCACCGGCATGCGCTGGATGGATGCGGTGATCATCGGCCTGGTGCAGGCGACGGCGATCTTCCCCGGCGTCTCGCGCTCCGGTTCCACGATCAGCGCCGGACTCTTCCGGGGGCTCAAGCGCGCCGACGCCGCCCGCTTCTCCTTCCTGGCGGGGATGCCGCTCATTCTCGGCGCGGGTGTGAAAGGCCTGATCGATGCCGCTGATGAGGGTATGAGCAGTCACGATGTGACCCTCTTCCTGGCGGGCGGGATCACAGCGGCGATCGTCGGATTCTTCGCCATCTCCGGGCTGCTGAAGTTCCTGCAGCGGCAGAGCACGATGGTCTTCGTCGTCTACCGGGTACTCTTCGGGCTCTTCCTCTTCGCGATGCTCTTCATCCGCGGCTGATCCCCCCGCCACAACACAAGGAAGAGAGCACGCCTCGTCTCGCGCGCCATCCCCTGAACCGGTTTCCACGCAACACCGCCATTTCTGACGCTCCTTTGTCAATGTCATTCCGAGCGAGGCGGCACGCCGAGCGGAGGAAGTTGCTGGCAGGAACATCGCCCCGCCTCCCACCATTGCCGTATGGGGCCGGGGTTGTGAACGCGGTGCGCTGCGTGTGCAGCCCCTCGTCGGCAGCCGGTCCGCAAGGCGGAGCACCTCGTTCGTGGACAACTTCCTCCGCGCGACCTCCGGTCTTGCTCGGGATGACAAGCAAGGGAGCGACGAGGCGAGACGTGGTCCTCTCCCGACGTCGCGCCTATGCACCTCATCCATTCAGCCTGACGTCCCACAGGGTCATTGTCTCCTCTACCCCAAACATGTGCTTGCGGGTACACACGTTCATTGGTACACTCTTCTCAACAAATACATGTGTATGGTCGTACACATGTCTGAGATACTGTCTCGATAGTTGAGATGCCACCAAGGATGTTGCCGGCCATGACTGAACGAACGCTTGTGATCGAGGACGGGCTCGCCGACGACATGTGCGACTGCGTTCACCCCTCCGCCGTGATGGAAGCCCGCCGCGCGCTCGGCGATGCCCCGGCTGCCGCCTCGATGGCCGAGCTCTTCGCGATCCTCGGCGACCCGACCCGCGTCCGCGTCCTGACCGCGCTCGCCTCCGGCGAACTCTGCGTCAGCGATCTCGCTGTCGCCACCGGGGTCAACCGCACCACCGTCTCGCACCAGTTGCGTGTGCTGCGCGGTCACCGCCTGGTGCGCCGCCGGCGCGAAGGCAAGGTCGTCTACTACGCACTCGATGACGATCACGTGACCTCGCTGCTGGCGATGGCCGCTGCGCACGCCCACGAGGAGAACGCGCACGATTCGGCGGAGCGGAGGATGGCATGAACGCGATTGCCCCGGAGCAACGGGATCCCGGCTCCCAGCCCCTGGTCTTCGATGTTACCGGCATGGATTGCGGCGATTGCGCCCGCAGCGTCGAACGGATCGTCGGCCAGTTGCCGCAGGTGCGTCACGCGGCGGTCAGTTTCGGCGCCGGCACGCTCACCGTCGAATCCGGCGATGTGGGCTCCGGCTCACAGGAGGATCTGATCCGCGCGATCGGTGGCGCGGTCGATCGTGCCGGCTACGCGGCGTTCCTCCGTAGCGACTTCCAGGGACGACAGGCCGGCCCCGCCTGGTGGCGGAACCGCAAGGCAATCCCGACCGCCATCGCGCTGGCACTCTGGATCGTTGCCTTCTCGATCCAGCACGCCTTTGGCGAGAAGAACCTGGCGATTCCCGTCTACGCGGCCGCGATCGCGGTCGGTGGCTCCCCGATCCTCCGATCGGCGATCGCGGCAATCCGTGCCCGCCGGATCGACATGAACGTGCTGATGACGATCTCGGTCATTGGCGCCGCCATCCTTGGCGACTGGTCGGAGGGCGGCCTCGTGGTCGTGCTCTTCTCGGTCGGTACCTTCCTGCAAGCCATGACGCTCGACCGCACGCGCCTCGCGATCCGCTCGCTGCTCGATCTGGCGCCCGAAGAAGCCCAGGTGGTGCGAACCGGCGAACAGGGTGAGGTTGAAGTCACGATCGCGGCGGCCAGTCTGGTTCCCGGCGACATCGTCCGCGTGCGGCCCGGCTATCGCCTTCCGGCAGACGGCGTGATCGTTGCCGGCCACTCTGCGATCAACCAGGCGGCGATCACCGGCGAGTCGCTGCCAGTGGAGCGCGACCCCGGGCATGATGTCTTCGCGGGCACGATGAACGGCTCCGGCGTGCTCGATATCCGCGTGACAAAGCCGGCCTCGAGTTCGATGCTTGCGAGCATCGTGCACCTTGTCGAGGAGGCGCAGGCCAGCAAGGCGCCGACCCAGCAACTGGTCGATCGCTTCGCCGCCTACTACACACCACTCGTCGTCGTTGCCGCGGTCTTGCTCGCGATGGCAGGGGCGCTCTTCACGGGCGACGCCGGAGTCTGGACCTACCGGGCGCTCGTGCTCCTCGTCATCGCCTGTCCCTGCGCCCTCGTGATCTCGACCCCGGTCTCGATCGTCTCGGCAATCCAGGCCGCAACCCGCAGCGGCGTGCTCGTCAAGGGCGGTGCCGCCCTCGAAGAGGCCGGCCGCGTCAAGACGGTCGTCTTCGACAAGACCGGCACGCTCACCGTTGGACGCCCGGTCGTCGCCTCGATCACCCCGCTCGCTGGCGCGACGGAGCACGAGGTTCTGGCCATCGCGGCAGCGGTGGAACACGCCTCCGAGCACCCGTTGGCACGAGCCGTCGTCGCCCGCGCCCTGCATGATGAGGTTGCCGTCCCCGCGGCTACCGATTTCGAGGCGCTGACCGGACGCGGCGCCCGCGCCCGGATCGGCGGCGATGAGATCGTCGTCGTCGGCAGCGAGCGCCTGATGCGCGAATCCGGACTACAGGCCGATCAGTTGCTGGCCTTCCAGTCCATCGCCGTCAACGGCGCCAAGCAGGGGCAGTCGACCCTCGGGGTTGTCAGGCTGCGAGACGGGCAAGGCCAGCTCATCGGTGCGATCACGGTCGCCGACCGCCTGCGCGCCGGGGCAGCGGATGCACTCTCGGCGCTCCGCCAACAGGGCGTGAAACGCCTTGCCATTCTTACCGGTGATCAGGAAGCGGTCGCGCGCACGATCGCGAACCAGGTGGGAGCCGACGATGTCCGCGCCGAATTGCTCCCGGACCAGAAGGCCACGGCGCTCGACGGACTCCGTTCGGCCAACGGCGCTATCGCCATGATCGGCGACGGGGTGAACGACGCCCCGGCGCTGGCCAAGGCGGATCTCGGCATCGCGATGGGGATCGGCGGCTCGGACATCGCCCTCGAAAGTGCGAGCATGGCCCTGATGCGCGACGATCTCTCCGCGCTCGCAACGACGATCGGGCTCGCGCGCCGAATGCTGACGATCATTCGCCAGAACGTGACGATCTCCCTCCTCACCAAGGCGGCAGCGATCATCCTCGCGCTCCTGGGGTTCGTGAACCTCTGGATCGCCGTGCTGGTCGATGTCGGAACGTCGCTCGTCGTGATCCTGAACGGACTGCGGCTGACCCGCCTCCAACCCGAGCCGGAGGCGACACCCGCCATCGCGATCGATCCGCACGCCGAGGCCTGCTCCTGCGGCAGCGACCACGACCACGCGCACGGACATGAGCACGCCCACGCCTCATAGACCACAGGAGCACGGCGGCGTGCTCGCGATCTTTAGGACGACCTGCGGCCATGCATTCGTACGGGCGGACACACGGGTCCGCCCTCGCCGTTCCATGAATAACCCTCGGCATGGCACGGCGTTATGAGCCCCTCGGGAAAAGAGCCTTGAGGCGTGGCGCCGCATATGAAGCGCTGAGGGTCGACCCGTACAAATGGGGACTTCAGAGCGCCAGGGCCAAGGGCTCATGCTTTCAGGCCCGTTGCATGCTGGGGCAAGGGTCGACACACAGGTCGACCCGTACGAATGTCTGCCTCTGGCCGTTGAGGGCGGGGAGGTCACGGCAGCGGCGTTGCCTCGGGGGTCGCCGTTCCCGCCGGGGCGGGCGGCCCCTGGATCACGAAGTCACCGTTGAAGTCGCGGTATTCCCAGATCATGTAATGCTGGTTTGCGACCATCGTCGTCCTGCGCACCAGCCCGGTATCCTTGCCAACCCACCACGCAAACCAGGCCTGCGCCTGCACGCTCGATTCCGGCGTGTGGAAGGTCACGATCTGGCACTCCTCGCCATCGATCGTCTCCGTCATCCCCAGCTGGAACGACTGCGCGCCGTCGTAGGTGTTGTTCCACTCGGATGGCGGCTGGTAGATGATCGGCGATTGCTCCTGCCACTGCCCGTCTGGTGAGATCTGCCACGACTTTCCATCGATCGTCACGGTGTGATAGGAGTTGATGCGCGGCGGCATTGGCGACGAGCCGTCCGGCAGAGGCACGAAGCTCGCGCTGTACAGCGTCTGCGACTCGAAGGAGGGTGGCTGCCCATTCGCGCCGGTCGTCCAAGCGTAGTCTGAGTAGACCAACGCATCGCGGCCGGAGCCGATCGCCTCGGTCCGCCGGATCGCGGTCAGCGATGTCAGCGACTTCATTCCCCGGTTGAAGACCTCCTCGGCGGCGGGATCGCTCTTCGGCGATGGCGGCGCGTCGAAACCGTGGACATTGGGATCCGGCAGCAGCAGGTAGAACGTGGCGATGGCCGGTTGCTGATTGTCGCGCTCGACGGTCGCCTGCACCCGCCACCAGCCGCTGAGGCTCAGATCCAGCCCCTGGGCGGCGTAGGTCGCCGTGGCCAGATCAGCCGGCTGCACGCTCACGTCGCTGCGCGTCGTCCCGTGACTGATGCTGGTGAAACTCAGCGAGATCCGCGCGGCAGGCTCCGACGCGGGAGGAATCTTGCCCTGCAGATCGGTAAGGCGCAGGGTCAGCGAGTTCTGGCCCTGTGCCGCCGGATCGACGGTCAGGTGCACGATCGTGGTCGGATCGCCGGTTTCGGGGCGGGCGAACTCCGCCAGCACCACCTTGTCGAGCGCGTGCTGTGAGATGGTCGGCGGTGCCGAGAGCGCGAGGATGGAGCCGCCGAGCACCACCGCACAGACAACGACCGTTTCCAGCCGCAGCGTCTTCCGCAGCACCCCGCCCGCGACATCGAGTCCGCGCTTCGCGGCACGCGCCACCAGGCGGTGGTGATACGCCGCGAGTCCGAACGGAATGAGCAGCACGAGCACCTTGATGAGGAGGACAACGCCGTAATCTGACGACCAGAGCTTGGAGATCGCCGGCAGGTCGGCAGTTCCGAGCCCGAACCAGAGCGTTGTCTGCTTCACGGGGAAGACGAGCCCTGCGTTCAAAACACCGGTGATCACGGCGATCACGAAGAGCCAGAGGGCAATCGCCGAGAAGCGCCGGAGTGGCAGCACCGGTGCGGCTTGGGGAGGGCGCTCACCGTTTTTCTGCGTCACCGCGGCCTGACTCATCCACCAGAGGAGCAGGCTCGCCAGCCCACCCACCCAGAGCGCGGTCGACCACTGGTGCACGGTGTCGGACGCGATCGCGAGCGGCCGCCAGGTGTCGCGGGCGACCGCGTGACTCGTCAACGAGAGCCCCAGGAGCGCGGCGAGCGCCATCCCGCCACCGAGCAGACCGGGCACCAGCGAGATCCGCCCGCGCAGGGGATAGGCAACAACCACGGCGAGCACGACCAGCGCCGCCAGCGCGATCGGGCGGAACCACCAGCCATCGGGCAGACCGCGAATCGCCGAACCGATCGTGACATCCACGCCCTCGACGGGGAAGAAGACCTGCAACACCGGCTCGCTCACCGTTGCCAGCAGCGCAACCACGCCGCCAAGCAGGATCAGGCGCGTCCGGCGGTGACTTGAGGCCAACGGCTCCGCACCGCCGGGAAACATCACCAGCCCGAAGAGGAACCCGGCCCCGGCGATGGCCGCGCCGAGGAACGTCAGCCAGCGCGTGGCAACCGCCCACGCCTGGGGTTGCTCTCCCTCGACCGTGGCGACACCAGGAGGCAGGCCGCCCCCGACCCGGAATGCATACGTGCCTGAGAGGATATGGCCGTCATCCGCCGATTTGACCGTCCAGGCCACCGTCCAGGTGCCGTTATCGAGATCCTTGACGTCGACCACGACCTCGCGACTGTCGCTTCCTTCCGGGAGGACCGTCGCCTGCTTCTCGACACCATTCTCATCCAGCACCCGGACTGACGGCGCCGGATCTGAGGTCGCGATTGCCTCCGTGAAGAAGAGCCGGAGCTGCGTGGGAGGCGCGACCACCAATCCGTCGACCGGAGGTTCGGCGCGCACAAGTTCGGCATGGGCGGCCGCGTCGTTCGGGGGAACGACGGTCAGGACACCAATAGCCATGAGGACGATCAGGAAGAGCGGGAGCCGGAAAAACCGGAGGGCCGGCGCGAGGCGGCGAGGCAGGTCATTCATGATCGAAAGATACCAGCCGGACCGCCGACCGGCACGCCGCTGGGTACCCGGATTACGAACGAGCGGAGAAAAGCTCGTCGGTCTTGGCGGCGGCGATGAAATCGTTGCGGTGCAAACCGTGAATAGCGTGAGTCCACCACGTCACGGTCACCTTGCCCCACTCCGTCAGGATCGCGGGATGATGCCCTTCCTTGTTCGCCAGCTCCGCCACGGCATTCGTGAACCTGACGGCGGATCGCCACCCCTTGAATGTGAAGGATCGCTGCAACCGGCGCTCGCCATCGACCTCGATCAGTTGCCAGTCGGGGATTTGCGGTTTCAACTCCGCTTCCTCAGCGAGTGTGACAGTCGGCGCCCCGACGTGGCACGCCTCGCAACGTTCTTCCGTCAACACCATGATTGGTCTCCTTGCGTTCATCTTCCGCGCCATGAAACGAGCTGCGCGCGGCATCATTCACTCAGATCCATCGCAGAATCGATACACCCGTATACCCGTAGCGGTCGACCTCGTGTCGACCATCGGCCGGAGGCCGATACCCGAGGTGTCCCGAAATCGAAACGTTCCGGTCACCGAACCGGGGATATGGCCCTGCGGGCCATCGGAGAGACAAGCTCTCTCCCTACGGATGGGAACCGGTGGTCCAATTCGATGCGGATATCGGGCTTCGCCCGATCGGTGCCGACGCGGCTGCTGACATGCAGTCGCACCCTACGAATACGGGGTTCGCCACGCCAACGATATCGCGCCCGTATGGAGGCCATAGCGACGAGAACCGGGCATGCCGATGCCCGCCCTTCCCGGAGTTCCCATGGTGGACTCGGCAGCGGTCAGTCTGAGGTGGGGATTGCACGAACATCTCTGTTCCACAATCACCACGAGGTTGTGGGCGACTGGGTTACCTATTGATACGTCATCCGCCCAACCGCAGTTCAGTACTTTCGTATACATGAAGGGAGCTGATCGGATAACATCTGATCATTTGGTCATCGGCGCCCGCTCGCAAACGTTTTCAGTCGTCTTCGCAATCGGAGAGGCATCCAGCGGTCGCCGGGTAGTACCACGGATCGGCGGCCCCTTCGAGCATGCCGTCATCCTGGCGGGCGATGGCGACCGGAGAGGCAAAGTCGCCTGTCAGCAACGTCTCGTCGCGGATATCGAGCGTGTGCCCGAGTTCGCGCAAACGAGCGAGCGTCCCGGCAGCAAGCCGGCTGCTGGCGGTCAGCTTACGCGTGGACGCATCGATGCGGGGACTCTCCAGCGCCGTTCGCATGTCCATCCCGAAATCGACGAGATTGGTCATCAGTTGCACGTTGCAGTTGGTGATCTTGCGACCGCCACTCGACCCGATACTGGCCATGACCTGATCCCCCTTCGTCACCACAACCGGCGCCATGTTCGCCAGCGGCCGCTTGCGCCCGCCGACCGAATTCGGCCGGCCCGGCTCGGGATCGAACCACATCATGCCGTTGTTGAGCAGCACGCCGGTTCCCGGCGCCACGACCCGGCTTCCCCAGCCGCTCAGCAGCGTCTGTGTCAGGGAAACGGCGTTGCCCTCGCCATCGATCACGCCGAGATGCGTTGTGCTGCCGTCGCGCGCGTATTCCGGGACCGACCCCTGCAGCGCGTGGCGAACCCCGAGCCGCTCCTTCGATCCGGTGCGGATCGGTGGCAGGCGATCGGTCTCCCACCGCGCGACATTCTCCTCCGCATACTCGCGCGAGAGGAGCGCCTCGATCGGCACCTCGACCGCCTCTGGGTCGGCAAGATACGCGAACCGATCGGCGAACGCCTGCCGGAAAGCCTGCGCCAGCAGATGAAGCGCCTCCGGGCTGTTGTGCCCGAGCGAGGCGAAATCGACCCGCGCCAGCATCTGTACCATCTGCGCCAACGATGTGCCGCCGCTGCCCTTGCCCACGGTATGCACCCGATGACCGTGATAGTCAACGGCAGCCGATTCGGCCTCGACCGCCTCGTAGGCCGCGAAATCCTCGCGGGTCAGGGGCGATCCGTTGGCGGCGAGATGGTCCACGATCGCATGCGCGATCTCGCCCTCGTAGAACGCCCGCGGTCCCTGCTCCGCGATCGTGCCGAGCGTCCGCGCCAGGTCGGGCTGGCGGAGGTAGGTGGGATTGGTCGGATCAAGGCTCGTCAGCGGGTTGCCTTGCATGTCGAGATACGTCCGCGCTGTCTCCGGGAAGCGCTGGAGATTGCCGAGGTCCTTGGCCGTCGTCAGCGTCGTGTGCCAGGTGACAGGAAATCCGGATTCCGCGATCTCGATCGCAGGCTCCATCACGGTCGCCAGGGGCAGGGTGCCAAACCGTTCGAGGGCGCGCGTCAGGCCCGCCACGGTTCCGGGTACGGCGATCGAGCGATAGCCGAGGACGTTCGCGTTGTCGACGACGGAGGGCCATCCGAAGAGCCCGCTATCGACACCGCCACTGAGCGGAAACATCTCCGGGGTCGCACCGGCAGCCGACAGCATCTGAAACTCAATGGCCACCGATCGCTTCTCGGCCGCGAGCCAGACCACCATGAAGCCGCCACCGCCAAGTCCGTTCATCCACGGCTCGGCTACGCCGGCCGCGAATGCCGTGGCGACGGCGGCATCGATCGCGTTCCCGCCCTTCCGCAGCATGGCAAGCCCAGCATCGACCGCCTGCGGCGTCTTGGCGACGACCACGCCACGCCGGCTCCGGACGGATGACCGGCTCGCGCGCCATGTGCTCCGATCCGGTTGCGCGTCGAATTGGGCGTCTGTTGCCGAGGTCATGACTGGATTTCCCCTTGCCGAGCCAATGGGCGTTCTGCTGTTCGTCGCGGCACGCTGTGTCTTTTCACGCCGCAGCATCGCCCAGGTGAGCCAGCCTGTCCAGAGGGCAGGTTTTCGCACGGTGAGCGGCAAACAGGGTACCCTTTCCCACATTGAGCTATCGTGGTCGTTTGCTCGCGTGGGAGTAAAGATGAAACGCGTTTCGTTGATCCAGGTCGGGTTGGGCACAGTCGGGGGCGTCCTGCTGGAGCAGGTCATCGGTCAGCACACCCGCTGGTGCGAAGAACTTGGGCTGGATATTCGAATCGCCGCCATCGCCGGGCGCAAGGGCGCCGTTGTCGCCGATGATCTCGACCAGGGAATGCGCGCCGAAGAGGTCCAAACCCTGCTCACCCGTCGTCGCGGGGACGCTGGATCGCATCCGTCGGAGACCGCGCTCGAACCGCTGCAGGACGTCATCTCGCGCATCAGCACGAACGGCGTTACCATCGTCCTCGACGCGGCCGCCGGTGACGAGACTGCCCCGCTCCATGCGCAGGCACTCCGGCAGGGCGCCGGTGTCGTGCTCTCGAACAAGGCACCGCTCGCCCTGCCGATGAGCGACGATATCAGCCGGGAGCTCTGGGCCGCCGCCGCTCGCGAGCAGTTGCGCTATGAGGCAACGTGCGGTGCCGGGCTTCCCGTCATCTCGACCCTGCGCGGACTGCTGGATGCCGGCGACTGCATCCTTGAGGTGACTGGCTGCCTCTCGGGCACGCTCGGCGCCATCTTTTCGATGGTCGCCGCCGGCGACACGTTTTCAGAGGCTGTGCGGGACGCGAAGGCGCGTGGATACACCGAGCCCGACCCACGCGACGATCTGAGCGGTCTCGACGTGGCGCGCAAGGCGCTCATCCTCGCTCGCACGATGGGCGTCAGGATCGACCTGGCCGATGTGGACGTGCATTCGCTGATACCAGAGGATCTGCGTGACGTCTCACTGGACGAGTTCATGGCGCGCATCAGTGTCGAGGACAACGAGATCGGTGCGCTCGCCGTCCGCGCCCGCGAGGACGGTGCCGCGCTGAAATACGTCGCGCGCGTGCAGCCCCAGAGCGACATGATCGCGTCGGTCGGGCTGAGCGAGATCCCGGCGACAACCATGCTCGGGGCCCTGCAGGGGCCGGAGAACATCATCTCCTTCCGCACCGCCCGCTACGACGACTACCAGCTCGTGGTGGCGGGTCCAGGCGCCGGCGCCCATGTCACCGCGGCGGGGATGGCGACGGACATGCTCGCCCTCGCCCAGAAGCTTGCGTAACGCGTGAACCCCACACTGTCCGCCGGGATCGGTTGATCAAAAGGGAGGGGCAGGCGGCACAGCGCCGATCGCCAGCCAACGCAACAGTACGCCCCGCCGATACCGGCGGGGCGTACTTCGTTCAACCTACGATTTTCCAAGCCCCGTGATTCGATGGAATATCCCGAACAGCAAGAATGTCGGGGGCCATTGTCCCACGAAGAGCGACCAGTGATCCTTCTCTGCCACTTTCAGTGCAGCGGAGACACCAATCGATGCCAACGCCAGCCAATACCAGGTTTGCTCAGGAATACTGTCCGTCACCCGGAAATACGATTGCTGAGCGCCTTCAGCCTTGTGTGAAGCGTCGTTATGCATTCTGGTCACTCCTCGATAAGGAAGGAAAGGGGACGAGAGAGGAAAACCCCCGTCCCCGAACGCAGAACGCGTGCCACTTGATGTGCAGCAGCACCGTACCACCGCGCCGTCGATATCCAGAATCAACATCCCTCGAAACGCAGATCCCTACTTCTCGTTGCGAAGCCGGGGATCGAGCGCATCCCGCAACCCGTCGCCGAGCAGATTGAATCCGAGCACGGTCAATGCCAGCGCGGCACCGGGGAAGAGCGCGGCCCACGGCGCGAGTTGCAGGAAGCCGTACGAGCTGGAGACCATCGACCCCCACGACGGAGACGGCGGCCGGTTGCCGAGGCCCAGATAGGCCAGCGACGCCTCCGACAGCACCGCGAACGCGAAGTTGAGCGAGGCATGCACGATCAGCGGCGCGGTGATGTTCGGAAAGATGTGCTGCCGCAGGATGCGGGATGTCGGCGCGCCAAGCGATCGTGCCGCTTCCACGTACGTCTGATTCCCGACCGAGAGCACTGCGCCACGCACGACGCGCATGAACGTCGGCACGTTGACCAGGCCGATCGCGATCATCACGTTCACCAGCGAGTTTCCCAGCGTGGTCATGATCGCGATCGCCAGCAGGATCGTGGGGAAGGCGAAGAGCACATCCATGAGCAAGGAGATGATGTTATCCAGCCAGCCCCGGAAATAGCCGGCGATCAGCCCGAGCAGGATGCCGATCACGGCGGAGATCCCGACCGCCACTACACCGACCTGGAACGAGATCCGCGCACCATAGAGCAAGCGGCTGAAGACATCGCGCCCGAACTCATCAGTCCCGAAGATGAAGGCGCTGCTCGGCGCTTCCAGCCGGTGCGCCGAGAACTGCTCGGTCTCCCCATGCGGCGCGACGAGCGGACCGATGATCGCCACGATCAGGAAGAATCCGACGATCCCGATACCCATCATCGCGAGCTTCTGGCGCCGCAGGACCTGCAGGAGCGTCCGGCGCTTCGGTGCCTGCGCCACCGCCGCTCCGAGCCCGGTCGTCTCTCGCTCATCAGCCTGAGCCCGAATGTCGGCCGATACATTACTCATCGTTCATTCTGCCTGTTGGAAACACCGCGAGACCTTCGCCCCCACCGGGACCGTCCGCCTGAAACCCGGTAAAACGGGGGCATATCACAAGAGCTCGCTTCATCAACGTGTCCGCAACCGGGGATCGAGCACGGCGTAGAGGATATCGACGATCACGCTGACACAGACGAAGATCGTCGCCATCACCAGCGTCACGCTCTGCACCACCGGGTAATCGCGGTTGGAGATCGCCTCATAGATATACCGGCCGACGCCCGGCAGACCGAAGATCTGCTCGATGATGACCGTGCCGCCGAGGAGCGCCGCGATCTGGATGCCCATGATCGTCAGAATCGGGATGCCGGCGTTCGGTAGCACGTGCCGGAAGATGACGCGGCTCTGGCGCAACCCCTTGGCGCGGGCGACGCGGACGTATTCCTGCCCCAGCACCTCCAGCACCGACGAACGGGTGAACCGCATCAGGATCGCGGCCAGCGGCAGCCCGAGGCTGATCGCCGGCAGGATCATCGTCTTCAGGTTCTGGAGCGGATCAACGGTGAAGGCCGTGTACCCGACCGGCGGCAGCCACTTCAGCTTGAACGAGAAGAGCAGCACCAGTACGGTCGCGAGCAGGAAATTGGGCAGGGATATACCTATTAATGTCCCGACGGTGGCGATCCAGTCGAATTGTGAGTTGCGCTTGATCGCCGCCAGCACGCCGAAGATCAGCGCGGGTATCGCCCCGATCACCGCCGCCAGCAAGGTCAGCTCGACCGTGACCGGCAGGCGCAGACCAAGCTCCTGTGTGAGCGGACGCTTCGTGCGCAGCGACTTCCCCAGATCTCCCTGCACGACATGCCCGAGCCACTTCACATACTGTACCGGCAACGGCTGATCGAGCCCGTAGGAGCGGGCGATTGCCGCCTTTTGCTCCGGCGTGGAGCGGCGATCGGCACCGAGCATGACCTCCACCGGGTCGCCCGGAATCGAGCGCACGATGATGAACGTGACGAGCGAGACGCCGAGCAACACCGGGAAGAGCAGCAAGACGCGATTGATAATGAACTTCAGCATTGATCCACCCGGTAGATGCCCTCGGCATTGGACGAAACGATAGGTTCTGTCGCGGTCTTCTTGTGACCACGCATCGCACACCTTACAGCGGAACTCGACATGGTGACGAAGCCCCGTAGCGGGTCAGCTGGTCTGACCCATCCGGCGACGCCGGATACCGGCACGGCACGCTCCCATGATCGGCCTATGGCCTATGGCCGATGGCGCAGACTAGCTGCGCCGCTACGGTTTCGGACTCAACTCGATCCGTAGGGTGCAACTGCCACACCACCTTGGCAGGGCGCTTGAGATCGGCAACGCCAACGAGAGATATTCTTCGACAAGCTCAGAATGACAGGGCCAAACTGCCCTATCCCTCAAGCCACGTCTCACGCAGGGCATAGAAGCTCGACGAGAGATAGAAGACGAATCCCTGTACGCTGGTCGACATCCCGACGAACGACTTCGAATTGTAGAGGCTGATCCATGGCAGATCATCGATCAGGAGCTGCTGCGCCCGCTGGTAGATCTCCGCGCGATCCGCCTGCTCAGGCGTCTCCAGCCCCTGCTGCACGAGCTTGTCGAACTCGGCGCTGCTGTACCCGGCGGCGTTGTTCTCCGCACCGGTCATGAGACTCTGCTGCATCCAGTCGTTGGGATCGATATACCCGGACGCGCCCATCACCGCGATGTCGAAGTCGCCGCCGAAGTACTGCTCCAGGTAGATCGCGTTCTCCTGCGGATCGATCTCGCTCTCGATCCCGATCTGCTTCAACTGCTCCTGCACTACGACCGAGGTGTCGGAGAGGAACTTGTAGGCCGCCCACGTCAGGATCTTCGGCTTGAACCCCTCCGGCAGCTCGACCTTGCCGAGCAATTCCTTCGCCTTGTTCGGGTCCGGAGCCGGGATTTCCCCGTGAAATCCCGCCCAGTAGCTCGTCGGGTAGAGCCCCACCAGCGGCTCGCCGTAGCCAAAGACCGCCGCATCGATGATCGGTCCGCGATCGATCGCCGCAAAGACCGCCTGCCGGAACTCCAGCGAATCGAAGGGCTTGCGGCGCAGGTTGAAGACGATCCAGCGCAAATTCGTCGTCGCACCGCCGACCAGCGTCAGCGACGACTCCTTCTCGATCAGCGAGATGTCCTTCTGCCCCACCTGCTCGATCAGATCGACGGTCTTCGAGATCAACGCCGCCGATCGCTGCGTGTCCTCGGGCACGATCGTCAGATCGAGTCCATCCAGATACGGCTTGCCGGCATCCCAGTACTCAGGATTCTTGTCCAGCGTCATCGACGAGCTTGGCACGTACTCCTTGAAGACGAACGGACCGGTGCCGACCATCGTCTGCATCAGGTCGCCGGTCTTCTCGACCTCCTCCTTCGGTACAATCACGAGCCCGCGTGTGCAGAGCCGCGCCAGGAACGAGGCGTCCGGTGAGGTGAGGACGATTACGACCGTGGCGGGATCGGGCGTCTCGATCGAGGCGACACCACTCAGGAAGGTCTGCCACGGCGAGGCGTTGTCCGGATTCTGGATCCGCTCGAAGCTGTACTTGACGTCGTCGGCTACGAACTCGCGCCCGTTGTGGAACTTCACGCCCGGACGAAGCTTGAACGTGTAGGTCAGCAGGTCATCGGAAAGCGTCCACGATTCCGCCAGCGCCGGCTGCGGCGTCAGGTCCGGCGCCTCATGCGCCAGCCCCTCGTAGACCAGATCGACCACAAGCCCGGCCGCATTGAGGTTCGTCAGGGCCGGATCGAGCTCCGTCGGGTCGCCTTGCAGGCCGATTCGCAGGCGCCCACCGGGCACCGGTTCGAGCGCTGGCGTAGCACCGGCGCCGGGCGTGGCCTCCTGCCCCGCCGCGACCTGCGTCCCGGCTCCGAGCACGATGGGCGCGATGGCGAGTGCACCCGTCGTCTGTACAAGTGAGCGTCGGGAAAGAATCGGCGTCCGGTCAGCGCGCGGGCTGCTGGGTGAAGCGGTCATGTGTCCCTGGTCCTCTCGTGGAAAGCGGATGGAGAGCGAATCGCCCTCGTCGTTCTATCCACCATCCTACGGCATCCAAAGAGGGAACGGAGCATGCCCCGTTCCCTCTTTGGCACGATCCCGCGATCGTGGCCGTCCGGCGTGAGCGACCTACTGGTCCAGCCAGACCTCGCGAATCGACACGTTGGTGCCAGTCGGGATGTGGACGTAGCCCTTGACGAAGCTCTTCATCGCCTCGTACTGGTTGGCGATGAAGAGGTTGATCCACGGCAGGTCCTTGAGCAGGATCTCCTGCAGCTGCCCGTAGATCTCGGCCCGCTTCGCCTGGTCCGTCTCGGCCGTGCCCTGCGCCAGCAGGTCGTCGACCTCCGGGTTGGAGTACTTCATGCCGTTGTTCGACTCGCCCGTGCCGAAGTTGGCGAAGAGGACATCGTTCGGGTCGATGTAGGCGCTGGTGCCCGTCACCGAGATGTCGTACTCACCCTTGAAGTAGTTGTCGAGGTAGATCGCGTTCTCCTGGAAGTCGAGCTCGGCCTCGATCCCGATCTGCTTCAGCTGCTCCTGCAGCACGACGGCCGCGTTGGAGAGGAACGCGTACGACGCCCACGACTGGATCTTGCACTTGAAGCCGTCGGCAAGGCCGGCCTTCTCCAGCAGCGCCTTCGCGCCTTCGACGTCCGGCGCCGGGATCTCGGACTTGATGCCCGCCCAGTACGACTCCGGGAAAATCACGTTGGTCGCCGTCCCGTAGCCGAAGACCGCGCTGTCGATGATCGGGCCGCGATCGACGACCATCGAGATCGCCTGGCGCACTTCCAGCTTGTCGAACGGCTCGCGGGAGACGTTCAGCGCGGCATACCGGATGTTGGTGTTCTGGTCGCCGGTGACGACGATCGAGTCATCCTTCTCGAAGGTCGGGATATCCTGCACCGGCGCGTACTCGATGAAGTCGGCCGAGCCCTGGATGAGCGCCGCCGTCCGTGAGGTCGCCTCGGTGATGACCTGGAGCTCCAGCCCATCGAGATACGGCCGCCCCTCCAGCCAGTAATCCTCGTTCTTCTCCAGCTTGACCGAGCTGTTCGGGATGTACTCCACGAACTTGAACGGGCCGGTGCCGACCATCGTCTGCATCAGATCGCCGTTCTTCTCGACCTCCTCCTTCGGCACGATCATCGCGGCGTTGCCCATCAGCTTCGCCATGAAGGACGAATCCGCCGCCTTGAGCGTGATCACGACCGTGGCCGGATCGGGCGCCTCGATCGTCTTGATCGATGCGAACTCAGAGGAGTTCGGCGACGCCGTCGCCGGATCCATAATGCGCTCGTAGCTGTACTTGACATCGTCGGACACGAACTCGCGCCCATTGTGGAATTTCACGCCCTGGCGCAGGTGGAAGGTGTAGGTGATGCCGTCGTCGGAGATCTCCCAGTGCGTCGCCAGCGACGGCACTGGCTCCAGCGACGGGCTGACCGCGACCAGGCCCTCATAGACGTGCTCGATGACGTGCCAGGCAGCGGTGAGCTGGGTGAGGCCGGGATCGAGCTCCGCCGGGTCGGACTGCAACCCGACACGCAGCGTGCCGCCGGACTTGGCGTTGGGATCGGGAGTGCTATCGGCCACCGGCGAGGCCTGCGCCATCACACTACGGGCGAATCCGCCGCCGACAGCCGCGTTGAGCGCGAGCATCGCCGGGACGCTCAATCCGAGCGCCGCGCCGCGCAGCATCGCCTCGCGGCGAGTCAGTTTCCCCTGCATGATCTCTCCGGTGAGTGACTGCACCGCCGTCACCTGGGAGGCATTGGTCCGCAAAGTACCCATCGTTGTCGATTCTCCTGCTTCAATACGGCGCAAGCGCGCCTTGCGCTGCCGTGCCCGCGTTTCGCAACATCCGTGGCCCTCGGTTCGGGGAAACACCCCCCGAATACCGGGCGCCGGACGGGCGGGCAGTTTCAGGGAAATGCCCACCACCGTGCGTAACGCTCGGTGCGAAATGCCACCCGGACCGGCAAGCCAGCCATTCGCGGCAGGATCCCCCGCCGTCTTGCCCCTGAATGAGCGAGGTTGGACGGAGGCATATGCCAATGTCATCCAGTATCGCTTTCGCTTTCGGAGTATACGGAGGTCCTGCCCCCCGCACAACGTGCGATTGGGCGATCGGGTAGTCCAACCGCATCCTGCGTCCCGGTGATTGCGCAAAACCGGCTGCCGCCCTGCCGGATAGGGCAAAACCGTCCGTCCTCGCCGCGCGATATTCGGGGTCAACTCCGCGCACAGTGGGTACTTGCGGCCCCCGGCCGAGCTCTGACGTCAGACATCTCATGCTAGCCCGATATGGTTGACATTCATTCTGCGCAGACCTACAGTTTTGGCGAGGGTTCACAACGTATCGCGACGGTTTCGCGGCTGTCCAGTGGCAGCTAGAAAGTGTATTCACATGGATCGCAAGCCAACGGAGGCTTCGTCTGGGACACAACCGTTCATCTCGACGTTTGGCCTCAATCGCCGGCAGCTCGTCAAGCGAGCGCTGATCTCCGGCGGCGTCGTGCTCTTCGCGGGCACTGCGGGCATCCCGGCGCATGTCGGCGCCCAGGATAAGGTCAAGATCGTCCAGTGGTACCACCAGTACGGTGAAGAGGGTACCCAGGACGCCGTGATGCGCTACGCCAAGCAGTTCACCGAATCCGACGCCGGCAAGGGCATCGATGTCGAGGTCGTCTGGCAGACGGCCCCGGATTATGGCTCCGCCCTGAGTGCCGCCCTGCTCACCGACGAGGCACCCGATGTCTTCGAGCAGAACGTGCCGACGCTCGATCAGGTGAAGCAGAATCAGATCGCGCCCCTCGACGATCTCTACACTCCCGAGGTGAAGGCCGACTTCAACGAGGTCAGCCTGAAAGCCGCCACCATCGACGGTAAGATCTACTGGGTGAAGATGATCGACGACACCGGCGCCTTCTATTACAAGAAGAGCGATTTCGAATCTGCCGGGATCACCGCCGTTCCCACCAAGCTGAGCGAAGTCATCGACATGGCGAACAAGCTCAACCAGGGCCGCAAGAAGGGGCTCTTCCTCGGCAACGATGGTGGTATCGCCGCCGCCGGTGGACTGCTCATGTGGTCGGGCGGCGCTGACTACTTCAATGCGGACGAGACAAAGGTCGCCTTCAACACCGACGGCGTGGCGGCTGGCTACACGAAGCTCAAGGAGCTGAACGACTCTGGCGCCCTCCTCATCGGCGCTCCGACCGACTACTGGGATCCCTCCGCCTTCATTCAGGGGCTCGCCTCCGTCCAGTGGACCGGCATGTGGGCGCTGCCCGCCATCGAGAAGGCGTTCGGCGACGACCTCGACATCTTCCCTTGGCCGGCCACGGACGGCACCGACGGCAAGCAGTCGACCTTCTGGGGCGGCTGGGGCGAGTGCGTCAGCGGCAAGACCAAGCACATGGACGCCGCCAAGGCCCTGGTGAAATACCTCTGGATCGACAGCGTCGATATCCAGAAGGACTGGGCGCTCTCCTACGGCTTCCACATCCCGCCGCGCAAGAGCACGGCCGCCTCGGCCGAGCAGCTCAAGACCGGCCCCGCCGCCAAGTTCGTTGAGAACATCAACAACTTCGGCCGCGTGACCCCGCCGCTCTGGGATGCAGCCATGGGCACCGCCCAGACGCAGGCCCTGACCAACGTCGTCAAGGGTGGCAAGGACGCGAAGACCGAGCTCGACGCCGCGGCCCAGACCGCGCAGACCGAGCTCGACCGGCTGCTGAAGGGCTAATACCCCCTGTGCGAACGGGCGATGGACACCGTGG
>JBARWF010000126.1:0-6742 GCA_049646645.1 Thermomicrobiales bacterium
TTCCTCAGTCGCACGGTGGCTCGCGACTGAGGAACGGGGCTTTATGGCGGCTGTGTCACGCCGGAAGGTTTGCCATGACCTCCCGGGCTGTCTCAAGGGTGCGGTCGATATCGGCATCGGTGTGGGCGGCGGAGACATGGTTGCGCTTGAGCGCGGTGGGAATCATGAAGATGCCGCGCTCGCACATGCCGCGCCGGAAGGCGACATCACGCGCGTCGTTGTTCCGGAGCAGGTCGTCATAGCGGGAGATATTCCCATCCATGAAGTACGGGACGAAGACCGAGCCGAACCGCTTCACGGAAAGCTCGATGCCCAGCTCCCGCGCGATCTCCGTCAGCCCGTGCGCGGTCCGTTCAGCCAGGCGGAAGGTGTGCTCGTGCACCGAGCCGTCTTCAAGCACGGCAATCGTCGCGAGGGCTGCCTGGACGTTGAGCGGGTGCCCGTTATAGGTGCCGGCGAAGAAGACGCCACCGCCCGGTGCGACACGGTCCATGATCTCCGCCTTGCCCACCAGCGCCGCGATCGGATAGCCGTTGGCCATCGCCTTGGCGAAGGTGGTGAGATCGGGTGTGACCCCGCAGATCGACTGGTATCCGCCGAGGCTGTGGCGAAACCCCGTGATGACCTCGTCGAAGATCAGGACGGTGCCATGCGCCGTTGTCTCGGCGCGCAACGCGTCGAGAAACTCGGGAGTCGGCAGCACGCAGCCGATGTTGTGGGGGATCATCTCCACGAGCACCGCAGCGATTTCCCCGCCCCGCGTCGCAAGGAGTTCTTTCAGGGCATCGACATCGTTGTACGGCAGGATGAGGGTGCGATCGACCGTATCCTGCAACATGCCTTGGGAGAGAGGGTCCTTCTGCCCCATCCGTTCCGCTGGCGTGATGACGTTCATGGCCACGGCATCGTGCCAGCCGTGATACGTTCCCTGGAACTTCACGATGTATGAGCGACCGGTGGCAGCCCGAGCCAGGCGCAGCGCGGCGTAGGTCGCCTCCGATCCCGAGTTTGTGAGGAGGACGCGTTCCGCCGAGGGAATGAGCCGGTTCAGGGTCTCGGCGAGGTCGATCTCGAACCGCGTGACCCCGGCTCCCATCAGGTCGACGTTGGTTGTCGCCACGCGCACCGCTTCGTTCACGACCGGGTGGTTGTGCCCGAGCACAATCGGGCCGAAGGCAGCGTGGTAGTCGAGGTACCGGTTTTCATCCGTATCGGTGAAATGAGCGCCCTCGGCGCGGTCCACCACGAGTGGCCAGGGGAGCTGGCGGTTCCCGGAATTGACGCCACCGGGAATGACGGCCCTGGCGCGGGCGGCGAGATCGCTCTGGAGATGTGTCGAAACCACACGTGTTTCCTTTCGTTTATCCATCCGCGAAGGAGGGGCGGGGATAGCCAATTGTCCAGCCGCCATCGACGGCGATGTTCTGGCCGGTGAGATACGACGCGCCGTCGGAGAGGAGAAATGTGCAGACCTTGGCGACTTCCGATGGTTGCCCCATCCGCCCGAGCACGGTCATGCCTTCCCAGAAGCGCATGTGGGCCGGATTCTGCTTCGCGTCTTCCAGATCGGGTCGTCCGGAATCGATGATGCCGGGACTGAGGGCGTTGACCCGGATGCCGTGCTTCCCCTCGTCCATCGCCATCGACCGTGTGAGGCCGAACATCGCGCTCTTGGCGGTCACGTAGGCGGCGTGTTCGTAGGCTCCGGTCATCCCCTCCACCGAGGAGATGAAGACAATCGATCCCGTTCGTCCGGCCCGCATGGCTCTGGCGGCGGCACTCGCGATCGCGAAGGCGCCGTCCAGCGAGACGGATGTGACCTCTCTCCATTCGGTGAGGGGCATGTCCGCCGCCGCGTGGAATCCGGCCGTGTGCGCCGCGGAGACGACAAGGCCATCGAGCCGCCCGTGCGCCTGGAGGATGTCGTTCACGACCTCATCGGCATCGGTCGCGCTGGCGGCGTCGTAGGCGATGAACTGCCCCCCAATCGCTGAGGCGGTTGCGGAGCCTGCGTCGGCATCACGGCTCGCGATGATGACGGTGGCGCCAGCTGCGGCCGCGTCCTCCGCACATGCTCGCCCGATACCCTTGGCGCCACCGGTGACGAGAATGACCTGATCGCTCAGTGCGTTCGCCGTCATGCTTGCTCTTTCAGCTGCCGCAGCAGGTCGACCGCAGCAGCGATGGCGATATCGGCGGCTTCCGGCGCGAAAGGCGTGACCTCGATCTCGTACCCGCCGAGCGGGTAGGCATCGGCCGTCGGCAGGTAGGCGAAGGAGAGTCCTGAGTACCCGGAGACGAGCGTCTGCTTGAAGGGCGAGCCGGCTTGGATGCCGAGCCCGATCGCCGCAAATGGCTCGACCGACATCCCGAGCAGCGCGATGTCATCGCCGATGGCCGTGGCGTAGATTTCGACCGGCCATGCCTCCTGTTGGTTGATATGCTGAGCCAGGATGTGGCGCATCGACGCCCGCTTCGCCTTCATCGTGACCTGGCGAATCTCGTCGGCGGAGGCTCCGGATTCCCGGAGCGCCGCCAGATTCTGGTTATGCGTGTCCAGTTCCGCCTTCAACGCCGCCTCGTCGCCCGGTTCCTTCATCGGCAGCTGCGCGATCGTCTTCGCGACACGGATCGGCGTCTCGCGGTCCGGCAGCGGTGTGTCCTCGTACCGGGCTAGCGGTGCCCCGGATTCGAGCGTTCCTACATAGCGCTCACACGTGGGAACGGGATCGGCCTCCAGCCACAGTTTTGCCGCCTCCAGGCCGAGGATGGTTCCGAGTCGCTTGTACTGGTTGGCGCCGTCGCTCGCGACACCGCGTACGGGACCGATATCGCCGGCCGCGCCCTGGAGAAAGACCGTCGGCGCGCCGACGTTGGCCTCCACCACACGCTTGACGACACCGGGATAGTCCGGCGTGATCTTGTCGTTATCGGGGCCGACGGTGATGGGATGGCACCCGAAGTGGACGACGGCGGCGAACGGCGAGCCATCGAGCCGGTCGAGACGCAGCACATTGACCTCCCGGTTGACGATGCCGTCCCAGTTGCGCCCGACGACC
This sequence comes from Thermomicrobiales bacterium, assembly GCA_049646645.1. Lineage (GTDB taxonomy): Bacteria > Chloroflexota > Chloroflexia > Thermomicrobiales > UBA6265 > JASGDN01. The sequence goes on from JBARWF010000126.1 coordinate 3,060, forward strand.
ACAGCTCCGTCTTCCGGGCGCTGGAAGCGACGGTTGACGGAGATCGAGGATTCCCCGATCGTCCCGGCGATGCGGACCGGTTCCATGTCGCGAATCGCGGCCCAGGTTGCACCGGCGGCGATCCGGCCCAGATTCGCGATGTACGAGTCGACCATCTCCACCCCGCCTGTCACCCACGACTGGTTGGAGCCGCCCGCGGGACCCGAATGCGTGTGGGTGTATGACAAGCGGACGGCATGCTCGGGGAGACCAGTGAGCTCCAGGACCGATGCGAGGACCTCGGCGCCCGTGTTCCCCCAAAGCCAGCAGCACGCGATATCGATGATGACGGACGTGGATGTGCCATCCCCGAGCGCGAGCGCCGTGAGTTCCAGTGGCAGGTCGATGCCCGCCGCGCGCTCATGCGTCTGGGCGCCCCAGTTGGCATGGGCGATGCCGATCGGCGGGGTGATGTCGGCCCGGGCGATCCCGGCCTGCAGGGTGAGAGCCATTGTGTTCTCCTGACGATTGTGGATAAAGCGTGCGTGCTACCAGTCGGCGACGGAGCCGTCGGGATGGAAGTACCGTTGCATGGCCTCCGGCTTAAACGGGTGTTTGGCGGCCTCGGTCTCGTTGATGTCGATGCCCAGCCCGGGCGCATGCGAGATCTCAGCGTAGCCATCCACCACCGCAACCGGATTGATCACGACATCGTTCCGCCAGGGAACGTCGTTGGTGATCGCCTCCTGGATGAACCAGTTTGGGGTAGCGGCCGCGAAGTGGACCGTCACCGCCGTAGCGATCGGGCCGTTGGGGTTGTGTGGCGCGACGGCGATCTGGTGCGCTTCCGCCATCGCCGCGATCTTCCGTGCCTCCCAGAGACCGCCGCAGTGGGAGAGGTCGGGCTGGATGATGTGGCAGGCGCGGCGGGAGATGAGCTCCCGGAACTGGTACTTGCCGACCAGGCGCTCACCGGTGGCGATGGGGATGCGGGATTTGCGCGTCACCTCCAGCGTCGCGTCGATATCCTCGGTCGAGCACGGCTCCTCGAAGAAGAGCAGCCCGTACGGCTCGAGGGCGTGACAGTACTCGACGCCCATCGCCGGGTAGGTCCGGCCGTGGAGGTCGACCATCAGGTCCATGTCCTCACCCACGGCGTTGCGGATCGCCTCGACGTACCGGGCGGCTTGCTTGACCTGCCGGGTGCCCTCCACAGGCTCGGTGCGCGGCACGGCCATGAACTTGATGGCGGTGTAGCCCGCCTCCTTGATCGAGAGGGCGTTCTCCGCGAACTGCTGCGTCTCCGTACTCTCGTACATGACGTTCATCTGGCCGCCGCCAAGATGGTTGTAGAGCCGGATGCGGTCGCGCACGCGGCCGCCCAGCAGTTCATAGACCGGGACGCCGAGGGCCTTGCCCTTGATATCCCACAGCGCCTGCTCGATGCCGGAGATGGCGCTCATCCCCTCGATCCCGGCGCGCCAGAAATACTGGCGCGTCATGATCTGGTAGAGGTGCTCGATGCGCCGGGGGTCCTCGCCGATGAGCAGGCGGCTGACATCCTCCACCGAGCCGACGACGCCGGCGGTCTTCCATTCCAGGGTCGCCTCACCCCACCCGTACAGACCGTCCTGGTCGGTCTCGACCTTGACGAATACCCAGTTACGCATGTTGGCATTGACGACGGTGCTCGAAACACGGGTGATCTTCATCAGTCTCGGTATCCTTTCAGATTCCCTGTTTTCACCGGATGATCCGCATCCGGAACGGTTCACGATGCCCGTCATCGCATCCGCAGGCGCGGATCGAGCACATCGCGCAGGCCATCTCCAAGAAAGTTGAGCCCCATGACGACGAGCATGATCGCGAAGCCGGGAGCGACCGCCATCCACGGGTTGATTTCCATGTAAAGCCGGGCAGCGTTGAGCATGCCACCCCACGACGGTTCTGGCGGCTGGGTCCCCAGCCCCAGAAACGAGAGACTGGCTTCCGCGAGGATCGCGCTCGAGAGGTAGACCGTGACCAGCACGATCAGCGGCGCGACGATATTGGGAAGGACATGGTGCCAGATCAGCCGCGTACTGGCCGATCCCGCGACGCGGGCCGCCTCGATATACGGCTCGTTCTGAACGGTCAGCACCGAGCTGCGAATCACCCGGGCGAAGGCTGGCGTGTAGATGATGCCGATCGCGATCATCGCGTTGCGACTGCTGGGCCCGAGCAGCCCGGCGATGACAATCGCCAGGATCAGGCCGGGGAACGCAAAGAGGATATCGACCAGCCGCATGATGACGGCATCGACCATTCCGCCGGCATATCCCCCGATGATGCCGAGCAGCCCCCCCAACGCCAGAGACACACCGACTGCGATGATGCCCACCTGCAGGGAGACCCGCGCCCCGTAGACAATGCGGGAGAACGTATCCCGCCCGAGTTCGTCGGTCCCGAAAAGGTGAGAGAGCGAGGGGCCGAGCAGGCGGTCGGCATCCTGGCTGGCCGGATCGTATGGCGCGATCAAGGGCGCGAAGACCGCGATCAGGATGGTTGCGACCACGATCGTCGCGCCGACGAGGCCGATCGGATTCTTCCGCAGACGGCGCCACCACGGAGGAGCCGATTGTGATCGCTCTGCCAGGTCAAGCGTCGACGTTGGTGTGGAAAGGGCCTGTGCGCTGCTCATTGTTGCGTGATCCTTGGGTCCAGCACGGCATACATCAGGTCAACGACCAGGTTGATCGTGACGAACACCACGGCGAGATAAAGCACCGCCGCCTGGACGAGCGGATAATCCCGGTTGAAGATCGCCTGAAGCAGCGTATTGCCCATGCCATTCAGGCCAAAGACCACCTCGATGATGGCCGAGGATCCGAGGAGCGCGCCGAGCTGGAACCCGATCACGGTCACGACGGGAATCAGCGCATTCCGCAGTGCGTGGCGGATCACGATGATCCGCTCGCCCAGGCCCTTGGCCCTGGCCGTCCGGACATAATCATGATTGAGGACTTCGAGCATGGTCGCGCGAGTCATGCGCATGATGATCGCCATCAACTGGATCGCCACGGCAAAGGCTGGCAAGGCGAACTGCTGGAGATTGCCGATCGGATCCTCTCGTAGCGGGATGTAGGAGATGGGAGGCACCCAACCGAAGACCTTTGATGTGAAGAGCAGCAAGAGGGTCGCAATCCAGAAGTTGGGGAGCGAGAGCCCCACGAGTCCCACCACGCGTGATACATAGTCCGCACCAGTGTCGCGGCGGACGGCTGAGACAACGCCAAGGGGCACCGCCACAACGGTCGCGATCAGCACCGAGAGCACGGCGAGCTCGATGGTAATCGGCAGTGCCCGCATCATCAGCGTGCCAACCGGCTGTCCGGAGCGCAACGACGTGCCGGGATCGCCCTGCAGGAGATTGCTCATCCAGGTCACATACTGCTTCCAGAGGGGATCGGAGAGCCCCATCGCCGCGCGGAGCTTCTCGCGGGAGGCAGAGCTGGTCTGGGCGTCGCTTCCGGCGATGATATCGACGATATCGCCGGGCAGCAGCCGGAGCATCAAGAAGATGAGGATGCTCATGCCGAACAGGGTCGGCACCAGCATCGAAAGACGCCGAAGGATGTAGCGGCCCACGAAGTGGTCTCCCCGGACGCTACCCGTGCAGAGCGCGGGTGGCGTCGTGGCGCGAAGCGGGCGCGGCGACCTGCGAG
>JBARWF010000127.1:0-49902 GCA_049646645.1 Thermomicrobiales bacterium
GGAGCACGCGCGGTATCCGAGCAGCACCACGAAGCAGGACACACGAGAATGCCGGTAGGGACTCGTCACTACCGGCATTCTCGTGTGTGGGCGGTTGGTTCTGGTGATCCGGAGGCGTCAGTGACGCCTCCGGAGGTCACGCAGGTTCGGCGATCAGGCCGAGCGGCGCTGGCGCCAGGCGACGCCACCAGCCAGCGCGCCGAGGCTCAGCGCCCCGAACAGGAGCACCAGGGTGCTCGTGTCAGTGCTGCTGGACGAGCCCTGACCGGTGTTCGGCAGCGAGCTGACCGAGCTGGAGCCCGAGGTGCTCTTGCCAGTGGTGCCCTTGTTGCCGTGATCGTGGCCGTGGCCGTGATCGCCACCCGGAACCGCGGTCGGCTGGCCCGGAGCGGCGGTCGCCGTCGGGGCAACCTGGGTCGGGATGATAACGTCGTCAATCGGGAAGTAGAGCGAGATCGCCGTCACGGTGCCGGCAGCAGCCGAAACCGGGAACTGGTAGCCCGTCGCGGGATCAACGAGAAGGTGATCGCCCGTCGGGACTTCGTTCAGGGCAGCGACACCATCAACGGTGCTGAAGCTGGCCCACGGCTGAGCAGTGGTGTCACCGTTCAGGTAGAGGACGAGATCGCGGTCGATCGGCGTGCAGCCGGCGTTCGGGAGGTCGTTCTGCTCGACCGCAGCCGGGAGCACACCACCGGTGGAACCGGTCGCGGCAACCGGGACGTCGATCTGATCGCACCCATAGGTGTCGATCACGATCGAGGCGATGTCGCTGTTGCCAGCGCCGGCACCCGACGGGGCGAGGAAGGTGACCGACGTGATGTTGCCCGAGACCACGTTGACGTCGATCGAGGCGCCAGACTGCGTCTCATAGATCGTGACGAGGCCTTCCGGCACGCCATCGACGACGGCTGCGCCGCCACCGGTGCTCACCACCGCGAACGGAGCCGCGGTCGTATCGCCGTTGACATAGAGTTCGAACGTGCGGTCGGCCGGGATCGAGCCACCGACATCACTCGCCGCCTGCGCCGAGAACGGCGCGGAGACCAGGAACTGCGGGTACGCAACCTGATCGCTCAGGAAAGCGCTGATCGTGATGGAACTGGTGGTCGAGGGAACCTCGGTCGGAGCAACCGTTGGGACCGTGGTCGGAACCTGGGTCGGCGGAATGCCGCCCTCCGGCGTCTTGTCGCCCTCGCCGGGCTGAACCGTCACAGCCGCAGTCGGCTCGAGAGTCGGCTCAAGCGTTGGCTCGACAGTCGGCTCCGGAGCTACATCGCAGCCGTTCAGCAACACGAGGTCGATCTCGGACTGAGTGATGCCCAGAGCCAACGCCTGGGTTTCGAAGGTGTCGAGGTCCACAATCTCGCCGGTAGTTGGGTCAATGAGATTCGCCGTGATCAAAGCTGAGCAGGTATCCGCAGACTGATAGCTTGCCGCGTGTCCACCGGCGGGCGCGCTCGGCGCGGCCGATGCAGCGAGGCTGGAGCCTGCCATCAGTCCGACAGTCATCGCCAGAATGGCGAGCAGCCGCAACTTTACAAAAGATTGTCGCATCTCTCGTCCTCCCCTCTCAAAGAAAGGGATAATTGAAATGACCCGAATCCGCCCACGGACCCAGAATGATTTGAGGAATCCAGCTGCTCATCCAATTTCCGCGCTCCGCAGCCATTGGTTTCGCTGCTGCACGTAGGCAGTAACTGAAAAAATGACCCCTGGAACGAGGAAATCAATGAAACGGATGACTCCCTGCCTCATTCCACTCGTACTCTACTGCTCGCTGGCCGGTTCGCATAGTGCCCATTCGGGTCACGTTCGTACACGCCTTACCGTGCATCCGGGCCCCTTGGAGTACCTGCCTTCCAGCCATCGGTCGGTAGAGGCCGATGTCCTGTGTGTCTTAACGCATGTTTTGCGCCACTGGTTTCATCTCACGGTCACATTCGATTGGAGTAGCCGCAACGACAAGGAAAGCGGCACGGAGACTCATACCGGAGTCTCCGTGCCGCTTGCTCGTGATGTTCCTGGGGACTGCCGGACGTGCCGGGCGATCAGCTCACGCGGTCGAAGAAGGGGATGCCGCCCTTCTCGTGCCGGTGCGCGTATGCGACCTCTTCATTGAGCTCGATGCCGAACCCCGGTGCCTCGCTGAGCTGGATCGAGCCATCGGTGATGATCTGGCCACCGGCGTAGTGCACGAAATCCGCCCAGTGCGGCAGGTCGGCGGCGTGCCATTCCAGCACGGTGAAGTTCAGCACGGAGGCGCAGACATGTGCCATCGCGATGGTGCCGATCGGGCTTGAGACGTTATGCGGTGAGAACGGGATGTAATCCATCTCCGCCATGTTCGCGATCCGCTTGCCCTCGGCCAGGCCGCCGCACTTGGCGAGATCGGGCATCACCACGTCGACGGCGTGGGCGGCAAAGAGCGGCTGGAACTGGAAGCGGGTGTAGAGATTCTCGCCGGCGCAGATCGGCGTGCTCGTCTTGCGGCGAACCTCGGCCAGCGCCTCGACATTCTCGGGTGGGACCGGTTCTTCCAGCCACATCAGGTTGTACGGCTCCAGCGCCTGCGCCACCCGGATCGAGCTGGGCACATCGTACCGCCCGTGCATGTCCACCGCGACATCGATCTTCGGGCCGACCGCGCTGCGCACGGCGTCGACCTTCGCCACCATCTCCTCCAGACCGGCCGGCGAGATCGAGCGGTTCCAGTAGTCCAGGTGCAGGGGACCGGTCACGGCATCGATATCGAACTTCAGCGCCGTGAAACCGCGGGAGACCGCTTCCACGGCAGCCTCCGCCACACTGGCGACATCCTCGTCGCCAACCAGCGCGCCGGTGCTCGCATCGTAGATATGGTGCGCCGCGGCATCGACGGTGCCGGCGTTGCAATCCGCGTAGAGGCGGATGTTGGTGCGGAAAGCGCCGCCGAGCAGGCGGTAGACCGGGACCCCCTGCAACTTGCCCGCGAGATCCCAGAGCGCCATCTCCATGCCAGAGATCGCCGTCGTCACCGAGCCACCCTGTCCACCGGTGAAGATGTGCCAGAGGCGCATCTTCTCGGCCAGCCGCTCGACATTGCGCGGATCCTCGCCCGTTATCTCGTCCGCGAGCGAGTGGACGATCTGGTGGATCGCCGAAGCGGGGCCGGAGGGATAGCACTCCCCGAGTCCATAGGTATCACCCGCCCAGATCTTGACGAGCACGGATGGGCCGACGCACCGAATGGCGGCGGTTTCGATCCGCGTGATCGTTGGTGCTGACACGTGATTTGCTCCTACAACAGTCGAAGGATCACCGGGATAGCAACTGTGCTTGCCGAATCTTCATCATCGCAAGTGAACCGGGGTTGGTCAATGTACCACCTTCAGATAAACTGACGCCCAAGGCCCGCGACGAGAAGAACCGGTATGAGCGATCGCTTGAATCAAGGAATCCATGCGTGAAGACGAGACGTGCACTTCGATTGATGGCAATCTGTGTCGCCCTGGTGATGCTCCTGTTGCCGGAGTTGGCTACGGCCGCGGCCGCCAATCAGCCCGCCACACCGGGGCCTGCGACTCCGGTGGCGAGTGGCACGCCGATCCCGCTCGGAACTCCAGATGATGACCCGCTCTCCACCGCCATGACGCCGCCGACCGAGGTCTCCGCCGCTGAACAGGCGCTGGCAGACAAGTACGTGCCGGTGGCGCAACTCAAGAAGCAGCCTGAGCCATGCAGCACGGTCGGCGAGCCGTACCTGCCGGTGGCGGTGGAGATCTCGCTCAACGATCCCGAGGTGAAGCTCCGCCGGGCCAAGCGCAAGGGGGAAAAGGAAGATCCCATCGTCAAGGATGGTCCCTCCGCGCAGGATCTTGTCGCTACGGATTCATCGTATTATATCGATCTTCCGGGAGATTCCTTGAATCCCGGGTGTGATTACGAGAAGTGGTCGGCCAAGCGAATCGAGGAACTGGGGATCCAGCCCTCCGCCTACGCCCGGATCGCGACTCAGCCCAGTGAGCCCGGCAAGCTTGCGCTCCAGTACTGGTTCTACTGGGCGTTCGACGATTTCAATAACACCCATGAATCCGACTGGGAGATGCTCCAGCTCACCTTCGATGCCGACACGCCGGAGGAGGCGCTCACCAAGGAGCCAACCCTCGTCACGATGGCTCAGCATGCCGGTGGCGAGAACGCGGATTGGGGCAGCGACAAGATCATCCTCGAAGACGGCACGCATATCGTCGCCTTCCCGGCCGCCGGGTCTCACGCCGATTATTACGAGGATGCGGTCTGGCTGGGCTGGGGTGCGCAGGGAACGGGCTTCGGTTGCGACCGGATCGACGCACCGCTCGTGCGCACGCCGCTGAAGGCGATCGTCATACCCCGGGAGATCGATCCTGATGGCCCCTTCGCCTGGGCGCTCTTCAAGGGCCGGTGGGGTGAGAAGCACCCCTGGGAGTACAACGGACCCCTCAGCCCGAACCTCGGCAAGAAGTGGTCGGAGCCGATTTCCTGGACCGATGGCCTTCGCGAGCAGAGCCTGCCGATTCCCCAGCATCGGACATTGGGAACGGATCCCAGCTCGTTCTTTTGCTCGGTTGCCGAACTTGGCGGCAACGTGATGAAGGTGGTGCCAGATTACCCGCAATGGGTGGCCGGGATAACGATCGCGATCCTGATTGGGTTGCTGCTGCTCTCGTTCCTCAGCTGGCAATACTTCAAGCGCGCCTTCCGGCTCTACTTCCGGTACATTTACGTCTTCCTCTTCTCATCGATCCTGCTCGTCCCCATCGCCGCCGCCGCAACGACCATCCAGTACTTCGTCTCGACCCACGTCCCGAGCGAGATCTTCGGCGTCTCGATCTCGGTTGGAGGAGGAACGAGTCTGGGAACGGGACTCGGCTTCTTCCTGCAACTGGTGCTGATCACGCTGATCGCGCCGGGCGTCATCTATGCCACGGCTCATCTCTCGCGGAAGGAGCGCGCCAACTTCTTCTCCGCGGTCTGGAATACCTACCGGGATATTCCGCAAGTGGCGGGAGCCTATGCGTACAACACGTTGCTCATCGTCCTGCTCTCGCTGACCATCGTGGGGATTCCCTTTGCCATCTATCGCGGCGTGCAATGGGCCTATTCCGTGCATGCCGTGATTCTGGATGGAGCGACACCTCGCGAAGCCCGTCATGTCAGCCGGAACGTGATCAAGGGCGACTGGCTCCGCACCCTGGGGATGGGATTGCTGGTCACCTATGTCGCCACGATTCCCGGACCTCTCATCGGCCTCGTGCTGATCCTGACGAATATCGCCAACCTGCGTACGGCTGGCACCGTCTCCAGCCTGATTTTCGCGGTGGTCTACCCGATCACGATCATCGCCTCGACGCTCTATTACCAGCATCGCAAGGAGCAGAAGGCGGAGCGGGCTGCGGAAGGGAAGCTGGGCGATTCCTTCGGGCAGGCATTCTGGCTGCGCCTGCGCCATCCGTTGACGGGAGGCTGGGGTAAGGCCGGGCGGCCGCAGCCAACCGCCACGCCCGTTCCCGAGCCGGGTGAAGGAGCGCCCCAAGCTGGATAACGAGCCAGATATACGAGCGCCGAGACGAGTGAAGGGTCTTCGCAGGGATGCAGTGTATGCCCTGCTCCGGCGATGGCTTCCGGGGCAGGACTTCGTGGTCGACCGGGCGGAATCGGGCTGGTCGACGCCGGTTTACCGGATCACCGCCGGGACGGAGGTCTTCTTTCTGCGGCTGGGAGAGGAAGCCGGAGAGCGTCGAGATGCAGAGGTGCGGGTTCACCAGCTTCTGCGTGCAGCGGGGGTGCCGGTTCCCGCAATCGTCGCGTGGGAAGCCGATCCCCCGGAGCTCGACCGGTGCGCTACCCTGACCACGAGCATGCCGGGCGTCGCCCTGATCGATCTCCCGTCGCTGCCCGGCGAGCAGCGGGCGCTGGCTGCACGGGAAGCAGGACGCGATCTCGCCCGGATCCATCAGGTCGCTGTGCGCGGCTATGGCTGGGTCGATGCCGTCGATCCGGCGGATGGCTCCCTGATCGCCGAGCATTCCACCCGGAGTGCCTGGGCTTCGGAATACGAGGATGCCGGGCGCGAGATCCTGGGGAGCCACATCTTCTCGCCGGCGGATTGCTTGCGGCTCCGGGATGCCCTTGATCGCTGGCTGGCTCTACCCGCGCGTGAGACGCGTGAGATGAGCGTGCTGGCGCACGGTGACTTCGACGCGACCCACATCTTCGTCGACCCAGAGACGGGGAGGTACACGGGCATCATCGATTTCGGAGAGATCCGGGGTTCCGATCCGCTCTATGATCTCGGTCACGCGATGTTGCAGGATGCCGACCCGAATCGCTTATGGATCTTCCCCGACCTGCTTACGGGATACCGAGACATCGTCCCACTCCCGGACGATGCGGGCTCGGCGATTCGCGATCAGGCGATCGCCATCGGCACGCGCCAGTTGGCGATCTTTCTGCGCCGTTCATCTCCGTACGCGCCGATGCTCGCCTCGCAGCTGACGACGCTACTCGCGGCATCCAGCGAAACTCGAAATGGTGGCAAAGACCCGTAGCGGGTCAGCTTGTCTGGCCCATCCGGCGGAGCCGGATCCCGGCCCCCTGCGCCCAAGCGATTGGCCTGGTGGTCCGGCCGATGGCGCAGACCAGCTGATGGTTCGCCGATATGGGTTCGATTCGGCTCTTGCGGGGTGAACTCGTCGCCGGGTCATCTCGTCTGTCAGGCAGAGGTCTCCGCAACGACCTCCGCCATTGTCCATGCGATCTCCATCTCGCGGCCCCGGTCACTGTTGACCAGCGCGACGCAGATGACGTTCCGCTCTCCCGCTCTCGGAAAATGAAACGCTGCCGTCGAGTACCCCGGCCCGCCGCCCGTGTGTCCACCCACCGTGCCGAGCCGCGAGTTGGGATCGATCATCAGTCCCAGCCCATACGACGGTGAGGTAAAGATCGGGTGCTTGTAGGGAACAGCGACCGCTGTTCGCATCTTCCCAAGCATTCGCTGGCCGATGAGCCGCCCGTTCACGAGCGCGTCGAGAAACCGGGCAAGGTCCGCAGCGGTCGAGGTCAGCGAGTCGCCATCGACCAACGCAACCGGGTCTCCCGGGACATCTTCCCACGCGAGAACCGTCTCGCTACTCGCCGCTCGATCTCCGCATCCGGCTCTGGTTTCCCCAGTCGTCATTCGCCGTCGCGTTGCCAGACACGGTAGGTGTAATCGCCCGCTCGCATCTGCTCTCCTCGCAGCATCTGAATCCGGGATGGATCGAGACGCAGCGGCGTGAAGAAGGGATGGTTCCAGTCCTCCATCCCCAGAATCCTTGGGTCGTATCCCATCGGCTCCGGCGTGCTCGACAGCAGCTCCCAGACCTCCCGTCGCGTCTCCTCATCGTCCACCCACGTCGCGACCGCATCGATCGCCACCGTATCCTGCGCGGGCGTCCAGTACATGCACGCCATCCGCGGATTACTTGTCAGATGTCGGACTTTGACTGGCGTCTTGAACGCCACGACCCAACCCACCGGCCGATCGTCGACCAGATGCCAGACCGGATGCAGGATCCGGGAGCGCGGCGTTCCATCCGGACTCACTGTCGTCGCCGTGCAGTAGACGATCTCGGCAACGCGCTGCATGAACTCGTCGGCAAAGGGGCGAAAATCCACAACAACCCATCCCTTGGAAAGACAACACAACGCCCGCGCCAATCGGCGCGGGCGTTCATCATACCTGTTCGGGAGTCTGGATTTCGGTTCAATCGGAGGCGTTGCCCACGGACTGCTCGCTCCCGGTCGCGATCCCGACCTCCCAGATCTCGGGTTGCGGCTGGTAATGGCTGACGAATGTATCCTGATCGATCACCTTGCCGTTCTTCAGGAAGGAGCGGGTCAGCGTCACGTTGTACCCGGGCGCCGCCACCTGGATCTCCCGCCGTTGCCCGGCGGGGAGTTTGGTGGTCGTCCGCTCCTTTGGCTGCGGGGGTGGAATCGGGTCGCTCACCACGGGGGTGTCGAGCTCGATATCGTAGCCGAGCGACGTGCCATAGAGCTGCGCCGTCACATGACCACTATCCTCGACCATCTGCAGCAGCATCCAGCCATTCGTGGGATTGGTGAACTTGAGGTCCATCTCCCATTCGTCCGGCGAGTTCGGCTGGTAGATCGCCGCGTCGATTCCCGGAGGCCAGCCGTCCAGCTCGTAGAACGACACCCGGAACGAGTGCGGATGCCATTCGTCGAAGGTCATGCCCGCCTTCAGTGCCGCCCGGTAGACGGTCGTCGAGACCTGGCAGACGCCGCCGCCCAGGTCGCTGGCATACCAGTCGCCCTGGATGATCTTGCCCTCGACATATCCGTTCTCGACCGAGATCGGCCCCAGAGAATCGTTGAACGAGAATTGCGCGCCCGGTGGAATGAGCGTTGCCGAGATGTGCTTGGCCGCGACTTCCACATTCTCCGCCCGTTCCGGGGAAGATCCCTGGAACGAGGAATCGCCGGCGGCCATCAATCCGGCCAGCCCAAGCGTATCGAGATTGTCGCTGTGAACGTCGGGAGCGATCGGCGTGAGCGGTGCCTTCGCTGTCCGGTCCTCCCGCGTTGCCGCCTCGGCGACGACTTTCGCGAGCTCTTTCGCATCCACCCAGCGCCCGTACTGCCCCTTCGCGATCGCGTAGGGGCCATTATCCCAGCCAACGACGGCGTTGACGGGGGAGACGTAGAGGGAGCTGGCGATCTCGGTGACGGCATCGGTCAGGAGCGCGGGATCGAGCGACGGAGATGCGCTGGACGTATCGTCCGGAATCACCAGCGCAGTCGCGAGGGTCTCCGGCTCGATTGCCCAGGATGCATCGCCCGCCACAATCGTTACCGGTCCTTCGAGCAGGGCCGCGGCCGCATCGCGGACGAAGGCCAGCTTCTTGGCGGTGATGCGCGCCGGCACGGGCGTCATCGGCAGGTCGAGGGTGTCCGGCCTGGCGGCGCGCACGGCCGAGACCACCGTGGGGCGGAAACGACTGATGTCGAGTCGCGATCCGGCGACATCCTTGGTCACGCTGAGGGTGGCACCATCCTGGACGAGGGTGGCGTTGGTGGCGGGAACGGCGACCTCCTTGCCAAGGGTCGCGAGATAGCTGTCGAGGGCTGCGGGATTTTCCGTGAAGTGAACGGGAAAGACCTCGCGGGAGCTGCCGCCGTCGAACCAGATCGCATAGCGACCGAGAAGACCGTCGTCCCGGCCGCGCTGGAACGCCCCGAGCAGGGTCGCCTTGTAATCGACCGCGAATCCGAGATCGGCCAGGCTGGCGTTCCAGCGCTTTCCGTTGTGCTCGAACGTGATTGCCCGTTGCTCGAACGGCGTCAGGTGCTGCCGAAGCAGGCGTTCGGCAGCGTCCTGCGTCTTGCCGCTGAGGTCGAGCTGGAGCACCGTCGTACCGGGATAGAACTGCCCCTGGCACCCGGCGGGAATCCCGATGGCGGCGGTGGCGCCGATCGCGGCGACACCCGCACCGAAGAAGCTCCGGCGGCTGACCAATCTCGCATATCGTCGTTTCGTTTGCTTGGCGTAACCCTCGGTGGTTCTCACGATACCCTACCAACATTGTGCGGTCCCTTGTGCCATGCTCGCACAACGGACCGCATGCATACTCTTTTCAGTAAACGTATTCTGGTGGGAATTGGATCTCACCCGTGACAGGAGAGGCAAGGTTCAGGCCGTCGATTCGACGACAGGTGGCCGCCTGCTCAGCCAGTCGGGCCGAATCGCTCCGTCTTCACACGCTGCGGATCATGCCCGAGCGCCACGCAGGCCGAGGCGACCGCCTCGACAAAGGGGGTCGGGCCACAGATGTAGATGAGCGGACGCTCTGCCGGGGGCCAGGCGACCTCCGCTACCATCTCGGGATCGACCCGGCGCCGATATCCCGTCCAGCCGGGCGGCTGGGTGCGCGTGAGCGTGTGGATGACGTCGAGATTGCCGTCATTGAAGGAGAGTTTGGCAAGCTCGTCGCGATAGATGATCTCGTTGTGGGAACGGGACGAATAGAGCAGGCGCGTCGGTACCTGGCTGCGTTGCAGGGAACGGTGACGGATCATCGCCATCAGCGGCACGATCCCGGAGCCGCCGCCGATCAGGAGCAGTGGCCCGCCATCGCGCACATCCCACGTGAAATACCCGCCGATCGGGCCACGCAGTTCGAGGCGATCGCCTGGTTGCAGGTCATCGACGAGATAGGGTGAGACCTCGCCGTCATCCAGCCGCTCCACGGTCAGCTCGATGCGCTGGTCTTCCGGTGCCGTGGCGATCGAGTAGCTGCGCTCGGCCTGATAGCCATCCTCGGCTGTCAGGCGGACGTCTACATGCTGACCGGGCAGGTGCCCCGGCCATTCCGGTATCGACAGCACCAGATCCTTGACGCGAGGAGTCTGCTCCACGGTGGCGTCCACGGTGGCAATGCGCCAGGTCAGTCGCCCTGGTATCGTTGTTCCAGCCATGGATCTCCATAGTTGTGATAGCCGAGTTCTTCCCAGAACCCGGGCCGATCCTCATCGACCAGTTCAAGCCGGCGAATCCACTTGGCGCTCTTCCAGAAATAGAGATGCGGCACCAGCAGACGCGCCGGCCCGCCATGTTCGGGGTCCAGCTCCTGGTCATCGAAATTGAAGGCGATCCATGCCTTGCCGCCCGTCACATCCTCGATCGGTAGGTTGGTGGTGTAGCCGCCGTCGCAGTGGGCGATCAGGAAGTTGGCATCATCGGTACGGCCCTCCAGCAGGGTATCGAGCGAGATGCCCTCCCAGACCGTGTCCAGCTTCGACCATTTCGTGACGCAATGGATATCGACGGTGAACGTCTCGTGGGGCAGGGCGAGGAACTCGTCCCACGTCCAGCGCTGTGGCGTTTCGATCTCGCCATTGACGCGCAGGTCCCAGCGCTCGAGCGGTGTGTGGGGGGTGGGACCCGCCGAGAGGACCGGGAAATCGTCGGTCAGGTATTGGCCGGGCGGCGTACGCCGCGCCAGTTCGGGCCGCAGGCGGCGTCCGCGAAAACCGCGAGAGATCAACCCACTGTCCATGGTGCGCCTCCAGTATCAGTTGCGAATTGTCAGCGGTATGCAGTGCCGGGAAACGGATCGGAAGAAGGGGGTTGCGGGGCCTCCAGTCGGCGCGATGCGCGATACCCGCGAATCGGCACGGGCATGCCCTCATCATTGTACGGATCGACGCAAGACCCGGATACGGGGAGCCCGGATTCCGCCGATTGGAGGCCCCGGGGACCGGAATATCCACGCAGGTCGTGTGTTTCATTCCACCCCGCTTCCGTGAACCCGCACGGGCGTTCACGGTTCTTCTTCGAGACCTTCCGGAACATCCTCATTCCAGACCCGCTCGATGACAGGGATCGCTGCAGTGATTGGCAAGGCGAGCAGCGTCCCCAGCACGCCGAGCAGTTGACCACCGACGAGAATGCCGAGCAGGATGCTGATGGACGAAACCTGCAGGGCATTCCCGAACACGCGGGGTACCAGGAGGTAGTTCTCGATTTGCTGATAGACGACGTACGCCACCAGCACGATGATCACGGTGGGGACGGAAACCGTCGCGGCCAGGAGCAGTGCCGGAGCAGTGGCGATAGGAACACCGATGATCGGTACCGCATCGAGAACGGCGGCGAGGATGGCGAGCAGGAGCGGCTGAGGTACGCCGGTGATCGTAAGCAGGATATAGACGAAGACGCCAAAGAGCACCGATGTGATGAGCTGGCCACGTACATATCCGCTGACAACCTGAAGAATTTCCGGAAACGCCCGGCGCATGCGATAGCGCAGCCGGGGTGTGAAATAGCGCGAGACATAATGCCACGTTCGCTCGCCCTCCAGCAGAAAGTAGACGGTGAGGATGAGCACGAAGAAGGCGTTCGTGATGCCGCTGGCGATTCCCGTTCCGTAGGAAAGCACCTTCGCCCAGGGCAGCGAGCTCCCGGTGATGGACGGTGGGTTGTCCCGAAGCTCTTGCACGCGGCTGTTTATCTGGGGATATCGGTCCAGGATGCGCTGGAAGTTGTCGGCATAGGTCCCGGCGTTGTCGATCAGGTTCTGCACCTGGTCGATCAGGGGCGGCATGATCAGCGCGAAGAATCCCACGAACGTGAGAACGAGGAGCAGCGCGACAACGCCAACTGCCACGGTGTACCGCAGTCCCCAGCCTTGAAGGCGAAGTGCCAGCGGGAGCAACGCCATCGACAGAAACAGCGCGACGAAAACGAGCAGGAACACCTGCCATACTTGCAGGAGCACCCAGATCGAGAAAAGCGAGAGAATCACCCGGATGATCGTGCGGAAGGGAAGCTCTATCCGCGTGACTGTCTTTGCCGCCTCCGGCGTCGGATCGCGCCGTCCGAGGATAGGGACGACCGTTGGGAGATAGTCATCGTCCGCGTCTCGGGCCGCAGCCTCGGCGACCTCTTCGGCCAGACGTGCTGCGTCCTCATCTTCAGTGGCGGAATTCAACCAGGATGCCTTTCATTGTGAGATGCGGCGCGCTCTCAGCACGTCCGCAACGCCGGGACGACCGCTGTGCGCCGTGGTGTACGCACGAGACGGGCCGCAGACGCGAACGCATGCACGACGCCATCACGGGGTGACGCCACGTGGCTGAATAGCGCGAAATGACGCCCGTCTCCCGCTTCCTCTTCGCGGGCGAGGAGCCTCGATGCTGAGCAGGATTATCGGCCGGGGACGCCCCAATGACCTTGCATGGCATCTCCCGTGCTGATAGAAGATAAGGACGTGTCAATCCGTGCCAGGCAGGGTCGCTGCCGCAGGCAACCAAGGAGATCAAGAAACTTATGGCGTCGATGACCTTTGGTACGTTCGTTCCCCAGGGCTGGAAGATGGATCTCACCGGGATCGACGATCCGGTCGAGCAATTCGAGACGATGATCCGGGTCGCCCAGGAGGCGGACAAGGGACCGTGGGATTCGGTGTGGGTCTACGATCACTTCCACACCGTGCCGAATCCCACGCAGAACAGTGTGTTTGAATCGTGGTTGAGCTCGATGGCGCTTGCCCGTGGCACGACGAAGGTCAACGTCGGGCAGATGGTCAACTGCAACGGCTATCGCAACCCCGCGCTCTTCGCGAAGATGGCCTCGACCGTGGATGCCGCCAGTCACGGCCGCCTCTACGCCGGCTATGGCGCCGGCTGGTACGAACACGAGTGGCGGGCGTATGGCTACGGCTTCCCGGAGACGAAGGAGCGGATGGCGGCCTTCAAGGAGGGCGTCCAGATCATCCATAAGATGTGGACCGAGGACACGCCCACCTTCTCCGGCAAGTACTACTCGATCGATGGCCCGATCAACGAGCCGAAGAGCGCGCGGCCGGGACGTAAGGTGCCGCTCTGGATCGGCGGCGGTGGCGAGAAGGTCACCCTCCGGCTTGTCGCCCAGTATGCCGATGCCTGCAACGTCGGTGGCGGCGACCCAGAGACGATCAAGGCCAAGCTCGATATCCTGCGCGGGCACTGCGAGCGCGAGGGGCGCAACTACGACGACATCGTGCATTCGACCAGCTTCTCCTTCTACCCGATCGCACCCGGCGATGACCCCGAGCAGAAGACGGTCCGGCTGCGCGAGACGATGGGCAATATCTCCTACGAGAATTTTGCCAAGGGACATGTCGTCGGCACCGCCGACGATCTCGCGGAGAAGGTACAGGCGACCATCGATGCCGGAGCGGACTACGGCATCGTCTACATGCCGGGTCTTGCCTACGATCTCGATCCACTGCATATCTTCGAGGAAGGCGTGATCGCCAAGTTCAACAAGTAGCGCAACCCACGGGTGAATCGATATGGGGCGCCGGCAAAATGCCGGCGCCCCATTTTGCTGGTAGGGGCCATATCCCGCATCGCATCATCCAGGATCGGGATGACGGATCTCATTCGTAGGGAACGGCCTTGTGCCGTTCCGATGGCCCACAGGGCCATATCTCGCCCGGTCCCATGATCGGAACGCGTCGATTCCGGCACGCCTCGAAAATCGGGCTTGTGGTCCGCCCGATTGATGCCAACGCAGCTGCTGCCAGAGACGCACCCATTACGAAAAAGATCTGCGGCCGGGCAGGGCCAGCCATCGCTTGCTAGGCAAGCGCCCCCTGGGCTGGGAGCGGCTGCCCTACCTCTGGCGAGGACTCCTCGGGGGACGGCTGTGGCTCCGCGGGATCGTCGGCGATGACCGCGCGGTTTCGTCCATCTGCTTTGGCCTGCATCAGTGCCTGGTCGGCGCGATTGACCGTCGTTTCGAGCGCTTCGTTCACCCGTTGCCGGGCGATTCCGGCGCTGATCGTGACGCTTGATCCGTCATCGTTTCGAGCGTCGATCGCCTGCTGGATGTGGACGACATGCTCTCTTGCCATGTCCGTATCCGCTCCCGGCAGGAAGGCGACGAACTCCTCGCCGCCAAAACGTGCAACGACGTCGCTGGCATCCAGGGATGCCGTGATACTCTCCGCCACGAGTTGAAGCACACGATCTCCTTCCGTGTGCCCCCGGGTGTCATTCACCTGCTTGAAATGATCGATATCGATATAGAGGATCGCGCCGTGGCGAGCGTCTCCCATCTGCTCGACACGCTCGTGCCAGGCAGCGCGGTTGAACAGGTCCGTGAGCGGGTCTCGCCGCGAGCGCTCCTTTTCCCGTTGCAGGAGATCGAAATATGATCGCCGGAACCGGCCCACGAGAAAGCAAAAGGTGAGTCCTGTCGCCATGGTCAGCACCAACAGGCGCGGAATCACCTCGGAGAGCAGGTCTCGCTCGATATGGGCGGCGAGCAGGACCGGCGGGATCATGGTTGCCAGATATCCGGCCAGCAGCTGCCAGACGTTCATGACGAAGAACGACCCGACGACGAGCAGGATCATGCAGAACGGGAAGACGACCGTCAGCCCCTCGCCGTTGTTGTCTGCGACCAGGCAGGAAATGGACGAGAACAACAACCCGTAGACGATGATGGTCGTCACGGTTGGCCGCACACGACCGAGCTTTGCCATACGCCGGCATGCCCAGGCCAGCACGACGAGCAGGGCCCCGCCGCCAACCTGCAGAAGGGCGAGCCATCCCAGATTCGGCATGCCGCGCAGCGCGGAGCCTACCCAGAGCAGGGAGAGGGAGATGCCGCCAGACGCCATGGCCCACGGGAGAATAGGGGCGAGATACCGCGTCATGCAGAAGGTGTCGTACGCTGCCGTGTTGGCGCTCATGCGAACGTTGTGTAGCCGCAGCGGCTATCTTCCAGATACCGATTCCAGGACACGATTGTGACCTCCGGAGTCGCGTGACGTCAGTCCCCGCCTCCATGATAGATCATTTGCTTACAGTGAAAAACGGCGTCCACCCCCGGTCTGCGGGCGACTCTCCCGTTGCTGGGATGAGAACGCGGAGAGGAGCGACTCTGCGGTGGCGGGAACCGGAGATCCAGCATGTTCCCAGAGATGAGCGGCTGGACGTGTGGCGGTAGAGGCCTGTTCTGCGACAACGAGTCGATCGCGGCCCTCGTCCTTGGCGCGGAGCAGCGCCTGATCGGCGCGCCGGATCATGTCGTCCAGCGGCTCGCCCACGGTTGCCGCGGAGATCCCGACGCTGATGGTCACGGGACAATGCCAAGCGGGCGTTGTTTGCAGTGCCGCTTGCAAGTGCTCGGCACGCGCAATGGCGGCGGGGAGATCGGTTGCCGGCAGGTAGACGACGAATTCCTCGCCCCCGAAGCGCGCCACAATCGCCTCCGGGCCTGCCGCTGCCTCGACGAGGTTCGCGACCCGTTGCAGCACCTCGTCACCGGCCACATGCCCCAGTCGGTCGTTGACCGACTTGAAGAAATCGATGTCGATATAGAGGAGCACGGCCGGCGCATCCGCGCGATTCCCGCGTGTATGCGCCGCATCAGCCCGCTCGTACCAGGCGCGGCGGTTGTAGAGACCGGTGAGCGAATCGAGCCGGGATTGTGCTTCCACTTCCCGGAGCAGGTGGTAGGTACGCCGGTTTACCCGGTTCATCAGGAACCAGAATGCAGAGGCGATGGCCAGCGTGAAGAAGAGCAACTGGCTGTAGATAACGCGGATGTGCAAGGTCCCGTCGTAGAGCGTGGTCATCAGGATGTAGGGAGGGACCATGCAGGCGACCGTCCCTCCCAGCAGGCCCCATGCTCGAGGCCAAAAGAAACCGCCGATCGTTGCCGCGACCATGCAGTAGGGGAGGGATTGCAGGAGCCCGGTGTGATTGTTGTACGAGACCAGGCAGAGCGTTGTGGAGAGTACGCCAACGAACGCGATCCCGGTGAGGCTGACGACGACCGGCATCGCCCGGCAGGCACCGTAGTGGCAGAGGACGGCACAGGCGAGCAAGATGATCCCCGCACCGCAATGCAGGAGGGCGAGCCTCCCGAGATGAGGATTCCCGATTTGCCAAGAGACGATCCACATCGTCGCGATGACGATTGCCGTGATCCCCATGGCACGGGGGACGATTGGGGCGATGACTCGTTGGAGCTGGAATGCGGTGAAGTCCGCCGGCGTCTCGTTCCCCATGCGTCGGTGCTTTACCTCTGCTTGTGATCGTCGCTCTCGGTAGGAAGAATGGAGTGGAAAGGCAGCCAAGAGCGCGTTGCCGGGCATCAGGATGCCAGAAACGGACAATGACGAATTGACATGAATAATACTGCATACCGCATAGAGCACGTTGTCCGAAGCACATGCATGTCGTTCGTGATGGTTTACGCCACCGACACCGCATACGATTGCAATGCATGCCGGAATGCGAGCTTCATCTCGGCCAGGCGTTGTGTCTCGCTGGCGATATCCAGCCGGAGGGCGGATGCGCGCTGGGCGATGATCGTCTGCGCCAGCGTCGAATTGAACCAGAGCGGGAAGGTGTTGCTCTCGCGAAGCGATCGCAGCCGTTCCACCAGCGCCCCGATCTCGCCATCGAGCCGCACACATTCCTGCCGCGCCCAGTGGATGCGTCGCTCGAATCCCTGGCGTCCGGAGGTCCCCTCCAGGTGCACGCTCTCCGTGTCGATCGCCCGTAGTTCTGCCAGGTCCCGGCTGTGCCAGGCGGCATTGACGCGCAGCATCATCTCCTGACACACGACGCGTTCGGCCTCGGTCATGGCGAGATCCGGGTGAAAGCGCCGCGCCAGCGACCGGTGGAGTGTTCGCAATTCCTGCTCGCCCTCTCCGGAGAGGCGGCGCTTGTTTGCCTGGTTTCGCTGCAAGCGGCGAAGGATCTCCTCCTCGGCCTCATCATTGACCTCGTCGCCGAAGTCCTCGCGATTGTACGCCTGCCGTCGTCGCCGGTCCTCCGCCTCGCGGGCCGACTGGAACCACGATTCGGGCAGCTCGACGCCGAAAAGCTCGCCGATCTCCCGCAGCTCCTCCTCATCGAAGAGATCGCCCATGACATGGTCGGGGTCGGCCACCATCCGCGCGTGGATGCGGGCCGTTCGGTGCTCGATCGCGCGCGCGCTCGCGCGGAGCTCGGCGAGCTCGCGCTGCAAGGCGCCGAGCTGGGTGTTGTAGTGCCATTCGAATTTCTCGAGGGCGCGGAGCAATGGCGCGATCTCGGTCTGGAGATCGCCCAGGCGGGACGTGCGCGCATCGATGGCAAGCAGGAGCGATTCGTAGAGCGCTTCGTCGTCGGATTGGACGGGAATCATGGCGGAGTGTGTAGGATGCACGGGTGGATGATCCGGGTGTGGGAGTCGTCGTTTCATTCTTCCTAGTTTACCCCGCTCGCCCGTTTTCGACCTTTCCGTATGCGGGAAAACGACTCGCCTTGCTGAGAGGCAGATTCCATCTCCGTCATTTCAGCAGCGCATCGGAACTTGCCGAGAAATCCCGTTCTTGGCGTGTGATTCGTCAGAGGTGCGGCTCCATTCAACCGTCATCCCGAACGGAGTGAAAGATGACGGGACAAGAGGACGAGTGAGCGTAGATGCATCACTGAGCGGTGCGGACACGATTCGAGGAGCGAGCATGGTTCATCGAAGCGCGCATGATTGACACAGCGCCTGTCGTGTAGCCAGGGTGCAGGGCTCTTGCCCGGCGTGGCATCAGGTGGTACACCACCTCGGATAGGAACCGCTGCGAACGGTATGCTCATCTGGCGCAAACGACCACGATGCCGCATGCCTGATGGTGCCACAGGCTGTTACCGAACCCGTAGGCCCGACTAGCGATAGACGATGGAGGAACGAGTGACGTTGACGCGGACAAACCCGAACGGTCTTGGTTTCGATACCAACGCGCTCGATCGCGCCTGGATCTCGCTCGTCGAAGGGGCCCAGCAGCACGAATACGGTGGCGCGGTCGCCCTGATCGCGCGTCGGGGCCAGATCGTGCTTCACCGTGCGACCGGCTGGGCGGTGCGCGAGCCGGCCGACCAGCGATCCGTGATGGGTGTCGACGAGATCTTCGATCTCGCGTCGCTCACCAAGGTCACGGCCACGCTTCCCGCAATCCTCCAATTGATTGCGGCGGGCAGGCTTGAGCTCGATCAGCCCGTCGGCGAGATTCTCCCTGAGTTCGGGACCGAGGGCGCCAAGGCCGGGGTCACGGTTCGCCGCCTGCTCACGCATTCTGCTGGATTGAGCGATTGGCGACCGGTCTTCCTCGATGGCATGGGTGCCGATGCCTATCTCGCCGACTTCGCCGCGACTCAGCCCGAACACACTCCCGGTGCCCAGGTGATCTACAGTGATCCCGGCTTCATTACGTTGGGGGAAGTCGTGCGTCGCCTGACCGGCGAATCGATCGCCGAATATGCGCGACGTGAGATCTTCCAGCCGCTTGGCATGACCGACACGATGTTCACGCCTCCGGCGATGCTGCGCTCCCGCATTGCGGCCACCGAGGTCGGCAACGACTTCGAGGCGGCCAAGGTGCCGGGTCGCGAGCCGGTGATGGCCGGCGGCTGGCGGCAGCGGCTGCTGCGAGGCGAAGTTCATGACGGCAACGCCTGGTACGGCTTCGAAGGCGTTACCGGGCATGCCGGTCTGTTCGGGACGGCGCTCGACCTCGCGCGCTACGGCACGATGTGGCTCGATGGCGGCGAGCTGGATGGTGTCCGGGTGCTGCCGGAATCGATCGTCCGCGAGGCACGTACCAACCAGATCGCGATCGAGGGGGCAACAGAGCGTCGCGGGCTCGGCTGGCGGATGCTCCCGGTTCCGGGAACGCCGGAAGACAGCCCCGATTCAGGGCGTGGGCTCAGCCAGAACGCCTTTGGCCATACCGGGTTTACGGGCACCTCGCTCTGGATGGAGCCGGAGCACGATCTCGTCATCGTCCTGCTCACTAACCGCGTGCACCCGGTTGTGACGACGACCTACATGGAGCGCCGTGCCGCCTTCACCGAGGCGGTCGTTGGGGCGCTGCGATGACATCGGGATCGCTCTGCGTCGGTCTCATCTCCGGGACGTCGGTAGACGGAATCGACGCGGCGCTGGTCGAGATCGAGGGACACGGCCGGCAGGCCAAGCTCCAGCTGCTGGGGTTTACGACGTACCCGTATCCCGACCAGGTGCGAGCCGAACTGCTCAATCTCTACGAGGACCAGACGAACGCGCTCGCCCGCCTCAGCTCGCTCAATATGGTGCTCGGCGAGCTCTTCGCCGAGGCGACGCTCTCCATCTGCGCGGCGGGAAATGTCGATCCCGCGGCGCTCGCGGTCATCGGCTCGCATGGGCAGACCGTCTGGCACCAGCCGTTGCCGGATCCCGCCTTGCCCCTCTCCACGACCTCGACGATCCAGATCGGGGAAGCGGCGGTGATCGCCGCCCGGACCGGTGCGCCGGTGATGGCGGATTTCCGGGTCGGGGACATGGCCGTCGGCGGTCAGGGGGCACCGCTCGCTCCCTACTTCGATTGGGCGGTCTTCAGCGATCCCCACCGGAGCCGCGCCGTGCAGAATATCGGCGGTATCGGCAATGTGACGTGGCTGCCGGCGGGTGGAGATGGCGACGACGTGATCGCCTTCGACACCGGGCCCGGCAACATGCTGATCGACGGCCTCGTCTCGATCCTCTCCGATGGCGCACAGTCCTTCGACCGGGATGGCGACATGGCTGCGGCCGGCACGGTCGATCCCAGTCTGCTCGGTCACTTGCTGGAAGATCCCTACCTGACGCAGCCACCGCCGAAGACGACCGGTCGCGAATACTATGGCAAGGTACTTTGCGACGAGATGCTGGCCAATACCGGTCTGCGACGCGGGGATCTGCGGACGGAAGACGGGGCGACGAAGCAGCGCTGTCGAGACCTGATCGCCACGGTGACGGCGTTTACCGCGCATTCGATTGCCAACGCCTACCGCGACTGGCTCCCGGCAATGCCGGACGACGTACTGGTCAATGGGGGCGGCTGCCGGAACCCGACGCTGATGCGGATGTTGGCCGATCTCCTGCCGTCATCGGCAGTCAGGGCGACGGATGCGGTCGGGGTGGACGGCGATGCCAAGGAAGCGATGCTCTTCGCATTGCTGGCTCACGACGCGCTCGCCGGCTACCCGACGAACATCCCCGGTGCGACCGGCGCCACCCGCGCGATCCCGCTTGGCAAGCTCACCAGGTTCGCATAGGGATGCGCTTCATCCCTGGTGATTGAGCAGCGACACCGTCGCCTTCCTCGTCCTGTTCCTGACGCTTCCATCGGAATGACAGCGACGAAGAGCTCATGCCATGACGGCGGTCAGGCTTTGAACGACCTCTGACCGGCGTGCCGCCTCGCTCTGATTCGGAAGCGGGTGGGTGAAGCAGCGCAGCACTGAAGACCCATTCAGGCCGACGCCGGCGCCTTGCGGATCTCCATCACCGTGCGCATCAGCATCGTGAGGACGATCTGATCTCCGGGTTGCAGGTCGTCATCGAACGCCTCGGCGGGAAGCTGGCACTGCAGGACCGTCTCCGGGTCGTCCGGCAGGCTGTAGAAGAGGCGGCCATACGGACCACCGTGAATCGTATAGCGTTGCAACCCTTCGAGCTTTCCCTGAACTTCCACGTGGCCCCTCCGTAGACAGTCGTCCAGATATTTACGGTTTATTCGTAGGATTTGGCCGCTATCAGGTGGTGTTCGACTTCTCGCGTTCCCTGGCGATCGCCTCCATCCGCTCCTCGCGACCGCGTGCGTAGAGGAAGAGCGCGATCGTCATCACCAGCAGCGGCCCGATCACCAGGCAGAAAACGATGCCCAGCGTTCCCTGGTCGTAGATATCCGCCTTCGAGATAATGACCAGCATCAGGATGGCGAGCACGATGGCGAGACCGATGGCCATCAATGCGGCGGTCGAGCCGACGCAGCCCCGGGCATTGGTGTTGATATCCAGCTCGGCGGCGGAGGGAGGGCGCGTCGATGCCTGCAGCGCATCGGCCATGGCCGAGACATCCTGCAACCGGATGTACCCGAGTCGGCCGTATCCGAGCCGCACCCGCACGAAATCCTCCGGCGCGTTGGGATCCTCGACGATTTCGAGCTCGGTTCCCGATGGCACGATCTCGATCAGCCGCGATGCTGAGTCCGGTCGCTCGAAGACACGCAGCCCCTCCGTGGCGTGAAAGGCATCGACCAGCGTCGTGCCGCACGCCGCGCAGTAGAAGTTGGTCGCAGGGTTCAGCGCCCCGCACATCCCACAGAAGACGAGCGGACGCCGGCCATGATCGCTCCGCTGCGCCGAGGGCTCCGTGGCCCCATGCTCTTCGGCTGGCGTTTCTGGCGCTGTTGTGTGAGTGGGATCGATGGAATCGTCGGATGGTGAGTGCGTGGTCACGCGTCGCAAAGCCTCCAGGAACGGGATCGACGACCGGGGAGCAGCAATGATATCGCCCTCCGGGAAAGCGTGTTGCGACAAGCATCGCACAAAGTGCCATGTGGCGCGGCCCACTCACGCCAGCGGGTATCATGGTCGGGAAGAATCGCGTCGTAATGAGGGAAATGGGCCGACATGGACGATCTGACCCAACCGAAGATGCCGCAATCCGGGCTGACCTGTGGGAACTGTGGCGCTGCCGTCTCACCGGAGGATGTCATCTGCCCGTCCTGCGGCGCGCTGCTGGCGGCGTATCGGGCGCCAGCGGGCTCGTCAAGCGATATCAGCCCGCCGCTCACGGTGCCGGGAAGTGCGGTCTCTCAGCCTGAGGCCACGACGAGCGCCGTTACCGATTCGGTGGCGCCACCGGTATCGTCCAGTATCCCTGTGTCGTCTCCGGGTACACCGGCGCCGGGGAACACACCTTCTCCTGCTGTGACCGCGAGCCCACGATCAACCGATCCGATCGGTGATGCCCTCCGTGAGGTGAAGCGGGAAGGAGAGCCTTCTCCGGGGGACTCCGCTCGTCAGGAGGTCGTGGATACCATCGATCGTCAGGCGCGGGGGCGCTCGTCCTTTGCGGATGAAGTGACTGCGGCTTCCGCCAGCGGTGTCACATTCGAATCGGGGACTCCTTCACCGGTGAGAGCCCCATCGCATTCTGCCGCCGCCGGTACCCCTCGGATCGCCCGCGAGCGCCCGAGTCGGCAGAACCCTGCACCAACACCTCCTGCGGTACCCGACCCGGCGCCGCTACCACCCACCAATCAGGAGCCCGATCAGCCGGCGGGGATCCCAGGCTGGCGACTGGGCCAGGTCATTCCCTTCGTATTTATCGCCGTGATCATCCTCTCACAGCTCTCATCATCATCAGCGAGGGTGGGATTCCCGTTGGTCCTGTTCCTCGCGATCTTTCTGCTCTATGGGCTTCTCAAATCCGCGCAGCGGACCGGGCGCAAGACCACCGACATGCCGCGTGACCGCCGCAAGCGCTGACGCTATCCCGTCATGTCCGACATCCCGTTCAGGTGCACCGGGGTCAGGCGACATAGGAGTTCGCCGGCCACCGCGTTTCGCGCACCGAATTCCTCGGCACGTTGCACCCCCATATACCGGCCAGCAATCACGGCCGCCCAATGGCGCAGGTGATCCAGATCCTCATCGATCGTGACTGGTCCTTCGAGTGCGACGAAGGAGAACGGTGGGGTTCCGTCATCGACGGTGAGCGCGGCATACCCGGTTCGCCGGAGGTTCTCGCCCTTGACTGATGTCTCTCCCGTCGTGAAGACGATGTCTTCGCCATCGACGGCGATCCAGATCGTTGCGACGTGGGGACGTCCATCCGCGCGGACGGTCGCGAGGTGTCCCGTCCGTGGCGCATCGCGGAGGAATGCATAGATCTCGTCTCGCGTCATCGTGTGCGGCATGGCGTGCTCCTGCGCTTGTGATCGACGTACGTGGGACGCGTGGTGCTGTCCGGGCACGGACAGCAGGATACCTGCCAAAACGGTCCGCATTCCCGCTACCGCCGGGCGCATGCATGTCAGGATCGCGACCAGGGTGGCTCCCACCGCATGCCGGAAATGCCTGAAACCATGGGGAAAAATCAGTCTTGGTACCGACCATTAACCACTTTGGATGTTACACAGTGACAAGGTGTCACCGATTGTAACGATCGAACGGGATTTTGCCGCTGGAGAATGGCTCGGTCATGGTGCCCTTGCTGGCCGTTCGCGCTATCCTTGACTGTAGATGGGCGCCGACTCTGGTGCATCATCCCGCGTTTCACGTTCGTCATCCCTCTTCTTGCATTCGCCTTCTGACTCACCGGGAACCATACATGGATAACGCGACCATCGCCGCAATCGCCACACCGTCCGGAGAGGGCGGCATCGGCATCGTTCGCATCAGCGGACCAGAGGCCGCCGCGATCGCCGGACGTGTCTTTCTTCGACATCGCACGCAGCAGGCGGTCGATCTTCGCACAATCAAGAGTCACCGCCTGCTTTACGGACGGATCGTAGACTCGCATACCGATAGGCTCATCGATGAAGCGTTGCTCTCGTGGATGGTCGGCCCGCATACCTACACGCGGGAGGATACCGTCGAGCTCTCCTGCCACGGTGGTCCCGTCCCGTTGCGCGAGACCCTGCGCGTGGTGCTCGCCGCCGGGGCGCGCCATGCCGAACCCGGCGAATTTACCCTGCGCGCCTTCCTGAACGGGCGGCTCGATCTGACCCAGGCCGAGGCCGTGTTGCAGGTGATCGGCGCCCGCACGGCCGAGAGCCTGCGCCTGGCCGTCTCCGATCTCGCGGGCGACCTTACCCGACGCCTGGCGCCGGCCAATGCCGCGCTCATCAGCCTGCTCGCCTATCTCGATGCCTCCGCAGATTTCCCCGACGACGAGATCGATACCTCCGATATCGACCGTGGTCTCGCCGCTGCCGATGAGGCGCTCTCCGCCGTCGCCGCTGGCTCACGCTCCGGCATGCTCTATCGGGAGGGGGCTCGCATCGCCCTCGTGGGACGTCCGAATGTCGGGAAGAGCAGTCTCCTCAACGCGTTGCTCCGGGCTGACCGCGCGATCGTGACGCCGATTGCCGGCACCACGCGCGACGTGATCGAGGAGACGATCAACCTGGAGGGCATTCCGGCCACCCTGCTCGACACTGCCGGGATCGTCGAGACCGATGATCCGGTCGAGCGCATCGGCGTGGA
Source organism: Thermomicrobiales bacterium (assembly GCA_049646645.1). Lineage (GTDB taxonomy): Bacteria > Chloroflexota > Chloroflexia > Thermomicrobiales > UBA6265 > JASGDN01. The sequence goes on from JBARWF010000127.1 coordinate 24,580, forward strand.
GCGGAGCCGGACTGCGCTGGCGACATCTGCCGCGGTCGTATTCGTCCTCGATGGGTCGGTTGTGCCCACGCCGGAGGACCTCGATATCGCCCGGACGCTTGCCTCACGCTCGGCAAGCGAGCAGACACCGGTCCTGATTGCGCGCAACAAGGCGGATCTTCCGCAACGGGCGGGTCTCGATGCGGTGATCTCCCTGATCGCTGACGCGCCGGTGGTCGAGGTCTCGGCATCGACGGGCGAGGGATTGTCCGGTCTGGAACGAACGCTGGCCGACGTGCTCCGTACCGGGAGCGGGGGCGCACGACCGGCCATGATTACCGCGCGGCAGCGAGCCGCCGTCGATCGCGCGCTGGCGCACATCCACGATGCGCAGGAGGCGCGCGTGGCCGGCGTTCCCCAGGATTTGCTGGCGACATCGGTGCGGGCCGCCCTGCACGCCGTCGGCGAGGTGACGGGCGAGGAGGTCGACGAGGCCGTGCTGCACGAGATCTTCAGTCGGTTCTGCATCGGCAAGTGAACCATCGCTCCTGAAGCGTATTTAGATCGGGCTCCGGGCCGGAGGAGGGTGTGCGCATGAATCGCGCTTCGCCTCTCCACACCGTGCCTGTCTTTCCGAGCGAGGCAGCATGCCGAGCGGAGGAAGTTGTGGGCAGAGCCAACGTCTCTCCTAGGAGCATGACCGCATCGGACCAGGGGTCGGAGCATGGAGCCCTGCCTGCGCGGCGCCGTGGTGGCCGCTGTTTCGCAAGCGTGGAGCGCCTCGCCCGGAATGACATAGAAACGGTGTCGAAGGACTTGTCGCCATGCGTTCCCGGGTGTATCGTTCAAAAACAATAGAATGGTTGAATGATTATGAACGAGGCATGCCATGAGCGGGAACGAGGCGACCAGGCGATCCGGGCAACAAGTCGCCCGGGTGATCGATGATCCGGAGACATTGCGCCTGATCGCGGATCCCCTTCGGTTACGAATGCTGGAATTGCTGCGGCAGGAACCCCGCACGGTCACGGAGCTCGCGGAGGTGCTGGATGTCAACCGCACCAAGCTCTACTACCACGTCAAGCTGCTGGAAGCGCACTGCCTGATTGCCGTCGATGAGACGCGGATCGTCTCGGGTATCACCGAGAAGCGCTACCGCGTGACGGCCTACCGGTTCAGCGTCGACAAGTCGATGCTCGGCGCGTCCGGCTCCGGCGATGCACCACTGGATGTCTACCTCTCCATGGTGCTGGACGAGGTTGCGACCGAGATCCGGCGCTCCGTGCGCTCGGGGCTGATCGATCTCGAACACACCCATGAGGACGTGATCGCTCCCCGCCGCGTCATGATCGGTCGTCAGTGGTACTGGCTGACGGACGAGGATGTGACGCGCTTCCAGGAACGCTACGAAGCGGCGCTTGTCGAGTTTGCCGGGAAACAGGTTCCCTTGGCTGACGCGGACGTGACGTCTGTCCAGAATGAGGGAGCGGTTCTGTACGAGTGGCTGACCGCGTTTTACCCGGTCGTACCTCCGGACGGGGAGAACGAGTGATGACGACCCGGTCAGCGGCTCGCGATCAGAAACCGCTCGTCGCCCTGCTCGCCGCCACGATCATCTCGCTTGTCGGCAGCCAGATGACGCTCATCGCGCTGCCGTGGTTCGTTCTCAGCACGACCGGCAGCGCGGCGAAGGCCGGACTCGTCGGTTTTGCGACCTTCCTGCCCGGGTTGGTGGTGGGGCTCTTCGGCGGCGTGCTCGTCGACCGGCTCGGGTTCAAGCGGGTCAGCGTCGTCGCTGATCTCGTCAGCGGGCTGGGGATCGTGGCGATCCCGCTGCTCTATGACACGGTCGGGCTGAGCTTCTGGCAGCTCCTGGTGCTCGTCTTCATCGGCTCCCTGCTCAAGGTTCCCTCGCTGACCGCGCACCGATCGATGGTCCCGGAACTCGCGGCCCACGCCGGGACATCGCTCGAACGTGTCAATGCCCTCTTTGAATCGTCGCAGAACCTCGCGCTGCTGCTGGGAACGCCGCTTGCCGGTGTGCTGGTCGCATCGATCGGTGCCCGTAACGTGCTCTGGCTCGATGCCGCCTCGTTCGGGCTCTCGGCGCTGCTGGTCGGGCTGGTCGTTCCTTCCGCGCTCTTCGCGCAGAGCCCGTTTGCCTCGCAGGGGTATCTCCACGATGTGATGGCGGGTTTGAAGTTCATCCGGCGCGATCAGCTGCTCTGGCCGATGGTGATCGTGCTGGCCGCCTCCAACGCGATCAGCAGCTCGATCGGTGGCGTCGTGCTGCCGTACTACGTCAAGGGCGCCTTCGGCAGCGCCGCCTCGCTGGGCATCATGTTCGCCGCGCTGGGCGGTGGCGGCTTTCTCGGGGCCACGCTCTACGGCATGGTCGCGGGGCGCGTTCCGCGTCGCGTGATCTGGATGGGGGCGTTCTTCATCATGCCGCTGGAGTTCTGGATCCTGACGATCTCACCATCGGTGGCGATGATCGTTGGCGCCTTCTTCGTGGCGGGGATCGCCTCCGGGCCGCTCAACCCGCTGATGGTGACGATTCGTCACGAGCGGAGCCCGGAAGCGTTGCGCGGTCGCGTCTTCAGCACGTATTCGGCGGTCGCGATGGCGGCGCAACCGCTGGGCATCCTGATCGCCGGGAACCTGATCGAGAGTGCGGGATTCGAGTTCGCGGTCGTCGCCTTCGCGCTCACCTCCCAGGTGCTGGGCGTTCTGGTCCTGTTGATCCCCGCATTCCGACGGATGGACGCGCTGCGGCCGCAGGTGATCGAGGGGGCCGGGAGCGCGTTCGCACCCCGGGCGTAGGTATGCCTCCTGGCATCTACGCCCGTGAACGCATGGTGAGGTCACGCCGATTTCATCCGGAGCATGGCTCCGATCTCAACCAGAATCTCGTTCCCACTCAGAATTACCTGAGGACCATCATCGCTGTCGAATTCCTTGGTGACAACCAGAGATTCGAACCATGATGCCAACTCAGGGCGATAGGATTGCTTGAGGAGTCCAACGCGCCGGACAGCGTGTCGAAGCTGTTCACGCGATTGCCGGACTGCTGATCCCGGACATCGAACCGGGAATTCATAGATAGCCCCCTCACGTACGCTCTGCCAAAGAAGAATGATGCGACATGGAGCGTCTGCGCCAAACTGCCCCATACGCTGTCATCCTGAACGCAGTGCAGCGCAGCGAGAGGATCCCCGTGCGCAGCGAAGCGAGAGCACTCGACGGCGAAGCCGGCGCTTGGCACTGCCGCAGTGATATGCCCTGCGGGCATCGGCTTCGCCGGGGGATTCTTCGTTTCACTCAGAATGACATGAAGAGGACGGCTCAACGTAGCCGGACTATTCAGGATGACAGTTCAGCGTAGACACTCCGCTCCGTCGTCTACGCGTCGGCTGCATCCAGCTGCACCGGTGTCTGACCAACCTGCTCGCGGATTTCCTTGTTGATCCTGAGCGCCTTCGCTCCAAACGCGTGCGCGTGCGCCTGTTCCCGCAACTGGGGAATCAAGCTCTCCGGGGTTGCCTTCTTCGCAGCCGTCCGGAGAATGCCATTGCTGGCCGCCGCGAGCATCCCGCGCTGGACCGGTCCCCACCAGTAGCCGTAGAGCTCGCGCATCTCCGGCGTCAGCAGGTCGACCGCCGCCAGGCTCATCAGGCGCGTGACGAGCTCCGCCCCCGAGCGGGGCAGCTTGCGGGGCACCATGATCGCGCGAATGCGCCCGGCCTCGGCGGTGTAGGCGAGCTTGGGCATCATGCTCGCCATATAGGCATCCAGTTCCGCGATGCTGCCCGGCGCCACCTCCGGATCGAGCCCGACCAGGCGGGCCGCCTCGCGCTGCTCAAGCACGTACCGATCCTTCTCGGCGGCGGTCAGCGGCTCGCCCCACCGTTCGTAGGCGCGGAGCATCGCCCACGGGATGGTGGCGTGGACCCAGAGCAGCAGATCCGGCTCATCGGCCGCGTATTCCTCGCCCGTCTCGATGTCGATCGCCTTCATCCGGCTGTGCAGCTTGCGCAGCGTCTCGCCGGCCCACTCAGCGGTAGCCGTGTCCCCGAAGATGGTGCTCATGCCGTATTGCGCCGTGAGACGGCTCCTCAGCTCCGGATTGCGCTCGAAGGTCGAGGCCTGGGCGATCAGGCGAACGACGCGCGGGTGAAGCATCTGGACCAGCACGGCGGTCGCGGTGCCGACCGATGCCGCCGGCGATGCCATGACCTTCCAGGTCACACTCTCCGGACCAAATAACCCGTTATCTGTCGGTGTGGGAAGGGCGGATTCCATTCCCGAGGGGCGCGAAGTGGCAGCCATGACTTCTCCTGACAATGCGATCGAGAATGGATATTCACATGAATGACGATGGACCCAGCTCACTATAGCAGGGCATGAAAACATTGTCTCTACGGAGACATGTTCTGCGCGAAGGCGACCGTCCCGGGCGTTTCCCGCGCCAGCGCTGGATGCCGCTTCGGTGCTCCGGTAGACTTGAGACGCTACCACTCGGAACGGGAGCTCGGAGAGGCCGGGCTGAGAGGGCGATCCGCAGGTCGCCGACCGTTGCACCTGATCGGGGTAATTCCCGCGCAGGAATCGGAGGAATACAATTCCCATGTCCCATACATCTCATGTGAATCGCTTGGCATCGCTGTCCGACCATGCAGGGGATGGGCTCACGCGCCGTCGCTTCGTGCAGTCCACGTCGGCGCTCGCGGCCCTGGTGGCTGGCGCCGGAATCGCCGCATCGAGCCCAGTGGCCGCCCAGGACCGGACGGAGGTCACGCTCGCGCTCGACTGGTACCCGACAGCCCAGCACGCCGGCATCTTCGTGGCGCAGGAGCGAGGCTACTTCACGGAGGCCGGGCTCGATGTCAAGGTCTATACGCCCGCCGACCCGACGACCGTTCTGCAGACGGTCGGGGCGGGTCGCGATACGTTCGGTATCTCCTATCAGACCGATGTGCTCTTTGCGCGGGGCGAGCTGGTGCCGGTGGTCTCGATCGGCGCGCTCGTGCAGCATCCGCTCAACTGCCTGATGTTCAAGGCCGATGCCGGGATCACCCGGCCCGCCGATCTCAAGGGCAAATCGGTCGGCATCGCCGGGGTGCCCAGCGATGATGCGATCCTCTCGACCATGCTCCAGGCCGATGGCCTGACGCTCAAGGATGTCGAGGTGATCAACGTTGGCTACGACCTGCTGCCCGCGCTCCTCGCCGGTCGAGTCGATGCCGTGATCGGTGCTTACTGGACCCATGAGTCGATCGTCGCGGAACAGCAGGGGACGCCGGTCGATTTCCTGAAGGTCGAGGACTGGGGCGTTCCCGATTACTACGAATTGGTGATCGTGGCCGGAGAATCCTGGCTCCGGGAGCATGCCGAGCTAGCCACCGGGCTGCTCGGCGCCATTCAGCGCGGCTACGACGATGCGGCGGCCGATCCCGCTGCCGCGATCGATATCCTCGTCAAGGCGAGCGAGGACATCGATCGGGCCGTGGAGGAGAAGGGGATCGCCCTGCTGGCGCCGCTCTGGACGGACGGCGGGAAGGTGCCGTTCGGGACCCAGACCGACGAACGATGGCAGGCATACGGTGGCTGGATGAAGGAGAAAGGGCTGCTGAAGGAGGACGTCGAAATCAGCGCCGCCTTCCGCGCCGACCTGCTGCCCACCGGCACCGCGACACCAGCCGCATCCCCTGCCAGCTGACCCCGCATTATCAACAAAGCCCATGCGACCGGGACCTGCTTGTATCAAGCAGGTCCCGGTCGAGAGGTATCAGCGTGTTTCGTGGAGCGCGGCGAAGCGTCGCTCGGCCTTCTTGTAAATCCCTTCATAGGCCCCACGAGAAAGATCAGGCAGATCTTGTCGTCGGCAAGGATGATGTAAACAGCTCGATAGGCGCCTCCACCCTTGAGATTGAACTCAAGCGCCCTTGCCCCGCGGAGACTGCCCTTCAGCGCATGGCCAAGGTGCGGGTCTTGCTCGAGCTTGAGAATTTCTCGCACGGCCTGGTCGCGGACCTGGCGGAGATCGTCAAGATCCTTCTCTGCCTTGGGGAGGAGTTCGACTGAATATGGCTCACTCCCCATCCAGATCGATCCCCCTGTCTCCTGCGTAGTCACGCAAATTGCGTGTCCGACCAGCCCGGTATTCCTGCTCGGCATGATCGGCCAGCGCATCAAAGGGGTTTTGGGCCTTGGCGATACGGATAACGCCGGGTTCGGCGTCTCCATCAACAAAGAAGACATCACCCGCTTCGATACCGAGTTTGCTACGAATCTCAGACGGAATTGAAAGTCGACCCTTGGAGTCTACTGTTGCAATACTCATGTTTGCCTTCTTCGGAAATTCGACTGGCGATGATCGCTCCTATAGAGTGGGACGATCCCACAACCAAGTATAGCATTGCCACATTGGGGCGGACATGCGTACTCGTCCCCCCGGGAATCAGATGTGCCAATAACCTGATTGTTCGGCGGGCTTGTCGCGGTCTCGATTGTGCGAGATGCTCATCATAGGTAAGTGTCGGCGGATTGTTGCCGCCGGTCGTGATGATAGGGGTGGAGGCCACCGTGACAACAGAAAACACGTCGCTCGCGCAGGTTCGTGCTTTGCGCAAGGTTCGCCAGAACAGGGAGTACACCTCCGAGCCGGTTTCGGAGAGTGACCTGCATGAGTTGCTGGAGGTCGCCCGCTGGTCGGGGAGCTCCCAGAACACCCAGCCGTGGCACTTCATCGTTGTGACCGATCGGGACGCCTTGCGTGCCATCGGCAATGCACGCGCCTCGATCAACTGGGTGGGCGATGCGCCGCTGGCGATCGCGATCGTGCTCAACGGCAGCAAGGAGGTGAGCGAGGCCTACGATGAGGGCCGCGTGACCGAGCGCCTGCTGATCGCCGCCAAGCTCCTCGGGCTGGGCGCCGGCACCGCCTGGATCGGCGAGCCGCCCCAGCAGGCGGAGATCAAGAAGCTCCTCGGCATTCCCGAGGAACGGACCCTGCGGTCGGTGGTCGTGATCGGACACCCGCAGACCGAGGCTACGCACAAGCTGGGGCGAAAGACCTCCGGTCGCAAGCCGCTCGAGGAACTTGTCAGCTATGGCACGTTCGGCCAGCACTCTCCCTCGTAGTCCCCACCGCAGCGGCAAGACCGATACAAGGAGTGCGACAGAACCATGGTTGATGTGGACGCAGGAGAGATCTCGGCCTTTTTGCGCGGGATGCGCCAGCGGCGAAAGTTCGCCGACGAGCGGATCCCCTACGAAATCGTGCAGGACATTCTCGAGGTCGCCCGCTGGACCGGGAGTGCCAAGAACAGTCAGCCCTGGGATCTCGTCGTCGTGCGCGATCGGGATCAGCTGCGGCAGCTCTCGGAATGCGGCCAGTTCGCCGGATTCCTGGCCGGGGTCGACGTGGCGATCGTGATCGCGCTGCACGGCTATGGCCAGACCGCCATGCTCTACGACGAGGGGCGAATCAGCGAGCGCATCATGCTGATGGCGACCGCGCATGGCCTGGGCAGCGGCACGGCCTGGTTCTCGGATGAGGCCGGTCAGGCGCGGGTGAAGGAGATGCTGGGCATTCCCGCGGAGTGGCTCGTTCATTCGGCCGTCGGCATTGGCTACCCCGATCCGGATGCGGACGATCGGCCGGGTGTGGCGCTCGGGCGGCGAGCGATGGAGGACATCGTGAGCTACGAGCGGTTCGGGGAGCGCAACGCCTGACGAGGGGTGACGCACCACCCGGTGAAGGGAGCCAGTGGCGTCCGACGCGGTGGCCGTGTGACAAAGCGGGGGACGAGGCGGCATTATTGTCGTGGGTATGCCGCCACGACGACTGCTCGAATACCGCATCGACACGCCTGTTGCCCGAACCTTGCGTCTGGATTCTCTTTTGGACCTCGAAATCCTGCAAAAACTCTTCAGTATCATCGTTGTCGACCTGGTGCTTTCAGGTGACAACGCCGTCGTCATCGGCATGGCGGCGCGCCGGCTCTCCGCCGCGAATCGCAAGAAGGCGATCATCTGGGGGGGAGCTGGCGCGATTGTCCTGCGAGTCATCTTCACCGCGGCGGCCGCGCTGCTCCTCGACGTTCCCCTGTTGCAGGCAATCGGCGGCATTTTGCTCATCTTCATCGCCTTCCGGCTCGTCTCGCCCGAGGGTGATGGGGAATCCTCCCCTGTGCGAGAGGCGGATTCGCTCGGTCAGGCGATCCAGACCATCATCCTGGCCGATGTCGTGATGAGCCTGGACAACATCATCGCGGTCGGCGGGACGGCAGAGGGGCATCTCGGCTTGCTGCTCTTCGGGCTGATCGTCTCGATCTCGCTGATTCTCTTCGGCAGCAACCTCGTCGCCATGATGCTGCAGCGCTACCCCTGGCTGCTGCTGATCGGCGTGCTGGTGCTGGTGCACGCGGCGGTCAAGATGTTCCTGCACGATGACTTCGTGTCGGATGCCCTGGGCTTCGAGGCTCCGGAGTGGTTGGTGATCGTGGTCGCGGTCATGGCGACGGCCCTGGTCCTTGGCGCGGTGCGGATGATCAAGGGTGGGATCGCCGGGTTTGGCGAGTCTCCTGATCCCCATGTCAATGAGGCGACCCACGCCTAGGGGCGAAGTCCGGAATCGTTGTCACGAGAGCTGATCGCATGGGCAGGCGGGATAATCCGTAGGGCGAGAGCTTCTCCCTCGTGCCAGGTGCGTAGCCGCGCCCCCGCGAGACGGACTCCGCTGCCGCCAGGCGATGCGTGGTGATCCTGACGATCGTTGTGGTCTGTGCTTCAGGGGTGTCGTCGACCCAGCGCCTCCCCTTCACGCGCCACGAATGAGCTTGCCTCATACCGGCCCCAGCTGACGCCTGTGCCATGCCGAGCGGAGGAATGGCACAGGAGAGACCTCACTCCGACCCCGAGGATCGTTCCTGAAAGGATATCGGCTGCAGGGAACTTGACATTGTTTAGAACTAAACGTATAGTTACTTTCAGTGAGCAGGCAACGAACTGGAAGTGGAGACCCGGCGCGATTGCGTGCAACGAGACACGAGATAGAAGAAAGGGAACGCTCAATGACGGATACCGCAACCACCACCGCAACCCGGACCTGGACGATCGACTTGGCGCACAGCATGGTCGAGTTCAGCGTCAAGCACATGATGTTCTCGACCGTGAAGGGGCAGTTCACCGACTTCAGCGGCACGATCGAACTCGATGACCAGGACATCGCCAACTCCAGCGTCGATGTCGTCATCCAGGCCGCCAGCATCGATACGCGTGACGAGGGGCGCAACGCGCATCTCAAGTCCGCTGACTTCTTCGATGTCGAGACCTACCCGACCATTACCTTCAAGAGCACGAGCGTCGAGCCCAAGGACGACGAGGAGTTCAACGTCACGGGTGACCTCACGCTCCACGGCGTCACCAAGCCGGTGGTGCTGAAGGTCGAGCAGACCGGCCGTGGCATGTCCCCGTTCGGCTTCGAAGTCGCCGGGTTCTCGGCGAAGACGAAGATCAGCCGCAAGGACTTCGGCCTGAACTGGAATGCCGCGCTGGAGACGGGTGGTGTGCTTGTCGGTGACGAGATCAAGATCAGCATCGAGATCGAGGCCGTTCCCGCGACACCCGCCGAATAGCATACGCAGCCGGCGTACATCCGGTCGCCATGGGCGCGCGTAGATATTGACAAGCGGATCGCGGCTGTACGACCCGCCCCAAGGACTCCCGGTGCCATGATGTGTCACGGCACCGTCACACTCCACATCTCACTCCCGAAGAGCCGCCCGGTCACAATCGACCGGGCGGCTCTTTTTGCCTGTGGGTCGTCTCCGGTGCGGACATCGCGCGGTTGCCACGCTCCCCGGTCATTGCCCGCGTGGACCGTGCCTTGCGTCATGCAGGGCATGACGTTGGCATCGCGCTTGCTGCCGCGCCCGCGATGCTCATACGATGCGAACCGGAGGTTCCGTGGATGACGACATTCGCCGATGGGTAAGCTCAAGCAGCTGTTCGGTTCGATCGACCGCGATACGATTCTGTTCTTCTTCAAGATCAATTGTTACGGCTTCGGCTCGATGGCGTTCTGGAGCGCCATCAATACCGTCCTGTTGCCGGCGCGCGCCGCCTCGACCGCGCCCTCCTCGCTGGAAGGGAGCGCCATCGGCCTCATCAGCATGGTCGGGCTTGGGCTCGCCGTCATCGTGCAGCCGCTCGCCGGGCGCATGAGCGATGCCTGGCGACGCTCGGATCCCCGCCGCCCGTTCATGCTCGCCGGCACGGTTCTCGTCGTGCCGGGCATCGTCCTCTTCGGCGCGGCGCCCACCTTCGTGCTGCTGCTGGCGGGATTCGTCCTGATGCAATGCGCGACCAACATCGCGCAGGCCGCGTTCCAGGCCTTCATTCCGGATCATGTCGAGCCGGATCAGCGGGGAATCGCCTCCGGCGCGAAAAACGTGCTGACCGTCGTGGGAGCCGCCGCCGGATTGCTGGGAGCACAGGGATTGACGGCCCTGGGCGCGCCGGAGGCCATCGTGCTCGGCTACCTTGGCGGCATCATCGTCCTCACTGGCATTCTCTCGCTGGTCTGGGTGCCGCGTACCTCGCCGGACGAGGATGGAGCCTCGATGGCCGCCGCGATGAGCCTACGGGCGCTCTGGCGGGAGTCGCTCGACACCCTGCGCGAGCACGTGACCTTCCGCTGGGCCGTGCTCGCGCAGTTCCTCTTCATGCTTGGGATTTACCCGGCACAGCGGTTTCTGCTCATCTTCCTGCGGGACCGCTTTGGGCACGGCGCCGAGCGCTGGGTCTCGGTCGGTGCCGTGCTGGCGATCCTGCTCGCCATCGTCGTCGCGGCGGGTGCCGGTGCACTGTCCGACGCCGTCGGCCGGAAACCCGTGCTGATGATCGCCGCTGCGCTCGGCAGTGCGGGACTCGTGCTGATCGGCTTCTCGCTGACGCTGATGCTCGTCGCTGTGGCGGGCGCCCTGATCGCGGTCGGGTTCGGCTCGTTCCTGGCGGTGAACTGGGCGCTCATGAACGACGACCTGCCGGAGGGGCAGGCGGCAAGCTCGCTCGGCGTGGCGAATATCGCGACGGCGGGAGCGGGGGCGCTGGCGGGAGTGTACGGCCCGATTGTCGATGTGCTGAACTCGATCATGCCGCAGGGAACCTACCAGGTCACGTTCGGGCTGGCGGGCATCACCGCGGCCCTGAGTATCGTGGCGCTGCGGCGTGTGAACGACGGACGCGCGCAGACCTCTCCCGCGGGAGATTCGGGGCAGGAGACAAATCGGCAGTCGCCATGCGCCGGATCACGCCCATCGACACCTGCCCAAACGTCCTATTGTGAAAATAATCACAGAAGGAGATGATGGGATTGCAGGCAATGGGGCCTGTGCTGAATCGGCAATCCGGGGAGAATCCCCCTGCCGATGACAACGAAAGGTCCGCTCATGGCGACGATGCTGTCACCGGAAACGACACCCTCCCTCACGCTCATGCCGCCTCAGGCTAAGCTTAAGCTGCGCCCTTCCGCTGACCCCCGCCCGCATGTGGTGATTCTCGGCGGCGGTTTCGCCGGGATCAACGCGGCGAAGGCGCTGCGCCGCGCCAGTGCGCGCGTCACCCTGATCGACCGGCGGAATTTCCACCTCTTTCAGCCGCTGCTCTATCAGGTCGCGACTGCCTCGCTCTCGCCGTCCGATGTCGCCTACCCGATCCGCTCGGTCCTGCGCCGCCAGCGGAATGCGACGGTCCTGCTGGCCGAAGTGACCGCCGTCGATCTCGACCGGCAGGAGGTCGTGCTGCGGGACGGTCGCATTCCTTTTGACTACCTCGTGGTGGCGACCGGCAATCAGGAAAGCTACTTCGGCCATGATGAATGGAAGCGGCAGGCACCGGGGCTGAAATCGATGGAGGATGCGCTGCGCATCCGGCGCCAGGTCTTCCAGGCATTCGAACATGCCGAGATGGAGACGGATCCGGAGCGGCGTCGACGGTTGCTCACGTTCGTGATTGTCGGCGGTGGCCCGACGGGAGTGGAGCTCGCGGGTGCGCTCGCCGAGATCGCGCATCAGACCCTGCGCAAGGAGTTCCGCACCTTCGATCCGGCGAGCGCCCGTATCCTGCTGGTCGAGGGCAGCCCGGCCCTGCTCAACGGCTATCCCCCGCGCCTCAGCGCCGCCGCGCAGCGCTCGCTCGAGCGGCTGGGGGTGGAGGTCCGGACTGGAACCCGCGTCATCGGGATGGAGCCGGGCGTGGTCCATCTGCGGGATGAGGATATCGTCGCGGAGACGGTCCTCTGGGCGGCCGGTGTCACGGCCAATCCCATCGGCAAGACACTGGGAACGGAGTTGGCGAGTGGCGATCGCGTGCCGGTGACGGAGACGCTGGCGCTGGCTGGGCATCCCAATGTCTACGTCGTCGGTGATCTTGCAGCCTCGAAAGACAGGCGGGGAAGGGATCTCCCCGGCGTGGCGCAGGTGGCGATGCAGGGTGGCCGGACCGCCGGCAAGAACATCGCCCGCGCGTTGCAGGGCAGGCCGCCGAAGCCATTTCACTATATCGACAAGGGGACGATGGCGACGATCGGGTGGAACCGTGCGGTGGCGCAGATTGGTCCCTTCCAGTTCACGGGCTTTCTGGCGTGGGTGATCTGGGCGACGATCCACGTCGTCTACCTGATCAACTTCCGGAGCCGGCTCACGGTTGCCGTGCAGTGGGCCTGGTCCTACCTGACGCGGAGCCGCAGTTCGCGCCTGATCACCGGCGACGCAGCTCTCTCCGAGACGTCACGACCCACGATCGACATCCGCGCACCCCGGCACGTGTGATTCGCCTGCGTTCCGGGAGCGAGAATGCCCGCCCGTCCGATACGGCGCCGGCGGTGAAGACGCTCGCGAGCGTGATGGTTGTGGTGACAGATCACGCCTGTCGCATCGGTAGTTACACATCCGGTGTGGTCGCCGTGATCTGCCGCAAGTGGGAAGAAGCCTTCTCCGGGTTCCCTGGCTATCGTAGGGGCACGACGGCAGATCACCACGACTGCCGGTACGCATGCTGGATACAGGGAGAGCCAATCGATGCCAAAGATCACGCCGAACCTCTGGTTCGATACCCAAGCCGAAGAGGCCGCAAACTTCTACGTCTCGATCTTCGAGAATTCCGAGATCCGGCACGTCGCCCGCTACGGGGAAGCCGGGCCGGGGCCGGAGGGGACGGTTGTCACCGTCGAGTTCCGGCTTGACGGCCAGGAGGTGCTGGCGATCAACGGCGGCCCGGAGTTTACCTTCTCGGAGGCGGTCTCGTTCGCCATCGACTGCGCGACGCAGGATGAGGTCGATTACTACTGGGAGAAGCTGACCGAGGGTGGGAGTCCGGGGCCGTGTGGCTGGCTCAAGGACAAGTACGGGTTCTCGTGGCAGGTTGTGCCGTCCATGCTCGGCGATCTGATGCGGACCGGGGATCCCGAGAAGGTGAACCGGATGACGAAAGCGATGTTTCAGATGTCGAAGCTCGACATCGCGCAACTGCAGGGTGCCTACGATCAGGAATAAGCGTGGGTCTGTGCCGTGTACGCTCGTCTCTCCCAGGAGGGGCAGCGATGCATGGCCTGCTCCGCCCCTCACCGCGCCGTTCACGGATACCGAACCCCGCGCCTTCGAACCGGGGGAGAACGATCATGAGCACAGCGTCGAAACCGGGCGAAGAGACGGGCGCGTGGCCCAACGGTGTCAGTGCGATAACGCTCTTCGTCGAGGACCTGGATGCCGCGAAGCACTTCTACCGAAACATCTTCGACCTGCCGGTGATGTTCGAAGATGAGGCATCGGCTGTCTTTAATTTCGGAAACACGATCATCAATCTGCTCAAGGAGACAGAGGCGTGGGGGCTCATCGAGCCAGCCACGGTGGCGCCTTGCGAAGCCGGAGCTCGCATCCAGCTCACGCTGACCGTGGAGGATGTCGACGCCATGTGCGAGACGCTGGTCGCGCGGGGCGTGGAGTTGCTGAACGGCCCGATGGATCGGCCATGGGGTATTCGCACCGCCAGCTTCCGCGATCCGGGCGGCCACATCTGGGAAATTGCCCACTGACACATGACTCGTCCCCACGCACGTGGGGACCACGCCTACGTCTGGTTCACGGTAGACGGCCAGCCCGGTTCATCCCCACGTGCGTGGGGACCACTACCAAAGAGCCTATCGTCCACTCGTCATTCACGGTTCATCCCTACGTGCGTGGGGACCACATCGTGCTCCTGGTGCTCGGCATCATCGTGATCGGTTCATCCCCACGTGCGTGGGGACCACCTCGCTCGTTCGGGTGCGGGACGGATTGCTGCCGGTTCATCCCCACGTGCGTGGGGACCACTTGTCTGGCCCGGCTACGTGGTCGACATCGATCGGTTCATCCCCACGTGCGTGGGGACCACTGGCTGAATGGGGGAGGGGAGGCGTGGTCGGCCGGTTCATCCCCACGTGCGTGGGGACCACCGAGAATGGCGTTATCAAGGGCGTTCGCACGCCGGTTCATCCCCACGTGCGTGGGGACCACGCTTGATCCTCGGTAAGGACCAAGCTCATAGTCGGTTCATCCCCACGTGCGTGGGGACCACGATCTGGAGTTCTGCCGCACCCCGGATGCGCCCGGTTCATCCCCACGTGCGTGGGGACCACACTTCCCGTTTCCTGAGAACTTCGGGCTTTTTCTTTCGAAGCGCTCCGGAAGTCCCCGGCCATCTTTAAATGGACTCGTGTCTGGGAAGCTGTCGGCGACCGTCACGCTTGGGCGGCCTCCGATGGCGCACTGTCCTCCGCGTTCGGCCGCCGGATCAGCGTCAGCCCCTCGAAATCGGCCAGCTCGCGCTTCGTCACGCCCGTTTGCCGCATGCTGAATCCCTGCTCCCCATCCGACTGGTGTATCAGAAACCCGCCACCGTTCTTCAGCTTGTCCTCGACCATCTCCCACAGCAGATCCCGCACCTGCGCTGAGACCCGGCCGACAAAGACGCCGGTCTTCGGCTCCAGCAACCAGCGCGTGAGTTCCCCTCGCAACGAGACGGGAACTTTTTCCAGAACCAGCACCATCATTCCGGTACCTCCGGTGTTGCCTCGCCGCCGGTCCACTCAACGGTGCCGTCGGCGTAGTTCACCCCGCCGGGCACCACGCCCTCGACCGGATCCCACAAGCCTCCGGGTGCGGCGGCTACCGCGGCGTAGGCATCACTCTCCGTTGATCCATGCGCCGCCAGCATCGCAACCTCGATGTCGTTGACGATCCGGTGGAGCACACGCGCTTCGGCAAAGGCATCCCGGCATGCTCGCCGGACCCGCCCCTCCAGATCATCGGTACCCTCCGCTACGGTGGCGAACGCGGCCGGGATCGAGACCTCGGTCTTGTAGAGATCGGCAACGTCGTAGACGAACGAGAGCTGCTTGCCGGTATGGATGAATCCGATTGCCGGGGAGTAGCCTGCCGCCACGATCGCCGCGTGGCAGACACCGTAGAGCGCGCTGTTCGCCGCCGAGAGCGCCCGGTTGACGGGATCTTGATTCGCCCAGTTTCCCGGCCCAACCGTGCGGCCGAACCAGGGAACGCCGGTGATCTCGCTCATCAGTGCATAGGAATCGCGTACCCGCGCGCCTTCCATTCCCCGCAGTTGTTGTAAGGTGTAGCTGGTGTCCCAGCCATCTTCGAATCGGAGCTTGTAGAGCGCCTTCGCGACATCGAGACGCTGGACGGGATCGGCCCAGCGCGCGATTTGCCGGTAGAGGTTCTTTGCCGAGCGCGTCTCGCCGGTTCCCATTGCGTAGAAACGAACGGCATGCTCGCCCGTCCACGTCACCAGGCATCCGTTGTCCGCCAGGGCGCGTACTGCCGCATGCGTGATGGTCGTCCCTGGCCCGAGCATCAGGAGGGTGATCGAGGCGATCGGCACCGGGGTGCTGCCTCGCACGTCCTGGATCGCGATCGCCTTGGCCTCGACATCGATCCGGCATTTGTCGACATAGAGATACGACCAGCTGTCTCGCGTTTTCGGCAACGTTCGGAGATTCAGGCTGGACATCATCTACCCCCGGCGAGCGACGGGCGCGATCGAGAGCAGCCCGAAGCCATAGGCCTTGCCCGAACCGATCCCTTGCCAGAGCGCCGATCGGAAGCGTTCAGCGTCGGTGATCCTCAGCACGCCCTCGAAAAGCACCGCCGCATGCGTCAGCCGTTGCCGGCCGGGCCTCGTGCCTTTCCAGCCGACCTGCTCCTTGCCACTGACAGGATCCGGCTGGTCGGATGCGTCCAGAACGTGGAAGCCATGCTGCTCCGCCTTGCGCGCCAGCCATCCGGGGAGCTCATCCCTTATGAGCGGCTTGCGCGTGCCGTTGGAGCCAGTCGGGCGTTTGCCGGCCGTCTTCGTTTCCTCCGTTGTGTGGATCTTCTTGGTGGGGTTCGCCCGCAGCCGAAACCGGAACGCATCTCCTGCTTGCAGCGTCCGGTAGCGGTCGGCCGTGGGCTTCACGGCGATCTCCGCACCGCCCGCCCATCCATCCCACACCTCGTCATGGAGATAACCTGGCGGCAGTACGGACCAATCCGGCTCCGTCACTGATTGGACGAGTGCGATCACGGCTCCCGCGTCGCCGCGTCGTGCGTCGAGCCGATAGAGGATGCCGTGTGCCGCCCGGGCCGCGTTCGCCTGCTCACCATCGAGCCGGGGGAAGGCATCCAGCAGTCGCCGGTGAAAGGCCTGGCTGTCGGCGATCTCCTGATGGACAAGCCGGTTTCGCCGGTTGAGCTCCAGGCGGGAGAGATAGAGCTCGCTCGTCGCGGGATCGATTGCCGCAACGGCCGAGAGCAGATCAGAGCCAGTCATCGAGATCTCCTCGCTCCTTGGGGGCGCATTCCGAGAATGCGACGATTCGTGGACCAAAGACCCGGGTGGAGAACGCGGCACCGATCGGCTGGTCGTTGCGGATCGTACCGCCGGTCGCAGTGGGATCTTCGAGCACGAGCCGACGGATTCGCCGCTCTCGTCTGCGGTCCGCCCTGATCGCCCGGTTGGAGAGCGACGCTACCGGCCAAGGCTCGTGCTCGAGGGCTTCATAGAGTGCCATGTGGTCTCGGACACCGGTTCCCGGCATCGCGACCGGCACGGAGGGCACGTAGCTTCGCCGCCCGAGCCCGATCGGGTAAACCGGTGCCCGCAACGCCGCATCGAGTTCGGTCAGGAAGGCGAGATCATCCCCCTCCAGTCCGACCAGAAAGACGGCATCCTGCAGGAAATACCGTTTCGAGATCGACGATTTTCCGCGCTGACTATCGAGCAGGGTTCCTCCTGCCGCCAGGATGCGTTGCCGATTCGCGATGATGTTCTCCGAATCCCTCGCCATTGCGATACCGGGGTGGTCGTCGCCCGCGCCGGCACTCTGAAAGTCGTACCCAGGCACGCCCTCCTGATCGACGCGCACGCCCATCCGCAGCGCGGCGAGTGACGAGAGGTCGCCCGACCGGGGCAGCCCGAGTGCTGCCGCCAGAATCCCGATCACGCCGCTTTTCGACGGCTCGTAACCGGTGTCGCGCTCCGTCCAGCGGCTGCTCGTTCCCCAGCTCTGCAGCGGCCCGGCCAGCCGCAACAGCAGGGTCTGACGCTCGCGTTCACTCATTGCGCCAGTCCGTTCGCCGAGGTGCCGGCGAGTTCTGTCAGGGACAGGCTTTCGGTGATCTCATTGAGCCAGCCAGTCAAGCCACTCGATGGAGCACCGAAGACTTCAGCGGCTTCCCGGTAACAGGGGTCGACGAACACTGGTGTCGCCTGGATGCTTTCGTCCCCGTACATCTCCGTGATTCGCAACCAGTAGTCAGCGAGCTTGCGGATCGAGTGCTTGACGAGATCGCCCTTTCGGGTCTCGACCGGATCGACGAAGGCATTTGCCAAGGACCAGCGCCCCTTGTCGCGCACGATGGCGATCGCGAAAGAGGCTGGATTCTGCGCCGCGAAGCTGTTTTGCTTGCCGGTTGGCAATGCGGTGAGGAAAGCTTCTGCATACGCCCGGATCGTGGCCTCAACCAGTTCCGTGTCGCCGCCAAGGTTCTGCGACAGCTGATCCAGATCAACGTTCGTGTAGCGGTAGAAGGTCGCCGAGTTGTACTCGACGGTTCCCATCATGCCGGCGCCTGTCTCTTCCTTGGTATTAAGATCATCCACGGCGGTGTAGAAATCGAACTCGTTCTCGACGGCATGGGTTGAGATCGCATGCGCCACCTGGGCCGCTCCGTCGATGTTCTTGCTCGGCAGGTCGGCGAGCATGCGCCCGAAGAGGGCGAGGTCGGCGGCCTTTCCCCCGTCGAGAATGGCCTCCGTTGCTTTCTTCACCTCGTCCGGTACGTCCGCCTTCGCTTCTTTCTTGGATTTTCCTCCAGTGGCCCCTTGGCTCTTTTCGACGGCGCTCGCCAGCACGTCCCAGTGCTGGTTTGCAAGGTCGGCGAGCCGGGACAGTTCGGCGGTGCCGAGGTAGAGCAGGTACTGCGTGAGCTCTTCGCCGCTCTTGTCATCGGTCTTCAGCCCCAATCCCTGGAGCATTGCGACCGCGATTCTGGTCGAGGTCTCCGCCGGATGCCCTTGCGCGACCAAGTGGTTGGAGATTTCATCGACGACCCGCTTTGTCCGGATCGCCAGGGCTTCGTGAGGGAGGAGGTGATCCTTATCGAAGGCGGTGCGGACTGCCCGCTTCCACGCCTGGCTGGAGACGCGCGCCCGGCGATAGCCGCCGAAGATCGCATCCTTCGGCGAGCCGGTGTCGCTGCGATTAAGATTGGCCGGCGCGATGTTTTGCAGAACGTGCAGCTCGAGAATCATCTTGTTCCTCCTCATCTGTTATGGATATACATAGGCCTGCAGGTCCCAGGGGACATCCCCATCATTCGCTAGACACTTATTTCCGCAGTGTTTGATGCCTCGGCCTCGCGGGAGATCCAGTACGGTGCGGGCCACCAGGCGCGCGACCACGCACGCTGCACGTGCCGGTCGGGATCGTCCCACCGTTCTAGGTCCACCATCAGCCTTCCCCAGTCGACCGGGATCTCGGTTCCTCGCAACAGGCTTACGGCATAGCGCAGGTGATCGAACACGTCGTCGCTGTTGGCATCGAGGAGTGCCATCATGCGGCGGTCAAGCGGCAGCTTGATGTCTTCCAGCGTGCCACCCTCCTTTGCCTTGTCGACGGCATAAAGGTGGAGTGACCGCCCAAATGTACGGTTGGCGTAGCGCTCGGTCTCGTCCTCGGATTGTGGCCAACTCACAGGGTGGAGGCCAAAGAGTGCGGACACCTGATAACAGATTTCCTCCTGCTGCTTGCTTTTGACGTCGGTGATTAGCGGGTTCACGATGCTCGCGAGCTGGGGATCCCAGCCACCGGGCCGGCCAAGCCCCCGTCGCAGGGCTGCGAGCTTCGCTCGATCCCGATTTTCATCCGATACCAGGGACGAGAGGTAGCGGGCCAACCCGTAGGCAACCTGCCCGAACTTCCTGGAAGTGTGTTGTTCGTCGTGGTGCGCTTCCGGTCCTTCGGGCGCACTGCCGGTAGCTGTAGTAGGCATCAGGCTGTCTCCTCTTCGGCTGATGGATCGCGGTCGTCCATGATCTCCTCGTCCAAGACTTTGCGCAGTTGTGCAGAGAGCACCCGTGCGCCGTATGACTGCGCGCGAAACCAGCGACTATCCAGACCAGCGGAATTCGTTGCTTCGATGAAGACGGCCCGGGCGATGTCGCGCAGGCCGCGCTTCCATTGGATCGTAGAGTCATCGGTTGGAGATCGGTCTGCGAGTCCGATCATGAATTGCTGGAACGGCACATCCAGCCGTGACCAGTAGCGTTCGTCGAGCTTGAGGGACGCCCGCTCGCGTGCGACGTCATTGGGGTCCGGACTGCGCTCGCCGAGGGAAAGTGCCTCCGCCGCGAATGCCGATCCCGCCCGGTAGAGGGCGTCGCGAACATCCTTTGCCTTGTCGACGGCGTCACGGACGAGAAGACGCCGGTCGCTGTCGGTGAGGACGGCAACGGGCAGCGGCAACCGGTCCATCCGCCACAGGTCGATCTTCGCCTGATTGTTCACGAGGCCGGTCGCGATCAGCGTCGGGACCAGTTCCGGTGTGCCGTAGAGGGTTTTCAGGGCATTCATGGCGGTTGCCAGCCATGCGACGATGACCGGTGTTGGACGATCCTCAATGGACTTTGAATCGTCCTCCTCCTGGCGCTCGATCAGAGCGAAGCTGTCACGCCAGAGCGCGCGGCCTGCTACAAAATTCTTTGGAAAGAACTGGCCCTTGCTTGGACCACTCGCCGCTTGCCCGTAACGTTTGAAGGGGTCGCGGATGCCGCTCTCTCGAAGTTGATAGCGCTGCTCATAGTAGACGTGCCGAACGGTGCCATCAGGGTCCGGCAAGAGCCGGATGTTTCGGCTTCGCCAGGTGAGCAAATCGGTCAAGCCGAGTGGGAGATTGCCTCCCCGCTCAATTGGCGGGTCGCTTTCCAGCTCCCACCAGGGTTTGTCGCGATCACCATGGCGCTGAAGGCCCGGCGGTTCGTCTTGCGAATACTCCTGCAAATTGAGCATGAGGGTTTCGAAGAGGTTGGTTCCCTCGAAGAGGATGCTGTATCCGGCGATCAGTGTGCTGTTGAAGAACTTGCCGCCTGATCCCGCGAACGCATAACCCTGCGCCGTCAATAAGGCGCGTGCAGATTCTGCTGGCGACATCCCCGGTGGAGTTGCATCCCAGGCATGGTCGAAGAGCGTCGGGTTGTTGCCACTGGTGCGCTCCATGAAGAGGCGGGTGATGGGGCTCGGGTCCTTCTGGATGAACTCGGGGCCGGCCTGGGCGAATGGTTTCGTCGGATGGAAGAGATCGAAGCGATCTTCCCATCGTCGAAGATACGATCCGACTTCCTCAGCATCGAATCGACCCTTCTGCCAACGGCTTGCCCAATCGACGGGATCTTGCGGCCCATTGGTTGCACGATGCAGGATCGCCAGCAGGTAGCGCATCACCGCGGTGTAGGTCAGGGGCGATGGCTCGTTCAACCCTTGCGCCTCGTGGGCAAGGGCGAAGAACTCGGCGAGCCCGACGTCGGTCGTCGTGCCATCTCGCATCGTGATCGGAAGCCAGGGCTCGTGGATCAGGTTGAACGACGGTGGGGAAATCACCCCGGCTCTAATCTCTTCACGATGCTCCTTGGTTGTTGCTGACTGCAGACTCGGATCGTTCATTGATCATCTACCTCTTCCATCAATTCCTCCTTGCTTCCAAACACGACGCCAAGCACGGGATGCAATTCAATGCTGAATCCCTCATCTAGCGCGGCTCTGTTGTTCTCGTCGAGCATGATGAGCCGGTGATGACGCAGGAACGATGTTGCCTCCCAGGATGGCGGGATCCTCTGGTTCCGGAGGGCGTGTACGACGCGCGCATCCGAGAGCGAGACTGCCCGCTTGAGCAACGCGCGGATATCCCGAAACGCCAGTCGTTCGGTTGTGGCATCGATCGCGGATTGGTAGGATTCTGCTTCGGCGGCGGTCAGGATAACGGCGTTGACACTTGGTGGTCCCAGCCGTGTTCTTGCCAGCGCGTCCGGATGCAGTGTTGGGTCGTCATCCTGCTCCGCGCCGACATGCGTCAACCTGACAAGCGCATCCTTGAGTTGCTGAGGACGATCCGACTCAAGCTTGGGGATGTGAGCGAGTTCTGCCTTGAGGGTGTCGTCGTCCTTCTTTCGAAGAAATGCAGACTTGCTCTTTTCCCAGATGTCTCGTAGCTCGTCAGGAATCTTGACCTGATCGGCATAGGACGCCTCGATCAGCGATTCGACATCATCGGGAATCACGATCGCGGTGTGTTCTCGCAATGCCAGCCAGGATCTCAGCAGCACGTGATGCCCGTAGACCGCACGGGATCCCGGAAGAAAACGCGGTCCACTGGAAGATTCCTCAAAGCCGGCGAGCCAGAGTTCCGGCTTTCGCAGCCCCTCCGGCCGGAGGGCATCCGTGCCGGGATGCCGTTGCAGGCGTCCCGCGCGCTGCAGCAGGAGGTCCGTCGGGCAGAACATCGAGATCATCAGATCGAAATCGAGGTCGAGCGACTGTTCGATCACCTGCGTGGCGATTACGACCTTTCGACGCGGACGCACTCGCTTGCCGTCCCGATCCGTCTTCTTTCCGAACTCATTTAGGACGCGTTCCTGGATTTCTCCGCGCTCCTTCTGCCGGAACCGGGCGTGGAAGAGGTCGAGTTCGTTCTTCTCCGGGTCGAACCACCGCTGCAGGACCTGAAAGGCGTGCTGGGCCTGTTTGACCGTGTTGCAGATCAGCGCCGCGGTGCCGCCAGCTTGAAGCCGCTGATCGAGCGTGGCGCCGATAGACTCCCACATCGCGCGATCGTCCGCGACATCCGCCGGCATGCTTCGCAGGGCGACGGATCGACTTTTCGCCTGATCGATCGGGCTTGAAACCGACTGCATGCGGGTTCCATCGGAGGCGGTGATCCGGGGATAGGCCGCGATCTCGGTGGGCGCCACCGACCATCCGGCGCCACGATTGTAGGCATCGATCAGTTGCCGCGTCCGTGCCTGGGGAAGCGTCGCCGTGAGGATGACAACCGGCGATCCCAGCGCGCCGAGCCAGGTCAGCAGCTCGTCGAAGAGCGACGACATATAGGTATCGTAGGCATGGACCTCGTCGAAGATGATCGTCTTCCCGGCCAATCCATGCAATCGCACGAAGAAGTGCTTGCTCTGCAGGATCGCCATCAGCGCCTGGTCGACCGTGCCCACGCCGTAGGTCGCCAGCAGCCCGCGCTTGCGCTTCGTGAACCAGCTCGCCCGCTGGACGGGATTATTCAGCGCCCGATCTCGGTGGACCTCCGGGTCGTCGGTGGCTTCGGCTGTCGCGATACTCGGGTTCTCAGCGGCCTCGGTCTGTATGCTGAGGTTGCCCATTCCCTGCACTGCGCCCGAGGCGCTCTTCGTATCGACGCGAAGCGCTGCCTGTCCATGAAGAAGCTGCAGATTAACGGCATCCTTGGCGTGTCGCGTGAAATGATCTCTCACCCGCATGTGTAGCTGGTCGGATGTCGTCATCGTCGGCATCGCTATATAGAAGCCGGGAATGCCATGATGCTTCGCCCAATACGCAGCGATCCAGAGCGCGATCTCGGTCTTGCCCCAGCCCATGGGGTATTCGACGACGGCGATGCCAGGTTTCGACATCCTGCGAATGGCGTCTAGCGCGATATGCTGTGCCGGGAATGGGTCCTTAATGAAGTGGAAGGATTCGGTCAGCGTCGCGCAGGGGATATCCAGAGGTTGGTAAAACCACCCCGCCTGTCGGAGCGCCTCGCGCGCCGTCTCTTCGGCATCGCAGCGGGCACAGAGTGGGCTTGTAGCGACCGCTGTCTTGAACGTGAAGTGCGTCTCATCCGATCCGATCCAGTCGGTGACCGAGATGAGCCCTGCCAGCCAGACGGCTTCCTGATAGGTGAGAACGGTATTCTTGATCGTCTGTGGCAGGTCATCCGGCAGCTCGAACGCCTGCCACAGCCAGTCGACAAGCTCCCGCCGCATCTCGTCCCAGATGCCAATGCCGACCGATCGCTTCGCCTCACTCTCCGCGGTAGCGAGCTGCTGTTGTGTGGCCAGCACGCCGTGGTGGCCGCCGGTCACAATCGCATACCGCCGGGCCGCGAGCGGGGACACACCATAGCGACGAGTGAGGATTTCGGGAAGCACGGATGCGCTGACGAGCCCGTGTCGGAGCTTGCTTTCCACCTTTGTGGGGATTTGGAGCGCGCCGCCCGTGGCGCAGGCAATGCGCACGCACTGCTCGGCGACCAGCGATTGGAAGACGATGGAGACTTTGCCGAGGTCGTGAATGGCGGCGATGAACCCGAGCCAGCGACCGGCGAGATCGATATCGACGCCGAGCCGTTCGGCCCACTCCATCTTCCTGGCAAGGGGAATGATGTCGATCCAAAGGACGTGAGCGACCGCACCGACCTCGATGTGGTGATAGGGGAGGGCGTGCCAGCGTTGCTGATCCGCCCGGTCCGTTTTCGCCCAGAGGTGCCAGATGAGCGGACGCACGGATTCCGTCGGATTGCTTAGGGAGTCCAAGAGGCTTCTCCTCACGCTCGGCACCGTGCTTTGCATAGGCGAACTTCTACAGAGCTTCGTTCCTGCGTCGCGGAAACGAGAGCGCCCTTCCACATGCCGGGGCTCCTCCGTAGAAGCGAACAAATGTTTTGATGTCCCTAGCGCACTTTAGCTTGGGGTGGTCTCAAATGTCAATAGGAGTCGTAGATCCGGTTACAATGGCTCCGATTGAGTCGGCCGGAGTCGTTGCGTTGACTCATCTTTCAGTAGGAACTGAATCGGGGGGCAGGAGTGGTAGCTGGATCCAACTCGAGGCGGGAAGCTTCGGGGAAGGATCGGTTGTCTTCGGAGTGGAAATGGTCGGAAGTGGACGGGATGTTCTGAACTGGATCACTAGTGCTAGAATAACGTGAGGGTTTCGGTTGCAGAAGACTTGAGGCTCTTCACTCGAAAATGGCTGAGGTGCTTTCTCGACACTGGCCGGGCAAGACTCGTGTCGATGAAGCTCCTTGGCCATTGGTGCCTGATGGGGAAACCAATCCGGAGGCATAGTGCCCTCCTCTATGATGTGCGTAGACCAACCTCCTTGGTCCGGACTTAGAGAGTACCGCTGCTTTCGACTTGTGCCAATGGCTCACCAGAGAACAATCTACTCTCTGTAATCTAAATGAAATTGAACTTCCACTCACGCCACTCACGCCGCATAGGCCTGCACAATGCGGCGTGAGTGATACTGCCTCCCCACGCCCGTGGGGACGAATGGCTCACGGGAGAGCAATCCACTCTCGGTTCACCCCCCAATAAGGGGGACTCTTTAAGAATACCATCCGGATCAGGGGCATTGGGGCAAGGGTTACCTGCCCCAGACTAAAGCAAAGGAATCGCTCAGACGAGGCGAGTGGAGTGATCGTCCTTGAAACCGGTACGGGATTCGTCGCCGTGTTGACACAGGAGGAGGCGAATTGCCGCCCTACGCCGACGCTCCCGTGTAGTGCTTCAGCCCGTAGCGCCAGAACCAGCGCGAGACGAGCGCGAATCCCACCGCGAGTCCGATCGCCAGCAGCACGGTAGTCGTGCTCACCCGCCCGCTCAGGCTCTCTGCTGGCACCGTCACCGCGAACGCCACCGGCACCAGGAACGTCAGCGAGACCCGCAGCCAGGCCGGGTAGATCCCGATCGGCCAGCGCCCCGCCTCGTTGAACGCCG
>JBARWF010000128.1:0-15370 GCA_049646645.1 Thermomicrobiales bacterium
CCTTGTGGCCGCCTCGCGTTCGGCGGCCACAAGGGCCGCATCTACGGGGGCAGTCAGCGGTCTTGGCGATCATTCCGAATTCCGCTGTAGAACTAGTCATCTGAGATATTTACTGAGAGGGACAACACAACGATGACGGAGCAATCAACGGTCGATCTCTCGGGGTTCTCGGACTCGACGCTGGACGCCGTGGGCAAGGTGCTGATCACGAGCGCCGATCAGCCATCGCTGATCGAGGGCTCGATAGTCCATGGCCTGAAGACGAACCGCGATCCACGCGGCACGCTCACGGAGCTCTTGCGCGCCGATTGGCCGGATGTGTTCGGCGAGGACATGCCGTTCGCCCAGGTCTACACCTCAACGACGGGACCGGGTGTCGCCCGTGATATTGACAAGTGGCATGTCCATCAGCATCAGACGGACAGGTTCTATTGCGTGGCGGGCCGGATCGTGGTCGCGATTGCCGACCCACGTCCGGAGTCACCGACGCAGGGCGCGGTGATGCTGGTGGAGCTGCAGGCACAGGATGATGCGCCCGCGCCCCTCCTGGTCACGATCCCGCCGCGAACGCTGCACGGCTTCGTCGTGACGAGCGAGGGACCGGCCACGTTGCTCAACTTCCCGAACCGGCTCTACAACCCCGAAGATGAGGGCCGAAAGCCCTTCTCCGAGGCGGGCGTCACCTTCTCCGACGGCTCGCCATTCAGTTATGACGCTGTCCGCGTCTGGTACAAGCGCCGGCGATAGGCCGGAATCCGTCTCGCTAGCCTATCGCCTCCGGTGCCAGTGAATATGCGTGATCGGCGCCCGGGCCTTGTGGCGCCGGTCCGCAAAGAGGGACGTCGAACGATAGGGACCCACCGGCCACAGGGAGATCGACAGGATCTGCCGGATAATCTCCCGGAAACGCTGACTCACGTTGTCGATCCGGCCACAATCGCGAACGAGTCTCGCGCCGCCGCGATCGTCGTCTCGATGTCCTCATCGCTGTGCGCCGACGAGAGGAAGAGGGTCTCGAATTGCGACGGCGCAAAGTAGACGCCGCGATCCAGCATCGCCTGGAAAAACGTCGCGTAGGCGCTCGTGTCGCTCGTCTTCGCCTCGTCGTAGTTGTGAACCGGCGTGTCGTTGAAGAAGAACCCGGCCATCGTGCCGACGTTAGCCGCCTGGATCGCGACGCCAGCCTCGCTCGCGGCCGAGCGCAGCCCGGCGATCAGCTTCTCCGTCCGGGCGGCGATGCCGTCCCAGACACCCGGTCGCTGGAGTGCGCGCAGCGTGGCGATGCCCGCCGTAGTCGCCACCGGATTGCCGGAGAGCGTGCCCGCCTGGTACATCGGGCCGGCCGGCGCCACGACCTCCATGATTTCGCGCTTGCCGGCATAGGCGGCCAGCGGGAAGCCACCGCCAACGACCTTGCCGAATGTCACCACGTCCGGATCGATCCCGTAGCGCTCGACCGCCCCGGCCGGTGCGACGCGGAATCCCGTCATCACCTCATCGAAGATCAGGAGCGCGCCCCGCTCGCTCGTGATGGCGCGCAGCCCTTCCAGGAACCCTTCCTGCGGCTCGACCAGCCCCATGTTCCCCGCGACCGGCTCCACGATGACCGCCGCGATCTCATCGCCTTCCGCGTCAAAGAGCACCCGCACGGAATCGAGATCGTTGTACGTCGCGACAAGCGTGTCCTTCGTCGCGCCAGCGGGAACGCCGGGACTGTCAGGCAGGCCCAGGGTCGCCACGCCGCTTCCGGCCTGCACGAGCAGCATGTCGGCGTGACCGTGATAGCATCCCGCGAACTTGACGATCTTCGTTCGTCCGGTTGCGGCCCGCGCGAGACGCAACGCGCTCATCGTTGCCTCGGTGCCCGAGGAGACGAGCCGCACCAGGTCAATACCCGGGACGCTCTTCGCAATCAGCGTTGCAAGTTCGGTCTCGGCAAGCGTCGGCGCACCGAAGCTCGTGCCGTCACGCAGGGCGCGTGTCGTCGCCTCGATGACCTCCGGGAACGCATGCCCAAGGATCAGCGGCCCCCAGGAGAGCACATAGTCGATATAGGCATTGCCATCGATATCCCAGAACCGGCTGCCGGCGCCGCGCTGCACAAAGACCGGCGTACCGCCCACGCCGCGAAAGGCGCGCACAGGGCTGTTGACGCCGCCGGGGATCACGTGTTGAGCGGCCGCAAACGCGTCTTCGGAACGCGCCATTGAGCGCGAGGAGCTGGTCGTTGGGGCAACATGAGTGTCTGGCACAGGCTTCTTCCTCCGTCGTCGCGAGCGATGACGCGGGTCTGGAAACCCGCCCCTGGCTCGTCGATTAGTCCGGCAGCGGCCGGGTATCAGGTCTGGCGAATCACTCGGGAACGGACGATCTGGTGATTACTGGAGCATGCGGAGTGTTCGGGTTGGGCTGTCCAACGGGCCGCTGCTACGAGGGGCGATTCCCCTGGCTCTCCGGAATCCGGGTCAACCCCTGCGGATTTCGATCATGGCTGTGCCACGCTCGTCGTGCTGGAGAGTGGAGCTCAGGAGATTGTATCTGGTGAGACGCCAAACAGCTTGAGCGCGATGTCGACGTCCTGGTCGCCCTCGGCCCGGCGCAGCGTCTGGACCGGCTGGTGGAGCAGCTTGTTCGTCACGCCGACCGCCAGCGCGCGCACGACGTTGCGATCCCGCTCGCTGAGGTGCCCGAGCCGCCGCAACGCGCGCTCGATCTCCGCCTCCTGGATTTGCACAGCGCGCTCGCGGATGGCACTGATCGCTTCCACGGCCGCCCGGCTGCGGACCCACTCGTCGAATGCAGTCACCGCGGACGCAACCAGCTCCTCGACCTTCTCGACTTCCGCCGCGTAGCGCAGGCGGGTCTCCTCGATCTCGGCTTCCAGTGCATCGACATCGCGCACGGTCACGTTGGCGACGTCCTCACTGTCCGCGCTGATGACCCGCGGCACGCTCAGGTCGACCAACAGCAGCGGCCGCTCACGACCGGCAACCGTCTCCCGGTCGATCAGGTGCGACTCCGACGTTGCCGCCGCGAAGACCACATCAGCCTGTGAGATCGCGTGCCGCAGCCCGGTCATCGGCATGACCTCGCCGCCGGTGCTCTCGGCGAGCTCGAAGGCACGTGGTAACGAGCGGTTGACGATGGTCAGCGCCCCGATACCCCGGGCACGCAGGACTTTCGCCGTCAGCGAGGCCATCTTTCCCGCGCCGAGAACGACGGCGGACGCGCCCTCCAGCGTGTCCATCTCGCGCCCGGCCAGATCCACCGCGGCGTGCGCGATGGACATACGGTTGCGGGAGATATCGGTCTCCGTGCGTGCGCGCTTGCCGATGTGCAGCGCATCCGTCGCCAGTCGCTGCAGCATGGGTCCGACCGCATCCGCGTCGCGGGCGGCCTCAAGCGCATCCCGGATCTGGCTCAGGATCTGCGGCTCGCCAAGGACCATCGAATCGAGCCCGCTCGCGACCCGAAACAGGTGCTCGACCGCCTCGTTGCCCGAGAAGACGTAGGATGCCCGCTCCAGCGTCGCCAGTGGAACCCGATGGTACCCCGCCAGGAAGCTGAAGATGCCCTCGCGCGCGCGCTCCTCGCTGTCGCTGACAAGGTAGATCTCGGTCCTGTTACAGGTGGAGAGAATAATGCCCTCGCCCGCCCGCTGCCGTAGCGCGTGCAGACCGTCCTGAAGCGTGTCGCCGGCGAACGAAAGCTGTTCGCGCACGCTGACCGGGGCATATTCATGGTTGGATCCGACGACGACCAGTTTCGGCGTCGTCTGGCTCTGAAGTTCCGGTGTCATTGTCGAAGAAATGCCTCACGCACCACTGCGCCGCCCGCGACAGGTCGTTTGAAGCGGGCCTCAATCCCTCTAAGGATACTCGAGAACGCGACCAGGGAGGGGCTGCCGTGCACGGCTTCAGGAACAATTCTCAACTCGCGCCGCTCCACGTCACCGGTTAATGCTCCTGCCTTTGCGTGGAAGCGAGCGCCGCTCTATAGTGCTCGCAAGGACAACGCCCGCGCTGCCGCGTGGATCGCCTCGTCGCGCCCACCGGTTTTTCGCGACGCCCTCGTTCTCCGGAAGATCGGCATCTCGCCCGAAAAGGATTGTTCATGGTTACAACACCCACGACCGGAAGTATCACCTCCGATTACGAGACGCAGTTTGCCCAGTCGAAGGCGCTGCACGAGCGAGCGAAGAAGGTCATCCCCGGCGGCATCACGCACGACGGCCGTCACCTCCATCCGTTCCCGCCGTACGTCACGCATGCGCAGGGTGCTCACAAGTGGGATGCGGACGGTCACGAACTGATCGACTTCGCGGTCGGGCACGGATCGCTGCTGTTCGGTCACAGCGACCCGGATATCCTGGAGGCGATGCGCACCCAGATCGGCAAGGGAACCCACTTCAGCGCCGGACACACGGGCGAGATCGAGTGGGCCGAGCACATCGTCTCCCTCGTGCCGTCGGCGGAGCAGGTGCGCTTCACGTCCTCCGGCACGGAATCGACGCTGCTTGCGATGCGCGTCGCGCGCGGCTACACCGGCCGCAATACGATCCTCAAGTTCGAGGGGCACTTCCACGGTTGGCAGGACTACGCGCTGAAGGGCGAGAAGCCGCCGTTCGAGAAGACGGCCATCCCCGGTATCCCCAACGAGACGCTGGGTACGGTCGCGGTCGTTCCCAACAATGAGCTGTCGATGCTCGAAGAGCGCCTCGTCCAGGGCGATGTCGCCGGTGTCATCCTCGAACCGAGCGGCGGCTCGTGGGCGACGATCCCGCTGAAGGAGGATTTCCTCAAGAAGCTGCGCGCCCTGACCGAGAAGTACGGTGTTGTGCTGATCTTCGACGAGGTCATCACCGGCTTCCGCTGGGCTCCCGGCGGCGCCCAGCAGCGCTTCGGTGTCACCCCCGATCTGACCACGATGGCCAAGATTGTGGCCGGCGGGATGCCGGGTGGAGCAATCGCCGGCAAGACCGACCTGATGCAGATGATCGCCTACCGGGACGACCCGGAATGGAACGCGACCAAGAAGGTTCTGCAGGCGGGAACCTACAACGGCAACCCGCTGGCCGCCGCCGCCGGTGTCGCCTGCCTGACAAAGGTCGCGAACCCGGAAGTCCACGCCTATTGCGACAAGCTCGCGGCGGATATCCGCGCGGGGATGAACGAGATCTTCATGGAGAAGGGCGCGGCTGCGTTCGCGTGGGGCGAGAGCTCGGTCTTCCACGTCGCGCTGGGCATGCGCCCGACGAACCAGGTCGCAGGGGACCTGCAAAAGCCGGCAGGGATCTCCGCCGAGGATCTGAAGTCCAGCGGAGGCAGCAAGCTCGGCCAGATCTTCGAGATCGGCATGCTCCTCGAAGGTGTCCACGTCTTCCACGCGGGCGGTCTGCTCTCGACGGCGCACACCGATGAGGATGTGGCGCGCACGCTGGCGGCCGTCGCCACCGTCACTGACCGAATGCAGAGCGAAGGACTCCTGACCTAGGGAGTCGCGCACGCTCTCGGCTCGATTGGAAGACTACTGCGAGACATCCGGGCGGCCCCATGCACGACGTTGTGTACGGGGCTGCTGAAAGCGCATATCACAGGTTGTGCCCGCTTCACAGGGCGAGCATAAGCATCGCCCCGTTGGCTCATGCCGGGGAGGCACAACCTGTGCACACCGCTCGAGTTCGCGACACATGGGCACGCGCAGACGGAAGATCGGAGAGTGTGCGGGTGAATGACTTCGGCGATTATGTCGCATCCTGGCACGACCTGTTTACGCTGACCGGCACGGCGGCCGTCACACTCCTTGGCCTGCTCTTCGTCGCCATCTCGCTCCGCATGGATATCCGCAAGCAGTCAGAAAACAGCTATCGGAAGAGAATGACGTCGCAGAACCTGACGAGCTTCCTGACCGTCTTCATGATCTCGTGCTATTTCCTCATCCCGGATGCAGATCCGCAGGGTATTGCAATCGCAATCGTCGCCACCACTGCAATACCGCTCCTGAACGTGGTGCGCTCCATCGGTGCGTACCATCGAGAACCGGCCGTCTCGCGCGAGATGTTCATCTGGTACGGAGTCGTTCAGCCGGCGTGCTACGTGGCCGCGATTCTCGGGGCATTGGCGCTCGGCAGGTGGGAAGATCGGGCGCTCTCGGCGATGCTGACCGTCATGTTCTTCTTGCTACTCATCCCCACGCAGAATGCCTGGAATCTCGTCGCAACGCCAGAGGACCCCTCTGCCTGATCGTGGCTCACCCCCTACCCGCCCACGCATCCAGCAACGCGGCATAGGCTTCCTCGGTGTCGACGTCAGCTGGCGGGCTCGCCTCGCCGCTCTCGACAACGGCCACCGCATCCCGGTGACGGCGGATTATCTCGCGTGCGCCCTGATCTCCGGTCGCTGTCAACAGCTCCGGGAACAGCTCGCGCCCGAAGAGGACCGGATGCGAGCGCGTCTCCCCGTACCCCGTCATCACGATGGCGTCGCCACGCGCGCGACGACGGACAATCAACCTGTCGATCGCGCGCGTGCTGACCAGCGGCTGATCGCCCAGCAGCACGACCATCGCATCGGCATCGGACGGAAGCGCACGCACACCCGCAATCAGCGAGGTGCTTTGACCGTCGGCGAAACGCGGGTTGAACACGACGTCCGCGTCCTGCCCGCGCAATGCCGTTGCGCCGTCCACATGGGCGTGACCGGTCACGACGATCACGCGATCCAGGGCACTCTTGTTCGCCCGCTCCACGACATGCACGACCAGTGGCTTGCCGCCGAGATCGAGCAACTGCTTGGGCCGCCCGAGACGACGTGACATCCCGGCTGCCAGCACGACGCCGGCGATGGGACCCACATGCGCACGCTGCGGCTCAGGAGTCGGCACGGATCGACCCGCTGCCCTTTCGCAAGGAACCGCCGGAGCGCCCGTGGCGCACCGCGATCATTTCGGCAAGGATGCTGATCGCCATCTCCTCGGGTGTCGAGCCACCGATATCGAGGCCGATCGGCCCGCGCACGCGATCCATGTTCTCGGGCGAGACACCGCCGTCGATCATCCGCTGCCGGCGCTCGGCGTTCGTCTTGCGGCTCCCGACCGCCCCGATGTAGCGCGCCTCGGTCGCTAGGGCGCCGAGAATCGCCGGTTCATCGAACTTCGGGTCGTGCGTCAGGATCGCGATATCCGTGCTCGGCGTCACCTCGATGTGCTTCAACGCCTCGTCCGGCCATTCCACGATCAGCTCATCGACGTCCGGGAAGCGCTCTCGCGTCGCGAGGGACCGCCGAGCATCGATGACGAT
This sequence comes from Thermomicrobiales bacterium, assembly GCA_049646645.1. Lineage (GTDB taxonomy): Bacteria > Chloroflexota > Chloroflexia > Thermomicrobiales > UBA6265 > JASGDN01. The sequence continues at coordinate 7,298 of JBARWF010000128.1, forward strand.
GATCCGGTAACCGAGCGGGCGCGCGAACGTCACGAGCGCCTGGGCGACATGGACCGCGCCGAAGATGATGAGCTGCGGCGCGGGTGGGTAGACATCGAAGAAGATCTCGACGCCCTCATCCGCCTGCTCCAGCACGCGCACGCCCGACTTCTCGTTGCCGAGCATCTCCCGCGCGATCTCCTCGGCGGCATCGTCCAATACGTTCGTTCCGAGCGTTCCCCTCCTGCCATCCGGCAGGACGAGTAGTTTGGCACCGACGTTCTTGCCGCGCACAATCGTCGCAATTGCCACGGGGATGCGCTTCGCCGCGAGCTCCTGGGCACGATCGAAGGTGGAGGTGATGACCTTAGTCTGTTTCGGATTGAATGGCATCGTTCACCGGCTCCACGAAGACGTCGATCGCCCCACCACACGCCAGCCCGACATCCCACGCCATCTCGTCCGTAATTCCGTAATGCACGACGCGCGGCATCCCGGTCTTCAGCACGTCCTGCGCTTCCAGCACGACCGCGTTCTCGACGCAGCCGCCGCTGACCGAACCCGCCATATGCCCGTCGTCGGTCACGGCGAGCCGGGCACCGATCGGGCGCGGTGCGGACCCTTCCACACTGATGACCGTCGCCACCGCGACCTGCTTGCCTTCCTTACGCCACGCGTCGATCTCCGGTAACCATTCGCTCATGATGGACCTCCTGCCCGAGCGCTATCCGACCTTGTACCCCTGTTGTCGCACGGCCTGTGCCGACTTCTGCGTGCGCACCGGCGGCTGATCATCGACCGCGCTCAGCAACTGCGAGAGCGCTTCCAGGCTCTTCAGGTTATGGATCGGCAAGAAATGGTCGACATACGGCAATGCCGCGCGAATCCCCTGCGTCAGCGGCTGGTAACCCGGCGCCCCCAGCAGCGGGTTCAGCCAGATCAGGCGCCGGCACGACCGCTGCAGCCGCGCCATCTCCTGGCTCAGCAGCCAGGGATCGCCGCGGTCCCAGCCGTCGCTGATGATGACCACGGTCGCGCTCGAGCGCAAGACGCGGCGGCTCCACTGGAAATTGAACGTCTTGATCGCCTCGCCGATCCGGGTCCCGCCCGACCAGTCATCGACCGACGCCACGACCTCCGCGATCGCAGTGTCGACGTCGCGACGGCGCAGCTCGCGGGTGATGCGCGTCAGGCGCGTCCCGAAGACGAAGACCTCGACGGAATCCAGCCCGTGCTCGAGCGCATGTACGAATCGCAGGAGCAACCGGGCGTAGCGGTCCATCGAGCCGGAGATGTCGCAGATCAGCACGAGCGGCCGCATGCGCTCCTTGCGCTTCCGCCACTTCAGCTCGAGCGGCACCCCGCCCTGCTTCATGGAGGAGCGCAGTGTCGCCCGGTGATCGATGAACTCGCCGTGCAGGGCGCGCTGCCGGCGTCGCGTCTCGCGGGTGCCGAGCTTCCAGGTCATGTTCTCGATGATCCGGCGCGCCTCGGCGATCTCCTCCGGCGTGAACTGCGAGAAGTCCTTCTTCCGCAGCGCCTCGCTCGCGCTGAAGATCAGGACATCCTCCGGCGGAACCTCGTAATCCTCGGTCTCGCCGACATCTCCCGCCTGATCAAGCCCCTCGATCGCGAGCACAGTGCGGTCGACCTCATTGCCCTGGCCGCTCTGTCCTTGCTGCGAGGGCTCGCCAGGCTTCTTGGGGTCGGGCACGCCAACCGTCTCATCGTCGTCGGTTGCATATTCCGTTAGCAGGGGCGGCTCCTGACGCACGAGATCCCGCCAGAATCGCGTGAACTCGGCATCGAAGACGGGGATCTGCTCCGGGCGGTTGATGAGCGACGCGCGCGCGGCGGCGTAGACATCGTCCCGCCGCCCGAGATCGATCGCGCCCAGCGCCTCCACCAGATGGATGACCTGCCCCGGCCCGACCGGCATCCCGCCGGATCGCAACCGCCGCCCGAAGCGCACGAGATTGGACGCCACCCGCTCGCTGCGCACGCGCGAGTCATCGAGCATATCCTGGGGTCGCAGCTCGCTCATGGATCTATCCCCTGCCGGCGGCGGCAGCGATTGCCCGCTGCACGAGCCGCTGGGAGAGATCACCACGCACGCGGTCGACATCTTCCTGGTACTTCAGGATCACACCGAGCGTATCCTCGACCACCTCATCGGCAAGCTGGTTGCTACCGAGCGCGATCAGGGCGTTCGCCCAGTCCAGCGTCTCCGCCATCCCCGGCGACTTGAAGAGATCGACCTCGCGCAGCCCCTGGGTGAAGCTGCAGATCTCGCGCGCAAGCTGGGCCGAGACTTCCGGCACCTTCGCTTCGAGGATCTTGTACTCCTTGTCGTAAGTCGGGAAGTCGATCCAGTGATAGAGGCAGCGCCGCTTCAGCGCATCGTGGATTTCCCGCGTCCGGTTCGAGGTGAGGATGACGATCGGCACATGCTCGGCGCGGAGCGTGCCCAGCTCCGGCACCGTCACCTGGAAATCGGAGAGAATCTCGAGCAGGAACGCCTCGAGCTCCTGGTCCGCGCGGTCGACCTCGTCGATCAGGAGCACCGGCGCGCGGTCGTGCGCGGCGTCGATGGCCTGCAGCAGCGGCCGCTTCAGGAGGAAGTCCTCGCTGAAGAGGTTCTTGCGCACCTCGTTCTGGTCGAGCGCTCCGGTAGCCTCCAGCGAGCGAAGGTAGAGCATCTGGCGCGGGTAGTCCCACTCGTAGATCGCCGACGACGCATCGAGCCCCTCGTAGCACTGCAAGCGGATCAGGGGCGTATCGAGCGCGGCGGAGAGTACCTTGGCGATCTCGGTCTTGCCGACACCGGCCTCACCCTCCAGCAGGAGGGGGCGCTGCAGCTTGATCGTCAGGTAGAGCGTGGTCGCCAGGCCGCGATCGGTGACATAGGCCTGCTCGCGCAGCGCCTGCTCGATTGCGTCAACGGACGGAAAGGCATCAACCACCTCCGTGGCGATGCCGTTGGACTGGGAGTTGATCGTGTTCAAAAGAAACCTCACTGATGGTACGACGTGGTTTGGGTGGCACGGCTCAGTTGAGCCCCTCCATACCCATAAGTATCCCCGACGTGGGAAGCCCTGTCTCTAGGCTGGCGGGGAGATCTGCACAAACACCCGGACCGGAAACGTTCCGACTCCCTTGAACCGGACCGGCGCGGCGTAGAGCCTGGCCTCGCGGTCCGGGACCGCTTCCAAGTTGGTCATGTGCTCGATGATCGGGATACCCGCACCGAGCACCTGGGTATGCACCGGGCGGGACAGGTCCTCAGCGGCGTCGATGTTATAGGAATCTATGCCAACCAGCGCGACACTGCTCTCGACGAGATGCCTCGCGGCATCCGCCGTCAAGTGCGGGTAGTGCTCGAAGTAGGCATCCGTTCGCCAGTGCCGGCTCCAGCCGGTGTGGACGAGCACCGCGTGACCACGGATCTCGCTTGCTGCCGGGAAGAACTCCGGGCCGATCCGGGTCGTACCGTTGGTATGAACGACAGTTACCGGCAGGTCCACCAGCCGCTCCAGCCAGATCTCACTCAGATCCTCGCCATCCGCGTAGCGATGAAACGGTGAATCCAGGTACGTGCCGGTGTTACCGACCAGTTCGATCCTGCCGATCTGGAATTCCGTTCCCGGCGCGTAGATCTCGCGCGAGGCCTCGTGACTCAGATAGTCGCAGATCACCGGCGCGGGAAGCCCCTTGTAGGTGATCATCCCCGCCTCGACGGTGTGGCTGAGATCGATGAATGAGAACTGGTGATCGCTCATCGCTGACTCCTTGGCGGCAGCGCCGTCCGGTTTCCGTGCACGTAGGTTGGTTCGAGCAGCGTCGGGTCATCGACATCGCCTGCCTGCCACCGCTGCCACGCCAGATGCGCCAGGACCGAAGGACGGCGAAGGGCCAGGGCGGCACTCTCCACCCGGTTATGCGCGGCAGCGATCGCGACCCGGTGCTCCGGCAGCATCTCGCCCGCCACGAGCAGATCGGGATGATCGCGCAGAAAATCGATCAACTCGCCGACGGTCGAGTTCACCGGGGCTCCCAGCGCCCCACCGTTCTCGGAGGCCGCCCAGACAACGCGGCCGCGACCAGCGGGGACGATCGACAGCACCGATACCCCCTGCATACGGTACGGGAAGGCGGAGAGTTCGAGCGTGGGAACACCAACGAGTGAAATGTCCTTGGCAAGCACGAATCCCTTCGCCATACTCAGTCCGACGCGCAACCCGGTGAAGGTGCCAGGCCCGATCGCCACGGCGACCGCGCCCAGTGCGTCTGCTGTCAGGTGGTTCGTGTCGAGCAACCAGTCGACGGCCGAGAGCAGCGAGGTCGTCTGACTGCGTCCCGCTGGCCAGCTCAGCTCGGCGGTGGATGCTCCATCCGTGAGCCCGATAGCCGCCTGGTCCGTCGATGTATCGAGCGCGAGGAGAATCGAACTGGGAGAAGTGGTTAGCACGACAGCCTCGTATCCAGTACATTGGTATGCATCGAAAATGTTAACAATGCGCAAGCATCCCGGCGCACGTCGTATCCCACACTAGCAACGGTTTGGGGAAAAGCGGGCCGGGTGCAATCTCTGGGCCCATTGTAGTCGTCATCGTCCGCGTCCTCGCAGTGCCACGTGCCGGGGGACAGGCAGTCGCAAGATCAAGATATCGAGGAAACCAATGGCCGAAACGACGGCAAGCCAAGCTGAGGGAATGCTTTCAGCGAATCAAGCCGTGCCGATCTCCCAGGCGGGGAGATCGCGCAAGAAGTTGGCGAGCAAGGAGTGGGTACTTTTCCTGCTCTTCATCTTCCCCAACATGTTCTTTCTCACCCTCTTCACGTACTGGCCGACCGTCAAGAACGTCATTCTGAGTTTCCAGAGCCGGAACAAGTATTCCGGGGCCACGAAGTGGATCGGGCTCGAGAACTACAAGTACATCTTCACGAATGACCGGTTCCAGCTCGTGCTGTGGAACACGCTCTATTTCACGGTTTCCACCCTGGTGCTTACCCTGGTGCTGGGACTGCTGATCGCCCTGCTCCTCAACCAGCGGCTTCGCTTCCGTGAGGGCGCCCGCGCCGTTGTCTTCGCGCCATACCTGCTCTCCGGCGCGGCGATCGGTATCGTCTGGGCCTATATCTTCGACCCCCGCTACGGGTTGCTGGCGCAAATCCTGAGCTGGGTCGGCATCCCCTCGCCGGACTGGCTGAACAGGCCGGAATGGGCCATGCCCGCGATCATCATCGTCTACGTCTGGAAGAACCTCGGCTTCGCCGCCACGATCTTCCTGGCCGGTCTGCAAGCGATTCCCAAGGATCTCTACGATGCCGCGAAAGTGGACGGCGCGAACGTCTGGTGGCGGTTCCGCTCCGTGACGCTGCCGATGCTCTCACCGATCTCGTTCTTCCTGCTGATCACGACCGTGCTCGCGACCTTCCAGGCCTTCGACATCCAGCGCGTGATGACGAAGGGCGGTCCGGCCTTCTCGACCACCACGCTGGTCTACTACGTCTACGACCAGGGATTCGGCACCGCCGAGAACTACGGGCGCGCGGCCGCGGCAGCACTCGTGCTCTTCGTAGCCATGCTGACGATCACGATCATTCAGTTCCGCTTCTCCGAGAACCAGGTGCACTACGATGATTAACCTCTCCACGAACCAGCAACGATTCACGGGAAAGTTTGCGGGTTACGCGGCAATGCTTCTCGTCGTGCTCGTGATCGGCATCCCGATGTTCTGGATGCTCTCGAGCTCGCTCAAGACCTATCGCGAGGTGTACACCTTCCCGCCGCAGTGGATTCCATCCAACCCGCGCTGGTCGAACTACAGCGACGCATGGAATGCCGTTCCCTTCGGCCGCTTCTACCTCAACACGATCATCATCACGATCTGCGGCAGTGGCCTGCAGCTCTTCTGCGGCATCCTCTGCGCCTACGCCCTGGCGTTCCTGAAGTTTCCGTTCAAGAACGCGTTCATGATCCTGATTCTCGCCGCGCTGATGATTCCGCCCGAAGTCACCATCCTGCCAAACTATCTCTTCATGGGCAACACCATCAAGGCGTGGCTCGGGCTGGAGAGCAACTGGGTCAACACCTACCAGGGCATCTTCCTGCCGGGTGCGGCCACTGCCTTCGGCACCTTCCTCATGCGCCAGGGATTCCGCGGGCTCCCGAAAGAGGTCCTCGATGCGGCGAAAGTCGATGGCGCCGGGCATCTGCGCACGATGTGGGACATCGTGCTGCCGATGGCGCGGCCGATCATCGTCACCTTCGGCTTGATCTCCGTCGTCAACAAGTGGAACGATTACCTCTGGCCGCTGATCATCACCAACACCAACGCCATGCGTCCATTGACGATCGGTCTGACGTTCCTCTTCGATAACGAGGGGAACAATCAGTGGGGCATCATCATGGCGGGCACGGCCTTTGTCATCGTGCCCCTCATTGTGGTCTTTATCTTCGCCCAGCGGTTCATCATCGCCGGCCTCACCGCCGGCGCGACCAAGGGCTAGTCCGCTTGGGCACGGATTCCGGAAACCGGACCCCGTGTTCATACCATCGCAACAATGCGGCAGCGCGTTCGTTGCACCATGATTCCGGGCACGGCGCCCGGAGTCATATCACACAGGTCTCCCCGGACTGCCAGGCGGCAGAACCGAGAGAACATTCGCCCGATCGAGGAGGATCGACGCAATGAGCAGGCAGTTTACCCGTCGTTCAGTGGTCAAGACCGCAACGACTGCAGCGGCAGTCGGCGCATCCGCCGGCATCCTCGGGATCAAGCCGAGCAGCGTTTTCGCGGCCCCGGCCCTGATCCAGAACACCGGGTCCCAGGTTGAAGTCAAGTACTGGACCGCGTTCGGCAGCGGCGTCAATGGCACCGCCCAGCAGAAGCTCGTCGATGACTTCCATGCCGCGCAGTCCGACATCAAGATCACGATGGAGCTCCAGCCCAGCTACGAGGATCTCGCATCTTCGTTGACCGCCGCCCTGCAAACCGGCGACGAGCCGCACCTGGCGGTGCTCTCCGATGTCTGGTGGTTCCGCTTCTATCTCGCCCAGGCCCTGGCCGACCTCAAGCCATTGCTCGCGGATGCCAAGATCGATACCGATGACTACGTGCAGTCGCTCTACGTCGAATACGAGCGACATGGCGGTCAGTACGCAGTGCCGTTCGCCCGCTCGACGCCCCTCCTCTACTACAACGAGGACGCGCTGACCGCGGCCGGTCTCGATGCCAGCGTCTTCAAAACATGGAGCAGCATCGCCGAGGCAGCTCCCAAGCTGACCGGCGGCAAGACCCAATACACCTTCGGCTTCGGCAATGCCGCAAGTTACGGCGCGTGGGTGCTGCAGGGCGCGGTCTGGGCCTTCGGCGGGCACTACTCCGACCCCGAATTCAACATCCTGATCGCCGAGCCGCCCGCCGTCGAATGCGGTGAGTTCATGCGGAAGCTGGTCGAGGATGGCCATGCCACCACGACCGAGGATCCGGTGAAGGACTTCCAGACCGGATTGCAGGCCGCGATCCTCGGCTCCACCGGCTCGATGGGCGGGATCAAGGAAGCCGCACAGTTCAAGTTCGGCACCGCCTTCCTGCCGGAGGAGAAGCAATTTGGCTGCTGCACCGGCGGCGCCGGTCTCTCGATCATGCAGAGCGCCCCGGACGAGGTGAAGCAGGCCGCACTCAAGTTCATCGACTTCAGCACCAACACGGAGACGACGACGTACTGGTCGCAGACCACGGGCTACATGCCGGTGCGGACCTCGGCCATCGAGAGCGACTCCATGCAGGCGTTCCTGAAGGAGAACCCGAACAACGACACGGCCATCCGACAGCTGCCGAAGACCTCGCCGCAGGATTCGGCGCGCGTCTTCATCCCGAACGGCGACCAGATCCTCGGTCGCGGCTGGGAGCAGGTGCTGGTCAACAACACGGCCGCCCAGGACGCGTTCAACGCCGTCAAGGACGAGCTCGACCAGGAGAAGGAGCCGGTGCTCGAGCAGATCAAGGAGCTCGAGGGCTAAATCCCCTCGCCGCATCCGCGATGCTCAGCGCAACGCACAGCAGCGCCCCCGACGATCGTCGGGGG
>JBARWF010000129.1:0-64459 GCA_049646645.1 Thermomicrobiales bacterium
GCAATCGCCGGCTCCTCGCTTCTCTGTGCGTCGTTTCGAGATCAGGGCGCACAAGCACCCGGTCTCGCTAGCTCTCGCTGATCGTGACCTTGTTCAGCGTCACTGGCTCGGTCGGCTGCGACGCCTCGCCACTCCGGCCACGGGTCGTCGGCACCGCCTCAATCGCCTGGACGACGTCGAGACCAGACGTCACCTTGCCGAAAATGGTGTAGTTCTTCGGCAGGCTCCCCTTGAGGTCACGCAGGCAAATGAAGAATTGGCTGCCGTTGGTGTTCGGCCCGGCGTTGGCCATCGCCAGCGTGCCCTGCTCGTAGTCCTTGGTGATCTTCTCGTCGTTGAACTTGTAACCCGGTCCGCCGGTGCCGGTGCCGGTCGGATCGCCACCCTGGATCACAAAGCCCTTGACGATGCGATGGAACGGCGTGCCATCGTAGAAGCCCTGGCGCGCGAGGTTGACGAAGTTGTTGACCGCGATCGGCGCATCTTCGGGGTAGAACTCGACCTCGATCGTGCCGTGGCTGGTCTCCAGCGTGCCGGTGTACTTCTTGCCTGGATCGAGGGTGTTATCGAAGGGCTTGTTCCACTGATTGGCCATGAACGGCGTTTCCCTTTCCTGATTTCGCGGCGAGAACGTGGACGCTCCAGCGAGCAGTCGCACTGTTTCTGCCTCTCGTCTGCACGCGAGGACGCAGTACGCGCCGTCGTGCGTCACCTAGTCTACCCCTGATCGCCCGCCAGGGTTTCGCTCCCGACGCCAGCCAGCCCCAATGCCTCCGCGTTGTCCGCCATCGCCTGGATCACGAACGCGACGTGCTCGTCGAACGGAATGCCCAGCTCTTCCGCGCCGGCAGTCAGATCCTCGCGGTGGATAGCGGCCGCGAACGCCTTGTCCTTCATCTTCTTCTTGACCGACGACGGCTTGACGTCTGCCACGGCCTTCGATGGTCGCACTAGCGCCACCGCCGAGATGAAGCCAGTCAGCTCATCGACGGCGAAGAGGGTCTTTTCGAGTTGGCTCTCGCGCGGATACTCCGGGTTGTCGCCGTGGCTCAGGACCGCCCGCGCTACCCACTCCGGATACCCTTGCTCTCGCAGCACGCGCGAGCCAACGTGGGTGTGCTCGTCAAGTGTGGGGTGACGCTCGAAATCGAAGTCGTGGATCAAACCAACGACCGACCACGCTTCCTCCGGCTCGCCAAACTTCCGCGCATAGGCGCGGACTGCGGTCTCGACGCTCAGGCAATGACGAAGGAGACTCGGGCTCTGGACCCATTCGTTGAGCAGCTGCCAGGCATCCTCACGCGTCTTCCCATTGAGATCTGGATAATCAGCCACCGTTCCGATACTCCCCTGTGCTTCACGACCCTTCGTCAGATGATCAGCATCGCATCTCCGAAGGAGAAAAAACGATATCGCTCCGCGATTGCAACCCTGTAGGCATTCAGGACATGCTCGCGCCCTGTCATCGCACTGATCATCAACAAAAGGGTCGATTTCGGCAAGTGGAAGTTCGTCACCATCGCGTCGACCATGCGCCAGCGATAACCTGGCGTTATGTAAATCTCCGTCAGGTCGGAGAACGGCCCCGGCTCACCGCGCTCGATCCGCTGCCCCAGCGTTTCGAGCGTGCGCGCCGCCGTCGTGCCAATCGCGACAACCCGCGATCCGCGCGTCTTTGCGGCCTTTATGGCCTCCCAGGTCTCCGCAGAAACCGAGCACCACTCCTGATGGATCGCGTGGTCCTCGGCGTACTCCTCCGTCACCGGACGGAATGTATCGAGCCCGACGTGCAGCGTGACCGCCGTGCGCTCGATCCCCCGTTCCCGCAGTCGCTCGAGGATGGCATCGGTGAAATGGAGTCCCGCAGTCGGCGCGGCGGCCGACCCCGCCGCTCGCGCATAGACCGTCTGGTAACGCTCCTCGTCGGTCAACTGATGCGTAATATACGGCGGCAGCGGCACATGGCCGTATGCATCGAGGTCGGTCGCGATCGCCTCGTCGAGCTCGACCAGGACCTGACCGTCGAGCAGCTTGGCCCGCAGCGTGACCCCCGCGTCCGGGCGAGACGTACCGGCGCGCGCGGGGATAACGAGCCGCTCATCCAGATGCAACCGCCGAGTCGGGCGCGCCAGTGCCCGCCAAAGGCCGTTCCCTTCCTCACGCAGCAGAAGCACCTCGATCTCGGCTCCCGTCTGCCGGTGTCCGAGGAGGCGCGCCGGAATCACCCGGCTGTCGTTGACGACGATCAGGTCGCCGGGATCGAGCAGGTTCGGCAGGTCCGCGAAGGTCCGGTGCTGAACGGAGCCATCGGCGCGGGAGAGAACGAGCAGGCGACTGTGATCGCGGTCGAGCAACGGTTCCTGGGCGATGAGTTCGGGAGGAAGATCGTAGTCGAAATCGGCCATCGAATGCCGCGTGCCTGACGCTGCATCCTGGCTCATTGTTCCGCCTGGAAAAGCGCCTGCTGCGCGGAGAGCGACTCCGGATAGGGAATCCCCATGTGCTCGTAGGCGCGCTTCGTGGCGATCCGGCCACGCGGGGTCCGCTGCAGGAATCCCAGTTGAATCAGGTAGGGCTCGTAGACATCCATGATGGTATCCGTCTCCTCGCTGGTCGCCGCGGCCAGCGTGTCGATTCCGACCGGACCACCACCGAACTTATCGATCACGGCAAAGAGCAACCGGCGATCGGTATCGTCGAGACCGAGATCGTCCACTTCCAGCAGATCGAGCGCGCTCCGGGCGATCGCGGAGGAGATCGTCACCTCACCGGAGACCTGCGCCACATCGCGCACGCGCCGCAGCAGACGGTTCGCGATGCGCGGCGTGCCGCGGGAGCGAGCCGCCAGCGCCTCGGCCCCGCTCTGATCGATCGGGAACTGCAGGATCGAGGCGGAGCGGCGCACGATCTGCTCCATCGCCTCCTGATCATAGTAATCGAGCCGCAACACCGCGCCGAAGCGATCGCGCAGCGGCCCCGTCAGCAACGCAAGCCGCGTCGTTGCCCCGACCAGGGTGAACTGCGGGAGATTGATCCGCATGGAACGCGCCGCCGGCCCCTTCCCGATGATGATGTCAACGGCAAAATCCTCCATCGCCGGGTAGAGCACTTCCTCGACCACGCGGTTCAACCGGTGGATCTCGTCGACGAAGAGCACGTCGCCGGGCGAGAGGTTCGTCAGGATCGAGACGAGATCGCCCTGGCGCTCGATCGCCGGACCTGAAGTGACCCGCAGGTTGACGCCCATCTCCGCGCCGATGATGGACGCCAGCGTCGTCTTGCCGAGCCCCGGCGGACCATAGAGGAGGACGTGATCCAGCGCCTCGCCGCGTTCGAGCGCCGCCTGGATGAAGATCCGCAGGTTGCTCTTGACCCGATCCTGCCCGATGTAATCCTCAAGGTGGCGGGGACGCAGCGACTTGTCGGCGCCATCGTCTTCGCGCTGGCGCGCGGTGACGAGGCGAGACGCGTCGCGTGCCGCCGGGGAGGAGTCATTGGGAATGGTTCGGTCCTGCTCACTACTCATGCGATGAGTATACCGCAAATGGCGAACATCCGTTCGTTTTTTCGGCGGCTCGTTGAAGCGCTTTACTCGACGACCATGTTCGGGATGCCGTCGCTCACCGGGTAGCGGCGCCCGCATTGCGTGCAGACCAATGCTCCGGCTTCCGTCTTCAGCTCGGCATGATCCACGGGGCAGACGAGCATGGCGAGCAGATCGGGAGCGATCCCCAGATCGTTCTGCCCGCTGGTTACCGGTTCCTTGATTGAGGACGCATCGGTCATGGTGTTCCCTCCAGGATAGGTGTCCCATTCGCGTTCGGGCTGGCAACCGGGGTCGCGGCGCCAAGCGCCTCCAGCTGATGCTGGGACTGCTGAGCGATGTAGGTTGACGGATCGATCTCGACCGCGCGCTGGTACTGGGCGATCGCCTCGTCGGTTCTTGCCGGCACCCAGGCACGATACAACTCCGCCAGATAATACCGCGCCTGCTGATTGTCCGGATCGCGCGAGAGGATCTCCTGAAACTGCTTCTCCGCATCGGCGCGCAGATTGCCGTCGGCAAGTGCACGCGCGAAATCGAGCCGGATCCCGATATCATCCGGTCGCATATTCAATGCCCGCTCGTAGAGGGGAATCGCCTCCTTCAGGCGTCCCGTATTGCCAAGCAGGTTCGCCAGCAGTGCCACCGACTGCACGTCGTCCGGATTCTGGGCGACGATCGTCTGTTGCTCGGAGATCACGTCCTTGTTCGGATCCTGATAATTCTGGGCATTGTCGCCATTGTCATCCCCGAACAACCCATCGAACGAGATGGTCGCGATACCGGCGATCACGATCGAGCAGACCACGAGCGACGACAGCAGGATGAACACGATCTGGGAGCGGCTGGTGCGTGTGAGTGGCGACGATGACGATGATGGTGAGGTTTGGGGTCGTGGGCGCCGTGTAGGGCGGGGACGAGGGGGTCGTGACACAGGAGACCTTTCGCACTGCAAACGCGGCAGAACAGACGGTTCGGGGAGGGCTGAGCGACACGGCGAGATGATGACCACGATGGTGCCCGGGCCCCGGATGCCAACCCGCTGAACGATACCAAATCCCGCGCGCTCCGGACTTGGCGCCGCGGGAAGACCTCTGCTATACTCACATTCGCTCTGGAGAGAGCGTTGCGCCGACCTAGCTCAGTTGGTAGAGCAGCTGTTTCGTAAACAGCAGGTCGCCGGTTCGAGTCCGGCGGTCGGCTCCTGACACCACGTCAGGCAACGTATCCGAGAGAGCCGAAGTGGCGGAACGGCAGACGCGCTACGTTCAGGGCGTAGTGAGGGTAACCTCGTGGGAGTTCAAATCTCCCCTTCGGCACCAGATTGACCGCACGCTCACCAGCCAGGTGAATCATCGCGAGCCTACGCTCGCGCATCGTGCACGTTTACATCAGAATACGCTGACGGAAAGAAGCGATGGATGGTCGCTGGCCCGATGAGGGTCAGAGGAAAGTCCGAGCTGCACAGAGCAAGGGTGCCCGGTGAAAGCCGGGGAAGCGCGGTTCGCCGCGTTGACAGTCCAGATTGGCACGTTCCCTGAACGTGAGAGCAACAGAGACCAAACCGCTGATCGCACGAGAAGCGGCGTGAAAAGGGCAATCCTCCCCGCAGCAATCTCCGATTCGACCGCTTGCAGGCTGCTCGCCAAGGTCGGAAGTCGAGAGCCGTCACGAAGGCGACGACGTGGCCGATCCCTCCGGGGTCGAGAGAGATGACCATCACGAACAGAACTCGGCTTACACTCCCTTCTTCTCCGTCGGATGTATGGTGCCCTTAGCTCAATGGCAGAGCGCTTGTCTGTGGAACATGAGGTTACGGGTTCGAGCCCCGTAGGGCACCCCCACACACGATGACACCAGGTGGCACGGCCGGACGATATCGTCCGGCCGTTTGTCATGCCTGCAATTCTTCCCCTCGCTGCGTTCGTGCCCACGCCCAGCGAGGGATGACCGGCACAGCACCCGACAATCACGGCGCATCGGCAGACGCCCCCTTGCCCGTCCACCGCTATACTTCCCCCACCGACCGTCACTCACCAGCCCGGCAGGGAGCAGGTGCCACCTACTTGCAACCAGCTACCCGCTACCAGGAGCAAATTGCGTGGACCCAGTCGCGTTTCAGACGAAATGGCGCACCGCCTCGGCCAATCTCAAGGAGCGCACGGCCTCCAAGTCGCACTTCAACGACCTCTGCGCCCTCGTCGGCGTCCAGAACCCGATCGAGGCGGATCCGGTCGGCGACACCTACACCTTCGAACGCGGCGCCCAGAAGGCGGGCGGCGGCGATGGCTGGGCCGATGTCTGGTACAAGGGTCGCTTTGCGTGGGAATACAAGGGCATCGGGCGCGATCTGGAGGCCGCCTACGTCCAGCTCCTGAAATACAAGGACGCGCTGGAGAACCGGCCCTGCTGGTCGTCTGCGATCTCGACCGCATCGAGATCCGCACTAACTTCACCAACACCTCCCAGCAGACCCACGTCATCACCATCGACCAGCTCACGGAACCCGGTGCCCTCGCCACCCTGCGGCAGGTCTGGACCAATCCGGAGGCGTTCCACCCCGGCGTGACGCGGGAAGAGGTCACCGCCGAGGCCGCCGCCCGCTTCGGCCAGATCGCGCTCGGGTTGCACCGTCGCGGGATCGCGCCGGAACGCGCGGCCCACGTCCTCATGCAGCTGCTCTTCTGCCTCTTCGCCGAGGATATCGGATTGCTGCCGGACAGCATCTTCTCGAAGATGCTCGATCTCGGCGTCCGCTACCCGGCCCGGTTCCAGATCGAGGCGACGCGGCTGCTGGAAGCGATGAACACCGGCGATTTCGTCGCCTACGAGAAGATCCCGCACATCAACGGCGGGCTCTTCCGCCACGTCGATGTGCCCGAGCTGACCGAGCCGGAGATCCGCATCCTGCGCGAGGCGGCGACCCTCGACTGGTCGGCGATCGAGCCGGCCATCTTCGGCACCCTCTTCGAGCGCTCGCTCGACCCGGCCAAGCGTTCCCAGCTCGGGGCCCATTACACCGGTCGCGCCGATATCGAGCGAGTCGTCGACCCGGTGGTGATGACGCCGCTCCGCCGCCGTTGGGACGAGGTGCGGGCCGCGGCGGATACGCAGCTGGCCGCGGTTGAGACGGCGAGATCGGCCGGCGCGCGGACACGCAGCCGCAACGCCTTCAACGCGACGATCGAGGCATTCCTCGATGAGTTGCGGCAGGTCCGCGTGCTGGACCCGGCGTGCGGCAGCGGGAATTTCCTGTACGTCGCGCTGGACCGCCTGCTGAACCTCGAGAAGGAGGCGATGCTCTACCGGGCGAAGGCCGGGTTCCCGCTCGGGTTTCCGACGATCTCCCCGCGCCAAGTGATGGGGCTGGAGATCAACGAGTACGCGCAGGAGCTGGCGCAGGTCGCGATCTGGATCGGCTACCTGCAGTGGATGATCCAGAATGGCCACGGCTGGACGGAACCGGTGCTCGACACGCTGGAGACGATCCGGCGGCAGGATGCACTGCTGACGTTCCACGAGGATGGCACGGTCAGCGAGACGGTCTGGCCCGAGGCGGACTTCATCATCGGAAACCCGCCGTTCCTCGGCGGGAAGCAACTGCTTGGCGATCTTGGAGATCAATACGTCGATCAATTGAGGAAGGTCTTCGAAGGACGCATCTCTCCGTTTTCAGACCTCGCGTGCTACTTCTTCGAGAAGGCACGCGCGCAGATTGCTTGCCGCAAAGGGAAGCGCGCGGGACTGCTCGCCACAAACTCGATTCGCGGTGGTGCTAACCGCGAAGTACTGATGAGAATCAAGCGCAGTGGCAATATTTTTATCGCCTGGTCAGATGAGCCGTGGGCACTCGACGGTGCCGCCGTACGCATCTCAATCGTAGGCTTTGACGATGGAGCAGACACGTCGCGAATGCTCAATGGTTTGATAGTGCCAGAGATATTCAGCGGTCTTACGGCGTCAATAGATATCGTCAACGCTCCAGTGCTTCCCGAAAACAAGGAGATCTCATTCATTGGAATCCAGACGCTCGGCGCCTTTGATATACCCGAAGATCTTGCCGAAAAATGGATGCGGCTTCAACCGGCCTTCTCGGGATACGAGTACGCAAGGGTGCTGCGCCCATACATGAATGCTCTGGACATGGTCCGGCGACCACGACACAGATGGGTTATCGATTTCGGAGACAACGTCACCGAGACAGAAGCGATGCTGTACGAAGAGCCGTATACGTACCTCCGTGAGCAAGTGCTACCCATGCGGCTCAAGCGCCGGGAGAGTACCGCACGTGAAAGATGGTGGATTCATTGGCGAACCAGAGGTGAGTTGGCTAGGGCTGCTAAAGGCCTTCATCGGATGATTGCGACGCCAATTGTTTCGAAATACCGCGTATTCATCTGGGTCGATCCGAAGACTCTCGTCAGCCACGCAGGGGCTGTCTTTGCACGGGAGGATGACTACTTCTTTGGCGTCCTTCACTCCCGGGCGCACGAGGTCTGGTCGCTGCGGATGGGAACGTGGCTCGGCAAGGGCAACGATCCACGCTACACCCCGACCACCTGCTTCGAGACCTTCCCCCTGCCGTGGGCGCCGGGCACGGAGCCGGTCGATGACCCGCGCGTCATCGCCATCGGCGAGGCGGCAAAACGCCTCAACGACCTGCGCGAGCACTGGCTCAACCCGGAGGGCGCATCCGAGGTCGAGCTGAAGAAGCGCACCCTCACCAACCTCTACAACGCCCGCCCGCAATGGCTGCAGAACGCCCACGCCGCGCTCGATTGCGCCGTGTGGGCCGCCTACGGCTGGGACGATCCCGACCCCTCAGCCGTCGAGGAGGACACGATCCTCTCGCGGCTGCTCGCGCTCAACCTGCAACGCGCCGGGTAAGCGGTGGACCGACTCGTGCAACGCCCGCGAGAGCGGCGTGCAGACGCAGGGATGCGCCTGTACCGTAAAACGGGCCGCGCCTGCGTGACCCTGTGGAACGAGAAGGAGCGGGTTCACCGATGCGCATCTGGGACGTTTCCCCCTCCTGCCTCTGCCGCCAGCACCTGCTTGGTGAGCACCGCGAGCTTCACGCGCTCTGGACCATCCTGACCGAGGGCAAGACCGGCTACCTCAGGCACCCGGAAACCCGCCGCTGGCAGGGAAAACTGGCGGCGCTCTATCAACGGCATGAATCGCTGGTCGCGGAGCTGGGGCGTCGCGGCTACCAGCATCACAGCCCGCTCGATCCGACGCGGGCGACCGGCCTGCGGGAGCAGACGGACTACGTCGATTCGCCTGCCGTCCAGCTGGAGCTGCTGCGGGCGAAAGGGTGCGCCTGTCGCACTGGCCCCGAATGCCTGTGCCAGCAGCCAACCCGCCTCGGGACTGCGGCAAGGGAGGAACACGATGGACGAGCGTGAGAAGTCCCCGGTAGTGATCGTCGGTGCGGGCGTTGCTGGGATCACCTGCGCGATCGACCTGCATGCAGCCGGGCTGGACGTGCTGATCCTGGAGCAAAACGAGACCGCCGGTGGCCGCATCCGTTCGCAGCGCCATCCCGACGGCTACCTGATCGACCGCGGCTTTCAGGTGATCCTCGATGCCTATCCCGCGCTCCGCCGGCATGTCACCCTGTCCACCATCGAGCCGCAGGCGTTCGACGCTGGCGCGCTGGTCTGGTCCGGGAAGCGTCGCGTCCCCCTGCTCGATCCACTGCGTCACCCGTCCTCGCTCCTGCGTGACCTCACCGCGCCGGTATTGACCGGGGGCGACCGTTTACGATTGATCCGGCTGGCGCTCCGGACCTGGCGCGCGAGATGGGACACCGCTGCGGATGCAGCGACCGGAGCGTCCGCCCTGTCTGCCCTGCACGCCGCCGGTTTCAGCGACCGCTTCATCGAGCGATTCGCCCGGCCCTTCTGGGGCGGCATTTTGCTCGATCGCTCCCTTGCGACCTCGGACGGGCCGCTGCTCTTCACCTTCAAGATGTTCCTGCAGGGTCGCGCGGTGTTGCCGGCGGCGGGCGTCCAGGCTGTGCCGGACCATCTGGCATCGCAGTTGCCAAAGGGAGCGATCCGGTATCGGCAGCCTGTTGAGGAATTGGTGCGAAGCGACCGTGGAGTTACCGGCGTGCGCGTCGGCAGCCAGGTGATCCCCGCCTCCGCCGTCGTCATCGCGACCGACCCGCCCGCGCTGCATCGCCTGACCGGTGGTGAGCCTCCCGAGCGTGAGGGTGTCGGGTGCACCACTGTCTACCTGGCTGGCGAGCGAGATCCGGGAATCGGCAAGCGCCTCGTACTCGATGGCACGGGCAAGCTGGCGGTCAACCACCTCGCTCCCTTGTCGACGGTGGCACCGGACTATGCGCCGCCCGGGCGGCATCTGCTCGCCGCCGTGGTTCTGGCCGGCTCGCCCGGCGCCGGGTTGGACGATGCGGCACTGATGCGACGGGTCCTCGAGGAAACGGCGCAGATCCTCGGCCACGCCGTGGATGACTGGACTCCGCTGACGGCAGTCCGTGTCCCCTTCTCCCTCTCGGCCCAGCCACCCGGTATCTACGAGCACCTGCCGGAGTCGCGGACTGCGACTCCGGGGCTCTATCTGGCGGGCGAGGCGATCGCCGATTCAAGCCTGAACGGCGCGATCGCGAGCGGAGAACGCGCGGCGAGTGCCGTGCTTGGGGACCGCCGAGCGGCGGCGCGCACATGACCCTTCGTGAAGGTCAGTGCGGGATCAGGCGGATTGGGTCGTCTTCCACGTCTCGTTGATCGCCGAGCGGACGCGCGATTCGACGGATTGATCCACCGACGGTTCCTTGTCGTTCGCCTGGAGATCCGCGAGCACGGCCTTCGCGATCAACTGGTTGACCTCCTGTACCAACCCGGCGTACGTCCGGAGGCCCTCTTGCGCGAATGTGCCCGTCGCTTCATCCCCCAACGCCAGTGCGGTGGTGTAGAGCATCGTGTAGGAAATGGCGACGTGATTGTAGGCGGTGTAGTCATCCCGCAGCGCCTTGGACGCCGAATCGTTGCGCATCTTGTCGATCATGCCGGCCGCCTTGCCGAGCAGGTTGGAGCCGGCCTTGATGATCGGGTTCCCGGAGGTCGAGCCATAGCTCTCCTGGTAGGAGACCGCCCGCCGCTTGCTGTCCCGCACGGTGTCATGGAACCGCTTGAAGGCCGTCGCGACCTCCTGATCGCTGGATTCGAGCGAGAGCTGCCGATCCATCGCCTCCTCGACATGCGACTCCAGCGCAACGATATCGCCGAGCCAATCTGCGATCGATTCATGCGGTTGGCGTGCCGTATCAGACATGAATACTCCCTTCCGGTGAGTGAAACATACGTCGAATCCCAAGAACGACCGGCGTAGAGCACCGGACTACGTGATGTGGATGCAATCGCGATGCCACCGTCCC
This sequence comes from Thermomicrobiales bacterium, assembly GCA_049646645.1. Classification (GTDB taxonomy): domain Bacteria; phylum Chloroflexota; class Chloroflexia; order Thermomicrobiales; family UBA6265; genus JASGDN01. The sequence goes on from JBARWF010000129.1 coordinate 10,950, forward strand.
CCAGGACGGAACGGAGGTAGCTTTGCGTCCGGTGTGTGCTATCCGTATCGATCACCAGAGCGACCTGACCGTTGTTCTTGTGCTCTATCGGATGGCCTCGATTGTGCTTATAGCCGATATCGACTAATCGGAGTAGAGTGATGCGAAGAGATCTGCAAACACCATTGGCGATGTCCATCCTGAGCTTTCTGCGGGAGCGCCCCATGCACCCCTACGAAATCAAGCACATGATGCAGGTGCGCCATCACGACCAGGTCATCAAGCTGCGGGGAGGGTCGCTGTACAGCACGATCGACCGCTTGGAAAAACACGGACTCGTCTCCGTCCTGAAAACGGATCGGGCGGGGAACCGCCCGGAGCGCACCACCTACGCGCTGACGGAGGCGGGTGAACAGGCGTTACTGGACTGGCTGCGGGACACGGTCGCCCATCCCCAGCCCGACTACTCGCCATTCGGTGCGGTGATCGCGTTCCTGCCCCACCTCATGCCGGGTGAGGTCGTGGAGCTTCTCCGGTACAGGCTCACCGCACTCCGCCAGCAGGCGGAGGAATCCGACCGGCGGATGGCCGACGAGTTCTGGTCCGGTCTCCCGCCAATGTTCAAGCTGCACCAGAGCTACGCCGATGCCTTGCGACGCGCGGAGATGGAGTGGATCGCTGCCCAGATCGCGCATATCGAGGCGGAAGAGCTTGTCTGGCCGGAGGTGATCGTTGAGTGGCACCGGCGCCGCGGCTCGTGGACTGAACCATCCACAAACCCACCGGCTGATCGAAACGAACGAGCGGGATTGGAACCATCATGAACGAGCACGACTCTCCAAACCGGAATCCCCAGTCCCCCGAGCCGGAGGCGGCAACTGGTGCCGGGTTTCCGCGACGCGCACTGGATGCCGTGGCAAGGTTACCAACGGGGCGCCTCTCGCGGTGGATAGTCATCGTGGGCTGGATCGCCATCATCGCCGGAGCATTTCCGCTCGCTTCGAGAGTAAGCGACGTTGAAGACAACGGAGCGCAAGCATTCCTGCCCGTATCATCGGAATCCCTGAAAGTCGCCAACTTGCGCGAGCAATTTGACTCCGGAGACTCGTCGATCGCCATCGTGGTCTATCACCGCGCCGATGGCCTGAGCGATCAGGATTCCAAACGCATCGCGGCGGATCAGCAGGCGATTTCGCAAGAGCTGAATGGGGTCGAAACCAGCCCGCCAATCCCCTCCGAAGATGGGACAACGACCATCATCAACGTCGTCATTCCCCAGGGCTCATCGAAGGATCTCACGCAGGAGGTCGAGGAACTGCGCGCTCTGGTCAGGAAGGATCTTCCCGATGGCCTGACCGTCAAGGTAACGGGCCCAGCGGGCATCTCCGTGGATCTCGGCAAGATCTTCGAGGGGATCAATACGAAGCTGCTCTTGTCCGCCGCAGCGGTGGTCGCCGTGCTGCTTCTGATCACGTATCGCAGCCCCGTGCTCTGGATCATCCCCCTCGTCACCGTCGGGTTGGCCGACCGTCTCGCCACGGCCCTGATCTATCTCGTCGGCAGAACCTTCGACCTGCCGGTCAGCGGCCAGAGTGTGGGCATCATGGCGATTCTCGTCTTCGGTGCCGGCACCGACTACGCGTTGCTCCTGATCGCGCGCTATCGCGAAGAGCTTCGGAAGGAAGCGTCCACCGGTGCGGCGATGCGGATCGCCATTCGCCAGGCGGCCCCGGCGATTGTCGCCTCCGGCGGCACGGTGATGCTCGGGTTGGCCTGCCTGTTCATCGCGGACCTGAAATCGAACCAGGCACTGGGACCGATCGGGATCGTGGCGATCCTGTCGGCACTTCTGCTCAACCTTACCTTCCTGCCCGCGGTCCTCGTGCTGGCCGGGCGGCGGGTGTTCTGGCCGTTCGTCCCGCATGTGGATTCCCGTGGCGGGGAGCCGCAGTCGATCTGGGGGCGGATCGGATCGCATATCGAGCGACGGCCACGGCGGGTCTGGATTCCGATCACGATTGCGCTCATCGTGCTCTCCCTCGGCGTTTCCCGGTATTCCATCAGCTTCGATCTCGCCGACCAGTTCACCAACGACCCGGAAGCTATCCAGGGAGCAGCCCTGATCGCTGACAGCTTCCCCGCGGGCGCCAGCTCACCAACGACGGTCATCGCCTCGGCATCGGGCGCTGAAGCGGTCGAGGCGACGCTCAAGAGACTGCCGGGGGTGGCGTCGGTGCAGCCGAGCGGAAAGACGTCAGATCTCGTCTCGTACGCCGTTATTCTTGAGGCGCAACCAGGCACTCACGCGGCATTCGATACGATCCGGGACATGCGCGCACAGCTGCACGCCTTGCCAGATGCGAACGCGCCCGTGGGCGGTCCTGATGCCGAGAATTACGACACCGAACGCGCAGGGATCCGGGATCAGGAGGTGGTCATCCCGCTGGTTCTGGTCGTGATCCTGGTGATCCTCTCGGCACTGTTGCGATCCCTGCTCGCACCGCTCCTGTTGCTGTTGACGAGCGTGCTCTCGACCACCGCCGCCCTCGGCGTGACCGTCGTGGTCTTTACGTCGGTTCTCGGCTACTCCGGAATGCAATCCGGCGTCCTGCTGATCGGATTCGTCTTCCTGATCGCGCTCGGAGTCGACTACAACATCTTCCTCATGAGTCGCGTGCACGAGGAAAGCCCCAAGATCGGCACCCGCCAGGGCATGCTGCGCGCACTTGCAGTCACCGGAGGAGTGATCACGTCGGCGGGCATCGTCCTCGCGGCGACGTTTGCGGTCCTCGGCATCCTGCCCTTCGTCGCACTGGCGCAGGTCGGGTTCCTGGTCGCCTTCGGTGTGCTCCTCGATACCCTGGTCGTGCGGTCGCTGCTCGTACCGGCCCTGACCATGGATCTGGGCCGGGTCATCTGGCGGCCCAGCGCGCTGGCGAAACACGATGGCGCATCGGACGAGCCGTGAGGTGCGGCGTCAGTTGCGACGGCTTGGTACTACGGCCGGCACGATATCCATGACTTCCGATGCCGCCGCCGCGGGGTGACTCGCCACAACCGGAATGACCCCGAGCGAGCGCACCCGTTCGCTCTCGCCGGCGATGCCAGCGCCGCCGACAAGGATCGCAGGCGGGGCATCCTCGACCGCAAGTGAACCAAGCATCTCGATCGCGGTCTCGATGGCTCTCAGGCGCGCCGGCATGGACGCGGAAAGCAGAACGGCATCCGGTCGATGCAGGCGTATCGATTCAACCAGGAACTGGGGCGCGACATCGGCACCCAGGAAGCGAACGTCGTACTCACGGGCCCGCAGAATGCCGCAGACCATGCGCAAGCCAAGCTCGTGACGCTCTCCTTCGACGCACGCTGCAACCAGCAGCGGCCCGGTCGCGGTACCCGCCGAGCGCAGCGTCAGCTCCACGATCACCTCGCGCATCAACTCGGAGATCTCTTTTTCCTGAGCCACCAGGAGGTCGCCGGTCTGCCAACGGTTGCCGACCTCGATCAGGATCCGCTGAATAACGTCTCCAAAGAGAACCTCCAGCGACAGCCCGACGCTCGCGGCGGACAGGAGCGTTTGTCGGGCCGCATCGAGGTCACCCCCCACGAGCCTCTGCAGGGATTCCTCCGCAAGCAACGATGGCACTGGCAAGCGATCCAGCTCCTGCAATCGCTCCCTGATCTCGCGCAGCGAGAGGCGTTGCTCCTGCCAACGCTTGATCGTTCGCACGCGGCCGACATCCTCAGGCGAATAGAGCCGATGACCGCCTGCAGTCCGCGTTGCGTTCAGCAACCCCTCTCGCTCCAGAAAGCGCAGGCTGGAGTGACTGACATCGGGGTACGTCCGCTGAATCTCGGCAACGACCTGCCCAATAGAGCGATAGCCCTGTGTCTGGGCTGGCTTCCTGTCCCCTTCCATTCTTCGCTACTCTCCTCCCCTCTCATGCCGCCACCGAAGGATATACGCCGGTCCCCGAGGATGCGCACGGCATCCGCTCAAGATCCGCTACCGGGCTGTCGCCGTTGACATATCTATACTTATAGTATAGGTTTATATTCATGAAGGCTCAATGGCCGTGGTGGGCAGCGGCATTGCGCGTGTCAACCACGATCGAGAGGCTGAGTCGCTAAAGGAGATCGCCGATGCCCCCAACCAGGCTCACGTTCCACTCCGCCCTCCCTGCTTCGGCGGACTCGGTGCTGCGCTGGCATTCCAGACCCGGTGCGTTCGAGCGCCTCACACCACCGTGGGCAAACGTGCGCGTCCTGGCATCGCGCGGCGGGATCGAGCCCGGAGCCAGCAAGTCGCTGAGGATCGGTCTCGGCCCTGTCGGCCTGCGCTGGACACTCGAGCACGAGGCGCTTGAACGCGGTGAGGGATTCGCTGACGAACAGCTTCAGGGACCGTTTCAAGCCTGGCGACACGAGCACCGATTCATGACCATCAGCAATCGTTCCTCGATGCTTGAGGATCGACTCACCTACCGCCTCCCGTTCGGGCCGGTAGGCAAGATGGTCGCGGGTCGCTTCGTGCACCAGCGGCTCGACGAGCTCTTCCGGTTCCGCCACGATCAGACTCGCCACGATATCGCCTGCCACGCACGCAGTGCGGATCGCATGCCGAAGCGAGTCGCGATCACCGGGACGTCCGGTCTGGTCGGCGGTCACCTTCGACAGTTCCTGCTAGCAGGGGGAGCGGAGGTGTATTCGCTCGTGCGGCACGAGCCCAGGGACGAGTTCGATATTGCCTGGGATCCGGCCAAGGGAGAGATCGACCGGGCGAAGCTGGAAGGGATGGATGCGGTGGTCCATCTCGCTGGCACCTCGATCGCCGGTGGCCGGTGGACCGAGCAACGCAAGCGGTCTATCCTCGAGAGTCGGGTCAATGGCACCTCACTTCTGTCGAAGACGCTGGCGGGACTCTCTCGTCCGCCGCGCGTCCTGGTCTCGGCCTCCGCAATCGGGTTTTACGGCAACGGGGGCGATACAAGACTGGATGAAGCGGCTCCCCGAGGCGATGGGTTTCTGGCCGGCGTCTGCGAGGCATGGGAGAGTGCCGCACGCCCCGCTCAGAATGCTGACATTCGCGTCGTCAATCCGCGCTTCGGCATCGTCATCTCCGGAGCAGGTGGCATGTTGCCGCTCGTCTCGCTGCCGGTGCGGCTGGGCGGGGGCGGAACGCTCGGCGACGGCGCGCAGAAGATGAGCTGGATCGCGCTCGACGACCTGCTCGGCATTCTCCTGGAATGCATAGTCAACGAGGAACTGAACGGGCCGATCAACGCGGTCGCACCGGAAACGGTCTCCAACCTGGAGTTTACGAAAACCCTGGCCCATATCCTGCATCGCCCATCATTCTTCGCGGTTCCGAAGCCCGCGCTCCGGCTCATCGCAGGTCAGCTTGCCGATGAGCTCCTGCTCTTCAGCCAGGCAGCGGTGCCGGCGAAGCTTCAAGGACAGGGATTCCGCTTCTCCTTTCCGTCGATGGAGTCGGCACTACGCCATGAACTGGGTCACTACGACGGACAAGGCGGGGTGGACTTCACCAGCACCGGTCAGCGCGACGAACGGGGCGGACGCGCCGAAACGAGCACACCATGAGTGGCGACGCGGCGTCCAGCGGAGTTGACCGAAGGGACCTGGGGAACATGGAGCCAGATTGGCAACGCTGCGACGATATCGCCCGTCATCATGGCCGCACGTTCTACTTCGCGAGCCGATGCCTGCCTCGTGCCCAGCGCCAGGCCGTCGTGGCAACATACGCCTACTGCCGGATTGCCGACGACATCGTCGATAACGCCGATGGATTCGGACGTCATGCCGCACTACGCGACCTTGATGCCTGGGAGAACGAAATCGCGAACCCAACGCATCCTGTCGGGAAGGCGTTTGCCGTCGCCCGCGACCGCTTTCACATTCCAGAGCAGCCTGTCCATGACCTGATTACCGGAGTGCGCATGGATCTGGCGACCAGCCGCTATGGCAACTGGGAGGAGCTCCGGTCGTATTGCTATCACGTCGCGGGAACGGTCGGCCTGATGGTCGCTCCCATTCTCGGCTGCCAATCGGATGCAGCGCTTACCCACGCCGCTGACCTCGGCATCGCCATGCAACTCACCAATATCCTGCGCGATGTCGGAGAAGACGCCCGGCACGACCGGCTCTACCTGCCACTGGACGAGATCGCAGCGTTTGGCTGTACCGAGAACGCGATCCTCGCGGGCGCGCCAGAATCCGGATTTGTGTCGCTGATGGAGTTCCAGATCGAGCGAGCACGCAGCCTGTATGCAGGTGCGCACCGCGGCATCCCCGCACTCGACGTCTACGGCCGATTCACGACCCTGGTCGCTAGCGATCTCTATGCGCGCATTCTGTCCGAGATCGAAGCCAATCAGTACGATGTCTTCGAACGCAGGGCACACTGCTCCACGAAAAAGAAGATCCTGGCCATCCCGAGGATCTCTGCCCGGTTCATGCGAACCTCGCTCTACCCGCCGCCGACTGAGTTCGTGCCGCTCGCTCCACAGTCAGGAGGACGCGGAGCGCGGCATGCCACGCCCTCGCACGAACGGCGCACCTATGGATAGGCAAGGGTGCCAGGACATGAATCAGTCGATCCTAGGTTCCCGCTTCGGCTGCCTCAATCAGGTCGTCCGCGATCTTCGCCGAGCTCAATACGCCGGGCAAGCCTGCTCCGGGATGCGTCCCCGCTCCGACGAAATAGAGGTTGTCGACCTCTTCCGAGCGATTATGCGGACGAAACCACGCCGATTGCGTGAGAATCGGCTCTACCGAGAACGCCGAGCCAAGGTAGCTCCGGAGCTCACCTTCGAAGTGGCGGGGATCGATCATATGCTCGCTCACGATGTGCGAGGACAGGTCCGGCAAGAACCGCTCTTCCAGCAGCTGGATGATCCGGTCGCGATACGGCTGGGCAGCGCGAGCCCAGTCGATCGCTCCGCCGAGATGAGGCACCGGTGCAAGGACGTAGAAGGCGTCCCCGGTAGGCGGCGCAAGCGAAGGATCGGTGACCGTGGGCATGTGCAGGTAGAGCGAGAAGTCCTCAGCAAGCGTCTTGCGCTGGAAGATGTCCGTGAGCAGTTCCTTGTAGCGCGGCCCCAGGATGATGTTGTGATGCTTCAGACGATTGCCGGACAGATCGCGGTAGCGACGGTCCGTGCCGAAGTAGATCACCACCAGCGACATCGAATAGCGCATCCTGGCGAGGCGACGATCGGTATACTTCCGGCGACTGGCTGCTGGCAGCAGACGATGATAGGCGCCAGCTACATCGGCATTGCAGACGACGATATCGGCATCCAGCTCCTCGCCGCTGGTCAGGCGCACGCCGGTGGCGCGCCTGCCGTTCAGCAGAATCTCGCCAACGTCGGCGTTCAGGCGGAGGGTGCCACCGAGCTCGGCGAAGAGCCGGACAAGCGCATCGATGATCGAGCCGGTTCCGCCCATCGCGAACCAGACGCCCCACTCTCGCTCAAGGTGGTGAATCAGCGTGTAGATACTGGTCGTCTGGAAGGGGTTGCCGCCAACCAGCAGCGGGTGGAACGAGAGCACCTGTCGCAGGCGTTCGTCTCTCACGAACCGGGAGACAAACCCGTAGACGGTACGATAGCTCTCCAGCCGGACCAGATCGGGCGCCACCTTGAGCATGTCGGTCAGGTTGAGGAAGGGCGTCGTCGCAAGATCGGTAAAGCCCTTTGCGAAGATGCGTTCGGTCCTGGCAACGAAGCGCGCATAGCCCGCGACATCTTCCGGATAGGCGCTGAACACGGCGATCGCCGCGTTCATCTCGCCGCGATCGCCGGTGTAATCGAAATGCTCGCCATCCGGAAAGAAGATGCGATAGAACGGATCGACCGGCACCAGCGAGATGTAGTCCGCCGGATCGCGCCCCGCCAGCTCGAACAGTTCGGAGATCATCCAGGGAGCCGTGATCACCGTTGGTCCGCCATCGAACGTGAACCCGTCCTGCCGGTAGACATAGGCACGGCCCCCCGGTTGATCCCGGCGCTCGACAAGCGTCACCTGGTGTCCGCGAGCTGTCAGTCTCACGGCCGCCGCCAGCCCTCCGAATCCGCTGCCGATCACGACAATTCGCTGTGGCATATCGCTCTCCGTCCTCGTGTCGCTGACGCACCGGCAGCAGGGCGCAGGTTCACCGGGCGCTGCGCTGGATCGATGATCGCACACATGCGGGTACAGGCCGATCAGGGAGCCCGATCGTGAGCGCCCGCCGAACGGGTCAAGCCTTCGCACTCGCGTTCGCCCTGGCTCAAGGTGCGCTGGCCGGGCGGGTCTTCCTCCGGATGGCAAGAAGCGCAGGCGGGAACCGTGTCCGTCGCGTTGAGCCCGATGGTGCTACAGAAGGCCCGGTTTCCCTCCTCATCCCCGTGCTGAACGAAATCGACCGCCTGGCGTCGTGCCTGGAAGGAGCGATCGCGCAGGACTCCGCCATAACCGAGATTCTGGTGGTCGACGGCGGCTCGACTGATGGAACCCAGCGACTTGTGGAACGTTTCGCCACGCAGGACCCTCGCATTCGCCTGATCGATGCAGCGCCCGTGCCCGCCGGCATCAACGGCAAGGCCTTTGGCCTGGAAACCGGACTTCGCCGCAGTGATTCCCGGTCACGGTGGGTACTCACCCTGGATGCCGACGTGACCCCGCACCCGGACCTGGCGCGTTCACTCGTCGCGCACGCCGGGAACGAGGGCGTATGCGCACTCAGCATCGCCACCCGCCAGCGGCTCTCGGGCGCGGCCGAGGGACCCCTGCATCCGGCGATGCTGACCACCCTGGTCTACCGCTTTGGAATCCCTGGGCACGCCACCGACCGCCTCGCGGACGTCCAGGCAAACGGACAGTGCATGCTCATCGACCGCGAGGCGCTCGATGCCGTCGGCGGCTTTGAAACCGTGCTGAGCTCGATCAACGAAGATGTCACCCTCGCCCGCGCCATCGCGGCAAGTGGGCGGCCGGTCGGCTTCTACGAGAGCGATGATCTTGTCTCCGTGCAGATGTATGCCGGTTGGCGGGATGCCTGGCGCAACTGGACGCGCTCCCTGCCGATGCGAGATCGCTACGTCGGCCGCCAATCAGATCTGGGGCTGGCCGAGATCCTCTGCGTTCAGGCGCTTCCGCCCTGGATTGCAGTCGCGGCATGGCGCTTCCTCGGTCAGCGACACCCGTTGACGCTGCTCAATCTTGGTCTGTCTTTGGCGAGGATCGGGGTGCTCCAGGGTACCGCCCGCGCCTATAGCCATCGACCGTGGACCTACTGGCTCTCGCCGCTCGCCGACGTACCCGTCGCCCTCAAGCTCATCGTTATGTCCCGCCAGAGGCGACATCACTGGCGTGGCCGAACCATCATGACGGGAGGAACCTGATGCCGACCTCGATGCAACGCTGGTTGCCGACCGGGCTGTTCATTGCGCACCTCGGCGCGCTGATCTTCGGCCTGATCGGCATCCTCGTCATGCTGCCTCATCCTGAACTCTGGTCGGGCGATCCGAAGGCGGTCAGGGTCTTTGATTTCTCGATGAAATATGCCGGGGCAACGCACATCCTGCTCGGCGCGGCGACCATGCTGGTCGTGGGCGTGTTCGTGCTGGGGTGGCGCAAGACCGCAATCTTCGCGCTGGTCTCAACCAGCCTGTCATTGATGTCCGAACTGATCGGAACGGGAACGGGCTGGCCCTTCGGCAATTACGCCTACACCGATTTCCTTGGTTACAAGGTGCTGGGCCGCGTCCCCTACTCGATTCCGCTCTCCTGGTTCTACATGGGGCTGGCGTCCTACCTGCTGGGTAGCTTGCTGGCGGCACGGCTGGGCCTGCAATGGCGCTCGCTCTGGTCGGTCATCCTGGGTGTCTGGTTCCTTACCGTCTGGGATCTCGTGCTCGATCCAGCGATGGCGCACCATTCCCTCCGCATCCAGTTCTGGGTGTGGGATCAGACGGGACCGTATTTCGGGATGCCGATCAAGAACTTCATCGGCTGGTCCCTCACCGGCCTCGTCTTCATGGCTATCAGCCGCGCGCTGTGGCGGGAGGACGCCGTGTTCGCTCCTTGGGAGTTGGCGATCCCGCTCGGCATCTACATCGCGAACCTCATCTTCGCCATGGTGCTCAGTGCGGGCGTTGGCCTGTGGATTCCCATTGCATTGGCAGCGGTGCTGGGAATGGTGCCCGCCCTAGCCATCGTGGTACCGCGAATGAGGCTCCAGTCTCGATCCACGTGGGGGCTGGAAGATGTCTGACATGCCATGGCGGTTTCTCCATGGCGCGAGCAAGGTAGTGGTACGACGGCGCCTGGAACTCGAGGTGGACGGTCTGCATCACTTGCCGGCACACGGCCCGGTGCTGATAGCGGCACGGCATTTTCACCATCTCTACGACGGCTGTGCGCTGTTGGCAACCGTTCCCCGACCACTGCACATCCTGGTCGCCCTGGACTGGGTGACGAATCCGGCAGGCCGGATCGTCATGGAGCGAGCCTGTCACGCCGCCCGCTGGCCAGTCGTCGAGCGCCCTTCCGGGCCGGGCGGGGTGGTAACGAAACACGCCGCCGTCGTGTTCCGCCATGCTGCTTGTGCGAGTCTTGACCTCTGGCGAGCGGGCCGGATGCTGCTCGTCTTTCCCGAGGGATACCCCAACATCGACCCCGGCTTTACCCCCAAGCGCGACGAAACCGAGTTCCTGCCCTTCCAGCGAGGGTACATCCGGCTGGTCGCGCTGGCCGCGCAGGAGGGGATGCAGGTGCCCATCGTGCCCACTGGTCTGTCTTACCAACGCGGCGAGAAATGGCGGGTCCATCTGCGGTTCGGTGCCCCGATCTTCATTGAGAAGGGCCGCAGCCAGGAAGAAGCTGCGGCACAGGCCATCGAGACTGAAGTTCGACTGCTTTCCGCCCCCTTGGCCTGACCTACATCAAGGCGTGTGCGGGCCGTACCGAGGAGCCAGCTCGCCCCAAACCACCCCATACGCCAACGGCTCCCATGATGCGTGGGAGCCGTTTTCCTTGATTCTTGGGGCTTTTTGCTGGAGCGGGTGATGGGACTCGAACCCACGACATTTTGCTTGGGAAGCAAACACTCTACCAACTGAGTTACACCCGCGTCGTCCTCACGGAAAGCGATTATAGCATCATCTCTCCGTCAGCGCTATCGGCCCTCGGCAAACGCCCATCCTAGATCCATGCCAATCACCCTCCATTTGAGAGCCGAAGCGCCCCATGAATAACGGGTAGGGTCTCACAGGATGCGCCATGATTGGGGCTGTCGGGATCGCGCCCAGAGCCGCCTCTCACTCTTCTTGCAGGAGGCCGTCCGCGATGCGATAGGTGCGGTCGCAGAGATCGAGCATCCTCTCGTCGTGTGTAACCATCACGCCCGCCTTTCCTCCTTCTTTGACCAAGCGGGAGAGCATTTCAACTACTTGCCGCCCGCGGGTGGAATCAAGACTCGCCGTGGGCTCGTCGGCGAGGATCACCGAAGGGTTGTTGATAAGCGCTCGTGCGATGGCGACGCGCTGTCGCTCTCCGCCGGAAAGCACCTCCGGATACCGATCAGCTCGTTCACCCATGCCCAGTTCCTCGAGCAACCTGGTTGCCCGTTGCGCAACGGACCTTCTCTCGCGCTTCGCGAGATACGGAACAAGGAGCAGCTGATCGCGGGCACGTAAGAATGGCACCAGATTCGACGCCTGAAAGATGAACCCGATCTTCTCTAGCCGCAACGCCGCCATCTTCGACGTTGACAGAGAATCGATCGAACTCCCATCGATGCTGACGCTCCCTGCGGTCGGTTTCAGCAGGGCACCGGCAATCGCCAGCATTGTGGTCTTCCCTGAGCCCGACGGACCGACAACCGCAATCAGCTCTCCCGCCTCGACCGACAGATTCGCCTCACGTAACGCCTGGGTACTCGCGTCACCTCGTCCGTAGACCTTCGATACATTCTCGAGCGCAAGCCGTACTGCCACTATTCCACCCGTCCTATCGCAATCAGCGGATCGATCCGCGCCACACGCACCGCTGACAGCAATGAACCCACGATTCCGACCGCCACCAACACAAGGCCATAGACGACGACCACATTGTTCGAAAGCGAGAAAGGAACATCCGCCGGAATGATTGCCGCAATGGCGTTTGCGAGCGCAGCTCCCACGATTGTTCCGATCAAAGTCAATATCACCACCTGGCCAACGAGGTCGAGCGCGAGGGTACTCGTCCGTGCGCCGATCGCCTTCAATACACCGAACTGGTGGGTCTTCTGGAGCGTGATGACATAGAAAAAGACTGTCATGACCAGAGCAGCAATCACGAAGAGAAAGGCAAGAATCGTCGTCACGGTTCCCATCTCGGAAGAGTACCCGGGCAACCCCTCGATCACCTGCTGCTTGGTCGCAACGTCGACATCCGGCATCTCAGTGGCAATTCGGTCGAGGACGTGCGTGTCGCCCTGGACGACAACCGCGCTAATGGGATTGGAAATGCCGCCCGATTCCTCGAGGCTGTGGAATTTCAGCTTCTGCCATTCGGAGATCGGCATGAAAACGACCGGCAAGTGATTGTATTTCTGCCCCTTGGTGAATCCGGTGACCGTAAGCGTCTCTCCGGACGGTGTCACATGCAGGGGCTGTCCCAATTTCACCCCATGTCGCTTGAAATCCTCATCGACCATCACGCCTCCGGCCGGCGCATCAGCGAGGGATGATCCTGAACTTGGATCAGGCGCCAAGAAGCCTTCGGGATCAATCCCCAGCACGGTGGCATCGATCCGGTTCTTGCCCGATTCATCCACGAGCGTCACCGTCAGGTGCCCGATCGGGGTCGCAGCCGTCACACCGTCGATACTGGCGACCTTGATTACCGTCTCCATGGGCAGAATCGATCGGTGCAGAAAGAGTCGTACATCGCGCTCGAAGACCAGACCTTGCGCATCCATCTTTCGAACGCTGGCACCGTTGTCAGACGACAGCCCGTTGGCGAGGCCGGAGAGAAGAAAGACGAGCCACGCGACAAGAGCGATAATGGCGACAATCAGCGCGGTGCGCAGCCGCGCATGGCGGATCTCGCGTAGCGAGAGAAACACAACAGGTCCTTTCCTGTTCCGTAGAGTTGACAGCTATTAGTCACTGGTGACTAATCATTTTCGACTATATCGACATCAGGGCGTTTGGTCAAGACGGCCGCCCTGATTCTCCGCATAGCATCACGCCAAAGAGGAGTCGTAAGGAGTCCAGATAGATGAACGTAGCTGATGAACGATACCTCTTGCTCTTCGGGCTTCTCTCAACGCAACGCCAGCATGGTTATCAAATAAATGAATTCATCGAGCGCAATCTCGGTCGTGTATCGAACATGAAAAAGGCCACCGCCTACTCGCTCCTCAACCGCCTCGCCAAGGACGGGTTGGTCGACGTCAGCATCGAGCAGGACGGAAATCGCCCGGTACGGCGGGTCTACGGCATCACCCCGGATGGGGCGCGTCTTTTCTCTTCGATGCTGAGGGATATCCTGGCCGAGCCCGTCCAAAACGAACCTCACGGCGATATCGCACTCATGTTCATCGATCATCTCGATCGAGATATCGCACTGGAAGTCATATCGCAGAGAATTGCTCGGCTGGATGCAGAGATAGACACGCTCGCCGCGTCGCCGCCACACGGGGTCGGGCTTGGCGTCGATCTCGCGATCAGTCGTCGACTCGCACTGGTTCAAGCTGATCGGGAGTGGTTCTCATCGGCACGCGAGCGGATTCGTCGGCATTTGCCGGAGACGTCGGAATTCTGAACGCGGCGGAGGGCCGCTGCAGTCTCCCTCATTTGGAGGTGAATACGGCATCCACTCGTTCGGGAACGCTGTGCCTGCTATTGCGCTTTCGCGACGATGGCCTCAAGCGCACGAAAGCGCTGCATCGCCACCGGAATCCTCTCCGTATTGATGTGCTCGAGCCCAACGACGAGATCGGGCCGAACATCGCGCAAGAAGGGAATGATCGCCGAATGGGGAAACACGCCCTCCCTAAATGCTGGCGTGTCGATCTCGGCCCCGCAAGCGCTGACATCCTCGAGATGCTCAATGGCAAATCGATGGCTCCAGCGCCGACAGAGGAAGCAGCTCGCTCGAGATCAGGTTGAACGGGTCGAACACCAATCCCAGAGCCACCGTTGGACCGCGCCTCATCACGTCGTCTACATCATCCAGCGTGGCGACCACGTTGTTCACGAACGGCTCCAGCGCGAGCACAGTGCCATGCCGTTCAGCGACCGGCAAAGCTCCTCCAGCGCCCGGTAGAACATCGCCTTTGTCGCCATTGAGGAGATCTCAGGATGAGGTAGCCAGTCCGCGGCATTGCGCATGCCGGTCTCCGTCGCCACGACGGAGGTCCCGAATCGCGACCAACCGCGCCGGTCCCCGGATTCCATCACCGTCACCGCGCCACCGTATCCAACATCGAAGATCACCGCAATCCGGGCCTGCATCGCCTCCTGACCTGTATCATTCCGACCGAAAGGGAGAGCGAGAGATGAGCCAGACACACGACCAGACCGCATTCACAAACGAACGTCCCACGACACTTGCCGTCTTGGGAGCAGAGGAGCGCTACGCCGAGTGGCTCGCATACCTGCATGATCTCGGACCGTTGCCCGCCCAGGTGACCGTCCCGGAGGGCGATGCTCTCCTCGATGCGTTCGGCGACCTCAACGTCCCGGCCGACGATATCGAGACCCTGGTGACTCTGCGATCGCGTCTGGATGAGGACGAGGACCTGTCCTGGCTGCTCGAGCGCTGCGTTCACTCATTGCGGGCGAACATGGACGTCGTGACGACTGTGCCCGGCTTCCCGGTCCTGCCCGCTGATATCGGGCGGATCGCCAATTTCTTCTATGTCTACGTCTACGCGACAATGCTGCCGTTCACGCGAGAGGTCCACAGGCAGCACGGCATTCAGGACGACGCCTCGCGCGCCATCTTCGCCGATGTCGGGCGCAACATGCTGGTGCACCGCAAGCGACACGGCACGCACGGGCTGGCGGCTCCCGACTGGCTGATGCTGCACTTTCGCGGCATGATCTTCCAGCTCGGACGGCTCCAGTTCGAGCGGGCGAAGATCGGCGGGCGCACTGGAACCTCGATCCAGGCAGCCAGTCTCCCCTACAAGACCGGCGATCCGGCGCTCTCGGTCCACATCCCCGATTTCTCAGGGCCGCTCACGCAGGAGGCGTGCGACGACTCGTTTGCCCAGGCGCGCGCGTTCTTTCCTGCCCATTTTCCGGAGGAGGATGTGCACATCGCGGTCTGTAACTCGTGGCTGCTCGATGAGCAACTTGGCGATTACCTCTCGCCGGGGTCGAACATCCTCGCGTTCCAGCGGCGATTCCAGGAGATCCGGCCCACGGAATGGACCAACACCGGTATCCTCCGCTTCGTCTTTGGCCCGACCGACGCCCCGCTCGATGAGCGCCCACAGCAGACGACGGTAGAGCGCGCCGTGGTCGAGCACATCCGGGCGGGCAAGGAGTGGCACGGCGGCATGGGCTGGATGGTGTTTCGTTAGATCGCGCCTATGTCCGCCCATCCCCACGCCGGTCATCCATCGGCGCACTACTCGCGACAGCCGAAGCCTTCGGATGACCTCGCACGGTGATGCGTAGGCATTGCCGAAATGCCACACCAAGGAGAGATTTCCTCGACTCCGCTCGAAATGACGGAACTGCGCCGTTCACAACGCCGGAAAAGGCGCCTTAAATGAAGCGCTTTTCTTCGATCCCGCCCGTCATCGGGGGTTCCCCGCCGATTGGTGGTTTCGCTTGGACGTTTTCTGGCAATTCTGAGGGGATATGTAGCGCGGAGGCGCTCTGAGGACATTCTCATAGCCGTGCATTGCCGTATTTCGGCGACAATGCCCCCCTACTCCATGCGGAAGATCTCGGGCATGAGGCGGCTTGGACCGGATTCGGCGTCCACCGGGGCTTCGAGGAAGTTGCTCATGAACGCCTGCCAGCGCCGGTTGGCATCGCTCTCGGCCAAACGCGCGTTGGCCGCCTCCCAATCGTCGCACTCCACGAACGCGAAGAGATCGAGCCCATCGTGAAAGATGGAATAGTTCCGTAACCCGGCCTCGTGCATATCGCTCAGCAGCTCCGGCCAGACGGCCGCGTGATGCGCAATGTACTCATCGAGCTTGCCCTCCTGAACCCGCATCCGAAACGCGATCCGTGCCATCCTGCTCCCTCTCCGCTTTGCCGACTGCTGTCGTGGCCATTAGCTGAACTGCGTCAATGCCGCATTGTCGCCCGTCATAGCCGATCGTCAAGACCGACAGGGGACACGCCTCGCGCAGATGAAAGAAGGCGCCGCCCGGATTGATCCGGGCGGCGCCTCAAGCCCTATTGCAATCGTTGGGAACTACTTGACGACGAGGTTGATCAGCCGTCCGGGCACGACGACTTCCCGCACCACGGTCTTGCCCGCCAATTGCTCCTGAACGCGGGCGTTCGCCAGCGCAGCCTGCAGGAGGTCCTCCTTCGAGGCGGTGCGCGCCACGACGAGCTTCTCCCGGACCTTGCCGTTCACCTGCACCGGAATCTCGACCGTGTCTTCCACCGCGAGGGCTTCGTCGTAGACCGGCCACGATTGCTGGTGAATCGAGAACGGGTTGCCCAGCCGCGCCCACATCTCCTCCGCCACGAAGGGAGTGCTGGGGGCCATCAGCAGGGCCAGCGTCTCCGCCGCCTCGCGCCAGGCCGGCGTCTGGGCAACGGGCTGATCGCGCAGCTTCATCAGCTCGTTGGTGTACTCGATCAGCGCCGCGATCATCGTGTTGAACTGAAAATTGTCGATGTCCGCCGTCACGCGCTTGATCGTGCGGTGTGTCAACGCCCGCAGGGCCGAGACATCGCTGTCGGGCGCGCTCCCGTCCGGTGTCGCCGTGCCGAGCTCCGACACGATCTGGAACGCCCGCCGCAGGAAGCGCTCCATGCCGGTGATGCCGCGATCGTTCCACGGGCCGCCCTGCTCCCACGGTCCCAGGAACATCAGGTGAAGCCGCAGCGCATCCGCGCCATGCGCGGCGACGAGCTCATCCGGTCCCACCTGGGTTCCCCGGCTTTTGCTCATCTTTGTGCCCTCGGCCGCCAGGATCATTCCCTGGTTCCGCAGTCGCTTGAAGGGCTCATCCTGATCGACCAGTCCGAAGTCGCGCAGCACCTTCGTGAAGAACCGCGCGTAGAGCAGGTGCAGGATGGCGTGCTCGATGCCGCCCGTGTAGAGATCGACCGGCGTCCACGCCCGCGAGGCGACCGGATCGAATGGCGCATTCTCGTCGTGCGGGCTGGTATACCGAAACCAGTACCACGACGAATCGACGAACGTATCCATCGTGTCGGTCTCGCGGCGCGCCGGCCCACCACACGCCGGACAGGTCGTGTGAAGGAAAGACTCGTGGCTCACCAACGGGCTCTGGCCGGTCGGCGTGAACTCGGCGTCGAGCGGCAGTTCGACCGGCAGCTGGTCCTCCGGCACCGGGACCATCCCGCAGGAGTCGCAGTAGACGATGGGAATCGGCGTTCCCCAGTACCGCTGGCGGGAGATCAGCCAGTCACGCAGCCGGAAGTTGACCTCCGCCTTGCCGCGTCCTTGCTCGTCCAGCGAGGCGATGACGGTCGAGATGCTCTCTGGAACGGCCAGACCATCGAACCGCCCCGAGTTCACGATCTTGCCCGGCCCGACGTACGGCCCGGCCATCGTGGCGGGATCGAGCGTCTCCTGGTCCTCCGGCTGGATTACCACCTTGATGGGCAGGTCGAACGCGCGCGCGAAGGCAAAATCACGCTCGTCGTGCGCGGGCACCGCCATGATCGCGCCGGTCCCGTAGCTCATCAGCACGTAGTCGGCGATCCAGACCGGGATGCGCTCGTCATTGACCGGGTTGATGGCGTAGGCGCCGGTGAAGACGCCGGTCTTTGGACGAGACTCATCGGTGGACTGCCGCTCGATCTCCGTTTCGCGGCGAGCAGCATCGACGTAAGCTCCGACCTCGGCCCGCCGGTCGGCGGTCGTGATCTTCTCGACCAGCGGGTGCTCCGGCGCGAGGACCATGAAGGTCGCGCCAAAGACGGTATCCGGTCGTGTCGAGAAGACCTCCAGCTCGTCGCCGCTCTCCAGGCGGAACTGCAGCCGGGCGCCCTCGGACCGGCCGATCCAGTTCCGCTGCATGGTCTTGACGCGCTCGGGCCAATCCAGGGTTTCGAGATCGGCCAGCAACTCCTCGGCATAGTCCGTGATCTTGAAATACCACTGTTCCAGATCGCGCTTGTACACCTCGGAGCCGCATCGCTCACAGATGTTGCCGTCGATCACCTGCTCGTTCGCGAGCACGGTCTGATCGTGCGGGCACCACCAGACCGACCCCTTCGCCTTGTAGGCCAGCCCCCGCTCCAGCATCTGCAGGAAGATCCACTGGTTCCAGCGGTAATACTCCGGGGTGCAGGTGATGATCTCCCGGGACCAGTCGATCATCGCCCCCATCAGATCGTACTGATGCCGCATGCGAGCGATGTTCTCGAAGGTCCAGGTCGCGGGATGGATGTTGTTGCGGATCGCGGCGTTTTCGGCCGGCAGCCCGAACGCGTCGAACCCCATGGGGAAGAGCACGTTGTAGCCGCGCATCCGCTGCAGCCGCGCAAAGACATCCGGTACCGAGAACGCGTACCAGTGACCGACGTGCAGCACCCCGGAGGGATAGGGATACATGGTCAGCGAAAACCACTTCGGGTCGGGATTGCTGTCGTCGACCTTGTAGATGGCGGCTTCCTGCCACTTTGCACGCCACTTCGGTTCGATCTCCGCCGGATCATACCGGTGCGCATCGGCGGGCCGCGCACCGTCAGTTGCTAAAGTGCTTGTTGTGGCGCTCATGGTCTCTCCTTCATGGACGTGGTGATTTCGCCGGAGCGTTGAGAAATCGAATCTCACATCTCTGAAAAACAAAAAGCGAGCAGACAAGAAAAACGCCTCCATCCCTTATCAGGGACGAAAGGCGCTCTTGCATGCTCGCTTCCGCGGTACCACCCTGCTTGACCAGCAAGGCTCTCGCTTGCGATGGCTCGGGTGGAGCTGAGGGGACTCGAACCCCTGACCCCCACACTGCCAGTGTGGTGCTCTCCCAGCTGAGCTACAGCCCCAAGTACATCGCCTGCGAGGAGCCGTGATTGGCCCGCTCGTCTCTGCCCGATAACGGTGGCAACCGACACTGGCTACACAAGCGCTTCACCAGCATGGCTCACGGGCGAGTTCGATCCGACCAGGACACCTTCCACCAACCGGTGTCTCGCTGCGTTCGCGGATCTACTACTCCCGATCAACGCCCGGATCCGGATTGGATCCTTGGGTTTCTCGGCGCACCCGACCCGAAGGTCATTTCGTGCGACCTCGGTGATTATAGCCTCCTGCCTGCAAAAGTGCCAGTACAGTCGAGCACTATTGGATACGCCGCCATTGTACCGGGGTCCACTGACCGGCACGCGTCCCCGCCGATCGCGTACAAAACCCGGTAAGGACGTTGACGGTCGACAGTTCATCCACTTGGAACGACAGGACGCATACATGACACAACCCGACAGCCAACTTGATGATGCGAACACGGCGGACTCCTCAGCCGCTGCGCTCTCCACGACGATCGACGGGATCATCGGTCGATTTGAGTCGGTGAACGCGGCTCGCGACCATGCGATCACGACGGGCCGCCAGGTGATCCGCCTTGCCGCCAACACGGTCCGCGCGCTCCACCGGGGCGATCGCGTTTCGGCGGCCACGCTGCTTGACGAGGCGAGCGTCCTGCTCGCCGAGATTCGCGCCACAACTGCGCCATACCCCGCGCTCTATTGGGCCGGATACGTGCAGGATGCGATGAAGGAGTATGCGGAGGCGGCCATCACCGCGAACCTCCTTGCAGACCGGCTGCTGCCCTCTCCGGACGCGCTCAAGGTGGAGGACGCCGCCTGGCTGAACGCCCTCGCCGAAGCCGGGAGCGAGCTACGCCGGGCGGTACTCGATCGCCTCCGGGCCGACCAGCACCAGGAGGGCGAGCGCCTGCTGACGCGGATGGATGAGATCTACGCCGTGCTCGTGACCGTCGACTTCCCGGACGCGATCACGGGAGGATTGCGCCGGACCACGGACCAGTTTCGCGCAGTGCTTGAGCGCACACGGGGCGATGTAACGGTCGCCGTTCGCCAGCACCGGCTCGAACTGGCGTTGCGATCCGTCGATGAGCGACTGCGCTCGAAATGACGACAAAGCGTGTCGTTTGTCAGGACAACTCTCCTGGCGCTTCCGGTGTGATGCAGCACGAGCGGCACGTCTCCGCATTGTCCATCACTGATGGACGATGGAGGGAATGGTCACCGGGGTTCCACGACCGTAGCCGTTTTCCTGCAGCCAACCGGCGGGCACCTCGAGGATGTACGTAACGGCTTCCGGCGATGAAAAGCGAGCGCGATCGCGATCCGAAGTCCCCTCCGGGTCGGGACAAGCGTTCTCGGCCGCGCCCACGATCTCGCCGTTCTCAATCCAGACGATATCGAGGCAGAACCGCATGCCCTTCATCCAGAACGTCTGGGGGCGGGCCCGGTCGTTGACGAAGAGCATGCCCGTGCCCGGTTCGAGACCGTTGCGATACCCAAGCCCTAGCGTCTGCTGGGCCGGCGTGACGGCGAGCTCGACGGTGACCCTGGATGTGCCGACCTCGATCTCTGCCTTGGCCGGAGGCGCTTCCGCGGGAATCAGCCAGGGCGGGGTCGCCTGCCGCTGCGCCGAAGCACTGCCGATCGTCGCCATCACCATCGACAGGACAAGAACCATAACGCGTATGGCTCCACCGGATCTGCGAAAACGTGCAGGCATGATCGCTCCTATCCTCTCAGATTCGATGGTCAACGCGTCTTAGATGGCCGCGGCCAGCCGCTCCGACAGCGCGACGAAGAGCGCCGCCACTTCGTCGACGCTGCCCAGCAGCAGATCGCTCTCCTCCGCCACGAGCACATTGGCATCCGCCGAGAGGACACCGATGACGAGCCCATCTTCCAGCGTGCCATCCTCGCGCAAGCGCTTGACCGCCCGGAACGCATCGACATCCGTCACGTCATCGCCGAGGAAGATCACGCTCTTCAAGCTCCGCTCAGCCACAATCTCCTCGACGGCCGAACCCTTCGAGATGCTGGTGGTCGGCCGCAGCTCGACCATCATCTTGCCACCCGTCAGGCGCAGGCCGTGCTCAGCGGCCCGCTTCGTGGCAATCGGAATCAGGACCGACTCGAATGCCGCCGGGTCGGCGACAAGGCGGAAGTGAATGGACGCCGAGAAGCGCTTGTTCTCGAAGAGCATGCCATCGAGATCGACCTTTCGATCCCGGAGATCGCGGTCGATGTCCACCAATGCCTCGGCGACCGCGCGCTCGGCTTCCCGGCCGGCCTCGTGCACGCGGTACGATCCGTTCTCCGACCATTCAAGCCCGTGGTTTCCGACGTAGAGCATCTCGGAAATGCCGATCTTCGCTGCGGCATCGGCGGCCGAACGCCCGGTAATGACCGCGAGCAAAGGCAACTGATGGGAAAGCTCGGGCAGGATCCGCGCGATGTCGGGGTGCAGCACCGCCGCATCGGGCAGCGGCGCGATCTGGCTCAACGTCCCATCGAAATCGGTCAGAATCGCCGACGGTTCGACGTTCAGCACAGCAAGCACACGTTCGAGAACGTCGGAAACACGGCTTACAGTCAATCGACTCTCCTTCTCATGGGCGCCCGCGCCCGTCACATCTCGTACCGGTAGACCGTGCCCGTCGACACATCGATCCAGATGTCCTTGATCTCGTTCCGGTCCTCGATGGCGAGGTGAACGTAGATGGTGTTGCGCGGCGCATTCTGCGGCCCGAACGGCTGGGTATCGGTGCTCTCGCGCACGGTCACCCCACCCGATGCCGTAATCGTCAGGTCACCGTTGAAGCCGGCGCGCAGTAGTGACCGATAGATCTGGCGAAAGGAAAGCACGGACAGGTCGAGCGTGGGGATGGATTCGGGGTCGTCCTCGGCGGCCTGGATCTCGCCGGTATCGGTCCGGTAGAAAGCCTGCGCGGTCTCCGAAAAATAGGTACCGTTCCATTGGTACCCCGACTCCAGAAGCGGACATCCAAGGCGCAGCCGGTAGAGCCGAGCATCGCTCTGCCACGCCCTTGCCTGAGCCTCAGCATCGGCCATTCCCTGGAACATCGTCTCATCGGCGCGCTCCAGATCACGGATACGCAGCAGACCGTCGAAGCAGGGTTCGGTGGAGCTGGTTCCCACGGGATTGGTCGAAGGCGTCCCGCCTGCATCTTCCTGCATGGCCCGAACGGCTCCCGGTGACGCGCCAGTGAACACAACAAGCAGCACCAGCGCAGCGCGCCAGAACGCGATCATGGATCGTTGGACCGGGAGTCGCCGGCTGTTGGCAAATGAGATGAACACGCCTCTACATTCCTGGAGTGTCGATGCGATGACTCGTTGGCCGCAGCGTGCTGAGCGGGCCCAAGCGATCATAGCATGATCGATTCGCCCGATTTCATGGGCTCAACTGTCGGTGAACCCGGGACGCTAGGATATACTCAGCGGGTTACATGGAAGAAGGAAGTTTCGGAAGGAAACGGTGACCACGGAGTTTCTCCAAACCATCCTCCCGATCATTTCGAGCGAACCGCGAGACCTTAGCAGAATCGTCGTGTCCGGATTGCGGCACGACCACGTATAGGCATCGGAGCACCTGGGAATGCGCCTCTTCAATACGCAATCGGCAGCCGTCGAGGATTTCACGCCGGTCGATGGGCACGTCGGCATCTACGTGTGCGGGGTCACGCCATACGATACGACCCACGCGGGACATGCCTTCACGTACGTGATCTACGACGTGCTCATCCGCTACCTGCGGTATCAGGGACTGAAGGTCACCTACGTCCAGAACGTCACCGATATCGATGACGACATCCTGCGCAAGTCAAAAGAACTCGGCATGGACTGGCAAGAGCTTGGCAAGCAGGAGACCGCGAAATTTCGCAAGGACATGCTCGATCTCAACGCGCTCGATCCCGACCACTATGTTGCGGCGACCGATCACATCGCGGACGTCGTCTCCCTGACCGCGAAGCTGGTGGATCTTGGTCTTGCCTATGAATCGCAGGGCAGCGTCTATTACTCGGTGGCCAAGGATCCCGATTTCGGCAAGCTGAGCCATCTCGCGCCGGAGGAGATGCTGCCGATCGCGAACGAGCGAGGCAACTTCCCGGACGATCCGAAGAAGGCCGACCCCATCGATTTCATCCTCTGGCAAGCAGCCGCACCCGGCGAGCCGACTTGGGAGTCACCGTGGGGCCCGGGACGGCCGGGCTGGCATATCGAGTGCAGCGCGATGTCGATGCGGTATCTCGGCCCGCAGATCGACATTCACGGCGGCGGCGCTGACCTCATCTTCCCGCATCATGAATGCGAGATCGCGCAGTCCGAACCGGCGACCGGGGTGAAGCCCTTCGTGCGCTATTGGGTGCATGCCGCGATGGTCGGATACCAGGGTGAGAAGATGTCGAAGTCGCTCGGTAATCTCGTCAAGGTCTCGGATGTCCTCGAAACGCACCGTGGCGACGCCCTCCGCCTCTACCTGCTCTCCAATCACTACCGCACGCCATGGGAGTTCGAGGATGACGCGCTGGAGACGTGGGCAGACGTGGCGGATTCGCTACAGGAAGCTGTGGACGGCACCGTCTCCGGATTCGGGGACCTGCTCGATCTCGAACCGCACCGGCGGCGATTCTTCGCAGCGCTGGACAATGATCTCGACACGCCGACCGCGATCGCCGTCCTGCAGGAGATCGCCCAGGCCATCCTCGAAGCTCCCGAGGACGAGGATGTGCGCGAAGCCCAGACGTTGTTGCGCGAACTGGGGGACATTCTCGGTCTGACGTTCAACTAAAACGTCTTCGATGGAGAAAAGAGCCCGGTCTCTGCGAGCACCACAGATGCCATCGGGGCGTCGGAACGTCTGAAAATCATGGTATACTGCCCCATCGTGGGCCGGAACTCATCCGGCCCTCTTGGTGTGTTGCATTGAACGTGGCGGAGTCCACGTCCTTCTCCTCCGGTGTAATCTCCGCGCACAGCGGTAAGTCATCCGGGGGAAACCCGAGGAAGGGGTATTCATTGGCAAGTCCAGTTCGTGATCCGCGCGCATACGAGTTGATGGTCATGATCGTTCCTGATATCTCCGATGAGGAGGTTGCCGAGGAACTTGGCCGGATCAACACCTATATCGGCGATGTTGAGGGCACCATCAGCGAAGTCCTGACGGATTCCCCTTGGGGACGCCGCCGGCTGGCCTACACGATCCGCTTCAACAGCATCGATTATCGGGATGGCTACTACGCCGTCTATCACTTCCAGGCCCGGCCGGATGTCATCGCCGAGATCGAGCGCGAGCTCAAGCTCGACACCCGGATCATCCGCTACCTCCTCGTTCACGACGATCCGAAGGCGGGTGTGCAGTCAGCGAACAACCCGGCTGAGGCCAGCGACGCTGATGCCGACGACCGACGTCGCCCGGCAGCGCCCGCTGAGGGCGCCCCGGCGACCGAGGCTGCACCTGCTGAAGCGTCCGCTCCGGCAGCCACCGCCGAGGAAACCCCTGCAGCCGAGAGCACTGCCGCTGCTGAGGAACCGGTTGCGACCGAGGATGCTCCCGCCGCAGCGGAGGACACTCCTGAGCCCGAGCCCCGCGGGGACGTCGAGCCGGAGGCCGACGACAAGGAGAGCTAAATGGCAAGTTTTGCGAAGGTCACGCTATTTGGGAATCTCGGGGCCGATCCTGAGACAAAATACACGCCGTCTGGCGCCATGGTGGTCGAGCTCCGGTTGGCGGTAAATCCCCGGCGTCGAAGCAACCAGCAGGGCGGCGATGAAGCACCTCCCACCTGGTATCGGATTTCCGCCTGGGACCGCCTGGCCGAGCGCATCGACAAGCTGGCGCAGCAGGGCTACATCGCGAAGGGCCGCTCCCTCTATGTTGAAGGGCAGCTGGAACCCCGCGAGTACACCGCCAACGACGGTAGCACCCGGATCTCGTTCGATGTGACGATGTCCGACTTCCAGTTCGTCGGCGGCGACCGGCAGCAAGAGAATGCCGGTGGCCAGGGCGGCGGGTACCGCAATAGCGGCAACTACGGCGGTGGCGGCAATTACGGCAACTCCAGCGGCGGCTATGGCGAAGGCGGCAACAACCGTCGCTCTACCTTTGCCGACGACGACAGCCCAAGTCAGATGGACGACGTGCCCTTCTAGTCCGTGTCTCACAGGCACGTCTCACGATTTCACGCGATATGAGGTTCACAAATCATGGCAGACAACCAGGATTCCCGAGACAACCGCGATTCCCGCGACGCGCGTGACAGCCGGCCGGGCGGTGAAGGCCGGCCGCAGGGTTCGCGCTTCGGCGGCCCGCAGGGGCAGCGAGAGGGCGGCGAGAGCCCACGACGCTCCGGCCCGGGCGGCGGTGGTCGCCGCGCTGGGGGCGGCGGTGGACGATATTCGTCCCGCCGCAAGGTCTCGATCTTCGACATCGACAACATCAAGCACGTCGACTACAAGGACCTCGCCCGGCTGCGCCGCCACATCGGCGAGCGCGGCAAGATCGAGCCGCGCCGCAAGAACGGCACGAGCGCGAAGCATCAGCGCTCCCTGACGGTCGCGATCAAGCGGGCGCGCTACATGGCGCTGCTCCCGTTCACGAGCGACAACCCGCGCGGGTAAGTCCGAACACGTGAGCTCGCCGCTTCCACCTGACGTGACTCACTGATGCGGCGCGCCTGAGGCTCGGATCTCCGACCAGGCGCGCCGCTTTTTGTTCTGTCCGCCTTCTTCCTGGACGGAGTGGAGTCGACAACGCCGATGAACAATTTTCGAGACAAGTTGCCGTTCGGGTCTCGCCCCCAGAGTGCGGCCAATACACGTGGGCGGGCGCGCCGTCCCAGCCAGCGCGAGCAGGAAGCTCGTCAGCAGCGCTTCTTCCTGATCGCCGTTGGCGTGGCCGCCGCCCTCGTGGTGCTCATCCTCGCCGGTGGCCTCACCTACGAGTACTTCATCAAGCCAAACCAGGTCATCGCCGAGGTCAATGGTCACCAGATCAAGCGTCGCGATTACTGGAAATACCAGTCCGTCGTTCTGTACCAGCAGGCCCGGCTGTACGAGAGCTACGCCTCCCAGAGCACAGGTCAGCAGCAGTCCCAGTTCCTGGGTATCGCGCAATCCCTCGATGCCCAGCGCGACAAGATCTGGGGCAGCACAGATGTGAGCGCCCCGACTGTCCAGAGCATGATCGAGAACCAGCTCTACGTTGATGCCGCCGAGGACATGGGGATCGATCTCTCCCCCGAGCAGGTTCAGCTCTCCGCGCTCAATACCTTTGCCCCGAGCTCCGCGCCGCTCCTGACCCCGGTTCCAACGCCGACCATGATCCCGGCGCGGGCCGAGGCCGCCACGCAGACGGCGGAAGCAGCGTTGGCAACGCCGGCACCTGCCGAGGGCACACCGGGTGCAAGCGGCACTCCGCCGGCGGCTGCCACACCGATCACGAGCAGTGCATCGCCCGTGGCCTCACCGGTGACCAATGCGTCGCCGGTTGCGAGTCCCACCCCGGTCCCCGCCGGGACGCCCGATCCGATGTCCGTCGCGGATGCGCAGTTCACGAACTTCCAGAACCAGGTCTTCGACAAGGCGCACATGTCCACCGATGACTTCTACCGGCTCTTTGCCAAGCCGCAACTCGCCCGAGAGCTGATCGATGCCCAGTTGCAGAATGCGGTGCCACAGAGCGCGGAGCAGGTGCATGCCGAGCACATCCTGGTGGCAACCGAGGATCTCGCCAAGCAGCTCTACACCGAGGCGAACGGCGGTGCGTCCTTCGAGGCGCTGGCCCGCGCCAACTCGACCGATTCGCTCACTGCACCGACCGGTGGCGACCTCGGCTGGGTCACCAGAAACGAGCTTGATCCCGCCACCGCCGACGCCGCGTTCGCCCTCAACGAGGGTCAGATCTCGCAGCCGATCCAGACTGCCTATGGCTGGGAATTGATCAAGGTCGTTGCCAAGGATCCGGACCGACCGCTCACTGACGCGCAATTCGAGGCGGCGCGACAGAAGGCTGTCGACACCTGGCTGGATCAGCAGCGCGAGGAGGCGAAGATCAAGACCGATTACAAGGAGACGCCGACTCCCACCGCCGGCGCTTATGAGCCGCCGGTCGGCGCGCCAACCGTCCCGCCCGCAACCCCGATCCCGACCGAAGCTCCGCCAATCCTGGGACCGACGTTTGGACTGGAAGCAACACCGATCGGGCCGAACGCATCCCCGGCCGCGGCCACCCCGATTGCGTCCCCGGTCGCGTCGCCGGAAACCATGGCGACTCCAGCCGCCTGATTGTCCTGACTTGGCGAGGAACACGCGTTCCTCGCCAGGTCCCCGCGGTGCATGTGCTATCCTGCGCCCGAGCATGGGCATCCTGAATGCCCACAGAGAGGAGTGACCTACCGTGTCGTCCAACGATCGATCGGATCACCCCGGCGGCCCCCGGCGAACCTCCGGGAAACCGGGTTCCCCGCAAAACGCCAAGGACAGACAGTGGGACATCGATCCCGCCGACATCGATCGCTACCTCTCTGGCCGGCCTCAGCGTCCCACCGCGCCCACGCAATCCACGCGACGATATCGCGACGCCCAGCGCCCGCATCCTGCCGGTACGAGCACGTCGGATCAGCTCGCCCAGCTCCGGCAGATGGTGAGTCAGGAGACGACTGCGCGGCAGCGCCCCCAGTCCGCTCCGTCTTCTGGCGCAGCCCCTCGCACTCCTCGCGCGCCTCGATTGGAAAGCGCCCCGGCGCGCCCACCGCGCGTCGTGCGGGCAGAACCGGCGCCCGCGGCATCGGAGCCGGTTCATGATTACGATCACTCCAACGAGCGAGATCGGCTGCTCCGCCACGACCCGTACGTGACCGAGCGCGATGACGAATTTGATGATTACGACGCATATTATGACGAGACCGATGCTTTCGATGACGAGTTGATAGACGAGCGGATGGCGACGCGGGGAACGCGCCGTTCGCCCTCCATGCCGAGCATGCCGAAACTCTCGATGCCGGCCATGCCACGCCTGACGGTGCCGCAGAGCGTCTCCCAGGCAGCGCTGTTCAGCGATATCGTCTCGCTCACGCTCATCGGCGCCGGTGTCCTCAGCCTCGCTGCGATGGCGATTCTGGTCGCAAACCGAATCGGCACGCTGCCCGAGTCAATTCCCACACACGTGAGCGCTTCCGGCGTGCTCGAACACCTCAGGTCGCGGCGTGCGCTGTGGAACCTGCCCCTGCTCAGCACCATGCTCACGCTGATGAGCGGGGTCATCGCCCTCTTCGTCGCTCGCATTGATCGGTTCGCCAGCCGCTTCATCCTGGGGGCGGCGCTGGTCGTCCAGTTCGTTGCATGGGTCGCCATCCTACGGATCATCTAGCGAATCTCGCCAGTTAGTTTCGGCGCAGCAAACGCCCTGCTCGAATCACGTTCGAGCAGGGCGTCCTCGTTTCAGATTCGGCTGCGACCTTCGGTGAGACCTCGCCCGCAGCCTATCGGCCCAGCGCCGTCTGGAAGACCGTCTTTGTGAGGACTGAGACGAGATGCGCGCGATACTCTTCGGACGCGTACGTATCGCCGTTGATCTCCAACCCCTCCGGAGCTCGCGAGGCAACAGCGGCAATCGTCTCGTCAGTGAGCGCCTCACCGGCCACGGCCTCTTCCGCGGCCGCGGCACGCGTCGCCTTGGAGGTGGAGCCGGTAACGGAGATGCGCGCCTCCGCGCAGACGCCGTCGTTCACGACGGCGACCACCGCGACCCCAGCCAGGGCGTAGCCGCTCGCCGGGTGGCCGTACTTCTTGTATGCCATGATCGTGCCCGCCTGTGGAGCGGGCAGGAAGACCTCCGTGATGATCTCGTCGGGCTCCAGCGACGTGGTCCAGAGATCGACAAAGAGATCATCGGCGGCGATAGTCCGCTCGCCTTGCGGACCCGTCACCTTCACCTGACCATTCAGGCTGAGGAAGACTGCGGTGAGATCGGCAGCGGGGTCGGCGTGGGCCAGCGATCCGGCCAGCGTGCCATGAGCCCGCACCTGCTGGTCGCCGATGTACTCGATCGCTTCCGGAATCGCCGGGAAGAGCGATGCGATCTCGGCGTTGTCCCGAATGTCGTCGTACGTCGCCATCGCGCCGATATGCGCTCCATCAGCATCAACCGCTATCTGCTTCAGCTCGTTGATCTTGCCGAGGTCGACGAGCATCTCAGGACTTGCGAGACGCAGCTTCATGGCCGGGATCAGCGAATACCCGCCTGCCAGGATCTTGGCGTCCGGATTCGCTCCCAACAACTCAACAGCCTCGGCAACCGAGGAAGCGCGACGATACGCGAACGAAGTTGGATACACGGTCAATCACCCCGTCAATCACGCCTTGGCGTCGGCATTCATCTTCTCGGCCGCATACTGCACGGCACGAACGATATTCTGGTAGCCGGTGCATCGGCAGAAGTTCCCCTCCAGCCCATGCCGGATCTCTTCCTCGGTCGGGTTTGGATTGCGCTCCAGCAACGCGATGGACGACATGATCATCCCAGGCGTGCAATAGCCGCACTGAAGCCCGTGCTTCTCCCAGAACCCCTCCTGCACCGGATGGTACTCGCCGTTCTGAGCGAGTCCCTCGATGGTTTGGATCGACGATCCATCCGCCTGGACGGCAAACATCGTGCAGGATTTCGCGGTGACGCCATCGACCGTGACCACGCAGGCGCCGCACTGGCTCGTGTCACACCCTACATGCGTGCCGGTCAATCCGAGGGTATCCCGAAGGAAGTGGACCAGCAGGGTACGCGGCTCCACGTCCGCCGAATGCTCCTCGCCGTTCACCGTGATGGTGACGGAGACCTTCTGATCCGTCGCAGAATCGACCATTGGTATTCCCGCTCCTTGCATTTGTCATCGACGTGCCGCGAACGGGCGCACGCCACCCCATGACCAGGAGACCACGTTCCACCGCCGACTTGGGCAGGGCACGGTCAGTCAGACACGTTCTTCAAGACCTCTGCGTAACTTGCCCTCATGGTAATGGCGATGTCGCTCCGAGGCAACAGATAGGGCCGACACGCACGGCTTCACGCCTGTCGTACACCGTGCTCCAGGTCACCGGCAACGTCAGATGGGACGCTCGTCACCATCTCCAGGATGATCTCCGCCGCCTCTTCGGGGATCCGGGGACGCAGCTCGCGCGCAAAGCGCCCAAGCTGCTCCAGCACGTCCGGAAACCGATCGACCGGGGGGACGAGCGGCCCGAATGCATCAAGCATCTCCTGACGATACCAGGCACCTATCCGGCGCCGCACGCGATTGACCGATGGGGCTTCGACCCCCGCAGCCAGCGCGGCTTCCGCGATCTGCTTGCGCAGCTCCGGACCGCCAAGCGGCACTGACGTAACCTGATCGACAGCGACACGCTGACGCCGGACTTCCTCCGCACGAGCGTCCCACCTCAGCACGAGATCCCAGCCGCCACTCGCCTCCGCCAGAAGCGACCGCGCGATGCGCAAGACCTCGGCATTGTCGACAACCCGCGCCTCCTTGAAGGCGAGGAGCGGTCGTGTCTGATCCAGCCAGCAGGCAACGCATGCGCGCGCCAGCCGCAAGTAATAGACGGCGAGCAAGAGGCTCTGCGAGACGCTGGCGGACAATGTATCTGCTTCAGCGAGAATCTCGATGAGCTGAACGCAATCCAGGCCGTCCAGGAACGTGTCGGATGTCACCGGGAGCAAGACAAGCTCATTGCCGCCGATAGCGACACTCCGGTGACCACGACGTTGCCGCAACATGTAATGGGTGAGGCTGTAGTCCGGGCAGAGGAAGATACCGTCCAGAATGGAGATATCAGCCGGGATCGGGCCAATCTGGCCTGCAATGACGGGGCCAATGCCAAGCAACTCGGCGGTCACGTCGGCGCTGACCTGGCGAGAACGGGCGGTCTCGACGCTGAACTTGGCGTCGGCGGCCTGCAGGGAGAGCGAGCCGTCACGGTGACCGAAGAGCAGGAAATCCGGGTTCTGCAGTTTCCGCCGGGATGCAGTGCTGGCGATCTGCGGGATCGTATCGAGCCGGACGACTCGCTCAATCGAAAGCGGGGCGGGAGACTTCGCGTCCAGGAGTGCGAGCGGATGCACTCCGAGCGCCTCCGAGCAGAGGTCGGCCCACCGATCGCCGATGAGTCCACTGGCACCGCCCCGGTCGGAAAGTCGCATCAGATCCCTGTCGAACACCGCCGCGAGGAGCGTGCCGCCGGGAAGTTTGCGGGAAGCAATGGAAAGGTCATCCAGGCCGGTGGTTGTCTGTCTCAAACGTTCGTCGTCCCATAGGTGAGAGCGCATACACTTGCATTGTCGTCATCTGCCCCTGACCCAGTCCAACCCCGGGTCAGAGGTTTGATCTCATGCAAGCTTACCAGTCAGCGGCAAGAACGAGCGACAGGGCACACGAGCTGCCAACCGTTCCGCATCAGACATCCACCTTCGAGGAGCATTCAATGCCGGCCGATTCTCCACCCTCACACCATCCGTCGCCACTGGACGGCGCCATCGCGCGGCTCCTTCTCGTGCTGCAAGAACAGCCGGCTTCCGGTTCGCTCAGCGCGAAGCGCATGAGCGAAATCGCCGATCGCCTGGATGTGCCTGTGCCGTTCGTGCAAGCGCTCGTACAGAGCGCGCAACGGCGCAAGCTGGTGAAGCCCGGCTACCTTGGCCGCGGAAGGATCGTGTGGCACGTCACCGCGTCCGGAGTGGACCTGATCCACCGGCAGGGTCTGGCACACGGTCGGGCAACCGCAGCCGATGACTGACAGAGGCTAGGCAGCCGGATCCTGAGCCGCCGGGCGATCCGTGAGCAGCCATCGCCAGGGATCGCGCCCCGGCAGCCACCGCCCGATCGCCAGCCAGAGCACGAGCACGCCGCCGGCCAGCGCACAGACGCGTGCGAACCAGTCCAGCCCCGTCACCGCGTAGGTCATCACCAGCTCGATCTTGCCGGCGGGTGCCTGGATGCGCATGTAGCCGCTCTCGGCCCGCTGGATCGGCACTTCATCGCCGTTGACCGTCGCCGTCCAGCGCGGGTACCAGTTCTGGCGAGTCAGGATATCCCCGGAGCCATCGGCAAACGTTGCGGTGATCCGCTGGTTGTCGATGGACACAGCCGTCGGATGCTGATTACCGTCCGTAAGCACCGGCATCGCGTTCACGACAAGGTAGACATCCCACTCACCAAACGTGGCGACAAACGAGAGCGCCGGATTGGTACGGGCCGCAAGCCGCGGGTTCGGATTCTCGACGCCGGGTTGCAGTTGCTGCGTTGCGACATCGGTGACGACAACAGCCCCCACTCCCTGCGCCGACAGGTACGCAGGATCGAGGGCATTTGCCGGGTCGGGATAGAAATGCCCATTCAGCGGACTGTAACCGGGTGTCCCATCGTGCAGGTCGTGCCAGTACCAGAGCCAATCGTTGTAGAAGAACGGCGCGTCGCTGCGACTCGGACCGAACAGCTGTGCGTGCCACTCCATGGCGCCCGGTACCGTCCCGATCGCCAGAATGCTGGTGCCCCCCGGGAGACGAGCACTCGCTTCGCCTACCGCCTGATCGTATTCGGCGAACGGTAGCGTGCCGGTCGTGGCGACGGGTTGCAGTCCCCGGTAGACCTCCGGAAGGCCGGACACGGGCGCCACCAAGGTGATGAGGACGGCTAGTCCCGCGACGACAAGCACGCTCCCCTGCCCCACGAGGACGAATCGCTCTGGTGCAATCCGCCGGACGACTATTTCCACGATCTTTCCAAGGCCAAACGCCGCGAGGTAGATGACGAGGAGTCGCTGGTACGGCATCAGGCGCGGCGGCTCGAGCTGTTGGATCAACTCGATGCCGACACTCCCCACCGAGAGCCACGCCGTGAACGCGATGTACCCCAGCAGCGTCAGGCTCGTTGCGCGTGCCGCAACATGGCGAGGCACCGCGAACGCAATCACTATCCCGAGCAAGCAGACGTACACGGCTGGGGGCGACACGGCGTGGACGGAGGCAGTCCAATACTCCTTGACCGTCGCATAGGACTCGTAATGGACGAAGTAGTAGAGATCGCCATACCGCACGAGAGGCAGAAAGATGGGCATCGCCAGCAGGAGCGCCAGAACGCCGACCGCGGCGACTCGCACGGCGATCAGCCTCAGGCGAGCCGATGTGACCTCCTGCCCCGGAAGCGTGCCAGCGATGAAGATGGCGACTGCGGCAATGACGATCGCGAAGAGCGAGCGAGGGTTTGCATAGGCCGCGCCGGCCGCGAAGAGGATTGCCCACACCGCCAGCGAGCGGTGCCCCTCCGCGACGAAGCAGATCAGCATCGCCGTGGCGACCATCGCCGCCGTCGCCCCCGCGACATTCGTGACCAGCCCCCATTGCACCAGCTCGGTATATCCGCCGGTCGCCCAGCTCACATAGCCATTGCCGCCGGGAATCGCGATGTGCATAGCGGTCGCGAGCACGGCAACACCCGGGCTGATCCGGTCGGCGCGCGCCAGCATCCAGAAGCCAATGGCGGGCATCAGGAAGATGACGATGACCGCAAGCTTGTGCACGGCCAGAATAGGTACGGTGCCGAGGAGAAGCGTCCAGATGCCGACATCGAGCCAGGCCACGCCCAGCGGGTAAAACTCGACCGGATATCCGCCCTGGTGATTCCCTACCCATCGCAGGAGATGCCCATCCTTCAGGCTCTCGAGCAGCGTATAGGCG
Organism: Thermomicrobiales bacterium; assembly: GCA_049646645.1. Lineage (GTDB taxonomy): Bacteria > Chloroflexota > Chloroflexia > Thermomicrobiales > UBA6265 > JASGDN01. The sequence goes on from JBARWF010000129.1 coordinate 44,880, forward strand.
CGGGTGGCATGAAATGGGTGATCGACCGTGGCGAAGAGATTCGGCATATCGATCACCCGACCGCCGACCGACACCGGCACGGTCAGGTCGAATGCGCCGAGCTTCCACGCTGTCCAGCCGCAGAGCAAGATCAGCATGCCCAGCCAGGCAACGGTCGCGCGATCGCGGAACGGCAGGACGTTCCGGACGCTTGACGTGCGGGAAGAACGCGGTTCGCTCATCAGCCGCACGCTCCCCAGCGGGGCTTGAAGCTGGGAAGCATCATCGGGCAACCACGGTCGATCGTCTTGAGTGGGCTCGTCACCGGCATCGATCAGGCCACTTCCGGCCCAGGCGTGGTGTCATGCTCTTCCGGGTTGGCAGCGGTTTCCCATGTACCGTGAAGGATCAGCCACAGGCCCGTGCAGGCCCCGACCACCAGGATGAACAGTGATGCACCGAAGCCGAACTTCAGGAGCCACTCCGAGCTCATCTGGGGCAAATGAGTGAGCTGATAGGACCAGACATGCGCCACGCGGCGCGGGGAGATATCCTGCACCCACGCCTGTTGAAAGGCATTCAGTCGCCACGACCGCGTGGTGATCGATCCGAAGGCGATATAGGCCGCCGATGCGAGCAGCACGACCGCCCACACGGCGGTACCGGCCGTCGGTCGCGTCGATGGCGAGACGCTCTTTTCGCCCTGCTCGCTCGCGACTCCCGACTGCGGGTCGGGATCGATTGTCTGTTCGGAAACGATGTCGGGAGTGGCCATGCGGACGATCCTCCGCTCGATTCGATCCATCCGCCGGTAAGCGCGCCCGGCCAGGCACCCGAAGGTGCCCGTGCCGCGCGGAGTGGCGAGGACACCTTCGGACTATCGGCAACGAACTAGTGGGCGGACTGTGGCACCCGCTTCATCTCGTGGTATTCCTCGTCGGCATTGACCGCATCGAGGTCGTGATGCTCGCCGAGGATGTTCTTTGCGGCAAGGAGCCCCGTCTCGATCGAGTGGTCCGTGTTGTTATAGCGGAACGATCCACCACGGCCGATGAATTGCAGGTTCTCGATGCTCTGGATGTACTTCTTCATCTTGGTCAGCGGTTCCATGTACCCGAGGTCGTACGTCGGGTACGCCTTCGTGGCGCGAACCGTGAACCCGCCGATCACTTCTTCCGGCGCAACCAGGTTCATATCCTCGACCAGGTGCTTCACGGTCTGGTTGACCAGCTGCTCGTCAGACATGTTCCAGATGTGATCGCCCTTGGTGCAGAAGTACTCGACAACGAGCGACGAGAAGTCGTCGTTGGGCACCATCGCCGGGCTCCAGTTCTTCGGCTCATGAAACCGCCCGAACAGGATGTTCCGGTCGTGCACATAGACCCAGGTATCGGGCGAAATCTGGCGGCGCTTGAACATCAGGTTGACGGTGATGATGTCGCGGAACGTCAGCGAGTTCGCGGCGGCGATCACGTCGTCCGGAGCGGGCGGGTCGGTGATGCGGCAGAGCACCGTCATCGGGATCGAGGAGATGAAGTTGTCTCCCTCGATCAGCTCCGAGCCGTTCTCGGTCCGAACCTGCACGCCCTTGACGCGATTGCCTTCGAGCACGATCTTCTCGACCGGCGTCTTGAGGCGAATCTCGTTGCCCTTCTCGACGATGGCGTCGGCCATCCGCTCCGAGAAACGGCCGAAGCCGTCACGCGGATACATGAACTCGTCGATCAGGCTGACCACGGCCCCCTTGGACGGCACGATCGCATCCTTGACGGCGGTCATGAGCGACATGCCCTTGGTGCGCTGGCTCACCCAGTCGGCGCTGAGCCGGTCGCAGGGCATGCCCCACACCTTCTCCGAATACGCCTCGAAGAAGAGCTTGTACAGCGTCTCGCCGTACTGAAGGATGTAGGCATCCTTCATCGTCTTGATCTCGGCGGGGCGAATCTTGTGCTCAGCCTGGGCCTTGCCATAATCGGCGATGGCCCTGGCCGCCGTCACCGGTCCGACCGCCTTGAGGGCGCTTCCCATCTTCAAGGGATAATCGACCCACTTGCCATCGAAACTGTAGATGCGGCTGATGCGGTTCACCCACAAGAGCTCGTCCGCGACGACCTCCTGAAACAGCGCATTGAGCTCGTCGTTCTTGGTGAACCAGCGATGACCGCCGATGTCGAACTTGAACTCGCCGAACTCAGTGTCGCGGCGAATGGTTCGCGCGAGACCGCCGACGAACGGGGCCGATTCCACGACCAGCGCCGGCGCACCAGCCTTGCTGAGCACGTAGGCGGAACAGAGACCGGCGGGCCCGGCTCCCATGATCACGGTCTGACCGACATTTGCTGCTGAAGGGCTCATGCCGTTCGGGTGCTGTCCGTTTTCCGTCAATGAAGGTTCCTTCCTGTCCAAAGGCTACGCCATGGGGTGTGTGGAAAGCAGTGGACCATACCCACGGCATGACGAAACGCCCCCCTCGCACCGGAGGCGACAAAGCCAGTACTGTATACCATACGGCCCACACGGAGCATCTCCGCCACGCGCGGGCGATTTGCGGCATCGGTGCAACGACACCCGGTAGCCACGAATCTCAATCACGCCAGGTGATCATGTTATTGAGCGCGAAGTTCCAGACAGCAGCGACTCCCGCGCCGACCAGATTGGCGATCAAGTAGTGAACGCCGAACTCCTGCTTCAGCAGGACGAGGAGCGACAGGTTGATCGCCAGGCCGCCCATGTTGATTGGCAGGTACCGGAGCGCGCGGGAGATCACCCGTCCCGAGCCGCGGTCCCGCCACGTCCACGCCTCATTCAACATGAAAGTGACCGCCATCGACGCGAGAATCGCGATCGTGGAGGCCACGATGATGTTGATCGCCGCATATCCATGAAGAACAGTGAGTCCACCCTGATTGACGGCCAAGCCGATCGCGCCCACGACCACGAATTTCTGGAATCGCTGCGCGAGCGACCACATCCTGACGGCCGACCGGGGCCATGACTCCACTGAGATCATTCACTCATCCCTTTTCTGAGATCGACACTGCTGGCTGTCCTGACTTCCACTCCATGCTTGCCGTATCCGGATCATTCGGTTCGACCCCGATCATGACACATCGCGTTTCTGAGGCGCCCCAGATCGATATCTGCGGGCTCTGTGTGCTCATGACCGTGGCCGGCATCGATTCCTCATACACCTATCGCACAACGGAAGCCACCGCCGCGAATGGCGGCGGTGGCCCCGCTCCATCGCGCGCCTAGCGGCCCGACCCGATCTCCTTCAGCACCGCCTGGAAGCCGGCAGTCAGCTGCTTGTCATCGAGTTTCTTCAGCTGCTCCTCGCTTACCTCTCCGTTCGAAAACGACTCGGGAATCGCGTTGAGCACGCCGGGCTCGTTCGTGATGGTCGTATCAGGAGAGACACCCTTCTTGTAGATGTCATGCCCATCAGCCGTCAGCCAGAGCTCCACGCCCAGCAGCAGCATGGAGCCGTCATCGAAGCGGAAGGGCTGCAGCACCGTCCCTGTACCAAAGGTGGTCTCGCCGATCAGCTCACCGCGCTTGTTGTCCTGAATCGCCGACGCTACGAATTCCGCAGACGACGCCGAGCCATTGTTGATGAGCACGACAAGAGGCCCCTTTTGCCACTCCCCGTTGCTTCCGACGCTCTTCGTGATCTTGACGTTGCCGTCCTTATTCTTCTCCTGAATGAGCGGGCTGTTGTTCGGCAAGAACTGCGATGCAACACCGATCGCCTCGAACACGAGCCCACCCGGGTTATTGCGCATATCGAGCACGACGCCCTTGGCGCCCTTGCTCTTTGCGTCGCGCAGCGCCTTCTGCAGTTGCTCTGTCGCGCCGCTCGAGAACTCCGAGAGGTAGATCCACGCCACGTCGTTCGGCATCATCGCCCATGTGACGGCCGGGACCGAGATGCGAGATCGCGTCAGGGTCACCTCATAGGGCTCAGTCTCACCTGCATGGATGAGGGTGACCTTGACCTTCGTTCCTTCCTCACCACGAAGCAGGTTGCCCGCCTCCGACGGATCCATCCCTTCCAGGGATTTGCCGTCAATCTCGGTGATGACGTCGCCCGGCAGGATACCCGCCTCGGCCGCGGGGGACCCCGGGATCGGCGCAATCACCTTCGGGAGGTTGCCCGTCGTGTCGATCTGGACACCGATCCCGACGAGCTCGCCCTTGGATTGCTGATCGAACGCCTTGGCCTCTTCAGGATCGAGGAACACCGAATGTCCGGTGTCCCCGAGCGCAGCCACCATTCCAGCCGCAGCGCCGTACACAAGCTGCTCATCGGTGATGTCATCGGAGAGGACGTAGTTCTCGCGAATGGTCTGGTAGGTCTGATCCAGGACGTTGAAGTGCTTGAGATCCGTAATCGACGTCGTTTGCTGACCAGCGGACGTCCCGGCGATCAGATAGCGGTCGATGCCCATGCCGGCGCCGAGAGCCACCACAAGCATCAACGCCGTCATCGCGATCCGCATGTGGGCGCCAGCGAAGAGCCTCAGCCGCGACGGGGTCCGCCGGTTGTCCCGGCTGGTTGATTGTTCAGCGTTCTCCATTGTTCCTCCTCTGGAAGCATCGTTGCCAAAACGGTGCCAGCGCATCTTCACACGTCTGACGCAAGCGGACTACCATGAAAACGTCCGCGGGCATCCAATTCACGGTCGCGGATACCATTGATGAAACGCGCGAGCCACGCTGACGAAAGGGAACCTGGCCAATCATGACCCTGACAAGACCAGACGACATCCAGTCTGTCTGCTTTATCCTGAACGACGTCGAGTATCGCACCGAATGCCGTCGCGGCGACATCGTGCATGTGGCGTTCCACGCTGCACTTCCGAGGGAGTATACGGCAGGCCACCGGCTCACGTTTCAATCCAGGAACGGGGCAGAGATCTTCGCGGACAATTTCGTCGGCGAAATTGCCGACACGTTTGGCGATGCCACGATCCTGACGACCGCGCTGCCAATCGCAGGCTCATCCGGCCCGTGGAAGACCATCGGTTTCGACCACCTGGCGATTACCATCGCCGACCGCGACGATGCCCGCGACTTCTTCCGCGATGTCGTCGGCATGCAGGTGATGCGCGACGATGCCCATCTCACCGTGATGGCGACCGGGCCGACCGCGCTCTTCCTCTTCGATGCCGGCAAGGATGCCCCGCTCTCCACCGGCGCCGCCTCGAGCTGGCATCACATCGGCTTCGTGGTCGATAACCTCGAGCATGCCTACGCTCACCTGCAGGAGCATCGCGATCGGCTCAGCAGCGATTTCGCTCTACTCGACCGCGACGAGCGCTGGAGCCTCTATTTCCACTATCGGAACGGGGATGTCACCTTCATGATCCAGTTCTCGGAGATCAAGAAAGAGGATCGTGGCTTCACGACTCCGGAGCAGCAGGCATTCGCCGGCTATCTCTACGATTATGCGAGCCGCCCGTACGGTCTCCAATTCAACACGGAGACCGATCCCGGCAACTGATGCCGCTTCAATCTTCAAGCGTTGAGGGCTGTCTTTGAGGTCCGCGCTCTTTTTCGTCATTTCGAGCGCAGTCGAGAAATCTCGCACGGGGCGTCTCGACAAGAGATGCTCGCCCCATGCGTCCGGGCCGCAACACCGTTGTGGATTGTGGGGCGCATCTCAAAGAGATTTCTCAACAAGCTCGAAATGACGGTCAGAGGCTCGGTTTGGAAGATATTCCCGTTCACAGAGACCGCCGAAAGGGCTATGAGGGACCGGCGCAGGATCAAGCGCCGGTCCCTGCGTGTCGCGGCCCCGGAATGAACCGACGGCTTACGTGTGAGCTGGCATCGCCACCGGCACCGGGAGCCGCCAGTGTGCATAGCGGTCCTCGTTGCCGCGCAACACGGCGAGGAAGAGTGCCTCCAGCTCCCGCGTGACCGGGCCCGGCTCCCCCGTGCCGACCTGATACTTGTCCACGGAAACGAGCGGCGTGATCTCGGCGGCCGTCCCGCAGGTAAACACCTCGTCGGCAATGTAGAGCTCGGTGCGATCGACCGGCCGCTCCTCGATCTCCAGGCCCATTTCCTCTCGGGCCAGCACGATGAGGGCGTCCCGCGTGACGCTCTCGAGAATGCCGCTGGTGATATCGGGGGTGATCAACTTCCCGTCGCGCACCAGCATCACGCAGGCGGCCGGCGCCTCGCTCACCTTGCCCTGGGCATTGAGCATGAGGGCGACATCATAGCCATCCTCACGCACTTCGTACGTGGCGAGCTGGCCGTTGCGGTAGTTCGAGATATTCTTGACGCGCGGCGGCATCACGTTGTCGGAGATGCGACTCCAGGAACTGACCTTGGCGTGCTGCACGAATCCGGTTCCGAGATGAGTCGGCATCGGGTTCGTGTTGACGAGCAACTCCCCCTGCAGCTCGTCTGGCGAATTGCGCTTCCCCGCCGCGTTCGCGGTGTAGACCAGCGGCCGGATGTAGGTATCCTCACGCGCCTCATTGGCCTGCAGCAGGTCGATGATGATGTGCGTCAGCTCGTCCGGGCTCATCTGCAGCGGCATCCGCACGATGCGAGTGGACTGCTGGAGTCGCTTCAGGTGTTCCGGCAGGCGGAAGATGAAGAGCTCCTCCCGGTCGGCGTTCCAGTAGGCGCGAATTCCCTCGAACACGGCGCCAACGGCGGACCAGGCGAGATCGGTCACGTGAACGTTGGCCTCCTCCCACCGCATTTGCTCGCCGCGCCACCAGAGATATGCCGGATTTCCCTGTCCCATCGCCAGATCCTTTCTCGCCGCGTCAAATCGTTGGCGCAGTATCCCACGCGGACGCGGCGTCCGGGAAGATCATCTAATCCTGGAATTCCACGAGCGCGAGGGCCGCTGCTCCGTAGATGCCGGTGTCGTGGCCGAGCGATGAGTACGTGACGGTGACGTCCTTCCGAAAGTCGACAAACGAGTGCATCATCATGTAGCGCTTGGCCGGCTCGATGAGCAGGTCGCCGATCTCGACCAGCCCCCCGCCAAAGACGATCATGCTCGGATTGAGCAGGTTGGTGAACGCTCCCATCGCCGCGCCGAGAGCCCGGGACGCCCGAGCCAGGATGAGACTCGCCGCCGGATCGCCCTGGCGGGCGGCATCCGCCACGATTCCCGCGTGCAAGTCCCCGCCATCGGCGAGCTTCGTCATCGCATCACCGTCAGCCGTTGTCGCGACTGCCATCGCTTCTCGCCGGATCGCCCAGCCGGCGGTGAAGGCTTCCAGGCAACCGACGCTACCGCACGTGCAACGCGGCCCGTCGAGCGACACGACGAAATGGCCGACCTCCGCGCCGAGACCACGCACGCCATCGACGAGTCGCCCATTGCTGACAACGCCACCGCCGACGCCGGTACCGAGCGCGAGGTAGACGAGGTCACTCACTCCCTTGGCGCTTCCGAACTTCATCTCGCCCAGGGTTCCACAGTTGCCATCGTTCGCCAGCGCGACCCGTCGCCCGGTGAAATCCGTCAGCCATTCCACCAGCGGCACATCCCGCCAACCCGGCAAGTTCGGCGTGTAGAGAACGGTTCCGGTGCGCGGATTGAGCGGGCCCGGAGACCCGACGCCGACAGGGATATCGGCGGAGAGCCCCGTCTCGTCAGCCAGGCGATTGATCAGCCGCCCCATCCGCTGAATGACGGCTTTTGGCCCCTCTTCCGTATGGGAGAGCGAATCCAGCCGATGCTCCAACTCGCCGGATTCGGAAACCAGGGCAACCCGTATCCGGGTGCCGCCCAAATCCACCGCGATGACCTTCCGTTCTGCCACGTTCCCCTCCCCAACCCACTCTCGCGGTGACCCACTCCCACCTCACCTGTCGAAGGACTTACAGGATGAAATTGCTGAGTTCGTCGTCCTCCGCAACCTCGCCGACACGCTCCAACACGAACTCGCGTCCGATCGCCGCGGTGGTTCCGGCGAGATCCGGTGCTTCGAACGACAATTCCTCTAGCACCTTTTCGAGAATCGTCTGAAGCCGCCGTGCGCCGATGTCTTCCGTGCGCTGGTTGACCTGGTTCGCCAGTCTCGCGACCTCGCGCAAACCGTCTTCCTGGAAGGTAAGTGTCAGTTTCTCCGTTGCCAGCAACGCCTCGTATTGCTTGGTGAGCGCGTTCTGCGGCTCGGTCAGGATCGCAAACAGGTCGTCCTCGGTCAACGACTGCAATTCGACCCGGATCGGGAACCGGCCCTGCAATTCGGGGATCAGGTCCGAGGGACGGTTCTTCGAAAACGAACCGGCAGCGATGAAGAGCACATGATCCGTGCGCACCGGTCCATAGCGGGTCATCACCGTTGCCCCCTCGACGATCGGCAGCAGGTCGCGCTGCACGCCCTCCCCTGAGATATCGGGACCGCTGTCGTTGTCACCCGAGATGATCTTGTCGATCTCGTCAATAAAGACGACAGCCGCATCCTCGACCCGCTTGATCGCCTCCTCGACGACCGCATCGAAATCGACCATCCGGGTCGCTTCCTGCTGGGCGAGAATACGCCGGGCCTCGCGGACAGGAACTCGCCGCCGCATGCGACGGCGGGGCATCATGCCCTCGAAAAGCTCGAACAATGTGTCCTGGAGCTCATCGGAATCCCCGCTCGTGGAGAATTCCAGCGTCGGCCCCTCGTCGTAGTCGACGTCCGGGTCGACCTCGATCTCGACAGTCTCGTCCTCCATCGCCTCCTTGTTCAGGAGTTCGAGCAGGCGCTTGCGCTCTCGGCGCCGCCGGCGCTCTGCCGCCTGCGCCTCTCGTGCCGCCGTTGCTGCCTCGTCCTCCGGGTCGTCGTGAGGCTTTCGGGCGGTGCGTGCCGGACGCTTCTGGAGCGTCTGCTCGGAGAGGATCTCCGCGAGCCGCTCGACCGCGGCATCGGCGGCCTCATCGCGCACCTGTTCCATGCGCTCACCGTGAAGCATCGAGATCGCGATCTCCACGAGATCACGGACGATGGATTCAACGTCCCGGCCGACGTAGCCCACCTCCGTGAATTTGGTCGCTTCGACCTTGATGAACGGAGCATCGACGATCCGCGCGACCCGGCGGGCGATCTCTGTCTTGCCAACGCCCGTGGAGCCGATCATCAGGATGTTCTTGGGAAAGACCTCTCGCCGCAGCTCTTCGGGAAGCTGCTGGCGCCGGTAGCGATTTCGCAGCGCCACGGCGACAGCCCGCTTCGCGTCGTGCTGGCCGATGATGTACCGGTCCAGCTCGGCAACGATCTCCTTCGGCGTCATGCTGTCGGCCGGCCGTTCGACGGCGACACCGTCGCCGGGGCTTCGGGGCGGCATGTCCTTTCCCGATTTCTGCCGTACCGCCTCCCCCATCATGGCTGTCCCTCTTCGTCATTCATGGTCTCACCGGCACCCGATGCGTCAACCATCACCGGGTCGTCCGCGGTTTCGGCTTCAGCCCGGACAACCTGCACCATGAATCGATCGTTCGTGAAGATGCAGATCTCGGCGGTGATAGCCATCGCGGCACGCACGATCTCCTCGGCGCTGAGCTCCGTGTACTGAAGCAGCGCCTTGGCGGCGGCCGTCGCGTACGGCGCCCCCGAACCGATGGCGAGAACGCCATCGTCAGGTTCGATCACATCGCCCTCGCCGGAGAGCACGAGGATCGATTCGCCATCGGCGACGATCAGTTGCGCTTCCAGACGCCGCAGGTAGCGATCGCTCCGCCACTCCTTCGTCAGCTCCACCGACGCCCGGCGCAGATCTCCATTCCATTCCTGCAATTGCGATTCGAACTTCGCGAAGAGCGTCAGCGCATCGGCCACCGCACCCGCAAAGCCCGCCACGATCTGCCCGTCGTAGAGCGTCCGCAGCTTGCGCGCGCCGTGCTTGAGCACGATGTCGCCCATCGTGACCTGACCGTCACCCGCCAGCGCGATCTCGTTCCCGCGCTTGACGCCGAGAATTGTCGTGGCGTGTGGCCGCCAGCCGTGTTCATTCGTCATGTGTATCGATTCACCGATCCTGATTGGGACGTGCACCGGTCGCGATGGGCGCGGTCACTGTCTGGAGACGGTGATCTCCGACAAGCAACCTCCGTTGTCGCGCGCTCGGTAGATCGCGTCGGTAGTGTATCGCGAAAGGACCGCGCCCCTGTGAGCGCGGTCCTGTCACGAGCCCTGATGCCGTTGTTGCAGACGCTCAGTCCCCGGCCTTGGCCAATTCGCTAACCACCGTGCTGCAGACCGGACACTTCAATTGATTGTTCCGGCCGAACTCGACCATGTACGGCGAATCGCCGTTCGGGCATGGCTGGTTGACCGGCTTGTTCCACGAGACGAAGTCGCACTCGGGATAGCGCTCGCATCCGTAGAACTTGCGCCCCTTCTTCGAGCGCCGCTCCACGACCTCGCCCTGATGGCATTGCGGGCACTCGACACCGATCCGGGTCAGCAGCGGGCGCGCATTCCGGCATTCCGGGAAGCCGCTGCAGGCGATGAACTTGCCGAAGCGCCCGAGCTTGATCACCATCGGGCGACCGCACTGCTCGCATATCTCGTCCGTCGGCTCGTCCCGGATCTGGACCTTCTCCATCGTCTTCTCGGCGTTCTTGAGCGTCGTCTCGAACGGACCGTGGAAGTCGCGCAGGGTCGGCACCCAGGAGCGCTCTCCCGCCTCGATCTCGTCCAGCTCTCCTTCCAGCTGTGAGGTGAAGCCGATATCGAAGATGTTTGGAAAGTGCTCGACCAGCAGATCGTTCACGACGAACCCGAGCTCGGTCGGAACGAGCTTGCGCTCCTCGACAGCAACGTAATTGCGCGCCTGCAAGGTAGCGACCGTCGACGGATAAGTGCTCGGCCGGCCGATGCCCTGCTCCTCCATCGCCTTCACCAGCGTCGCCTGGGTGTAGCGCGGAGGCGGCTGCGTGAAGTGCTGCTCGGGAGAGAGCTTGACCAGGTTCAGCGACTCTCCAACTTCGACCGCTGGCAACGCACCGCGATCGAGCTCATCCGTATCGCCCTCGTCGCGTCCCTGCTGATAGACTGCCATCCATCCCTGGAACTTCACGATCGAACCAGTCGCGCGGAAAGTAAAGGGCCGCTTGCCCGCGTCGATCTCGGCCTGCGGTCCGGCTGCGATGTCGACGCGCGTGTTGTCCAGCAATGCATCGGCCATCTGGCTCGCCATGAACCGTTGCCAGATCAACTGGTAGAGCTTGAACTGGGGCGCACTGAGCACGCCCTTCACCATCTCTGGCGTACGGGCGGCGCTCGTCGGGCGGATGGCCTCGTGCGCTTCCTGCGCTCCCTTGGATTTCTTCGTGTAGATCGGCGGGCGCGCCGGCACGAATTCGTCACCGAAGCGCGAGGCAATCACGCTCCTTGTCGCCTGCTGGGCGCTGACGGCAACGTTGGTGGAGTCTGTACGCATGTACGTGATCAGACCCTGCGTTCCCTCGGCGCCGAGATTCACGCCTTCATAGAGCTCTTGTGCGAGGCGGGTCGTACGGCCGACCGCCATTCCCAGCTTGCGGGACGCCTCCTGCAGCATCGTGCTGGTCGTGAACGGGGCCTGTGGCCGCCGCCGCGTCTCACGGCGCACGACGTCGGCGACCTTCCACGACGCGCCGTCGAGCGCCTTGACGACCTCCTGGGTCTCCTCGCCGGTGCTCAACTCCGCCTTCTTGCCATTGATCTGATGCAGGTTGGAGTGCAGGATCGCCTTCGCATCGGTCAACTTCGCGAGGTCGGCATCGAGTGACCAGTATTCGACCGGGATGAACTGCTCGATCTCGCGCTCGCGCTCGGCCACAATGCGGAGCGCGGCGCTCTGCACGCGACCGGCAGAGAGGCCCCGCTTGACCTTCTTCCAGAGTAGCGGGCTCACGCCATACCCGACGAGGCGGTCGAGGATGCGGCGCGCCTGGTAGGCGTTCACGAGGTCCATGTCGATATCGCGGGGGTTCTCGATCGCGTACTTGACGGCCTCGGGCGTGATCTCGCGGAAGACCACCCGGTGAACCGGCTTGTCCTCGGCATCCGTCGCGTGCATCAAGTGCCAAGCGATCGCCTCGCCCTCGCGGTCGGGGTCGGTCGCGAGGAAGATCTCCTTCGCGCCCGAGACACTCTCCTTCAGCTCCTTGACCACCTTGCTCTTGTCGCGCGGGATCAGGTACTTGGGATGGAAATCGGCATCGACGTCGACGCCCAGCGTGCTCTTGGGCAGATCGCGGATGTGCCCCATCGAGGCCTTGACCGTATAGCCGGACCCGAGGTACTGGCTGATCGAGCGCACCTTGGTCGGGGACTCCACGATCACCAGCTTGCCACGCGGCGCGCGGGCCCGTCCCGTGGACGTCGTCCGCTTCTTCGTGCCGGTCGTTGTCTTCTTGCTTGTCGTTTTCTTTGCGGTCGCCTTCTTCGTCGTTGAAGACGTCGACCGGACATCGTCCTCGAGCGCGGTCGAAGTGGAAGTAGCCATCTATCTGTATTCCTGTTCCTGAATTGCTGACACGTGGATCATCCGGCGACAGAACAACGCTCGCATGCAAGAAGCGTGCTCCGCAACATCCGTAGGGAGAGCGGAAGAAGAGAGATGCCGCCCGGAGAGGTTCGCTCTTTATAGCCTATAGACGACGTCAAGGCATACAACATTCAAACTGCATGACCGGTGAACCGGCTCCACCAAACCGAAAATCGCTTGTGACTCTACCATTAACGTGCAAGCTTAACGACCGACACGTACATAATGCTGGGCACCCGCGTTCCGGATCAGCCCCTGCAACTCCATCGTAATCAGGCAGGACGCCGCCGCTGAGGTCGAGAGGCTGGCGAGCTCGCAAATCTCATCGATGTGCCTGGGTTCGGACGAGAGGACGGCAAGCACCCGGTGTTCATCCGCGCCCAGTGGCAACGCCTGTTGGACCGCAACCTCTGCCAGCTTGCGATCCAGCTGGAGATCTTCCAGCACATCCTCCGCCGACCGCACGAGACGCGCGCCATCCCGCAGCAGTTTGTTGCAGCCGGCACTCTTCTGGGCGCCGACCGGCCCCGGCACGGCAAAGACCTCGCGTCCCTGGTCGGCCGCGAAATCGACGGTGATCAACGCCCCACTCCGCTCCGGCGCCTCGACCACGATCACGGCCAAGGCCAGACCGGAGATGATCCGGTTCCTGGCCGGGAAGTTCGGCGCATCGGGCTTGCGATCCGGCGCGTACTCCGACAGGACCGCGCCGCTCCCCATGATGCGTTCGGCGAGATGGCGATGCTCGTACGGATAGATCCAGTTGACGCCGCTTCCCAGGACCGCGATCGTGCGGCCACCGGCTTCGAGCGCCGCCGTGTGCGCGATGCCATCGACTCCCCGCGCCAGTCCCGAAACGACGGTGATTCCCGCCCGCGCGAGACCAGCGCCTAGCTGTTCGGCCATCGCGCGACCGTACGCCGTGACCTGTCGCGTACCGACGATCGCAACCGCGGTATCGTCTTCCGGCACCAGATTGCCACGATAGAACAGCACCGAAGGCGGTGACGGCACCTCGCCCAACAACGCGGGATAGCCCGCATCCCCGAGCGTCACCACCTCGATCCCCTGCTTGTCCAAGGATGCCATCAATATGCTTACGTCAAGTTCGCGCCGGGTGGATTCAAGTGCCGTCACCGCACGCTCGGTCAACGCGGCGCGGAGCCTCCGTCCATCGGCCGTCCAAGCGCGTTCGAGCGAGCCAAAATGATCCTGGAGGCGACGGATACTCGCCGGGCCGACATGGGCGACGTGATGAAACGCCACCCAGTAGGCTCGTTCCCGATCGCTCTCGGTGCCAGCATCAACTCCACCCGCCACGTTCCCTCCATTGCGTTCCCGTCGTGCAACGTATTATCAGAAGTCGACGGCCATTGCACAAGGCCGGATTCCACGTAGAATGCGAAGCCAGACGGCATCATCGGCATTTATTGACAACGGATCGTGGCAGCCACGGACCGCTCGGAAAGAGGAAGGCATGAGCGCGAGCAATCCGGTACGCGAGAAACTGGCGGCAGGCGAGACGGTTCTTGGCTGTTTCCTAGGCATCGGTGCGCCCCAACTTGTCGAAATCATTGGCCTGGCGGGATTCGACTTCGTTTTGATCGACGCGGAACACGGTCCCATCTCGCCGGAAGCCGCCTACCCCATGATCTTGGCGGCCGAATCCCGCGGGATCGCCCCGTTCGCCCGGGTGGGAGAGCTGGACAAGCAGGTCATGCTCAAGTATCTCGACCTTGGCATCACCGGACTGATGGCACCGCAGATTGCCACCGCCGAGCAAGCCGAGATAGCGATTGCCGCCACCCGGTTCGCCAGTCGCGGCAACCGGGGGCTCGCCAATGGCCGCATCTTCGATTACGGCCTGCGCAAGCCCGCGGTCGAGATGGCCTCCCACTTGAGCGACCGCGTACTGACGATGATCCAGTTCGAGCATGCCGACACATTGAATCACCTCGATGAAATTCTCGAGACACCAGATCTCGACGTCATCTTCGTCGGGCCCAACGATCTCGCGCAATCGCTCGGCATGCCCGGTCAGCCGGGGCATCCGGAGGTCACCCGGATCGCCGATGAGGTTGTCGCCCGCTGCAAGGCCCGAAATATCAAGACGGGGACGACGGTAAGCGATCCCATCTCGGCGAAGGCGACACTGGACCGGGGATTCGACATGCTGGTCGCCAACGGACCATCGATCATGGCGACCGCTACCCGCTCACTGGTCCAGGATATCCGCGCGTTCATTGAGTGATGCAGGACAGCACGAACAGGGAGAACGGGGAGCCCGGATCGCGTGCTTCATGCCGCATGCTCGCGTGCAATTCACGGAATCAGCATGTATGATCGGCATATCGGTCATGCATCATGCGCACAGTGCGGGCAGCGGTCGCCGAACGTGGTGCCGGAATCGGACCTCGGCACCCGTTGGGCCGTACAATTCGTTTATCATGGTGCTTTCGGAACACCCGAGAGGAATTGTTTCGGAGGCGTCAGTGTGCTATGGTGCATCGCCAGAAACGCGCCACGATCCAGGCATGTGATGAGCCCGTCGACGTGCTCACATGAGGGACGATCCTCGACGGGAGTGTTCACGGCGTACGCCCCGGTCCGTCGGCGTCACGGATGACTTCGGGTCAGGAATTCCAGTCTCAAATCGGACCGACGAGTCAATCAATCCAGTTGTCCAAGTTGTCCAGCCCAGGAATCATGGCTGGACGAGAGGAGCCAGGATGGCCGCAGAGCCAGTTACCACCACATCTGCAAAACCCGGAAGCGGGATCGAACGCGGTTCCCCATTGCTGGAAGTCAAGAACCTCCAGACCCAGTTCTTCACACAGGACGGGGTTGTCAAGGCGGTGGACAACGTCTCTTTCCATGTGATGCCGGGAGAGACCCTCGGTGTTGTGGGCGAGTCTGGCTCGGGCAAGAGCATCACCGGGCTATCCATCATGCGGCTGATCCCCAGCCCGCCAGGCAAGATCGTCAACGGCGAGGTGCTGTTCAACGGCAAGGACATCATCAAGATGTCCGACGAGCAGGTCCGGTCGATCCGTGGCAACGACATCGCCATGATCTTCCAGGATCCGATGACCTCGTTGAACCCGGTGCTCACTATCAACCGGCAGATCAGCGAGTCGCTTCAGCTCCACATGGGCATGAACAAGAGCCAGGCCCGGGCGCGAGCGGTCGAGCTGCTGCAGATGGTCGGCATCCCGAATGCCGATGAGCGGGTCGACCAGTATCCGCACCAGTTCTCCGGCGGTATGCGCCAGCGCGTGATGATCGCGATGGCGCTCTCCTGCAACCCGAAGCTGCTGATCGCCGACGAGCCGACAACGGCCCTCGACGTGACGATCCAGGCGCAGATCCTCGACCTAATGCGCACGCTGCAGAGCGAGACCGGCGCCGGCGTGATCATGATCACCCACTCGATGGGTGTCGTGGCCGGCATGGCGGATCGCGTGCAGGTCATGTACGCCGGCCATATCGTCGAGACAGCGACCACGAACGAGATCTTCGCAAATCCGCGTCACCCGTACACGGTCGGCCTGATGAAGTCGATCCCGCGACTCGATGCGACGCGCAAGGAGAAGCTGCAGCCGATCCGGGGGCTTCCGCCCGATCTCATCGATCTTCCGGACATGTGCCCCTTCGTGCCGCGCTGCAATTACGCCCGCGAGAAGTGCGAGCAGAAGAACCCGCCGCTGCTGGAAGTCAGCCCGGGCCATCTCTCGGCCTGCTGGTTCTGGGAAGAGGTCAGCCGTGACGATGACCAGGACCAGGTAGCGCGCGAGCTCGGACATCCGGAACCGTCCGTCGCTGCCAACGATTACGATCCCAACGCTCCGGATCTCGGTGTCTCACCGAGCCAGACAGCCACCGAATAAGCTGGAGGAATCACGAATGTCTGCTGCTGTCGCTGAAAACACACAGCCGCAACCCGCGACACCAAGCGATGGTCAGCCGTTGCTCGATGTAAAGAACCTGGTCATGCACTTCCCGCTGACCCAGGGCATCATCTTCCAGCGGAAGGTTGGCGCGGTCCAGGCCGTCGATGGCGTCTCCTTCTCCGTGAAGCGGGGCGAGACCCTCGGGCTGGTCGGTGAGTCCGGCTGCGGCAAGTCCACCACCGGCCGCGCCATCCTGCAACTCTACAAGCCGACCTCCGGCGAGGTGAACTTCAACGGCCGCGACCTCACCAAGCTGGATTCCGGCGAGATGCGCCGGATGCGGCGTCACCTGCAGATGGTCTTCCAGGATCCGTACGCATCGCTGAATCCGCGCATGACGGTCGGGAACATCGTTTCCGAGCCGATGCAGATCCACAAGCTGGTGCCGAAGAACCAGCGCACCCAGCGCGTCCAGGAGCTGCTGCAGACCGTCGGCCTGAACCCGTATTTCGCGAACCGCTACCCGCACGAGTTCTCCGGCGGTCAGCGCCAGCGCGTCGGCATCGCCCGCGCCTTGGCCGCGAACCCGGATTTCATCGTCTGCGACGAGCCGGTCTCGGCGCTCGACGTTTCGATCCAGGCCCAGGTCGTGAACCTGCTGGAGGATCTCCAGGATCAGTTCGGTCTCACGTATCTCTTCATCGCGCACGACCTCTCGGTTGTGCGCCACATCTCGGACCGCGTGGCCGTGATGTATCTCGGCAAGATCGTGGAGCTGGCCGACCGCAACGAGCTCTACGATGATCCGTTGCATCCGTACACGAAGGCGCTGCTCTCGGCCGTGCCGATTCCGGACCCCGTGATCGAGAAGCGTCGCGAGCGGATCATCCTCACCGGTGATGTGCCAAGCCCGATCAATCCGCCGTCCGGCTGCCACTTCCACACGCGCTGCCCGTACGTGATGGATGTCTGCAAGAAGGTCGATCCGATCTTCGCCGATCAGGGCAACAATCACTTCGTCGCATGCCACCTCTACCCCGGATCGGGCGCCTAGAGCTGGTTGCAGACGAAGTAGAGATACCCGTTCGTAGGGGTCGACACATGGGTCGACCCGCCTGCCCAAAGGTCAGGCATGGTTCCGCAACCGGCTCCCGTGCCGCGCGAGCGGGTATAGTAGAGGCATCACGGTCGGGAGGCGGGTCGCCGAAAGGGGTGACCCGCCTCTTGCGCGAATGGTGAGCCGAGGGCCATCTCGCCCAGCTTCGGAGTCCTTGTGGGAAGTATCACGCGTTCACCCGAACAGATCATTGCCTTCCTGCTCTCCTTCGTGATCGCGACGACGATTCACGAATGCGCACACGCAGTGACCGCGTATCGCCTCGGCGACCCGACGGCGAAGGAGCAGGGCCGGATCACGCTCAACCCGATCATGCATTTCGAGCCGTTCGGATTCTTCGGCATGGTCCTGATCTCGCTGGGGTACGGATTCATCGGTTGGGGCAAACCGTGCCCGGTCAACCCGTCGCGCTTCAAATACACCTTTGGCGGCCGACGTCATGTCGGCATGGCGATCGTTGCCCTCGCCGGCCCGGTCTCGAACATCGCCCAGGCGCTGATCGTCGCCGTCATCTACCGCTTCCTGATCCACAGCAATGTGGCACTCAGCGACACGGCAATCACGTTCATCAACGCCTTCCTGATCGTCAACATCCTGCTCGCCGCGTTCAACATGATCCCGATCCCGCCGCTCGACGGACACAAGATCCTGATGGGGCTGCTGCCAGCGTTCTGGTATCCGATCCTCGCGCCGCTTGAGCGCTACGGATTCATGCTGCTCTTCCTGCTCTTCTTCATCGGCGGCTCAATCGGTGGGTCGATTGTGGGCGGCATGATCGATCCCATGCGCGATTCGTTGACGACGCTGGTCAACAACATCCTGGCGTGATCCAGGCAACACCGCTTCGCGCCATACGTCAGGGCCGGTATCGCATCGCCCAGGCGATCGCCTTCGCCACGCACCGGAGCGCGCCAGATGATGCGTTCGTACCTGCTCGGGGCATGAGGCCGGGAACGCTGGATGCGCTCCGCCGTCTGCCTCCCGCCGATCAGCACCACCTGCTCGCCGTGCATCGCATGCTGATCGAGCAAGGAGCAAACGAGGACGTTGCCTTCGCGGGACTCCTGCACGACATCGGGAAGACGTACAACGGACATACGGTGCGGCTCCTTGACCGTGGCCTCAAAGTCATATTCAGCCGGATCGC
Organism: Thermomicrobiales bacterium; assembly: GCA_049646645.1. Lineage (GTDB taxonomy): Bacteria > Chloroflexota > Chloroflexia > Thermomicrobiales > UBA6265 > JASGDN01. The sequence goes on from JBARWF010000129.1 coordinate 63,514, forward strand.
ACCGGCGTGGATGGCGCGCTTCAAGGGGGAATCACCGCCGCGCTGGGGAACCGGACTCTGGATCGCCTGCAACCACGCCCAACTTGGGGCAACAACCGCGCAGAAGCTCGGATACAACGAGCGCGTCTGCTGGCTGATCGCCCACCATGAGGATCGCGAGCCGTGTGACCCCGATCTCCTCCTCCTGCAAGCGGCGGACGATTCCCCGTTGACCGCTCCCTCATCTCGACCATGGACAGCCGGAACGGAGCATCGGCCATGACGGATGCAACAGACAGCATGACCCTGACGCTGGCGAACTATCAGCTCCGCCTCCCCGACTTCGAGGGACCGCTCGACGTCCTGCTGCGCCTGATCGAGCGAAGCCAACTCGCGATCGAGGATGTCTCCCTCGTGGCCGTGACCGATCAGTTCCTGTCCGTACTCGCCGACATGCGAGAGAGAACGCCGCCCGAGACGATCGCCGAGTTCGCAACCGTCGGCACGCGCCTGACCGTCCTCAAGAGCCGCTCGCTGCTGCCGCGCCCTCCCAAGCCGGACGAGGACGAGCAGGTGCAGAGTGACCTGACGGCGGAACTGGCGGAGTACAAGCGCATGAAGGAAATCGCGCAGCAACTCGGAGCGCGACACGCATCGGGGATATCGCTCTTCACGCCGCCAAGCCGGCTCCAGGTCTCGATCCCGGTCGCGCCCAAAGACGTGCGCCTGGTGCCGTACGAGGCCAATGTCCTGCTCCGCTCGATCCGCCGCCGGCTGACCGTCGTGCCGAAGCCGGCCCAGATGCTGAGGCAGCGCCGCATCGTGAGCATCCGGGAGATGATCGACCGCGTGATCGATCTGACCGCACGTCACCGGCCCGTCGCCTTCTCGCGGGTGACGGCCGACTACCGGACCCGAACCGACGTGGCGACGGCGTTCCTGGCGGTGCTGGTGCTGGTGCGCCGCC
>JBARWF010000130.1:0-23986 GCA_049646645.1 Thermomicrobiales bacterium
TCGCGCGCCGCCACAACGTCTCTCCCAAAACGCCGTGGTGACGGGACCACGCTTGGTCCTGCCCGGTTACAAATCCACAATACCACTTTTACCGTAAAACCGTGTACTGCAGACAGTGTGGCAGACAGGGATTGCAAACGTCAAGATGTGCCGGATTGTCGCGAGATGCGTACCACCGGCGGCTTTCACGCGAGCGAAGACGCTGTCCCCTAGCTCTCACGGCACCGATGACCTTCGCGCCTCTCGCTGAAGAGGAACGGGCGGCTCTCCGCCGGGAGCGACCGCGCCATCCATCGGCGCACCGCTCCTCCGGAATCCGACCCTGCGGCCTTGGGGCACCGGCTTACAGCGCCTCATGTGACGCGATCATCCACTGACCGATCACGCGCGGTGGAGGTGGATATGCGCCTTCATCAACGCGACCACATCCGCATCCACATCCACTGTGCCGGCTGAAGGTCGCCTGCGCGCGACGCTGCTCCTCATCGCCGTGGACGAGCACCTGGATCAGGGCCCGGCCGCTCATCAACGCGCGGCGGGCCGACTCCAGCTCGTCGAGCTCGTCCCCCGGCACCAGCCGCAGGCGAACGAGGAACCGGTGTAACCCCGTCCCGCCGAGGCGCCCCTCGAGTCGGGCGATCTCCTCGACGAAGAGCACCTCGATCCGATCGTGCGCGAACCCGGCCTCGCGCAATAAGGCGACGCCGTGATCGGTGTCGGGCCGGTCGACGGCTGCCACAATCGTGCAGGGCGCTGCGGCCAGCCGGTGGAGTGCGGTGCCGGATCCAGGGAGATCGAGTCGGTCGGGGTTCATCTGATCCTCCTTGGCGAGCGGGTCGGACAGGGACAGGCAACTCTGGGAAGAGAGCGAGGAAGGCAGAGCGCGGGCACGGGTGGCGAGCTCGTCGCGTCCGGCCGGGATCCAACGTCTATGGCCGGACGGCCCCGCCACCGAGATCTGGCGGGGCCGTTGCTCGAGAGGCTGTAGATCGGCGTCTACCCCAGCGCCGCCTTCAGGGCCCGGGCAGCCTGGGCAGTCGCGGCCCGGGTGGCATTGGTCCCGGCGAGGGCGTTGAGCATCATGAAATCGTGGAAGACGCCTTCGTAGCGCACGCTCGTGACATCGACGCCGGCCTGGCGGAGCTTGCGCCCGTAGGCGAGCCCCTCGTCACGCAGCACGTCGGCCTCGTCGGTGATGAGCAGGGCCGGCGGCAGGTCGCGTAGCTGCTCGGGGGTTGCCTGCAGCGGCGAAGCTGTCGGCTCACCGCGTTTCGACACATCCGGCAGGTAGGCGTCCCAGAACCACTGCATCGCCCGGCGCGTCAACCACGGCCCATCGGCAAATTCCCCGTAGCTGTCCGTATCGAACGAGGCGTTGGTAACCGGATAGAAGAGCGCCTGATAGCGAATCGCCGGTCCGCCGCGCTCCTTCGCCATCAGCGTCACCGCCGCGGTCATGTTGCCGCCGACGCTGTCACCGGCGACGGCAAGGCGGCTGCCGTCGAGGCCCAGCTCGCTTCCGTATCTTGCGACCCACTGCACGGTGGCATAGACCTGCTCGATGGCGACCGGATACCGGGCCTCTGGTGATCGCGAGTAGTTGACGAAGACGAATGCGGCGCCGGTCTGCGCGGTGAGGTCACGCACCAGCCGCTCGTGGGTGCCGAAGTTGCCGAGCACCCAGCCGCCGCCGTGCGTGTAGACGACCACCGGCAGGCTGCCGTTCCTGGCGACGGGCTTGACGACGGTGATCGACACTGTCCCGTCCGGGCCACCCGGGATGGTGTGCTCCTCGATCTCGGCCGGCGACATCGCCACGCTTCCGGCCTGGGCGCCGTCGAGCACGGCCCGGGCTTCGTCGGGGGAGAGGGTGTACAGGGGCGGGCCGCCGGCTGCGGCCAGCGCATCGGCAAATGACTGGGCAGCCGGCTCCAGGGCCAGGGCGGGCATCGTTGCGGGAGGAACGCTTGACGTGTTCATGATCGGGAGTCCTTCTTCTCGGACTTGGTCGGGATGGCGGCGTGCGCCATCGACAACGGCTTCGCCGGTCGGGCCGCCCACCGCTTGGTGGGTCAACCCCTCAGTCGATTTCTTGATGTATCGTCCTTGGGATCACGTTGCTTCCTTGGACTACCTCGACGTCGACGGTCGACGGCGCATGGGCCGGCCCTCGCCCGGTCCCCGCGACTTCACTAACGATCACCGGACACCGTCTGTCGCTCGATACCCGGTGAACGACGGCGTCTACCGCGTTGCGGGCGTCTTGAGCCAGTCCTCGTACCGGATCTTGCCCAGGTGCACGCCGTTGAGGGGGACGAGAGAATCCTCACCTGGCACCGATCCGAAGTAGGGCGCCTGGGGGTCGACGACCACCTGACGGGGATCGTTGCGGGCGAGCAGGCGGCGGCGGATGACGTCATCGAAACGCAGCCGGTCGGGCCCGGCGATCTCCACGCGACCATTGATCGGAGCACTCATCGCGACCTCCGCGACCGCGCTCGCGACGTCCTCGGCGGCGATCGGCTGGAACGCGACGGGGGCCATGTGGACTTCGTCGCCGACCGTCGCCGAGTCCGCGATGCCATCGACGAACTCGAAGAACTGTGTCGCCCGCACGATCGAGTACGGAACCGGACCGGATTCGATCAGCTTCTCCTGGGCGATCTTGGCCTTGAAATAGCCATTCTCCGGCGACCGGTCGATGCCGACGATCGACAACGCGACGTGATGACCGACGCCAGCGGCCGCCTCCGCCGCGAGGAGGTTCCGGGTCGAGGTCTGGAAGAATTCCAGCACCGCCGACTCTTCGAACGACGGCGAGTTGGAGACGTCCACGAGCACGGCGGCGGCGGCCAGGGCGTCGGCAAGTCCTTCGCCGGTGACGCTGTTGATGCCCAGCCGGGGCGAAGCGGGAACGACCTCGTGCCCGCGAGCGCGGAGCTTGGCGACCACGTTCGAGCCGATGCGTCCGGTTCCGCCGTTGACGACAATCTTCATGACTTTTCCTTCCTGATTGTTTGCCGAATCGAATCTCGCCGGGATGCGGCGTTCTGCCGGGTTCGTCAGTGCGCCTGGATATCGAGATCGAGCCGTACCTCATCACTGACGAGGACGCCACCGCTCTCGAGCGCCTGGTTCCAGTTGAGCCCGAAGTCCCGGCGATTGAACCTGCCCGTGGCCTCGAAGCCGGAGACCTCGACACCGGACGGGTTCACGCCGCTGCCCTGGTATTCGGCCCTGAGCGAGATCGGGCGGGTGACATCCCTGATCGTGAGCTCGCCATCGATGGTGAAGCGCGTGCGATCGCCCTCGATACTCGTGCTGTGAAACGTGGCGATCGGAAACCGCTTGACGTCGAAGAAGTCAGCGCTGCGCAGGTGCGTGTCACGGGCGCCGATTCCGGTGTTGAGGCTGGCGGTGTCGATGGTCACGTCCACACTCGAGCGCTCGATATCATCGGGATCGAACAGGATCGTGCCCGAGAAGTCCTCGAAGCGACCCTTCACGGTGGTGAACTTCATGTGCTTGACCGCGAACTCGAGCAACGAATGGTTGCGATCGATCGCCAAGGTGATGAGTCTCGTGGCGATGTCCGTCATGCAATCCCTCCTCTCGCGCCGTCTTGCACGGCGCAGCGGCAGTCATCGGGCCGGTCCCTCAGGCTCGGGCGCCAGCGGTGGCGACCGCGTCGACGGCCTTCAGGATCAGGTCGGTGACGGCCTGCGGCCGTGCGATCATCACGACATGCGACGCTCCCGGCACCTCGATCGCCTCCTTGGCACCGGCGCGGTCGGCCATGAACGCCACGGTGGCCGCGGGAATGTTCTTGTCCAACTCCCCGTAGATGAACCAGGATGGGATCGTCTTCCACGCCGGCTCGCCGGCCCCCTCGCTGAGGGCGGCCTCGGTGACCGGGCGCTGCGTGGCCGCCATCAACGCCGCCTGCGCCTCCGGCACATCCGCCGCGAACTGCTGCCAGAACGCATCCGGCCGGATGTAGAAATCGGTGCCGCCATCGGGCAGCAGCGAGGGCGCGAGCGCCTGGCCCAGAGTGCTGCCCGGGAACTTGCCCGCCAGGTCGACAGCGCTCTCGCCGGCCTCCGGGGCAAACGCGGCGACATACACCAGCGCCTTCACGTTGTCGTTACCACTGGCCGCGTTGGAGATCACGATTCCCCCATAGGAATGACCGACGAGGACGATCGGCCCGCTGATCCCGGCCAGCACACTGGCGACATAATCGCCATCGCTCGTCGCGCCCCGGAGGGGGTTGGCAGCCGCGACCACGGTGCAGCCTGCTGCCTGCAGGCCGGGAATGACCCCGTTCCAACTGGATGAATCGGCGAAGGCGCCGTGGACGAGCACGATAGTCGGAGTGGTCGATTCGTTCATCATGGTTCCTTTCTCGGTAACGGTGGATAGCGTGTGTACCTGCGGCGATTCACTCCTTGCCACAACAACCCGATGCTCACGAGGCATCGCCGCAAGCGCTGCGGCTGCGCCTGCGCCTGCGAGCTTGACCATCGCAAGCCGTCGCGACAAATAGACATTCGGAACGGTTCCGGATCTGAGAGAACTCACGGGGCTTCCCTTTCCTTGAAGCGTTACCGGTGCGGGCCGTTCCCGCTGGCATGCCTCGATGATGCGCCCGCGAGCGGGCGCGCACATCGGGGGAATTCCCCGATTGATGGAGAGGGCCTTGGGGGAGAGGACTGAGGAGAATTCCTCAGTGAGGAGGGCGAACGGCGGCCGGGGCCCGGTGTCGTGGTGTCGCGGCGCGTTCGGGAGCGGTGTCAGGCGAGGTGATGGCGAACCGCGTAGACCGCCGCGGCGGTACGGGACTCGACTCCGATCTTCTGCATGGCGTGCTGCACGTGGTTGCCGGCCGTGCGCTCGCTGATCGAGAGCGAGGCGGCGATCTCCCGGTCGCTCATCCCCTCGGCCAGGAGGCGCAGGACCTCCGTCTCGCGCGGGGTAAGTCCCAGCGCGGAGACGGAGGTCTTATCGTCCGTCTCCGGCGCTGATGGTGGGCCGGCGCCCGCCTCCGTCGTTTCGGGCGACATAACCTGAGCCGGATCGGCATGACCGCCCCGGATCAGGTCGGCGGCCAGGGCAAGCGCCTCGGTGATAGCGTCACCCGGATCGAGTGCCTGGCCAGCATCCCAGGCATTGGCGAATGCCTCCGGCGAGGTATCCGTCCTGAGTGATTCGGCGTTGGCCGTGGGGTCGCGATCGGGCGGCGGCGTGGCACCCAGCGCTCCGAACGACGCGGCGCAGCTCCCGAAGAGGCGAATCGCCTGCAAGGCACGACCGCGCATGCCGGCACAGCGGGCGATAGCCTCGATGCACTGTGTCGCGCCCACGCGGTTGTCCATGGAGCGAAACAGCGTGAGTGCCTCGGCGTAGTGGGCAGCGGCGGCCCCGACGTTCCTGATCGCCACCTCGACATTCCCGCGATGCGACGTGACCCAGGCGAGTTGCCGGCGATCGCCATGTTCCTGCGCCAGCGCCGCGGCCCGCATGAGCAGGTCGGCGGCGCGAGCGTCGTCCTTCCGGCGGTGGGCCACGACGCCGAGCTCGGTCAGGGTCTCGCCAAGACTGGCGCCGTCTCCCGTTGCCTCGCTCAGGGCCAGGCATTCCTCCAGCAACATCGTGGCCCGCACCAGGTCGCCGGCGTCGGATGCTCCCTTTCCCAGTTCAAGGACGACCGCGAAGACGCCCGACGTATCGCCGACGACGCGGAGGTGATGCAGGGCTTCCTCGTAGCGGGCGGTTCCCGTCGCGTGATCGCCCTGCACCCACGCAACCATGCCGAGATTCGCGAGGACATGACCAGCACCCCACTGGTCGTCAAGGGACCGAAAGGCGGCGAGTGCTTCCTGCCCGATGCGCTCGGCGGTGGCATAGTCATCGCGGTACCGCGCGACGGTCGTCAGGCACAGCAGCGCGCGTGCGACGCCCTGCTGGTTGTCAAGCAGGCGCCAGCCCGACAGCGCCTCATGGCTGTATCGGTCCGCTTGATCGTAGTCGGCCTCGAGGGCGGCGAGCACACCCGCGCCAGTAAGCACGCTGCACCTGGCCGCGAGCGATTCCTTGCTGGGCGCGAACGCGAGGATGTGCCCGAGCTGCGCCCGGCCCTCGATGAGCTCCCTCCGGCGTTCCCAGAACCGCCACAACACCGCACCAAGCCTCGTCGCCATGTCGATCTCGGCCCGGGTCACGGTCCAATGCAGCGCCGCCCGGAGATTGTCCTTCTCGCGGTCCAGCCGCTCGAGCCACGCCGCCTGGGCGGGGCCGGTGAGCCCCGGTTCCCCCGCTTCGGCCATGACCAGGAAGTAGGCAGCGTGACGGCGCCGCAGTTCATCGCGCTCACCCGATGCATCAAGGCGATCGCGTGCGTACTCGCGAACGGTCTCCAGCATCCGGTAGCGGGGATCATCCCCGTCCCCGGAAACCTGCCGGAGCAGGCTGTGCTCGATCAGGGCGGTGACACCATCCAGCGCATCGATGGGGGAGGGCAATTGGAGATCATCGGCATCATTCGGCGTGCCGGTGGCGATCGCCGCAGCGGCGTCGAGCGTGAACCCGCCGACAAAGACCCCGAGGCGGCGAAAGAGGGTCCGCTCGGCATCGATGAGCAGATCATGGCTCCAGCCGATCGCGTCGCGCATGGTCTGCTGCCGCAAGGGCAAATCCCGTGCGCCGCCGCTCAGGAGGGGCAACCGCTGCTCCAGGCGTTGCAGGAGCGCCGCTGGCGGGAGGGCCTTGATGCGAGCCGCGGCCAGCTCGATCGCGAGCGGCAGACCGTCGACGCGGCGCACGATCTCGGTCACCACCGGAAGCGTCTGTTCATTGAGCGCGAAATCGGGACGGATGGCCCGCGCCCGCTCGGCGAAGAGCCGCACGGCACCAGGAATTTCGGCGTCCTTCAGGGCTGAGTCTCCGTCGAAAGGCAACGGGGCAACCGGAAACTCGTATTCGCCGGAGACGCGGAGCCTGATGCGGCTGGTAATGAGCAGCATCGCCCCGGGGCAGTGGTCCAGCAGCGTACGAAGCTGGGGAGCCGCGACCACTACCTGCTCGAAGTTGTCCACGAGGAAGAGCAGGCGTCGGTCAGCGACCGCGGTCAGCAGGCGTTCGTGTAGCGACTCGGTGCCGCCGTCGCGCAGGCCCAGGCAGCGCGCGATGGTACCCAGGACGAGATCGGGATTGGAGACGGGAGAGAGATCGACGAAGACGACCCCATCGGTGAAGTCGGACATGACCTCAGCCGCCGCCGCGATCGCGAGGCGCGTCTTGCCGACACCACCGGGACCGGTCAAGGTGAGGAGTCGGATGGATGGATCACGGACGAGTGAGACAACGGCGGTCAGATCCCGGTCCCTGGCGACCAAGGGCGTCATCGGACGGGGAACGGGGGCGACGACACCATCCGTTACCGGGCGGACTGGCAGCGCCGTATTTCTCGTGGAACCGGGGACGCCCGGAGGCTGAAAATCGGGCATGGGAACCCTGACACACATAGGCAAAAACGTGTCCCACCTTTGTAGCATCTTGGAAGAGGCCGGGCTTGTCAACACCCGGTGCAGAGGTCGACCAGGACCAACAGGAGAACGCTCCCTGCCTCAAGAGACGGGAGGGACGCGGACGGTTGACACGTGTCCTCGATCAGCTGAGGGAGCCTGTTTCGCCGAACACGCTGCCGTTCACTTCCCTGTTTCTTTGCTTGGAAGCCTGCATTCTCACCCGGCTTCTTCCGCGGCACAGATCAGGGAATATTGCAGCCCTCTAGCGGCCTTCCCCCCGGACAGGACTCTTCTCACCTGGAGTTGTCATTTTGTCACGTCTTCCCAGAACAGAACATATGTTCTATTCTGGGGGCTATAGAGCAAGGATGACGTGGGAGAGTGATCGCTGTGTATACGGAACTTCACCTGCACACAGCATACTCAATGCAGGATGGAGCATCTCAACCCGTGGAAATGGTGCTGCAAGCCGCAAAACTGGGGTATCAGGCGTTGGCGATCACCGATCATGACGGGCTCTACGGTGCCTACGAGTTCGCCCAGGCCTGCAAGGATGCCAAGATTCAACCGATCACCGGCGCGGAGATCACCCTTGCGGATGGCTCACACATCACACTCCTCGCCGAGACGCGCACGGGCTATGGCAACCTCTGCCGGCTGATCACCGAGGCCAAGCACGGCCGGCTTCCTGCCCCGGCCCGCCCTCCCGATGACGAGGAGTCCAACTGGCATACGACCTCCCTCGCGGACTACGCCGAGGGTCTGATCCTTCTCACCGGCTGCCGGGAAGGCGAGTTGTCCCGGCTGCTCAATGCGGGCCGCACCGCCGAGGCCGAGCAGGTTGTGCGAACGTATCAGGCCTGGTTTGGCGAGAAGAATGTCTACGTCGAACTCCAGCACAACCTGGTCGCTGGCGATCGCCGGCGCGTCCGGAAACTGACCGCGCTGGCCAAGCAAGTCGGCCTTCCCTACGTCGCCACCGGCAACGTTCACTACCACAAGCCGGAGCGCGCCTACCTGCAGGATGTGCTCGTCGCCATCAAGCACCACACCACGCTCGATGGCAGCCATCGGCAGCGGCGGCCGAATCGCGAGTTTTATTTGCACGCTCCCGAGGAGCAAGCCACACGCTGGGCCCGATTTCCCGGCGCCCTCGAGGCCACCGAGGAGATCGCTGCCCGTTGCGCGTCCTTTATCCTGACCGATGACCTTGGATACGACTTCCCGGAATTCGTGCGAGACGGATCGGGTGAGACCGCCGATGACGTCCTCGCGCGTATCTGTCGAGAGGCGCTCATGGAGCGTTACCCCATGGCCTCGAAAAACAGGGAACGAGCGATAGCCCAGACAAAAGAGGAGCTGCGGCTGATCGCCAAGCACAAGCTGGCCGGATTCTTCCTCGTCTACCGCGATCTCCTGACAGTAGCGCGCGAGGTCGCGGTCGAGCTGCGCGGGAGCTCAATGGGACCCTCTCGATCCTACCTGCCGCCCGGTCGGGGACGGGGCTCCGCCGTCAGTTCCATCGTCTGCTATCTGATCGGGCTCTCTCCCGTCGACCCGATGGCTCATAACTTCTATGTCGGCCGGTTCCTGAATGAGGAAATGACCTCAGTTCCGGACATCGACATCGACTTCCCGCGTGAGATCCGCGAGCGGATGATCGCCCGGGTCTATGAGATCTACGGTCACGAGCATGCTGCGATGGTGGGAGCGTTTTCGACCTACAAGCTGAAGTCGGCCGTCCGCGATGTCGGCAAAGCGCTTGGGATCCCTACGGAAGACCTCGATCACATCGCCAAGCTCAGCGAATCGCGTGGGGTAACCGACATCGCCACTGAACTGGCGCGGTTGCCCGAGTTCAAGGGGCGGATGGCGACACCGCCCTGGTCGTACCTGACGGATCTTGCCACCCAGCTCGCCGGTTTCCCCCGCTACATCACCCAGCACTCGGGAGGGATGGTCATTTCCTCAACGCCGCTCAACCAGATCGTGCCGATTCAGCCCGCCGCCATGGATGGGCGCTACATCTGCCAGTGGGACAAGGACAGCACCAACGACGCCGGTCTGATCAAGATCGACTTCCTCTCCTTGGGCATGCTGTCGCTCGTCGAGGAATGTCTTGACCATATCGACGCCCGGGGGCGGGGTCCGGTCAACCTCAGCCGCATCGACTATAACGATGCCGCCGTCTACCGGATGATCCAGGAGGGAGATACGATCGGCGTCTTCCAGGTCGAAAGCCGCGCCCAGATCCAGATGATCCGGCGGACGAAACCGGAGTCGCTGGACGATCTCGTGGTTCAGGTTGCGATCGTCCGTCCCGGTCCGATCGTCGGCGGTGCCGTCACCCCCTTCGTGCAACGCCGGCTCGATCCTGACTACACCCCCTCCTACGATCACCCCCTGCTGGAACCCGTCCTGAAAGAGACCTTGGGAGTGGTGCTCTACCAGGAACAGGTGATCCAGGTCGCCGAAGCGATCGCCGGATTCAGCGCTGGTGAGGCGGACCAGTTGCGGCGGGCCATGACCCGCAAACGCTCCCTGGAGGCGATGCAAGCCACGCGAGAGCGGTTCATGGACGGAGCAGCCAAGCGGGGTGTTCCCGAAGCCGTCGCGGCCGATGTTTTCCACAAGATCGAGGGGTTCGCCCAGTACGGTTTCCCGAAGAGCCACGCGGCGGCGTTTGCTTTGCTCGCCTACCAGTCCTGCTGGCTCCGCCACTATTATCCGGCCGAGTTCCTGGCTTCCCTGCTCAACAACCAGCCAATGGGCTTCTACACGCCCGACGTGTTGATCAACGATGCCCGTCGGCACAAGATCGCGGTCCACCGCCCGGATATCAACACCAGCGGTGTCGCCTGCACCGTGACCGGAAATCACTCGATCCAGATCGGCCTGCGGCTGATCCGGGGCATCTCCGAGAATCTGGCGACGGAGATCGTAGGCGAGCGGGAGGCCAACGGTCACTTCAAATCGCTGATCGACCTGATCCGGCGGGTGGCCATGCGCCCCGAGGCCCAGGAAGCGCTGATCTCCGCCGGTGCGTGTGATGGCTTCGGGTTGCAGCGGCGGGAGTTGCTCTGGCAGCGCGGCCTGGTGATCGCCCCCCGCCGGTTCGGCGGAAAACGGAGCGCAAAGGAGGCGGGCGCCCAGCTCCCACTCGCCCTGCCGACGGCGCAGGACTACGTCGAACGACCACCGACCTCGACCTGGCAGCGGGTAGCGGACGCCTACCGAACGCTGGGCTTCGCCCTGATGGCGCATCCGATCGCGCTCCTGCGGCATCAGTTGCCCTCGGGGATGACCTCGGCCGCCGGCCTCGCCTCGCTACCAGACGGCACGCCGGTCCACATCCCGGGCTTGGTCGTTGTCAGGCAACGGCCCGAAACCGCCAACGGCATCACCTTCATGCTCCTTGAAGATGAGACAGATCTCTTCAACGTCATCATCTACCCCAATCTCTACAACCGGCAACGGTACGAGGTCCGCTCGGTACCCTTCCTGGTGGTCGAGGGTCGGATCCAGAACGATGGCACCAATATCAATATCATCGCCACTCGCCTGACCGCGATCGAGGATCGCTACCTGGACGAGGACGGTAGGGTGGCGTGGAGCAGGGGAGATGATCGGAGCGGTCCGGAGATCGACTGGCGGATCATCGCCTGGGATCGGGATCAACCTGCCCGAGGGATCACCCGGGCCGATGTACGCGCGGTACAACCCCGCACGCACAGTTACCGGTGACGCCATGGCCATCGCCTGTGTCCGCATCCCTCACTATGCCCTCCGGATCGCAACGAGCCAGAGGGAGGTGCCAGATGGAACCCCGATGATCCTGCGCGGCGAGTCAAACGGACAACTGGTCGTGCTCGACGTTACGGTCGAAGCGACCCGGCTCGGGGTACGCGTGGGTCAGCAGATCCGGGAAGCCAGGGCGCTGGCGCCACTCGCGCTGGTCATCTCGCCGGATCCTGTGCGCGAAACGATGGTCGCGCACGAGATCATGACATCGTTCCTTCAGCGCAGCCCCTTGGCGATGCCGGACAATCACGAACCCGGTTGCTGGTATATCGATCTGGTCGGGCTCGATCGTCATTTCGGCAGCGCCGAGGATGCCGCCCGGCACCTGTTAGCCTGTGCGCCCGATCACCTGCGACCACGCGTGGCCGTAGCTCCCACGATGTTTGCGGCCCGGGTTGCCGCAGGGGTGACGCGAGCGAGTCAGGTGCTGGTGATCGATCACCAGCAAGTACGGCCGTTCCTGGATGGGGCATCCATCAACTGGCTTCCTCTCGCCCCACAGGTCATCCGCGACCTGCAGAATGTCGGAATCGTGACCCTCGGCGATCTGTCCCACTTGACGGTGGGGCAGGTTTCCGCCCGGTTCGGCCCGGACGGAGTCCTTGCCTGGGAGATCGCGAACGGGATCGATCGGCGGCAGATCGTTGCACCGGCACAGGAGCCCAGCGTGGTGATCAGCCAGGCCATGCCGGAGGCGACGGTCAGCCGGGACCTATTGCTCCTCCACCTCGGACAAATGGTGAAGCGGGCCTTCCGGGATGACTCCCTGCAGGGCAGGTTTGCCCGGGAGGTGGTCATCCAGGCGATGTATGAGCAGGGTGGCTCATGGGTACGGCGGTTGAGCTTCAAAACGGCCCTGGATCGGGATCACATGCTCACGGCCCTGAAGCTCCGACTTCAGGACGTGGAGATCGCCGGATCCATCAGTGTGGTGTCTCTCCGCGTGACCGGGATCGTATCGGAGGGAGCCAGGCAGCAAGCGATCTCAGCCCTCAAGCCGAAGGCTACGGCGTCACTGCAGGAGGTGGCCGAGCAGCTTCGCCAGCGGTACGGTACCCCTTCCCTGTACAGGATTGTGGAGGTCGAGCGATGGTCAAGGCATCCGGAGCGGCAGTACGCGCTCGCGAGCTTCGACCCCTGAATCAGCCGGCGCCGACCAATGTGCTCGTGAGGGGCAATCGGTTGGTCGCGCTCGTGATCGACGGGGCAATGATTCCCGTGGCCGAGATCCAGGATAGGTGGTTGTCGCAAGACGAGTGGTGGCGACCGGCGCCAATCGACCGCCTGTATTACGCAGTCGTGCTGGCGAACGGTCGCTACCTGGTGCTGTATCGCGACCGCATTGGTGATCGGTGGTTCACGCAGCGTCACGAGACGTAGGTATCCTGAATCACCGGTCGTCACCCGACACCTTCGTATCGCCGCCGGATTCAATCGACATAAATACATTACCCCGCTATCTGCCCCCGTCGGACATGGTGCCATGAGGATCCGAGCGGTCAAGGCAGATCTCTGTTTGGCACGCGAAGCGGGACTGCCGACCACCATACAAAGAGAGCGACCTGACGGGATGAGGCAATGTGAACGGACCCCAACTCCCCGGATCAAGACGACTCCAGCACCAAACGCCTACCGCCCGTCGGTCGACACGGTCTTCTCCCCGACGTCGGCCAACGACACCGATTGGGATGACAGCATACTGTCTGTGCCGATCCCAGAAATGATCCCGCCACACTGGGCCTGGCCGAGACCCGTTGCTTCTTGACTTAATCTTTGCTCCTGAAATAGTACATGGAATGTACCCAGTAATGACCTCGTAAAAAACAGGGGGAACTGTCATGGCGCCACGGACGAAGCCAGGGAGCCAGGCTCTGGGATCAGCAATCCAGTCAAGGCGTCTCGAAATTGGCTTGAGCGTCGAGGGTGCGGCCATCAAGGCAGGGGTAGAGTCGAAGACGTGGAGCAGGTACGAAGCAGGTTCGGCCATTAGGGTAGACAAGATTCGAGGAGTCTGCCGAGCGCTCGGATGGAGCAAGCTTCCCAATACCGATGATCCAGAGGCCGACCGAAGCGATCGCTGGCTTGACGAAGTAGGCGAGGATCATCCCGCGTGGTCACGGGCACTGGAGCAGTTTTATGGTCGAGCCTGTGCGGTGACTTTTGCGGTGGGAAGCGACCTGCTTATTGATTCAATTACAGAAGATCTTGAAGCCCTCGCCCGACAGCCTCGATGGACACATGTGGGTCAGCTGGAGATATCCTGGATTGGAGATATGCTTCCACCACAGTTCAGGACCAGATACGACTACGAGTTTATGTATTCCTTCAAGTGGGCAGCGGAGTCGCTCCGAAAGCAATTTACTCGTGGCAAACTCGAAGCACACAGAGTGATCGAGAAACTTGCGCTTTACCACATTTTGAGACAGGCGGAAGAGCTCTCCGACATTGACGAAACAATGGTGGAAGCTGGGGAAGAATGGAGGGATTGGGCAGGAGATATCCTAGGCGATCTCGATATCGAACTCTTTCTCTTTTTTCCTGAATACCTGCTGACTCCAGACTCCTCCTACCACTTCGATCGATGGCAGGAGCTGCCATTCTGGCTCGGGGAGCACACTGAATCCTCTGCTGGATAGACTGACGCGAAGCCTGCCAACCGTCTACCAATCGGAGGCATTTTCAAGCCAGTCGTGCTCGTCGCGATTCGTCCTCCATACAATGTAAGGAGAATGCCAATTGGGAGGCTCTTGTTTGGGAAGGTGAACTCCGAGTTGCGCCAAAGACTAAACGGCTCAACGATGCATTATCGCCTGGCAAGCCGCCTATCCAGCATAGACCGAACGAATATTATGTATGTGTGATGAGATCGGAGCGGGAGACCGGACTCGAACCGGCGACATTCTGCTTGGAAGGCAGACACTCTACCAACTGAGTTACTCCCGCATTCGGACCTGCCAGAATCTGCTGACGTCGCCGACTCGCTGAGTATACGCAACCTGTGCCCGTTCTGCAAAGCCGCACGGTGGTTGCCGGCGCTGCCGCTGCGCGCCATCCGGCACGGTCCCGGGGGATCTTGCGGGCGGAAACAGCGCGAAATGTGCGGCAAAAGCACTACATAATGGCCCACATCTGCGGTACACTCCCAAGTCGGAGGTGAGGCTGCTCACATTCCGCAGGCATTCCCGGAGCCCGGTTGGTGTCGCGCTCGCGCGGCCAGCCGCGTCGTTGATCGCCGTATCTGTGCCGGCGTCAGCGATCTCGTCGCGTGTGCGACGGGATGTCTCCGTGGACATGACCGCCTTGTCGCCATCCGCACGACGCGCCACACCATGAAACCCGATGGTGGAGCGCAGTCGACGCAGGTGCGCATTGCCCATTCGATTGCACGATCGAAGGAGTCCCAGTTAGTGAATTTCACCGGAGCAAAGGTCAAGAAGTCGCGTGCGCTCGGAGTCGCCCTGACCCCGAAGGCGCAGAAGTACATGAAGAACCGTCCGTTCCCGCCGGGACAGCACGGTCAGCGCCGCCGCCGCCGCCCGTCGGACTACGGCGTGCAGTTGCTGGAGAAGCAGCGATTGCGATTCCAGTACAACATCAGCGAGAAGCAGCTCGCCCGGGCGTACAAGGAAGCCGTCCGCATGGGTGGCGCCACCGGTGACAACCTGGTCCAGCTGCTCGAGACCCGCATGGATGCCCTGGTGCTGCGCGCCGGCCTGGCGCCGACAATCTATGCCGCCCGCCAGTACGTGACGCACGGCCACTTCCTGCTCAACGGCAAGAAGGCAACCATCCCGTCGCAGCGGCTCAAGGTCGGCGATGTCATCTCCGTCCGCGAGAAGAGCCGCAAGAGCGTGATCTTCGCCGAGATCGGCACGGCAAGCCAGATTCTGCCGTACATGACGGTCGACCCGGCGAGCTTCTCCGCGAAGTTCGACTACATGCCCCCGCGTGAGGAAATTCCCGTGATGTGCGCCGAGCACCTCGTGGTCGAGTACTACTCGCGGTAAATCATCAGCGGAGGTGCTGGCCGGCCCTTGTGTCGCATCGCCTCCAGGACAACCAAACGCGGCATCCTTCCTGTTGCTGGAAGGATGCCGCGTTTGGCGTCCCTATCCATGCACGCTGGGTCGATCAGTGCGTAGCGACCGTGGAAGGATCTTCGTGGCGCCGGATCGCGACGTCCTGATCGAGAATCGTACCGACCAGGTCCTCACGATTCTCGATAACCGCAGCCGGCACCTCGGCCTGCGGGTCGCACGATCCAGCATCCACACAACTGGCGATCAGGTTGACCACCGAGAGCGTCGCGTCCGGGCTCGGATGCTCGACCGGGTTCTCGATGTAGACCGAGATGCCGATCGATCCGATCTGGACGTTGACCTGCTTCTTGAACAGCGGCTCGCCATCGCCGAAGTCCTGCGTATAGGTGAACGCGCGCACGGTTCCCACGCCAGGCGCAAGCTCCGCGGTGTCGATCGCGATCGCCTCTACCTCTTCGATCCCGTCGAGCGCCGCCACGGACTCCTCACGGCCCTCCACCCACTGCGCGGCATCCCGGTTCTGACCAAAGGACCAGACCGTCTCACTGACGGTGTAGCTGGCAGCATCCTCGGCCTGATCGCTGGTGATCGGCTGGACAACGCGGTAGACCGCATCGACGCCCGACTCCCGATACTGCCCGAGCCGGGTATTCACCGAGTCCCCGGTCTCGCCGGGATAGGGATCGATCAACGCGCCGTCCCGATAGAGATAATCGGCAAAGATCACCATTCCCGCCGGATCGGTGTAAATGGGCGTGATCGTGCTGAGCCCCGGAGCATCACCGGCCCCGACCGCATCCATCCGGTCCGCCATCGCGCCCCCGACCGCCTGAAGGACTTCCCTCTCGGAGCCCTTTTCCGACGCGTCGTTGCTGATGAACAGTTCGAGCACGGCGGCCAGACGACCGGTACGGATCGTGAGATCGAAGACCTGGAGGGTGCCGCCTTCAAGATCGAGATCCGCTGCGTAGAGATGCGAGTCGTCGCCGAGCGAGAAGCCGGGATCGACGATTTCTTCGGCGTCCTCGTAGAGGAGCTCCAGCACGTCGCTGGCACCGCCGTCGGTCGCGAACTCATACGCTGTCGCGATCAGCATCGTCGATGCCCCACCGGGCTCATCGCCATCGTTCGCCTCATCCTCCGGCTCCCAGTACTTGGTGAAGCCGTTGACGAATCCCGCCTCGGACAGCGTCTCGCTGTCCTGGGGATCGTCCTCCATCAGGAACATCAGATCATCGAGGGTTTCATCGTACGTCAGCGTCGCGACGAACTCGGTAAGGCCGCCATCCCCAAGATCAGCGGTCGTCGGCATGGCGGCGGCGAGGTCGAGTCGGTCGGGAGGGGAAGCGGCAATTGCCACCGCGGCCAGGCCGCCGCCCGCGGGCATGAAGAGGGAGAGGAGCGTGAGACTGGCTGCAACCAGCAGCGCTCCCGGATACGAACGGGGCATGTGCTGAACCTCGCTGGCAACGTGTTGCACGAACGCTTCCTGAACGTTGGGCTCCCTCGCATGTTGAGGAAGAAGAGGCACCGGTCAACCCAGCATCCCAGGAAGATCGCGTTATTCCAGCGATGGAACGCGGTTCCATTGCGCGCGTGAGAAGGCAAGTTGCGGGGGTATCAGGAGCAGCAAGCGTTGAGCTGGACACAAAAACGCCGTCGCAGCAGGAATGCTGCGACGGCGGTCTTCGTATTAATGATCAGGTCGGGGTGAGAGGACTCGAACCTCCGACCTCAGCGTCCCAAACGCCGCGCGCTACCAACTGCGCCACACCCCGCCATGTGTCCGTGGCACTACGTCCAATCATGACCACGACGGCGAGTATAGCGAGTCACAGAGCGTCTCGTCAACGAGCTGTGCTGTTCGAGCCACTGCGGGGATTTGGTCAGCGGGTGCGCCAGCCGGGGTCGTTGAGTTCCCGCCCCCGACCGGATGGCGCGAATCAACTGGAGCTGACGACGCACTCGCCGCACGAAGCATGAGAAAAGGCATGCGATCGAATTCATTGTGCCGGCGCGATGACGCGATAGACCGTGGTGGTACCCGCGGAGAACGCCACTTCGAGGGTGGTACCGACCATGCCCTCAAGCGCCGCTATTCCCTCCGCCGAGCCCTGCGGAACACAGTCGTTCCCATCGATGACGGGGTAATTGCGTTCGGTCTGCCCGACCACGATGTAGGCGATGCCATATCGCTGGATCAACGTCTGCTTCTGCGCAATGCTGGGCGTCGCATACAGCTGCCGGAGGTCGTTCTCCCGCTGCGCCAGGTCGTCGAGGTAACGCTGTTGCTCCTCATGGCGCTTCCAACCGATCACGTCCGGCAAACCGGTCGCGATCGAGAATCGCGACCCATTGCAGCGATATGGCCCGAAGCTGGCCTCGGCGATGACCGGCGTACCTGCGATGTTGTCATTCATCCAGTCGATAGCGGCCCGATCGTCCTTGTAGCCGACCCACTGACCGTCGGTGTACTGGATCTCTCCGTAGTTCATCCAGTCGAATGCGTTCAGCGTCACCGATGCACCTGATTGCGCGAAGTGCTGATCGAGGCGGATCGGCGTGGCGTAGACGGGATAGGCGAGCGACGCAAGAATGAGGATGGTGGAAACCAGAAGACCAGCTGCCGACCATCCCCAGGCACGCCGGGTGTGAGGCTTCTGAGCCTTTCCATTCGTAACGTCTGACGGGGCCTCTTCGTCGTCGGGTTCGCCCGTGTGTGGCAAGGAGCTGTCGGGCGCTGGTTCGGTCATGGCCGCGCGTGCCGGCACCGCCATCCGGGTGGCGAGACCGGCCGAGGCCAGCGCAAAGAGCACCCAGAGCTGGTTGTAGAACTTGAAGATCGTATTCATACGGTACCAGTCGGTGCCGCTGAGATCATCTACCAGAAAGACGATCTCGAGCGCCGCCCCGAGCAGCATGCCACCCGCGATCATGGCGGCAAGGAAGCGCTCGGTGGTATCCGGCAGCGAGAGCCAGAGGGCGACAGCGACGAGTCCGATACCGAGATAGAGCGCCGGTACCGGCCGGTTGAGGAGCAGCAGGACGATGGTGCCGCCGAGCGCGACCCAGGAGACGATCCGGGGCGTGACGGCGGGCAACTGAAAGTCAGAGCGAAGCGGAGCGCCGAAGTGAACCCCGAGCGCCAGTGTGCCGACGACGAGCAGGACGGTCAGCGCATCGAAGAGGTCGATCATTCCGGTCGAGCCACCGGCAGATGCCCAGCGCAGGAGCAGGATCGCGCCGAGGCCGAGCAGCGGCACCACCGGCGACGCGAGGAGCGCCGGCATCTGCTTGCCGCGCGCGAGGATTGTCATGAAGCCGACGAAGATGATGAGGAAGAACACCCCGAAGTGGGATTCCACCGCCACCAGCGGCGTGTTCGCGTCCCGCGTTTCCACGGACGAGAAGAGTGCGACATAATGATTGAGGAAAGGCAGGATCAGGAGATAGGCGAGGATACCGACCGCGGCCAATCCCGCCCCAGAGAGAACGATGCGCCGCCAGAGAGAGGCGATACCGCGCGTCGCCATCAGCAGTCCGATGCCCGTGAGCGCCGCGTACATCGGCAGATCCCAGGCGTTGGTAGGCCAGAGGGTCCCGAGAAACAGCCCGAGCACCCCCAGGCGTAGGACGAGATCGACAATGATCTTTCCGGAGAGTCTCGGGATCGAGACGGCGACCGCCACCGCCCGCCATTCCAGCGCCAGGGAGTAGATCATCCCGATCACCAGCACCGTAATCGGCATCGCCACGACATGGGCATGGAGGTCGGCGTAGAGGGCGGTGAAGTAGGGGAACTCGGTGATCGCGGTCTGCGTGTTCGGGTCCGGCACCGCCCGGCTGGGCGCCCACACCCAGTACCCGAAGGGATTGACGAAGGGCTGGCCGTGTTGGACCCGGTCGACAAGGCGGGCGAATTCGACCAGGTTTCCCGCGAAGCTGAGCAGGAGCACGCCAGCCAGACCGGCACCGATCGCACCGAGGCGAGCGCGCGTAATTCGCTTGCCGAACGCCGCCGCGACGCTGAAGGCGCCGCTCGCCAGGAGCGCGATGATCGTCGGCTGTGCAAGGTTGAATGCGATCTCGGTCGGAATCCCGGTCAGCTTGATGAGGAAGGCGACGAGATACTCACCATAATAGTAGTAGTTGATGAAGCCGCCGGCGTACCAGGGATCGACCGGCGGAAAGTGGGCGCTTCGCAGAATCGCGTTGATATGGGCGAACTCCATCGCCTTCTCGCCGCCCCAATACGGATGGTAGGAGTCAGGGTTGATCAGGCGGTGGACAAGAAAGAGCGCGAAGACCCCCCAAAAGACCAGCTCGGCGGCGACGATTGCCCGCACATTCCAGGGTCGTCCAAGCTCCTCTCGAAACGATCCCCGACGCAGGAACCACCAGGCGACGCAACTCCCGGCGGCAGTCAGGAGCACGGCCCCCCCGCACCAGATCGCACGAAACGAGATCAGCTCGACGCTCGCGAGCAGCCAGACGAGATACCCGGCGATCAGCATCGTCGCGAGACGCGAGAATCCCCAGCCGCGATCCGGGAAGCGGGCGAAGATCCGCCGCATCAGGGGCCACGCCGCCGCCTGCAGCACCAGCAGGAGCACCACCCAGACCAGCAGTGCCGCCAACGAGTGATGCGTGAACGCCTGGCTCCAGCGCGCATCATCGACCACCGGCAGATTGCCGACGGGCGTGTCGAAGGTCAGGGACGTGCGGTCGGCAGTAGCTTGGAGAAGGATGCGGACGGGCGGCAAATGCATGCAGGCGCTCCACGTGCAGGGGTATGATCGGGTGACGAACCGTCGCCGACCAGCGGCGGCACAAGAATCGACACAATCCTACCCGACTCATGCCACCCGGCGACACGCCCGAGGAATCCTGTTCATGTCACGACCGCGCCTGATCTTCATGGGAACTCCCGAGTTCGCGGTTCCCGCCCTTGAATGCCTTGCCCGGCGGCCAGATATCGAGCTCGTCCTGGTCGTCACACAGCCCGACCGGCCCGCTGGCCGAGGCCGGAGGCTTACCGCGCCGCCGGTCAAGGTCGCGGCGAGCGAGCGCAACCTGCCGATCTTGCAAACCTCGACGCTGCGCGACCCAGCCGTCCGTGAGCGGATCATCGGGATCGAGCCGGACCTGATCGTCGTGGCGGCGTTCGGGATGATTCTCGGTCGTTGGGTACTCGACCTGCCGCGGCATGGGTGCGTCAATCTTCATGCGTCACTCCTGCCCAGGTATCGCGGGGCGAATCCCATCGCGACCGCGATCCTCGAAGGCGATCAGGAGACCGGCGTCTCGCTGATGCGGATGGAACGCGGACTAGATACCGGGCCGGTCTATGCGACCGCTGCGCTCCAGATCGACAGCCAGGACACGACCGTGACCCTGACCTCGCGGCTCGCTGACCTGGCCGGCCAGCTGATCGATGCCCGCGTGGATGATCTCTTGAACGATCGGATCGAGCCTCAGCCGCAACCGGTAGGCGCCACGCTGACGCGACCATTAGTGAAGGCAGATGGCTGGCTGGACTGGAACATGGACGCGAACCGGCTTGCCCGGCAGATTCGCGCGATGTGGCCCTGGCCGCGGGCCTGGACAACACTGCCAACAGGTGATGCTCTCCAGGTTCACGCGGCACGTCCAAGCGAGACGATCGAAGGGAGCCGCCAGCCTGGAGAGCTCGTGCGGTGCGGCGGTCGCACGCTGGTGACATGTGGCGATGGGTCACTTGAGCTCGCCCGGATTCAGCTGGCCGGCGGGAAACCGCTTGACGCCGCGGCGATCGCGCATCACCCGGCACTGCCTGACGGCGCGATCCTCGGCCAGAGCGGGCATCCCGGCCCGACACCGCCACTCGTCGTTCCCGCCGACGAAGCACGCTAGGCCAGGTGTAGACGCAGCGCTCTTCGTCGCGTTACTCGTTTGGCGAGCGCAGGCGTCCCACCTTTCGGATGAGACCGCTGGCGGCACCGAGGGGACCGGAGCGAAACGAGGCGACACCGGCTCCTGCCAGCCTGGAAGCATCGAACCCTGGCAGGGTGGCGTTCGAAAGAAGAGCCGCGGGAACATCCTGAGCGGCCCACTGCACCAGCGCGTCATCGCCAGTGAACTGCTTCTTGATCGCCCGCAACCCGGCACCGACCCGTACGAGACGCTGGCCATCGGAATGGGCGTCGGTCGCGAGCACAACCGGCGTGCCACGCTCGACGGACTCGCGAAGCAGGTCCTGAGCGGTGCGCTGCACCGGTTTCCCGAACACGCCGGCAAAGCTCGCCAGTGTCAGTTGCAACGCGACCCCACGTCCCGCCACCGCGAGCGCCAATTCGCGGTCTTGCTGAACGGCCACATACCGCTCCGGATGCGCCAGCACCGGCGTGTACCCGGCGAGTTGCAGGGCGAAGAGGGAGGATTCTGCGTGCTGCGGCCAGCCGACGAATGGCAACTCGACCAGAACGGCTCGCGATCCTGCCAGCGTCGATGCCTCGCCCGCCTCCAGCCGTTCGGCGAGCCCCGGCACAAGCACATGCTCGAACCCGAGCTCGACCGCGATGGCGTAGTCCTCTGCTGCCTCGCGCACCTCGTCCAACGCATCATGGACCGCCGACGCATACCGGTCCTGCAAAGGCTCGACGAGATGGGGTGTCGCGACGATACGGCGATACCCGAGATCGGAGAGACGAGCGAGCATCGCCCGCGAGACACCCAGATCCCGCGCGCCATCGTCGATCGCCGGCAGGAGATGGAGGTGGAGATCAATCACAATGAGTACTACCTTGGCGAGCGATCATCGACCCATCCCTTCCCGCGAGTCCTGCATTCCTAATAATTTGCCGCGCTTCAGGATACACTACGAGAACTGGGAGATTAATGGGTGGTGAACCTCAGGTGAGGCATTCGCCGCGCCCAAATAGTACGGGTCAATAAGGGGAGACCAGCTTGGACCTCGATCTTCGACAACTTATGCGCATCGGGCGACGCTGGTGGTGGGTCCTGATCCTCCTGCCTGTCGTCGCAGTATCATCCGCGTACATTGCAAGCGATCGTCAAACACCGCTCTATTCTGCCAGCGCCGTCCTGCGAATCAATCCCCCCGCATCCTCCGGGCTCGACCAGAGCGCATTCAACGTCAGCCAGAACCTCGGCGAAACATACCGGTCGCTGATCACCTTTACCCCCGTACTCGACCGGGTCGTCAAGAAACTCGACCTGCCGTATGACAGTGATGAGCTACGCGCCAAAACAACGGCATCCACGGTCACAAACACGCAGTTGGTACGGGTCTCGGTCTCCGATACCGATCCCGATCAAGCGGCACTGATCGCAAACACCATCGCCTCGGAATTCGTCGCGTACAACGCCGAAGAGGTGAGCAATCAGATCCAGACCCAGTTGTCCGACATCAACAGCCAGGTCTCCGACACCGAGGGCAAGCTTGCGACCGTCGACACTGAGATAACACAACTGAATGTGCCTGCAAACAGCAATGACGCGACCACCCAGGCACGCATAAATGATCTGCGAGTTCAGCAGGCCCAGTTGCAAGCTCGCCTTGACACGCTCCGGCAGCAGTCGACATCCATTGCGTCGGACGCGATGTCGTCCCAGGTGCAGATTTCGATCCCCGAGCCTGCGAAGGCACCCACAGCCCCGTATGCCCCCCAGACGATGCGATCTGCCCTCTTGGGGGCATTTGTCGGTTTGCTGCTTGGCGCTGGAGTGGTCGCGCTTCTCGAGTTCCTCGATAACTCGGTCAATGGCGAGACCGACTTTGCGGAGATGACCGGATCGTCGTTACTGACCGCCATCCCTGTCCTTCCGCGGTTGCGGCCGGGGAGCGCCCAGGTCTACACGGTCGCACAGCCACAGTCGTCGGCGGCGGAAGCAGTCCGGCTATTGCGGACGAACCTCGAGTTCGCAGCGGCGGTCCGGCCGGTCCAGAAGCTGGCGATCAGTTCCGCCGGCCCCGGCGAGGGCAAGAGCACGGTGACGGCCAATCTCGGCGTCGTGATGGCGCAGGCCGGGTTCAAGACGGTGATCATCGACGCCGATCTCCGGCGACCAACCCAGCACAAGCTCTTCGGGATCCCCAACGAGCGGGGACTGACGAGGCTGCTTACCCATCCAAATGAGGATTGGCAATCAGAGGCCATGCGTGTCGCGGTGCCGGGTCTCATGCTGATTCCGAGCGGCCCGATCCCACCGAATCCGGCCGACCTGCTCAGTCTGGACACGCTCTCGACGCTCCTTGACCGGATCAGCGTAGATGCCGACGTAATCCTGCTCGACACCCCACCGATCCTTGCGGTGAGCGATGCTCTTGTCGTCTCCTTGAAGGCCGACGGCATGCTCCTGCTCGCGCGATCTGGGCATACCCGCAACGATTCGCTGCGCAGCGCGGCGGCATCGCTGCACCAGGGCGGGATCCGGTTGATCGGCATCATCCTCAACCAGAAGTCGGAGAAGGAGCCGGGCGGCTACTATTACTACGGCTATGCGAACGACAATCCGCCGCAGCCGATCACCATCGAAAACTCCACACCAGACTCGGCGGTTTCCCAGCGCGCCTGACGAGAGCCTCGACCTGCAAGCAGCACAGGAAACACGACAGAG
>JBARWF010000131.1:0-7852 GCA_049646645.1 Thermomicrobiales bacterium
CATCGGCTGCCAGTTGGTGGCCGAAGGGGTCTGCGGCGGGGTCGAGACCCGGTCCGTGCGCGGTCGCAGGACAATCGGCTCCAGATCGCCCTCGATCTTCGGATCCGGCACCCAGGAGAGGAAGCGCGGGAACCACCAGTTGGCGCGTCCCAGCACCTTCATCGTCGCCGGCACCAGAATCGTCCGGATCAGCGTCGCATCGAGCAGGACCGCGATCCCGAGCCCGAAGCCGAGCTGCTGGATCTCCACGAGCCGCCCCATCGCGAAGGAGGAGAAGACCGCGACCATGATCAGGGCCGCGCCGGTGATGATCCGGCCCGTCGACTGCACACCGAAGGCAACCGACTCCGTGTTTTTGCCTGTGTGGTCCCAGTGCTCCCGGATCCGGCTCAGCAGGAAGACGTGGTAGTCCATGCTCAGGCCGAACAGGATGCAGAAGACGAAGACCGGGAGCCAGTTCGTGATCGCTTCCACCTGCGTGAACCCGAGCAGATCCGCGCCCCAGCCGTGCTGGAAGACCGCGACCGTCAGTCCATACGCCGCGCCCACCGACAGCAGGTTCAGCAGGATCGACATGATCGGCACGACGATCGAGCGGAACGCTACCAGCAAGAGCAGGAAGCTCAGGCCGAGTACGAAGGCGAAGACGAGCGGCAGGCGATCCGCCAGTACCGTATCGAAATCCGTGATGAAGGCCGAATTGCCACCGACATGGACGTGATTCGCCTGGTCTCCGAAGACCGCCGGCACCGTCGTGTTCCGCAGGTCCTTGATGAGGTTCTCCGCTTCCTTGGTGCTCGGATCGATCTTCGTGGCCGTCTCGACGAGCGTCAACTGCCCGTCGTCGCTCACCTGCACCGTTGGCTCGCCCAGGCGCTCGTCCTGGCGCAGCGCCGCCGTGAGTAGCGCAACGTCACTCTTGATCGGCTCGCTCGCGGCATCGCCCTCGATCACGAACTGGACCGGGCTCTCCATACCCGCGTAGAAATCACTGGCGAGCACCAGATAGCCGCTCTTGTAGTCGGTATCCGGCAGCGTGGCCTCGGACTGCTGACCGATCGTCATCGTGAAGACCGGGAGCGCCGCGGCGATCAGGATGCCGCCCGCGAGCAGGATGGACAGTACGGGGCGGCGCATAACGCCGTTCGCGAGGTGCCCCCAGAAACCCACCCCCCGGCGCTCCTCGAAGAGCGCTTCCTGCAGCTGATCCTGCCGCTTCAGCTTGCGCATGATGCCGAAGCGGGGGAAGTTGATCCAGTCGCCGATCAAGCGCAGCAGGGCCGGCAAGAGCGTCAGCGCCGCCGCGACCGCGAAGACGACCGTCGAAATCGCCGCCACCGACATGCCCTGGAAGAGGTTGATCGGCAGCAGCATCAGTCCGGAGAGCGCGAGGATCACGGTCAGGCCCGAGAAGAGCAGCGCCTTGCCAGCGGTGCCGCCCGCCCGCGAGATCGCATCGATCTTGAGCGCCCCGTGGCGACGCTCCTCGCGGAACCGCTCCATGAAGAAGAGCGCGTAGTCGATCCCGACCGCCAGACCGATCATCGTGGCGAGGATCATCGTCTGCGACTGCATCACGAAGATATTCGAGAGCAGGGCGACCACTCCGACCGTCGCACCGATGGCGACGATACCGAGCATCAGCGGCAGGAAGGCGGCGATCAGGGCACCGAAGACCACGACCAGCACCAGCCCCGCGACCGGCAGGCCGATCGTGATGTCCTTGCTGGTATCCTCCTCGGCGATCTTGCCAAAGGTCGCGTTGCCGCTCAGATCGCCGACCGAGTAGACCTTGACATCGTTCGTGGAGGCGGACTGTGAATCCTTGAGGTATTCCTCACCGCGATCGAGGTAGTCGTCCGCCTCGCCGTTGAAGGTGACGGGGATCAGCAGCGAGTGGCGATTCGGGGAGACCAGCTGTGCCGCCTCCGGCACACCCGCCGCCTCCGCCTCGTAGTAGTTCGTGAGCGAGACGATATCGCCCTTCCACGGCTCCAGGTTCGCCACCGTCTTGGCAACCACATCCTTGAAGGACTGGTCATCGACGGTCAGGCTGTCGGAATGGACGACGATCGTCTCGCTGGCCCGCGTATCGTTGCCGAAATGGTCCTTGACGAGTTTGTCGGCAACCTGCGATTCGGGGTTGTTGCTGAAGCCGAAATCCTGGTTGTTGGTATTGCCGCCGGCCACGCCCGAGAGCAGCGTGATGACGGCCAGCAGCACGATCCAGAGGGTGATGGTCCGCCACGGATGGCGGGCACTGACGGCAGCCAGGCTACCGGGTGAGAGCTTCATGAGACAAACTCCTCTCCTGCCCGGGACAACGTCGCGCCGTTCCGGGCCTCCATGGGTATCGATCGCGAACTTCGGGTCTTCTGCCAGTAGGTGGGGATTACAGATTCGTTGCTGAAGCCTCGGATTCGCAGGGCAATGCGACCGTGAGCAGCGTGCCGCGTCCGGGCGGACTGCTGATCGAGAAGTGCCCGCCGCACTCGGCCACCCGCTGCCGGATGGCATCCAGCCCCGTGCCCCGGGCCGGGTCGGCGTTCCCGCTCCCGTTGTCGAAAACCGAGACGAAGAGCCACCGATCCTCCCGCTTGACGCTGAAGTTCGATTCCGTCGCCCCGCTGTGCCGCGCGATGTTGGTGAGGGCCTCGACCAGAACGTCCTGCACCAGCCGTTCAGTTGCAGGATCGAGCTCGCCTCCGTTGCCGGCATCTCGCACCGCGGACTGGTTGAGGGCGACGATCACGGCGTGCAGCGCCTGGTCGAGCTCCTGGCTCGCGGATCGTGGCACCACGCGCCGCGCGTCCTCCGACATGTGGCGAAGCTCGTCGCGCAGGTGCTGGAGGTCGTTGAACTGCCGCTCGAAGGCGCGAAGTTCCTCCTGGTGCTTCGTCAATTCCCGCTCGATCGCGCGGGCCGCTTCCAGCTGGCTCGCGACATCGTCCATCGGTGTCTGTGTCTCAAACTGGCTCATGTCCGCCTCCCGGTTTCCTAGCAAACGATCGGCCGATCAGGCGCGACCGCGCCCCTTCGATCTCGTTCGATTGTGCGCTCGGGGCAGGTTTGATCGAAGCCGGGAGTCCGGAGAATCAGGCGTGGGGTTATCCCCCACGGGGAGGGGTGCCAGCCGCCACGGAACATGGGTAAAAACGCACGAACGCCCCTCGCGCATAGACGCGAGGGGCGTTCAGGAAGGAATGCTGTAGGGTGCGACTTGAAGTCGCACCGATCAGGCGAAGCCCTATATCCGAGGGCTCCTGGATCAACAAACTCCCGTCAGAAGACCGGTCGAGATATGGCCCTGCGGGCCATCGGTGCGACATGAAGTCGCACCCTACGAACGGGCATATTCCCTTGTTCCAAACGGGAGATAACGAAACCAAGGGCAGCCGCGCCGTCAGAACGCGCGCGGCTGTCCCAGCTCGTCCTCGCCGAGGCGCAGGAACGTCAGGACGGCGAGCACGCGCCGGTGCATCGACTCCGCGTCCTCCAGGCCGAGCTTCATGAAGATGCCCCGGATGTGCTTCTCCACCGTTCCCTCGCTCACGAAGAGGCGTTCGGCAATGGCGTTGTTTGTCCGGCCCTCCGCCATCAGCGCCAGCACCTCCTGCTCGCGCTGCGTCAGCGCGGCGATCCGCTCGTCGCGCCGGCGCCGGGTCACGAGTTGCGCCACGACCTCCGGATCGAGCACCGTCCCGCCCGCGGCGACCCGGCGTACGGCCACGATAAACTCACGGACGTCGGCAACCCGGTCCTTGAGCAGATAGCCCACGCCGGAGGTGCCTCCCTCCAGCAGCTCGGCGGCATAGCGCTCCTCGACATACTGCGAGAAGACGAGCAGCGGCAGGTTCTTCCACCGCCGCCGCAGCTCGATCGCCGCACGCAACCCCTCGTCGCGAAACGTCGGCGGCATCCGCACATCGACGATCGCGATATCCGGGCGCTCCTGCTCGACCGCCCGGATCAACGCATCGCCATCGCCAACGGCTGCCACGATCTCGCAATCGTTCTCGGTGAGCAGCCGGATCAGCCCCTCACGCAGCAGCACGGCGTCTTCCGCGATCATTACTCGCATGGAATCTCCACCAGGATACTTGTTCCAACTCCGACCGGGCTCTCGATCGCAAAGCGCCCGTCCAGCGCCGAGATGCGATCGATCAGCCCGCGGAGGCCGGTCCCGTTCTCGGGATCCGCTCCGCCCTTGCCATTATCGGACACAATGATCCGCAACCACGAACCCGCGCGCCGAATACTGACATTGGCCTCCGTCGCCCCACTGTGCTTGGCGATATTGGTCAGCGCCTCCACGACCACGAAGTAGGCGGTGCCCTCGACCTCATCGGTCTGGCGGCCGTTCAGGTCGACATCCACCCCGACCGGAATCGGCGAACGGCCTGCAATGGCGGAGATCGCGGCATCGAGCCCGCGGTCAGTGAGCACGGCCGGGTGAATGCCCCGCACCAGCTCGCGAAGTTCGGTGAGCACCAACTTCGCATCCTCGTGGGATTCCTCCAGGAGCTTCCGGGCGGCCTCGAGATCCGTCCCCATCTTCTCGCGCGCCAGCCCAAGCTCCATCGCCAGGTTGACCAGCCGCTGCTGGGCGCCGTCGTGCAGGTCGCGCTCGATCCGGCGTCGCTCCAGGTGCATCGCCCGCATCACGGCGGAGCGACTCTCCGTCAACTCCTCGACGCGCTCCGTCAGCACTTCTTCGTTCGTCGGCGCCAGCAGCCACCGGCCGAATTCGACGTGCATGATAGCCACGAGGTTGATGAGCATGCTGAAGGGAACCAGCAGAACAAGCCCGAGCAGGAAGGCAACGAGCGAACCGCCGAAGGAGGTCACGTGCCAGAACAGGACGTTGTGCTGGCCGCCAGCCAGGAACGAGATCGGTGAGAGCAGGAAATCGAGAGGCAGGAACACGATGGCGAGCTCGAAAATCCCGATCGGGAGCAGCAGGAAGAGATAGGTAACGTCACGCCAGAGCTGCGGATTGCGCACGAAACCCCAGGCCCGCTTCCAGGGCGCCCCTTCCTTCGGCAGGTACGCGTAGGGCGAGGGAATATCGACGCCCATGAAGACCCGGATCCGGCTCCGCTCGAGCTGCGCGCCCCAGATCATGAGCGCGAAGGTCGCGGCCAGGATGGGGATGCCGATCCAGATGATCACCAGCGAGATGCCGACCGAGAACATGACGACGCCAACGACGAACCAGAGCAACCCGAGGAAGAAGCTGAGCAGGAGGAAGAGGCTGTCGCTCAGGATCTTCCACGAGCGCACGCCGGGCATGTTCCGGAGGAGCATCCAGATGCTATCCGGATTGTTGATCGCTGGCCGTTGCTGCCGATCGTCACTGGCGCCGAAGGTCGAGAAGATGTCCGTCCCACTTCGGGACCCGCTCCTGCGATCGCCACTCGATTGCCATTGCGGCTCGCGCCGGGCTGAGGCGCCCGACCCCGATCCCGAAGGCGGGGGGGATTCCGAAAACGGCGAGCGGTTCGTCTCCCAGAAGGCGCGCTCGGCCGATGTCGTGGTCGTGCGGTCGGGCCGCGAGTCACTGGATGTGCCGCTTGATCGGTCGGCATTGAACGGGTGTGGTTGTGATTGGTCCATCGCGTTCGAGATCCTTGTCAGGGCGCCGTCCGTCACCACTGATGGACGGCGCATTCGAGTTCTGGACCTCATTATCATGGGTGAGGAGGACGGGCGGGCAGGCGGCGATCGGGAGATTGCGGAGTATGGTTATCCCCCATTCCGCTCCCGCTCGACAATCGCCGCGAGCACGCGGGAGGGCGTGAAGGGCAGGTCGCTCAGCCAGACGCCGGTCGCATCGTGGATCGCCATCGCGACGGCGGGCGCAAACGGCACCATCGGCATCTCGGCCATCCCACGCGCCCCGAACGGGCCGAGCGGATCGGCGAATTCGAGGATGAGCGGCACGATCTCCGCCGGCATGTCCTGCGCCGTGGGAAGCAGGTAGGTGCTGAGGTACTGCGTCAGGATCCGGCCGTCCCGGACCTGAAAATCCTCCATCAACGTGTAGCCGAGCGCCTGGGCCAGGCAGCCCTCGATCTGTCCCTCCACCTGCTGCCGGTTGATCGCCTTACCGACATCGTGCCCGCTGATGATGCTCAACACGCGCACCTGCCCGGTCAACGTGTTGACCTCCACCTCGACCGCCTGTGCGGCGTATCCATAACTGTAATTGGGCCGGCCCCGTCCAGTCTCCGGCTCCAGGGTGGTGGTGCTCCCCGGTCGGAACTGCGCCGTGGCGGTGACATGCTGGTCCTCGCTGTTGAGGTAAGCAGCGAGCGCCTCGCTGGCGGCATCGTGCACCGCCCGCCCCGCCATCAGGGTCAGGCGGGAAGCCGAGGCGGAACCGGCATTGGGCGCCGTGGAGCTGTCGTCGGTCACCATCTCGATCTGCGCCAGCGGCAGGTTGAGCACACCGGCCGCGATCTGCCGCATGGCGAGATGGGCTCCCTGCCCGACATCCGCCGCACCGACGCGCACGATGGCCCGCTCAACTTCGCCGCGGCCGAAGAGCTCGACCGTCGCGGTCGCCTGATCCGGAAACCCGAACGAGTACCCGACATTCTTGATGCCGCAGGCGAAGCCGACCCCGCGCTTCAGGTGCGGGGGATTATCCCGACCGCCGCACGTCCTGAACCGGGAACTGGCCTCCGCCGCGACCGCCTCCAGCACCGGCAGGGCGGTGACGCCGGCCGGCAGTGGCTCCTGCGTCGGCTCGATGCTGCCCTCCCGGTAGATATTCCGGCGCCGG
The DNA here is from genome assembly GCA_049646645.1 of Thermomicrobiales bacterium. Lineage (GTDB taxonomy): Bacteria > Chloroflexota > Chloroflexia > Thermomicrobiales > UBA6265 > JASGDN01. The sequence goes on from JBARWF010000131.1 coordinate 6,788, forward strand.
AGGTCGAGCGGGTCCATGTTCAGCGCGTGGGCGAGCCGCGTCACCATCGACTCGGCGGCGAACTGCGCCTGGGGCGCGCCGAACCCGCGAAAGGCGCCGCTCGGCACGTTGTTGGTGTAGACCGCGTAGCCATCGGCCGCGATGTTCGGCACCTCGTAGCAGCCGCTGGCGAAGACCGTCGCGATCTTGACGACCTCGACCGAGGTCGAGGCGTAGGCACCGCCATCGGCGACGAGGCGGGAGCGAACCGCCGTGATCGTGCCATCGCGCATCGCGCCCCACGTCGTCTCGATCCGCATCGGGTGCCGCTTGTGATGCCCAACAATCGACTCCTCGCGGCTCCACTGGATGGCGACCTTGCGCCCCGGAAAGCGATCCCGCAGCCGCCAAGCAGCCAGCGCCGCGACGTGCTGCAGCGAGAGATCCTCGCGCCCACCGAATGCGCCACCAATGGCGTTGTAGCGAATGACCACCTGCTCTTCCGGGAGGCGCAGGATCGCCGCGATCTGGCGCCGATCCTCGTGCAACCACTGTCCCGCGGACTCGATAACGACCGTGCCATCAGGTTCCACCCAGGCTGTGGCCGCCTCCGGCTGGAGAAACGCGTGCTCCTGCCATTGCGTCGCGAAGGTGCCGGAGATCACCACGTCGGCGGCAGCGAGTGCGGCATCGACGTCCCCCTTCCGGATCGGGACGTGAAGCAGCACGTTGCTCTCGCGACAGGCGTGGACACGCGGCGCATCCGGCGCCATCGCCGCCTCTGGATCGGTCACGGCGGGCAGATCCTCGAACTCGACGCACAGGGCCGCCGCGCCACGCTCCGCCGCCACGATGGTTTCCGCGACCACGACCGCGATCTTGTCGCCCTCGAAGCGGACGCAATCCCCAACGGCGCAGAAGACCGGCTGGTCGGCGTCGATCAGGCCGTAAGCGTTGAGCGGCACGTCGTCAGCCGTCAGCACCGCAACCACCCCGTCGATGGCGAGCGCGGGCGCAGTGTCGAGGGACAGCAGGCGGGCATGCACGCGGTGTCCGAAGACGGTCCGGGCGTGCAGGTTCCCCGGC
>JBARWF010000132.1:0-17847 GCA_049646645.1 Thermomicrobiales bacterium
CGCCCCGCCACAGGGGGCGGTTCCGGGGCGACATCAGGCGCGGACGATGACGCGGCCCCCGCGGGCGATGACGAGCAGTTCCTGCGTCCCTCGCCGGAACTGCACCTCCACGCCGGGTACCAGTTCCACCTTACGGATGTCCGTAAAGACGATCGTAGCGGGACCAGCCAGCACGTCGACCCGCCCGAGTCCGGGCCAGAGCGTGACTGTCGCCGGCGGTCGCCCCTGGGTGCCGGGCACGGTCAGCCGCCACACCGCTGCCCCCGGCATCCGAAACGGGGCCGGCGCGACATCGACTTCCAGCAGGTTGGCGATGCGGAAGACGGCGGCCTCGTCGTAAGGCAGCGTCTCGATCGAGTCACTGCGGGAGAGCTGTGAAGGGTCGGGTATCAGTGGGGACATTGGGTTGCATCTCCGGCGATCTTCTGTCTGTATACTCATATCAGGATCAGGCGAAGCGCCCATTGGGGCCCATTTTCGACCATTCACCATGTATGCGAGAGGACACGGCAATGTTCGCATCGGCACCTTCGGCAGGGGACGGAATGATCGCATCCGGCAACCGGAGCGACGCGAACACCAGTATCGGCGACGCGCCCGATGCGGGCGCCGGCACCGCGCAGCAGGCATCCTGGCGGGACGTGACGCTGGAGGACGTGCGCGCGGCACAGAAGCAGATCATGCCGCATCTCCACCGGACGCCGCTGCTCTCCACCGCGACGCTGAGCCGCATGACCGGGACCGAGCTCAGCCTCAAGGCGGAGACCTTCCAGCGAACGTGCTCGTTCAAGAGCCGGGGCGCGCTCAATGCGGCGATGCTTCTCACCCCCGAGGAGCGAGCACGTGGGGTCGTCACGATGTCCGCGGGCAATCACGGGCAGGGACTCGCCTTCGCGGCCTCGCTCGTCGGCACGCGCGCCGTCGTCTTCATGCCGGAGACGGCCGTGCCGACCAAGGTCGATGCGATCCGCGGCTACGGCGCCGAGGCCCGCTTCGCGCCATCGATGGGCGAGCTCTTCGAGGCGATGGACGCCTATCGCCAAGAGCACGGCCTGACCTACATCAGCCCCTTCGCCGACCCTGCAATCATCGCGGGTCAGGGCGTGGTGGGGCTGGAGATCCTTGAGGATATGCCGGATGTCGAGGCGGTTGTCGTGCCAGTCGGGGGCGGCGGGCTGATCTCCGGTGTTGCGCTCGCGATCAAGAGCCAGCGCCCCGACGTCCGCATCATCGGGGTCGAGCCGGAAGGCGCAAATATCGTTCGCCGCAGTCTCGATTCGGGCAAGCTCGAACGGATGGAAGCGCCCAACACGATCGCGGACGGCCTGCAGGCCCCCTTCGCGGCCCCGCTCTCCCAGGCAGTGATCGAGCATTATGTCGACGATGTCGTCCTTGTAACGGACGAGGAGATCATCACCGCGCTGCAGACGATTCTCGATCGCTGCAAGATCCTGGTCGAGCCTGCGGGCGCGGCGGCGGTCGCGGCGCTGATGGCCGGCAAGGCAGGCGTGCCGCAGGGTGTGCGGACGGTGGCGGTGCTCAGCGGCGGTAACATTGACCGCGCGCGACTCAAAACGCTGCTGTAGCGCGGACCGATGATCTGCAATGCGAACGCGGTGCCCAGCGTCAGATTCGTAGGGTGCGACATACAGTCGCGCCCTACGAATGTTGGCTGTCCCTTGTTACTCCGGGAGGATGCGGACAGCTCCCTTGTCAGCAGATGAGGCAAAGGCGGCGTAGGCCTTCAGCGCCGTGGTCACGTTGCGCTTGCGCGGTCCCGCGGGCTTCCAGCCGGCCTTGTCCTGCTCGGCGCGGCGGGCGGCGAGCTCCTCATCGGAGATGGCCAGGTTGATCGTGCGATTGGGGATGTCGATCTCGATGGTGTCGCCGTCGCGCACCAGGCCGATCGCCCCGCCCTGCGCCGCCTCGGGCGAGGCGTGGCCGATGGAGAGCCCCGACGTTCCGCCGGAGAACCGCCCGTCGGTGATCAGCGCGCAGGCCTTGCCGAGCCCCCGCGATTTCAGGTAGCTGGTCGGGTAGAGCATCTCCTGCATTCCTGGTCCGCCCTTGGGCCCCTCGTAGCGGATCACCACCACGTCGCCCGCCTTGACCTCCCGTCCGAGGATGCCTTTCACCGCCGCCTCCTGGCTCTCGAACACCACAGCCGGCCCGGTGAAGGTCAGGATCGATTCGTCCACGCCGGCCGTCTTCACGATGCAGCCGTCCAGCGCGATATTGCCCGTGAGCACCGCCAAACCGCCATCCTGGGAGAAGGGGTGCTGTGCGGAGCGGATCACGCCAGCTTCCCGATCGAGGTCGAGCTCATCCCATCGAGCGTCCTGGCTGAACGCGGTCTGGGTCGGCACGCCGCCCGGCGCCGCCCGGTAGAACTCGTGGATTGCCGGATCGTCGGTGCGGTCGATGGCCCACCGATCGATCGCCTCGCCGATTGTCGGGGTGTGGACAGTGGGGGAATCGCGGCAGATCAGCCCGGCATCATCGAGCTGCCCAAGGATCGCCATGATGCCCCCGGCGCGATGCACGTCTTCCACATGCACGTCGGCCTTGGCCGGGGCGACCTTCGACAGACAGGGCACCTTGCGTGAGAGGGCGTCGATGTCATCCATGGTGAAATCGATGCCGCCCTCATGCGCGGCGGCGAGGATGTGCAGGACGGTGTTGGTGGAGCCGCCCATCGCGATGTCGAGCGACATGGCGTTCTCGAAGGCCCGCTTGTTGGCCACGTTTCGCGGCAGGACCGAGCAGTCGTCCTGCTCGTAATGGCGCCTGGCCAGTTCCACGATCAGGCGACCCGCTTCCTCGAACAATCGCTTGCGGTCGGCGTGGGTGGCGAGCATCGAGCCGTTGCCCGGCAACGAGAGCCCCAGCGCCTCGGTCAGGCAGTTCATCGAATTCGCCGTGAACATGCCGGAGCACGACCCGCAGGTCGGGCAGGCCGAGCGCTCGATCGCCATCACATCGTCGTCCGAGACGCGGTCGTCCGCGGCCGCGACCATTGCATCGATCAGGTCCATCGACCGCGTGATGCCGTTCAGCACGACCTTGCCGGCTTCCATCGGGCCGCCGGAGACGAAGACGGCAGGGATGTTCAGCCGCATCGTCGCGTTGAGCATGCCCGGTGTGATCTTGTCGCAGTTCGAGATGCAGACCATGGCATCGGCGCAGTGCGCATTGACCATGTATTCGACGCTGTCGGCGATGATCTCGCGCGAGGGCAGCGAATAGAGCATGCCGTCATGCCCCATGGCGATGCCGTCATCCACCGCGATGGTGTTGAACTCCTTGGCGATGCCGCCCGCCGCCTCGATCTCGCGCGCGACGAGTTGACCGAGATCCTTCAGGTGGACGTGACCGGGCACGAACTGGGTGAACGAATTGACCACGGCAATGATCGGCTTGCCGAAGTCTCCATCCTTCACGCCCGTCGCGCGCCAGAGTCCGCGGGCTCCCGCCATGTTGCGGCCGTGTGTGGTGGTTCTCGAACGATACGCTGGCATTGACCTGTCATCTTTCATCTGTGTGGAGTGCTGAATCCAGGCAGGAGGAGCGGGCCGCCGTCCCCCCGCGATTGATAGGGTGAGTATGCCACTCACTCCGTCCTGTATACATGCCCATGCCGATGGCAGGGCGTTGGAGGCAGGGTGCGCCGGCATCGTCGCGGACGAAGAAGTGGTCCTGTCCTGGCCGTCAGCGATGCGGGAGATGCTGTGGCCGCGCGGAAGGAACCTCCCACATCCCCACTTCGGGCATGCATTCTGCAGGGCGAACGGCTTCCGCGATGTGGCTCTCGGCGTGAAGGCCGAAGGCCACCGCGGTGGCTGCGAGGATCGCTCATGCGAAAGACCATCACGACGACCATCCCGCTCCTGTTGCTGCTTGTGACGCTCTCCTGGATTCCAGCCACCACGGCTGGTGCCAGCGCCGTCGCGCCATCGTTCCAACCCCTGGCTTCGTGTCTCGCTCCCGGTCAGGCTACGCCGGTCAGCCCGCCAGCGGCGAAGGTGGCACCGAAGACCGCCTCGCCCATCCCGGCGAGCACGCCGGGCGCCATGAACTCATCGCTGCTGCACATGGTGGCCGATGTCCCGCTGCCCGGTTCCGCCTCCCGATTCGACTACCAGAGTTTCGATCCCGCGAGCGGACGGCTCGCCATCGCGCATATGGGGGCGGGGCAGCTTGTGGTGTTCGATACGCGGACACGCACGGTGGTGGGAACGGTCGACCATCTGCCCAAGGCGACGGGGGTGCTGGCGGTGCCGGAGGTGGGCGAGATCTTCGTCTCCGTGGCCGGTGATCACCAGGTGGCGGTCGTCAACGACACGACCTTCAAGGTCGTCGCCCGCGTCGGCAAGATCGGCTTTCCCGACGGCCTGGCCTACGCGCCGCAAGCCAAGCGGGTGTTCATTTCGGATGAGGACGGCGGTGGCGAGCTGGTGGTGGACGCCAGAACCAATACCGTCGTCACGACGATCGATATCGGCGGCAAAGCCGGGAACACCCATTACGATTCCATCTCCGGCTGCATCCTGGTCGCGGTCCAGTCCCGCAATCAACTCGTCGCGATCAATCCGGAGACCGCGCAGGTCGTCGGGCGCTACGCTATGGCGCCGGGATGCGATACCCCGCACGGGTTCCTGGTCGACGCGCCGGGCCGCCTCGCCTTCGTCACGTGCGAGGGCAATGCGAAGATGCTCGTGGTGGACCTGAAGACCATGCAGGCCACCGCGGCGCTGGCGGTTGGCGTGAGCCCCGATGTGCTGGCATTCGATCCCGGCTGGCATCGGCTCTACGTCGCCTCGGAGTCCGGGGCGGTCGCCGTGTTCGACGAGTCGCGGGGCGTCTTGCAGCCACTCGGGACAGTCACCATGGCGGACGCTCATACCATTGCGGTCGATCCGGATACACATCTGGTTTACCTGCCGCTGGCCAACGTCCATGGCCGGCTGGTGTTGCGGATCATGGCGCCCGCTCCTCCGGCCGGGGCAGCATGACCATCGGTGCGCTGGCGCCGTGACGTGTCCGTCAGGTGCGCAGGACCGTGAAGGATTCAGCCAGCGCCAGGCCCGCAGGCTCTCCGATCCGCGCAGCCCGGGCTTTCCAGCTTTGCTCAAGGGCGACCGGGTCGGGAGTCTGGCTCACGTGGGCAAGTCGCGCCGCGATCTTGCGATCAAATCCCTCCCGGATGTCGATGTAGGTACCGGCGATTGCGCTGGCAAAGAGCCAGACAGCCTCCACGGCGTGGGGAGATAGGCCGGTGGCGAGTTGTTCGGGAAAGGAGAGCGGATCGCGGGCGCTCGGATAGATGGCATCCAGACATGCCCGTCCGGTCACGCGGTGGTCGCGATGCGCCAGGTATGGCGGGAATGGCGATTCCGGATCATGCGTAAAGACCACCTCCGGTCGCCACGTCCGCAGCCAGAAAACGACCTCGCCGCGCAATGTTCGTGTCTCCTCGACCTCGCCATCCAGGTGACGGAGAAAGCGGACTTCCTTGATTCCAAGCAGGCGGGCGGTCTCCCCGGCTTCCGCTTCGCGGCGTTGCGCCACATCGGCAGGGTCGGCAGCCGGATCACTCGTTCCCTTGTCGCCAGACGTCACCAGCAACAAACGCACGGCTGCCCCGGCATCGATCGATTGCGCCAGCGTGCCGGCGCACCAGCTCTCGATATCGTCCGGATGGGCGGCCACCACCACGATCGATGCGGCGGATGGCGGCTCCTCAATAGCAATCCTCGGCTGCATTATGTGGTCCTCCGGGCAAAGGTGAGAGCGCTCCGGCGACAGGGAGTAGGGGCGTGCATTCCCATGGTGTGGAACGGCTCATGTCTCGATCGTGACGAAGGTCGACAACGAGACCTTCTGCACACTATATGTAACGGGAAACAGCAATGCGTAGACTCGTCTCGGTCGAGGTCCTCTCGACTGCGGGAGAGATTGGGGCCAATGGATCATCACCAAGAGCATGAACGTGGAGAGCGACCACGCGACCGGGTCAATCGCCGGCCCCTGCTGATCGCGCTGCTCATCACGGCGACATTCCTGATCGTCGAGGTCATCGGCGGCGTCCTCACCAACTCGCTGGCATTGCTGGCCGATGCCGGGCACATGGTGACGGATGTGGCGGCGCTCAGCCTGTCGCTCCTGGCGATCTGGCTCGCGTCGCGCCCGGCCACGGCCGAGCGCTCGTTCGGCTTCTATCGGGCCGAGGTTCTGGCCGCGCTCGTCAACTCCGCCACACTGATCGCGATCTCGATCTACATCTTCTGGGAGGCATTCCAGCGGCTGAGTGAGCCCCCGGACATCAGGAGCGGCCCGATGCTGGCCGTCGCGGTTGCCGGCCTCGCGGCCAACGCCGCATCGGCCTGGGTGCTGATGCGCGGCGGCGGTCACGAGGAAAACCTGAATACGCGGGGCGCGTTCCTGCATGTGGTCGGCGACATGCTGGGCTCAGTCGGTGCAATCGTCGCGGCGCTCATCATGCTGGCGACCGGCTGGTACCTGGCCGATCCAATCCTCTCCGCGCTGATCGGCATGCTGATCCTCTGGAACTCCTGGCGCCTTCTGCGGGAGTCGGTCGACGTCCTGCTGGAAGCGACGCCGCCGGCAATCGATCCGCTGGCCGTGCGGCGAGCGGTCGTTGAGGTACCGGGTGTGTCGGGCATCCACGACCTGCATATCTGGACGGTGACCTCCGGCTTCATCGCGATGAGCGGGCACATCGAGGTGACGGGCGAGCGCCCCTGGCGGGATGTGCTGGGCGAGGTGAACGAACTCCTGCGCGACCGGTTCGGGATCGCGCACGTCACATTGCAGCCGGAGGATCCATCCGACGAGGATGATCCCTTCCGTGGTTGCTCTCTTGACACGCCGGAGGGGCGGGCCGCCTGTCGCTATCCCGCCACGATCGATGCCGCCGTAGCCCACGCCGGGCATACGCACTGAGCGGCAGTGGATGAAAGCACGACGGTGTCGCCCGAAATCCGTAGGGTGCGAGACTGCATGTCGGCAGCGGCGTCGGCACCGATCGGGCGAAGCCCGATATCCGAGGGTTCGTGGACCGGAGGTATTCCCGTCAGGAGACCGGCCGGGAATATGGCCCTGCGGGCCATCGGTGCGACTGTATGTCGCACCCTACGGATGATTCAGTGGAGAGCCGGACCGCACCCTACGAAACTACGTGGCAACGTCCTCATGGGGTTGGGGATGACGTTGCCGCCCGCGCATGGCAGAATGGACGGACAACCGAAGATGGCGATGATGCGGACCGCTGGTCGATTCGTCGTGGCACAGCGAGCCGTGTTGCTGAGAGACGGCCCCGGCCCGACCCGCGCATGACCGCTGAGCCGCGCCTCGAACGCTTCCTGCCTGGAAGTCAGTAGGCCGCGCCGGTTGCCCCCGTTATCGGGCCTGACTGATCGGACGACGCACCGGTTGCCGGACATCTGCCGGATGCGTGTCGCTCCCCCTCAGTCATGGAGGCGGTCGCCGTGAGGCGAGCGCAAACCAGGGTGGTACCACGAGATCGTTCGCGCCCCTCGTCCCTCGGATGACGACGGGCGCGTTGTCGTTTCTGAGGAGGTACCACCATGACCGCGGAACAACCATCCCCCACCACCAGGCAGCGAACCTACTACATCATGACGTCGATCCCGTATGTCAACGGATCGCCGCACATCGGCTTCGCGCTGGAGGCGATCCAGGGCGACACCCTTGCGCGCTTTCACGCCGGTCGCGGCGAGGACACCCGCTATCTCTCCGGCACCGACGAGAACGCGCTGACGGTCGTGCAGGCCGCCGATCTCGCCGGCGAGGAGATCGTGCAGCTGGTGGAACGGAACGCCGCGAGCTTCCGCGCGATCCAGGGGCCGCTGCACGTTCACTACGACGATTTCATCCAGACAAGCACCGATCCACGTCACTTCCCGGGGGCGCAGAAGTTGTGGCGGGCCTGCGCCGAGACCGGTGATATCTACAAGCGCCAGTATCAGGGGCAGTACTGCATCCGCTGCGAGCGCTTCTACAAGCCGGAGGAACTGGTCGATGGCAAGTGCCCGATCCACGGCACGGTGCCGGAGCTGGTCGACGAGGAGAACTACTTCTTCCGCCTCTCCCGCTATCAGGAGCAGCTCACGGAGCTGATCACCTCGGATACGCTCCGCGTGCAGCCCGAGCATCGCAAGGAGGAGATCCTCTCCTTCATCCAGAGCGGCCTGGAGGATTTCAGCATCTCCCGCCAGGCATTGCGCGGGCGCGGCTGGGGCGTGCCGGTGCCGGACGATCCGGACCAGGTGATGTACGTCTGGATCGATGCGCTCAGCAACTACATCACGGCGCTCGACTACGCGACCGATGGCCCCCTCTTCCACCGCTACTGGCTGGAAAGCGACGAGCGCGTCCACATCATTGGCAAGGACATCCTGCGCTTTCACGCCGTCTACTGGCCTGCGCTGCTGCTCTCGGCCGGGATTCCGCTGCCGACGACGGTCAACGTCCACGAGTTCCTGACCTCGAACGGCGAGAAGATGAGCAAGAGCAAGGGCAATGTCATTGATCCGCTCGAGCTCGTCGAGGAGTACGGGAACGACGCCGTGCGCTATTGGCTGCTGCGCGAGATGCCGCGCACGAGCGACGGCGATTTCACGTACGACCGCCTGATCGGTCGCTACAACCAGGATCTCGCCAACGACCTCGGCAATCTCGTCAACCGCAGTGTCGGCATGCTGCAGCGCTACCGGGATGGCGTCGTGCCGGAGGCGGGGGATCGCACCGGCCCGTTGCAGGATGTGGCGGCGACGCTGCCAGCGCGAGTCGCGGAGGCGCTCGACCGCTTCGACTTTCGGACGGCGATCAGTGCGATCTGGGAGCTGGTGACGACGGCCAACAAGTACGTCGATGACAGCAAGCCATGGGAGATCGCGAAGGCAGCCAAGCGCGGGGAAGAAGATGCCGCCGGTCGCCTTGACGCCGTGCTCGCCGACCTTATCGAGACGATCCGCCTGCTGGCGGTGCACCTGCAACCGTTCATCCCGGAAGGAGCGGTCCGGATCGCGACCCAGGCTGGGTTCCGCCTCGACGATGGCGGCGATCTCACGGCGAGAACGTGGACGGATGCACTGGCCGGCCGCACGCTGCCGAAGGCGTCGCCGATCTTCCCGCGGATCGAGGTTGAAGCAGCGACCGATGAAGCGGGCGAGGTCGCGGACTAGCGCCGCGTCAGCCGGTCGTCGATTGGTCATGATCCGGTGGGTGCGGCCGTGTACCGCACCCGCCGGATGGCACAGGGCGTCCCCGTTTGAACAGGCAAACCTTCGGACCGTGCTTTACACAAGGCCGCGGCGGTGCGCGGCCGTCGCGGCGGCAGTTCGGTTAGTGACCCCGAGTTTCTCCAGGATGGCCGCGACATGCTTGGAGACGGTCCGGCGCGAGATGAAGAGCGCATCGGCGATCTCCTGGTCAGATGCCCCTTCCACCAGAATCGCCAGCACCTCCAGCTCGCGTGGGGAGATGCCCTCGACCGCACGCACATCGGGCGTGCGAATCGCCCGTGCTTCTCGCAGCACCTCCGCCGCCCCGAGATCGCGCCCCTCCGCCCAGGCGACGGCAAAGCGACCGCTGCCCAGCTCAGCGCGCAACCGCTCGCTCTCCCGATCGACGATCTGCCGCAGGAATGGCCGGGGAGCGCCCAATCCCAGGGCACCGCGGAGGGTCACGACCGCCGAAAGGAGCCGCACGGCCACAATCGGTTGGCCGTTGCGGGCGGCGATCATCGCCAGCCCCTCAATGGCGCGTAACGTCTCATACCCCGGCGCGCTGTCGCTCGTCAGGTTGAGGGCGGCGTCGAAGGACTCCCACGCCCGTTGCTCGTCGCCCAGGCCAAACCAGGCGGAACCGAGCGCATTGAGTGCGGGCGGGAAATGATCGCGGTCGCCCAGTTGCTGCCACTGGCGAAGCGCCGCCTCGTGCCACGGCACGCTGGTCGCGAGCTCGCCGCGGCCCTGAAGCGCAAGACCGAGCAGGTTCGCGGCCGCGGCCCGCGTCCACGCATCGCTACATGCGCCCGCCAGCTCATGGGCTTCGGTCAGCAGGCACACGGCGTCATCCCACGCGCCCTGCTCGATCGCGGCGCTGCCGAGCCCGCGCAGGGTGAGTGCGACACGTCGCCTGTCCCCGATCGATCGCCACAGATCGACCGCCTCGCGGTGACAGGCAATCGTCCGCTCCAGATCGCCCTGCCATTCGCAGAGATCGGCAATGGTATTGAGGGCGGCCGCCCGGATCGCGAGATCGATGTCCGGATCCGCCGCCAGCAGCGAGTCGAACCAGGAGATCCCCTCGGCAATGTAGCCGGGATCGGTCCAGAACCAGGCAAGGGAATTGGCAAGCTGGAGCGCCCGCGCCGGGTCGTTCCGCTCGCGAAGCCAGGTCAGTGTCGCCCGGATATTGGCGATATCCGCCTCTGCCCGCCGGAACCACGGCCACGGATCGGCGCTCATCAACCCGGGTTCCAAGGTCTTGCCGAAGCGGACGAACCATGTAGCGTGCGCGTCCCGGGTCTCGTCCTCAAGACCTGCCTGCGCAAGCTGCGAAAGCGCGAACGTTCTCGTGGTCTCCAGCATCTGGAAACGGGGTTCTCCATGTGCCGCCGTCAATGAGCGCAGCAACCCGTACTCGATCAGCGATTCCAGGATAGCCAGCAGCTCCATCCCCGTGGTGCCGATGCTGCTCCCGATGGCTTCCGCTGCCTCCGCCGTGAAACCCCCGGTGAAGACGCTCAGGCGCATCCAGACGGCGCGCTCCGCCTCGGTCAGAAGATCGCTGCTCCGGGCAATGGCTGTCCAGATCGTGCAGTGGTGTGCGGTCTCATCAAGCAACCCCGAGCCTAGCACCTCGAACCGGTTGGCAAGCCGGGCGTCAAGCGCCTCGACCGAGAGCAGGTCGCCGCGGGCGGCGGCCAGCTCGATCGCCAGCGGCAGCCCGTCGAGACGGCGGCAGATGGAGGCGACCACCGCCGCGTTGTGATCGTTCAGGGCAAATGCCGGTTGCACGCGCCGCACGCGTTCGAGAAAGAGCTGTACGGCGTCTGATGCCGCGATCTCCTCTCGCGTCAACTCCGGAGCCGCGGGAGGCAGGGCCAGCGGCTCGACCTGGACGACCTGCTCGCCCGAGATCGACAGCCGGCGCCGGCTGGTGACCAGGACGCGCAGCCCCGGGCAGGCACCCAGCAGCTCGCTGATCACCGGGGCCCCGGCGAGCACTTGTTCGAAATTGTCGAGCACGAGCAGCAGGGATCGATCCCGCAGGGCCGCGCGCAATGCCGCCTGTGGCGTCAGCTCATGGATGGCCCCGACATGCAATGCGCGCGCGATGGTGCTTGCGACGAGGTCCGGATCACTTGTGGAGACAAGGGGAACGAACGCTGCCTGGTAGTCCCCCGCCCGGGCGACCTCCAGCGCCAGCCGTGTCTTGCCGATACCGCCGGGCCCGGTGAGCGTTACCAGGCGCCCGTCCGGCTCCCGCAGCCGGGCACGGACCTCGGCGATCAGGCTGTCCCGGCCGAGGATCGGAGACAGCGGTGTGGGGACCTCCGGCAACGTGAACCGGCTGACAAGGTGAACGGGCGAGGGCCGCTCCGGCGCATCGTCGTGAATCGTCCGAACCACACTCATGATCGTGCCCCTGCCGGGAAAGCCATTCGGCGGTCATGGTGCCGCTGAGAGTTCCGGACCCCTGGATCGCAGACAACCAACTCCTGCATGAGGCGAGGAGGGGAGCCTCCTCACTGTTCGCTCGACAGCGAGATTTCTGGCACGGTCAAGAGTACGGGAGCGCGACCGCCATGGCAATAGGATCGCAATGGAAGAGCCGGTGTTCGCGGGGTCGTCGCGATTCCGCATAGGCGCTGCACGATGCAGCGCCTATGCGTGCACGATCAGGCTCGGTTGCGTCATGTCGGGGTGGGGAACCAACCCCAGCGCGTCGAGGACCGTGGTGGCCACGGCACTGAGCACGCCGTCCTCCCGCAACGTCGCGTGGCGAAGCGGATTGTCGTCGTTCGCGACCAGGATGACCGGCACGGGGTTGGTCGTGTGCGATGTCATCGGGCCGCCCGTCGCCGGGTCGATCATCTCCTCCGCGTTGCCGTGATCCGCCGTGATGATGCCGACTCCGTCCGCCGCCAGCAACGCCTCAACGACCTCGCCGATGCAGGTATCGACCGTCTCGACGGCCTTGATCGCCGCCGGGATCGAGCCGGTGTGGCCGACCATGTCATCGTTGGCGAAGTTGACGATGATGAAATCGTAGGCACCGGAGCGGATGGCCTCGACCACACCGTCCTTGACTTCGAAGGCGCTCATCTCCGGTTGCAGATCGTAGGTCGCAACCTTCGGCGAGGGCACCATCTTCCGGTCCTCTCCGGGGAACGGCTCCTCCCGGCCGCCATTCAGGAAGAACGTGACGTGCGGGTATTTCTCGGTCTCGGCAGTGTGGAACTGCGTCAGCCCGGCCTCTGCGATCACGCGGGCCAGCGGATTGGTGACGTCGTGCGGCGGGAAGATCACGGCGACCGGCAGCCCCTCCTCATAGGCCGTCATCGTCGTGACCTCGAGGTCGGCGCGGAAGTCGCCCCGGTCGAATCCGCCGAAGTCCGGCAGGGTCAGCGCCTCGGTCAGCTGGCGACAGCGATCCGAGCGGAAGTTGAAGACGATGACGCTGTCGTTGGCATCGACGTGATGGACGGTGTTGTCAGGGCCGGAAATCACCGTCGGGATGATGAACTCGTCGGTGACATCCTGCGCGTAGGACTGGGAGATAGCCGCGCTGGCCGAGGATGCCCGCGGCCCGTCGGCGTGGACGATCGCGTCAAACGCCTTCTGCGTCCGGTCCCAGCGGTGATCGCGGTCCATCGCGTAGTAGCGACCGGAGACCGAGGCAATACGCCCGACACCAAGGGCATCCAGTCGTTCCTCGATCTCCTCGACGTAGTGCTTGCCGCTCGTGGGCGAGGTATCGCGACCATCGGTGAAGGCGTGGACCAGGATGTTCTCCACCCCGGCGCTGGCGGCGGTATTGAGGAGCGCCAGGAGGTGACGTGAGTGACTGTGCACGCCGCCGTGACTGACGAGACCGAGGAGGTGGACCGCGCCGCCGTGCGCCTTCGCGTGTGTGAACGCGTGCCGGAGCACCGGGTTCTGCGCGAAATCACCCTCATTGATCGCCTTGTCGATCCGGGTGATCCACTGGTAAACGATGAAGCCGGCGCCGAGATTCATGTGCCCGACCTCGGAGTTGCCCATCTGCCCCGCGGGCAAGCCGACATCCTCACCCGAGGTGCGGAGCGTGGCGTGTGGATAGGTGGCCAGGAGCCGGTCCAGATTCGGGGTATTTGCCGCCAGCACGGCGTTGCCCGGCTCGTCGCGGCCGATGCCCCAGCCGTCGAGGATCGCGAGCAGCACGGGCTTCTTCGGGTTCGTCATGGTTCTCGTCATTCCTTTTGCGTCATTCCGGGCGATGCCGCGCGGCAGGGAAACCCGTTTGGTCGTGCATGGTCTGGCATCTGGTCGCATGGCCACGCGGCAGGAGGATCCATTCAGTGGAGTGTAGTCTGAGCGCGGACGAAGGGTGCAGGATGCTGCCGTCGTCCTCGAACCTGCCATCCTGAACGGACTGTTCACTCTGAATAGAGTGTCTAGGTTGAAACATCTCATTACCATGTCATCCTGACCGCAGGAATGGGCCGCTCCGCTCGATTGCTGCGCAATCGCCTATGATGAATCCCCGTGCGCAGCGCAGCGAGAGCACAACCACTCGATGGCGCAGCCGTCGCCCCGGTGCCGGACGCGGAGACGGCCGGCGGCCGATGCGCTCTCGCTTCGCTGCGCATGGAGATCCTTCGCAAGCTCAGGATGGCGGTACGCGAGGAAGCCCTCCCGCAGACAGACTTCCCGAGCCTCAGTGATCGTCGTTCCGATCTGCCCCATCTTCATGCTGAACCACATCGACGGCACCGGATTGCACGCCCCAGCACGAGCCGTGCGACAATGAGCCTCAGGTTTCGTGCGACGACGCATAGCCACGATGAGGAGCTTTCATGGCAACGTATCAGGTATCACTTCTTCCCGGTGACGGCATTGGCCCAGAAGTGGCCGAGGCGACACGGCGCGTGCTCGACGCCACGGGCATCAGCTTCGAGTGGGATGTCTGCGATGCCGGTCAGGATGCGATGGAGAAGACTGGCGAGTTGCTGCCCGCCGCGACGCTCGATTCGATTCGCAAGAACGGCATCGGGCTGAAGGGGCCGATTACGACCCCGATCGGCAGCGGCTTCCGGAGCGTGAACGTCGCGCTGCGGCAGGAGCTGGAGCTCTACGCCAACCTGCGGCCGGGCAAGACGATCAAGGGCGTGCAATCCACCTTCGACGATATCGACCTGGTGGTCGTCCGCGAGAACATGGAGGATACCTACGCCGGGGTCGAGTTCGATACCGGTACCGAGGAGGCATCCGAGGTCATCGCCGCCATCAACGCGCGGTCGAAGAAGCAGGTCGCGCCGGATGCCGCGATCAGCATCAAGATGATCACGCCGGAGGGCTCGCGCCGCATCGTCGAGTTCGCTTTCGAGTACGCGCGCAAGAACGGGCGGAAGCTCGTGACCGCCGTGCACAAGGCGAATATCATGAAGTACTCGGACGGCCTCTTCCTGCACGTCGCGCAGGACGTTGCGAAGAACTATCCGGACATCGAGTTCAACGACCGCATCGTCGACAACATGTGCATGCAGCTGATGCAGAAGCCCGACCTGTACGACGTGCTGGTGATGCCGAACCTGTACGGCGATATCGTCAGCGATGTCGTGGCCGGCATGGTCGGTGGGCTTGGTGTCGCGCCGGGCGGCAACATCGGCAAGAACGCGGCGGTCTTCGAGCCGATCCACGGCTCCGCGCCGAGTCACGCCGGCAAGGGCGTCGCAAACCCGACCGCGATGCTGCTCTCGGGCGCGCTGATGCTGCGGCATCTGGGCGAGCGTGACGCGGCCGAGCGCGTCGAGGGCGCGGTCGCGGCGGTGATCGGCGCGGGCAAGAGCGTGACGTACGATCTGCGCGCCGACCGTGATCAGTCGAAGGCGGCGAGCACGAGCGAGATGGCGGACGCGATCATCGCGGCGCTGTAGCGTCGATCCCGCCGGTCTATCCCGACGACCGCATCCGGCCCCGCGATAGGGACCATCCGGATGCGGTCGTCGTTTTTCGTGGGGACCCTTTGTCTCGCGTGGGTTTGCCCATGATCCACGTAGGGAACCGCACAACGCCGTTCCCTACCCAAACGTCGAACGATCATGATCGGCGGGATGCGAAACGCCTGTGGCGCCTCATCCGGTCCGGCTGGGGCGCGCTGCGGGTACCCGGTAGGGGATGTGGGCGAACTGGCTGAGCTGGAGCCAGGACGGAAAGGCGTGCTGCAGGTCGCTGGGACCGTCGAGGCGGATCGTTTCGCGCTGGAGCGCCGACGCCAGGTCCGCGCGGCCGATCCAGACATCGTGCAATGTCTGCGTGTCTGCCGTGACGATCAGGTCGACATCGAACCCAGGATCGGCAAAGCAGACCGAGACGTCCGGCGGCTCGATCACCAGCCAGTACGACACGACACGCAGTCCGGTGAAATCCACCTGCGCGACGACCCGTTTCCGGTCGATGCGAGTGAGATCGAGCCGGCGATGCATGTCCCACATGAGCAGTTCCGGGTCGATCTCCTCACGCTCGGTGCTCGCGTTCAGCCATCGTTGTCCCCACTCCCCGATCCCCATCACGACCGGGAGCAACTCCATGCCTCGGGTTGTGAGGTTGTAGCCCGCCGGTTCGCCAGCATCGTCGGTGGCCGGCTCGATCACGCCGCACGCGGTCAGGGTGCGGAGCCGCTTGGCGAGCATGGGACGTGAGATATGCGGCAACCCGCGTTCAAGCTCGTTGAAGCGATGACTGCCGCAGAGAAACTCCCTCAGGATCAGCAGCGTCCAGCGTTCCGAGAGCACGGAAGCTGCCTTGGCAATGGGGCAGAACTGTCCATACGTGGTCATGGCCCGCACTCCCGACGAGATCCAAGGAGCGGTGCAAAAACAGCACTGGTTTGCTCCGATTGTATGCCTAGACTCGAAGAACGATGCAGTGTTGAGCATCGAAGCGGCATACCCGAAGGAGTCAGGCCATGTCAGCACAGGAAGCACTGGCGACAATCGATTTCGCGACGATCAAGGGGAAGCAGCGGACAACCTGGGCGAGCGGCGATTACGCCGTGGTGGCCAGCACCATCCAGTACATGAGCGAATTGTTGTGCGAGTCGATCGATCTCCACGCCGGCGATCGCGTGCTGGACGTGGCTACGGGCTCCGGCAACGCGGCGATCGCGGCGGCACGGCGGGGCGCGCTCGTGACGGGGATCGACTTCACACCGGTATTGCTGGAGCAGGCCACGCGCCGGGCCGAGGTGGAGCGGGTTCGCATCGACCTGATGGAAGGTGACGCGGAGGCGCTGCCGTTCCCCGACGATGCCTTTGACACCGTGATCTCGGTCGTGGGCGTGATGTTCGCACCGAACCAGCGCCAGGCGGCGGCGGAGCTGATCCGGGTCTGCCGTCCCGGCGGCCTCGTGGCCGTGGCGAGCTGGACGCCGGACGGATTTGTCGGAGCCCTGTTGCGTCTGGTGGGGAGCTTCGTCGCACCGCCGGCCGGGCTCACGTCCCCCACGCGCTGGGGAACGCGGGAGGGGATCTCCGAGCTGATGGGAGACCAGGTCGACATCTCCTGGGTCGATCGCACGCACCTGTTCAAGTTCCGCTCGGCCCAGGAACTGGCGGAGTTCTTCATCGCGTACTACGGGCCGACCGAGCGCGCCTACGCTTCGCTCGAAGAGTCAGGGCGTCGGCAGTTCATGGATGCGTTCGTTGCCCTTGCCGAGCAGTGGAACATCGCGTCCGATGGCACGCTGGTTGTCCCCGGCGCATACCTGGAAGTTCACGCCCGAGTATCATAAGGGGATGTTGTCGCAGGACGCGCGGTCCGGTCGCTCGGGGAGGCATTGCCACGGCCGGGCCGGCATCCACCCTGTTTTCAATCGCGTGACGAGGGTGCCATTCTCAAACGAGACCGCCAACGCCATACCCAACCCAGGACACCATGACCCTTCAGACTGCACCGCACCATTCCTTCACCCTCCCCGTCACCGCCGCCGACATCGAAGACGCCGCCCGGCGTCTGGAAGGTGTTGCCCGCCTGACTTCACTGCACGTCTCCGATCGGCTGACCGCGCGTACCGGCGCGACCATCTGGCTGAAGCGGGAGGATTTGCAGCCCGTCCGCTCCTACAAGATCCGGGGAGCGCACAATCTCATCTCCCAACTGACGGAGGAGCAGCGCGCCGCCGGTGTGATCTGCGCGTCGGCCGGGAATCATGGGCAGGGCGTGGCGCTGGCCTGCGCCGCACTCGGCGTTCAGGCCACCATCTATGTGCCCTCCACCACCCCGCGCCAGAAGCGGGAGCGGATGCTGGCAATCGGTGGGGCGAATGTGGAGTTGGTCGTCTGCGGCGAGACCTACGATGACTCGTCGCGAGCGGGGCGCGAGGCGGCGGAGCGATCCGGGAAAGTGATGGTGCCGGCCTTCGATGATCCCCGCACCATCGCCGGGCAGGGCACCGTCGCGCGGGAGATCGTGGAGCAGCTCGGGTTCGCGCCGGATGTCGTGCTCGTTCCGGTGGGGGGCGGTGGCATGGTCGCCGGGGTGCTCACCTGGCTCGCCGAGCGGTGCCCTGGGACGCGGGTGATCGGCATCGAAC
>JBARWF010000133.1:0-56252 GCA_049646645.1 Thermomicrobiales bacterium
CGGCACGTCGTCAGCCGTCAGCACCGCAACCACCCCGTCGATGGCGAGCGCGGGCGCAGTGTCGAGGGACAGCAGGCGGGCATGCACGCGGTGTCCGAAGACGGTCCGGGCGTGCAGGTTCCCCGGCTCGATCCTGTCCGCCGGGTAGGCGGTGGCACCCGTCACCTTGCTGAGTGCGTCCGGCCGGGAATGCGACTCGCCGATCACAGCGGGCGGTCGGCTGCGGGAGTCGCTCATCGCACCTCTCCCGCCGCTTGCACCGCATCGATGATCTTGCGGTAGCCAGTACAGCGGCAGATATTGCCACCAAGCGCGCTCAGCGTCTCGGCCGGCGTGGGTGTGGGACGCTCGTCGAGCAGCTTGGCGCCCGCCATCAGCATGCCGGGAATGCAGAACCCGCACTGCACCGCCGCGTGGTCGACAAAGGCCCGTTGCAGCGGGTGCAGGTCGCCCGTTGCCCGGTCCGCCAGTCCCTCGATCGTAGTGATACACGCGCCGTGCGCCTGCGCGGCGGGAACGAGACAGGACATTACCGCCTGCCCGTCGAGCCAGACGGTGCATGCCCCGCACTCACCCTCGGCGCACCCTTCCTTCGCCCCGGTCAGGCCGGCATCCTCGCGCAGCAGGTTGAGCAATGACTTGGCGTCGGAACCGGGAGCGAACGTCCGCCACTGTCCGTTGATCGTCGCGGCAATCTCACCCCTGTAGGGGTCTGCAGCGGGCGCGGGCGATGCGCCCGCTGTGGAATCGAGCAGCACCGGAGAGCCTGGCCATGCGTCGCGCTCGGTTCCGTCCGCAAGCTGCATCAGCGCGTCCGGCACGAGTCGCTCAAGCGCCCGCAGCCGGTAGTCGGCGCTTCCGCGAATGTCACCGATCGGGCTCACATCCTCCAGCGCGATCCGCCCCGCCTCCGCGCAGACCTCGGGCGTGAGGTGCTTGCCGGTCAGGAAGGCTTCTACGCGCGATCCCCGGACCACGGTCGGCGCGAGGCAGCCGAACGCCACCCGAGCCTCGGTCACGATATCGCCGGTCCACCCGAGCACGATCGCGAAGTGGATGACGGAGATCGCCTGCGCCCGGCGCAGGCCGAGCTTGACGAAGCTGCCATGCTGGGAGGCCAGCAGCCGTGGCACCCGGATCTCGCGGATCAGCTCATCCGGTTGCAGCACTGTCTGCCGAAACCCCGGATAGAACTCCGCGATCGGCACCCGGCGCTCCCCACGCGCGCTCGCCAGCACGAGGGTCGCATCGAGGGCCATCAACGCCGAGATCGTATCGTTGGCGGGGGATGCGGTCGAGAGATTGCCGGCGACGGTCGCCCGCGTCCGTAGTTGCGGCGCGCCGATCTCGAGGCAGGCCTGGGCCAGGGGAAACACATCACGCACGCAGAGGTCGGAGGAGATGACGTCGTTATGCGTCGCCAGCGCGCCGATCCGGATCGTCTCTTCGTCAGCGACGATGCCTCGCAATTCGGGGATGCGCGTGATATCGATCAACGTGTCCGTCAGCCGGACGCCGCGCGAGAGCTCGACCATCACATCGGTGCCGCCCGCCACGATGCGGGCCGATGCCCCGTACGTCGCGAGGAGATCGAGTGCGTCCGCCAACGTCGTTGGTTGGTAATAGGTCTCCCAGCGTTGCCTCATCTGCCCCTCGCCTGCCTTCCTGACGGATCAGCGAACGACCGCCGCCGCCTGCGTTCTTGTTGGGTGTTGAGGAAACCATAGGCTATGTCACAGGGTCACTGCACGGGCACCCTGCTCAGCGTCACCAACGCGGAGGGTGTTCATCACATCATCTTTGCCATGACAAACTCCCCATTCTCTAGCGCTCCTATGTCATTCCGAGCGAGGCTGAAAGCCGAGCGGAGGTAGGTGCCCCCAGCGATCGCCATGCCTCCAGCGCGTCGCCCCACGATTTGGCTGTCGCCGGGCGACGCGTCGTTCGTGGCACCCAGTCGCGGCGGAGGCTGGAGATGGCGAGGCACTGTTCCTGCCAGCAACTTCCTCCGCTCGACCTTCGGTCTCGCTCGGAATGACAGCACACTTCCCGGCTTGACGTTCCTTCTCACTCCAAAGAGTAACGAGCGATGGCCGCCAGCAGGGGCATCCCGTTCACCCCCGGCGCAGCACTAATCGCGGTCGTCGAAGGGCCACATCGGCTCGCCCGGCTGGTGCGGCCGGATGAGATTCCCGCGCTGCCGGCCAACCACCTTCCCGTCCCGGTAGACGATGCTGCCCCGCACAGCCGTCCCCTGGATCCGGTACGCCATCGGATAGTCGTCCCAGATCGAGTGGGGATGCCGGTACTGGACCTCGTCCAGCGGAACCGGCGCGGGGTCGGTAAAGGCTCCCCAGCTGAAATCGGCGTCGTTCCCAACAACGATGCCGCCCTTCCCTGCGAGGCGAAAACGACGCGCGACGTTCCCCGCGCTCAGCCGCGCCACATCGCCCATGGTCAGTCCGCGCTCGCGCCCGGCGGTAATCAGCGCTGGCAGCAGGTGCTGGCAGCCCTCGATGCCGCCCCAGATCGCGAAAAAGTCCACGCCCACCTTCATCTCCGGCGGCGCGGGTGAGTGATCGGACGCGATCAGATCGATATCGCCGGCGAGCAGGGCGGCCCAGAGCTCCTCCTGCGTCGTGGCATCCCGCAACGGCGGCGCGCACTTGGCAAGTGCGCCGATTCGCTCGGCATCCTCCTCGGTGAAGATCAGGTAGTGCGGGCAGGTCTCGCAGGTCACATCGACGCCGCGTTCCTGGGCCGCCGCGACCATCGTGACGCCACGTCCGGTGCTGACATGGACGATGTGGAGGCTGCACCCCGTCTCCTCCGCCAACGTGATCGCCCGGCCGATCGCCTCGATCTCGGTCACGACCGGGCGACTGGCGAGGTAGTCTCCAACGGAAAGGCGGTTCTGGGCGACCGCCGCAGCCGTAAGGCCGGTGATGATCGCCTCATTCTCGGCATGAACGGCTACC
The DNA here is from genome assembly GCA_049646645.1 of Thermomicrobiales bacterium. GTDB lineage: Bacteria > Chloroflexota > Chloroflexia > Thermomicrobiales > UBA6265 > JASGDN01. Next base: position 2,979 of record JBARWF010000133.1, read on the forward strand.
GGCAATCCCAGCGCGGCCGCGATCTGCATGCCCGTCAGCAGGGTGTAGTCGTCGGCCCACGGGAAGTCGTCCAGGCCGGATGGCGCCATGAACGCCTTGAATCCGATAGCGCCGGCATTCGCAAGATCGTGCAGCTCATCGAGATTGTCCGGCGTCAGGCCGCCCCAGAGCGCGAAATCGACGCGCGAGCTGTCGGCTGCCCGCTGGGCCTTGAGGCGAAAGCTGGCGGCATCGAGGGTAGGAGGATGGGCGTTGAGCGGCATCTCGATGCACGTCGTGGCGCCACCGGCCACCAACGCGGCACTTCCCGTCTGCCAGCCCTCCCAATGATCCCGGCCCGGTTCGTTGAAATGCACATGGGCATCGATCGCTCCCGGCAGGATGACACGACCGTCGAGATCGAGCACGTCACGCGCGGTGCCCGGAACGTCCGCCCCGACATCGACGAAGCGACCGCCGGCGATGGCGAGATCCGCGCGCACGGTCCCGCGTTCGGTCACGATCGTCCCGTTGCGGACGATCAGATCGAATGTGGGCATGGCACTCCCCTTCACGATGCTCCAACCGCGCCGCCGGACCGTCATGCGGCTGCGAATATCCCCGCGAAACGCAGGTTCCGCGCCGGCTCACGACCGCATGCTGGTAGCGTGGTTGGATTGTACGTGATCACTGTGCGGGGAGCGACGCTCCGGAGGAAGAAGATTTCCTGCCAATTTCCCGCGATTCGATCTCGGCGAGAATCTGGTCCGCGCGTGCCTCGATATCCCGTTCCCGTGCCGAATCCGACGATCCCGCACCCGGCGCGACGAAACCAGCGGTCATCAGCACCGGGCTCGTCACCGGGAGGGCCGATGGAGACGACGCCGGCGACGGCAGCACCGCGGTGACCGCGAACAGCCCGGCCACGAGGAATCCCGTCACCACGATGATGAGCGCGAACGAGGAGAACAGGCCTGGGATCCGGCGTCGGAGCAGACGGGAGAGCGAGAGGACCCCGGCCACGAGCGGTACGTCGGAGACATGGGGAGCAGGGGATGTCTCCGCCCGCCGCGGGAGGGCTCTCGCGTCGATGCAGACCGGCATGCGGTAGGGCGTGGGGCAGCAGAGCGATGCAGCGCATCGCCCATTGGCTGCTGAGGCAATGGAGAACAAGTGCCTGAAGATGTCCGCACGCATCGGTCGCCCTTCCCGTCCGCTCACGATACCTCGCCGGAGTTCCCGGCCATGGTTCCATCATCCCTCGCAGGGCGCGAGACGGGAATGCGGGGTACCTTGGTTTTCCTGGTAGGGTTACCCCTACCCCTTCGATCAGGGCGAGGGGTCTATTCGTCCAGCTGGAAACTGGCGGCAACAGCCGTGGCGATCGTCAGCAGGAAGCGATCGAGCACGCGAATCGCGACCTCGACATCGTCCACGGTGATCGACTCGGCGGGATTGTGGCTGATGCCGCCCTTGCAGCGCACGAAGAGCATGGCGACTGGCGTGATCTCCGAGATCGGGACGGCATCGTGCCCGGCACCGCTGGCGAGCTGGATCGCCTCGTAGCCCTCGTCGGCGATCGCATCCAGCAGGCGACTCACAAAATCGATATCACACTCGACGGTCGGATAGCCATGAGCATCCTGCCAGTGCGTCGCGAGATTCCGTCGCTCCCCGATCTCCGCCAGCGCATCCTGTAAGCGACGAGCGACCTCCTGCCGCAGCCGCTCGTTCGGATGGCGAAGGTCCACGCTCAGGTCGACGCGCCCCGGAATCACGTTGCTCGCGCCCGGTCCGACAGCGGCCTGACCGACCGTGCCGACCATGCCATCCACCTCACTGGCGAGGCGCTCCACGGCAAGAATGAACTCGGCCGCCCCCGTCAATGCATCGCGGCGCAAGGACATGGGCACCGTTCCGGCGTGCCCGGCCACGCCCTCGATCGAGATAGAGGCCCGTATCGCGCCGGAGATCGCCGAGACGACGCCTACTGGCAGCCCCCGCTGCTCAAGCACTGGCCCCTGCTCGATGTGTACCTCGACAAAACCGAGCAGGGAGCCTGGATCAAGGCGAGTCTCCGCCAGCAGGTCCGGATCGCCGCCGAACACCCGGATGGCATCGGCGAGCGTGATCCCGGCGTCATCCTGCATCAGTAAGGTCTCGGGATCGAGGCTCCCCGCCAGGGAGCGCGAGCCCAGGTAGGAGACAAAGCGGCCCCCCTCCTCGTCAGCACAGGCGATGACCTCGACGTGGAACGGAAGGCGCCGCTGGCGAGCCGCAAGCCCCTCCACGAAGGCGATGCCGGTAAGGACACCAAGGACCCCGTCGTAGCGTCCGGCATCCCGTACCGAATCGAGATGACCACCGAGCGCGAAGGATCGAGGATGCGGCACGGCCGGATCGGCGTCGTACCGCCCGCGCAGGTTGCCAACCTGATCGATGGTGACACTCATGCCGGTCGCCTCCATCCAGCCGGCGACCAGATCCAGCGCGCCCCGGAACTCCGGCGTCCCGTACAGGCGGGTAATCTCGCCGCTGGTCGCGGTAAACGCCGCGAGTTCATCGGCGCGGCGCATGATGCTCGCGGCGCGGTCAACGGCAGAAGCAGAGATCGTTTCAGGCATCGAGCGTCTTCCTCGGGTATTGGTGGATCAAATGATGTCGTCTCAGCTTCCCCGGTACGTCGAGTAGGCCCACGGCGAAACGAGCAACGGAACGTGATAATGCCGCTCGCTTTCCCCCATCGTAAACCGGATCGTCACCTCGTCCAGAAACGGCGGATCATCCTGCACGACGGCCTGCCCCGCGAAATACTCGCCCACCAGGAAAACCAGTTCCCAGGTGCCGCCGCTGCCTTCGTCGCCCTGAAAGAGTGGCATGTCCGTACGGCCATCGGCATTGGTGGTGTAGCTGTCCACGAGTTTTCGCTCGTGCCCGCCAACCCAGTAGAGCGAGAAGCGCATCCCGGCGGCGGGTTTGCCCTGCGCGGTATCGAGCACATGCGTCGTCAGCCCCATGTGCTTACCCTTCTGTTGCCCGCGTCATCTCCAATCGGATCTCGCCGAAGGCCGGGAAGGGCTCGCTGTAGACCTTCGCCCGCGGATCATCCTCCGATTGGTGCCACGGATCGCGCGTGTGGTTCTCCGCCACGAACCGGACCGAGGCGAGCTGCGGGAAGCGCGCCAGCATCCGCCGCCCCATCTCATGGATGAGGTGCTGGATCGACTCGCTGACGAACCCGTCGAAGACGGAGCGGCAGAGATCGCCCATCTGCTCGGCCGCCACGTACGTCGCCGGATCGTCACCGAGGCACGCCGCCGCCTCACGGTAGCGCCAGAAAACGTCGAGATGAATGAAGAGCGGGCGATCGCGCCGCTCCGGCAGGGTCGTGTGCTCGTCGCGGACGAAGGCGGTGAACGAGCTGCCGGTCACCTTCAGCAACTGCATGCCGACCCGGCCGCTCTCCTGCTCGACGATGACCGGTCCCTCCTCGCCGCGCTGGACCCGCATGCGGGCGACGGCGTGGTCGCCGCCGGGCACATAATCGAAGACCACATCGCTGGCACCCGGCGACCGTCCCTCACCGGCGACCTGCGATGCCGTGAAGGGGAGCTGGCGCGCCTCGAGCCGCAGATCGTGCAGATGCTCGTAGCGCTCGATGAAGGTCTGGGCGAGTGAGGCCAGATAGCCCTCGTGGGTGGCACCCGAGAAGGCCATCGCCTGCCTGATGATGATGTTCTTCATGCTGTCGGTCGCCACGACCAGCGAGTTGTCGCCAACGGTGTAGGCGGGCAGGAAATCCTCGCCGATCACCTCGACATCGACCTCGCAGGCAAAGACGATGTTGGACCGGCCGGTGAAGGTCGATTCCGGGATCGGCGTCAGTCCGGTCAGCGGCGTGGCATAGACGCGATGAAACGGTACCTGCTTCTTTCCATAGGAGATTCGATAGGTTACACCGGGGTCTCCGGCCGCTGGACCTCCGCTCACGCTTGCCCTCCCTCGTCACGCACGCTGTCGATCAGTCGATACCAGGCGATCTTCTCGATCTCCGCGATGGCGGTCTCGATCTCGGCGGCTCGCTCGCTGCGCAATCGGTTATGGAAGCCGGCGATGATGCTCGCCTTCCGGTTCTCTCGCGCGCAGATCACGAACGGGAAGCCGAACCGGTCCCGATACTCCTGGTTCAGGCGGTGGAACTCGTCGCGCTCTTCCTGGCTCAGGCTGTCAGCTCCAAGCCCGGCGCCTGCCTGCTCGGAGGTGGACGATGGCGTGAGCCTGCCGTCGAGCGCCGCCCGCCCGACCAGATCGGGATGCTCGCGAATCAGCGCCACCTGGGCGTCAGGGTCAGCGCTCCGCATGACCGTGCAGAGCGCCGCGTGGAACGCCTCGCGCGATGCGAACGGGCGGCCAGGGAGCGCACACCGCACGATCCACGGTGAGTGCTCGAAGAGGTGGCCGAGCCGCTTCTCCAGCACGTCAGGGTCGAGGGTGTTCAGCTCCGTGAGGGTGATACGCTGGTCACTCACACCCGGCTCCTCCCTTGCCGTCGCTTAGTCGCCTCGCCGGGACGACTTGATTGGGTAGTATCGGGAGTTGGCATTGGTGGGGCACCCAATCAATGTCGTCCCCTACAGCAGTCGTGTCTACCGTAGGGGAGGACTTGCGGCAGCAACGCGTATGTCCCCAAGACGAACGCGCCGCAATGTCCTCCCGTGGATAAGGCCCTACGGATCGGGAGCCGCATCGATGGGACCAACCGGACCGATGCAATTGCTGACGGCGATGATGGCCTAATCCAGGTAGCCATATGCCGGGAGCGTCAGGAAGGCGATGAAGTCGTCGTTCAGGATCAAGCCGTCCAGAATCTCGGCTGCGTCATCGAACCGGCTGGCGCCGTTGGCCGTCAGCTTCGCCATCTCCTCCGTCCGGATGCGCTCGTAGAGCTCGCGGGTGATCGCCTGCCCGTCATCCGTCGTCGCGCCATGCCGGATCCACTGCCAGATCTGGGCGCGGGAGATCTCGGCGGTGGCGGCGTCCTCCATCAGGTTGTTGATCGCCGCGGCTCCGACCCCGTTCAGCCACGAGTTCAGGTACTGCAGGGCCACGCTGACGTTGAGGCGCACCCCGGCTTCGGTGATCTTGCCGCCCGGCACGGTGAAGGTCGTCATCTGCGCCGCGTCGGCATGAACGTCCTCGCGCAGCACATCCTTCTGGTTCGGGCGATCGCCCAGCACCTTGCCGAACTCCTCGTTCGCGATCGGGATCAGCCCCGGATGCGCCAGCCACGAGCCATCGAAGCCGTCGCCGGCCTCCCGCTCCTTGTCCTTGTGCACCGCCGCCATCGCGATCTCGTTCGCCTCCGGATCGCGGCGGGTGGGAATGAAGGCGGACATCCCGCCGATCGCGTGCGCCCCGCGCCGGTGGCAGGTCTTGACCAGCAACTGGGTGTAGGCGCGCATGAATGGCACGGCCATCGTCACCTGCGAGCGGTCGGGCAGCATCTTGTCGGCCCGGTTTCGGTAGGTCTTGATCGCGCTGAAGATGTAATCCCAGCGCCCGGCGTTCAGGCCGGCGGCATGGTCGCGCAGCTCGTAGAGGATCTCGTCCATCTCGAAGGCCGCCGGGAAGGTTTCCACGAGCACCGTCGCCCGGACCGTGCCGTGCGGGATGCCGAGCTGCTCCTGCGCTGCCGTGAAAACATCGTTCCAGAGGCGCGCCTCAAGGTGACTCTCCATCTTCGGCAGGTAGAAGTAGGGGCCACTCCCCCGCGCGACGAGCTCCTTCGCGTTATGGAAGAAGTAGAGCCCGAAATCGACGAGGCTGCCGGACGCTTCCTCGCCGTCTATGAGGATGTGGCGCTCGGTCAGGTGCCAGCCGCGTGGGCGAACCAGCAGGGTCGCCGTCTCGTCATTGAGCTTGTAGACACGCCCGTCCGGGTTCTCGAATGAGATCGTGCGCCGGACCGCATCGTAGAGATTGCGCTGCCCGTCGATCACGTTGAACCAGGTCGGCGACGAGGCGTCCTCGAGATCGGCCATGAAGACCTTGGCGCCGGAGTTCAGCGCGTTGATCACCATCTTGCGGTCACAGGGGCCGGTGATTTCGGCGCGGCGGTCATTCAAGTCGGCGGGCGCCGGGGCGACGCGCCAGGAGTCGTCGGCGCGGATCGTGGCCGTCTCCTCCAGGAAATCGAGATCGCCCCCATCGAGGATGCGCTGCTGGCGAGCCTGGCGGGCGGCCAGCAATTCCTGACGCCGTGGATTGAACTGGCGATGCAGACCCGCCACGAACGCGAGTGCCTCCGGCGAGACGAAGGGCTCCAAACCGTCGGCGACGGGTTTGGTCAGGGTGATGTTGTCGGTCATGATGGCGAATCCTCCCCATGCTGGAACGGCAGAAGCTGGCTGCCGCCTCCACTGCGCTCCGGGCCAAAATGCGTGCATTCTTGAATCATCTTCGCCGCAGGAGCAGTGGCTTGCAAGGGGAGTGCGCAGTGGTCAGGGCGCAGGCGAACAGAGCGAAGGCCCGCGCAGAGTGCGCGGGCCTTCGCTTCATCACGACATATCGAGGGGATCGCCGTCGAATGAGATCAGGGCACGACGATCGTCTGCCCGACCTCCTGGGTCAGGAGCAACGACGCGGCGCCACTCGACGGGTCGATCGATTCCAGGGTGAGCGTGAAGCTCCAGGTGCCCTTCGTGAAGCCGGTACCGGGGATGTAGCGCTGCTGGATCGGCGTCTCCCCCTGCGCGAGCGAGAGCGACGGAATGAGCGGGAAGCTCTCGACCTCTGTCCCGTCCTTGAGCGCATGGACGGTCAGGCGGGCGTTGGAAACCGGCGCGCCCCCGTTCACAATCGTTCCGGTAATCGTGGCGAACTGTGGCGCCTTGGCGTCCGGCCCCGCCGCAACCGCAAGGTCGGTCATCTGGATCGGCGTCTCGGCGATGTCCGCTTCCGGTGCCACGGCAAGTGTCAGCGTGTCGGTCCGAGCCGTCGCCTTCGAGTTCACATCCCTGAGATCGAGCCTGACGGTGTAGTCGCCCTCAGGCAGTGGCGTTGCGAGGAGCAGCTGCAGCTGGGTGCTGGTCGCCGTATAGATACTGCCCATCGCCACCGGCGCCTCGAACACCTGCTCGCCCGCGCCGTTCACGATCGCGACCGTTCCCGAAGGCTTGACGAAGACATTTCCGGTATTGGCGATATCGACGCTGACGGTGGTGCCGGCCTGATTGGTGACGTAACTCGCCTCACCAATCGAGAACGACGGCTGTGCCTTGCCGGGGACGGTGATCACGATCGCCAGCGCCTTCTGGATGATCTGATCGAACATGGAAGTGCCCTCGATAGGCATCGCATCGGCAGTCCTCAGCACGAGCGCGGCGATGTACTGGCCCGGTTTCGCCGTGTCGGGCACGTTGACCGAAAAATCGACTTCTGTCCCCTCGCCTGGAGCGAACGTGTAGGTATCCGCAGGGTAATCGATCCAGGTCGTGGTTTCGCTCTGATTGACACCTTCGTCTGCGACGCCAAATCCGCCGTTGACGACGGTATACGCGTCGGCGACGTAACTCCGGAGAACCAGCTCCTTATCGTAGTAATTCGCGAACGAGACGGTCAGGTCGGTGCGCTGCCCCGGCTTCGACTCGATCTCGAAATAGGAGCCGTCCGGCTTGCCCTTCGGATTGAAACTGAACTCGATCGGCTTGACGTCGGGAGTGCCTTCCTCAGGCGTCGCGACCTGTGCGGTAACCGGCAGGACCTGGGCCAGCGGGAGTACGAGAACAAGGAGGACGATGCCAATCGCCGAGCAGACGCGATGACGCAACACGGCTTTACTCCATCAATGCATGAACACATGAATGTCATACGACCACAATTGGATCGTGCGTGCGATCAGTCTACGCTGCCATCGTGCCCGGGCATAGTTTTCCGGATATCCAACAAAACAGACCGAGGGGGAACCAGTTCGTGAACTGGTTCCCCCTCGTGTGCCATGAACTGGATGTGGGTGTCTAGTTGGGACCGCTGGCGATCTGAACGTTCAGCGTGGTCTTGTAGGTTCCCGACAGGGTGCCGGCCGGGACGTTCACCGTCGTGTTGATGTCCTTGTAGGTAACATTCCCCATGCCACTCTTGGTCTGGGCGGAGAGAATGGTCTGCTGGGCAGGTGTCATGTTTACCGCCGACTTGGTGACGCCCTTGGCATTCCCCTCCAAGCTGCCATCGGTCATGGTCAGGTTGTTGGCAAGCGGGAATGACTTGTCACCGTCCGCGCGAAAATCATCACTCGCGGAGATCTTCACATTCCAACCCTCACCGGTGCCTCGCGGATCGCTGACAGTGATCTTGAACTTGCCAGTTGTGGGTTGGGCTGCATCGGCATTGTAGGAGACCGCCCCGAATGTCTGCGTGTTTTCCAGCGCCACGGAGAGCGGCTGCCCAGATCCATTGACCTGGACGGAGACGGGGGCAGACGCGTTTTGTGCCGCGACGCCAGCGACTGCGCCGAACGTCAGGATTGCCGCGCCGAAGACACCCACGAACTTGCTCTTGAAACTCATCTCGTTGCTCCTCGTCCCCGTTCACCCGGAGACCACTGCGTGATACAGAAATGCCGGACCCAAGTGCTTCGTCGCTCTCCGGTCCCTGGGGCGCTTCGTCGCGCCTTCCCCGGCAGATCTCCTAGGCCGATGTCATAGTACTATGGTCACACCGTGGTGTCAACATCTCCTACCAGGCAATATTTCTCTTGGTCCGCACTGGGCTTTAAGGACAGACATTTCTATAGAACAGAGGGAGCCATACTCAATCCCACCTGAGATTCTCCTTGATATATCAGGGTTTCCCTGCTGCGCGCGATGAGATCTGGAGGCGAGAATGCGCCCTCCGACCCTGCCAATCCCGCGCCCGAGCCTGTTCCATCGCTCCTTCTTGTCCTTTCCAAGCACAGGCCGGCCCAGGCTTACGGTACTAGGTCAAAGGCCATACCCACGACGCCACTGATCCTCGTGAAAACGCCAGTACCCGGGCCGTTTCCTGCCCGGGTACTGGAGTGGAGAGATGCGTTTCTGAAGAGAATCGAGGACGTCAGTCGGCGCCGGCAAGCACCTCGACGAGCAGCGTCGTGCGGTAGGTTCCGGCAAGCGTTCCGGCCGGGACGCGCAAGGTGGCAGGAAACGCGAGCGTGAACTCCCCCTGGCAATTCCCCTCCGGACAGGCAACCACCGGCACCGCGGCACCCGTCCCGAGGCTGGGAACCTCGAGCGGGACGGGTCGATTGCCGGGCACCGGGGCCAGCGGGCGCCGGGCCGTGGCATCAGGGGGCGTCAACCGGAGATTGGACGCGGAAACGGTGCCGCGATCCCCGTTCGCGAAGTCGGACTGGGCGCGGGCACGGACGATCCACGGCGCGCCGAGCCCCGTCGTATCGCGCACATGCAACTGCACCGTCCCGTACACGATCTGGTCGGCGGCGCCCTCTGGCACATAGGCCACGTCTTCGAAGACTGCCCCCGCAATCGAGGCAGTGAGGACACCATCCACCGGAGGAACGACCGAGATCGTGACGTCGGCCGAGGATTGCGCAAGGCCCCTGACCGCAATGCCAGGCAGGAGCAGGCTCAAAATCGCGACTGTGACGCCCGCCATGCGCCAGCGTCCGGCACGCGAGACGAGCCGGGATCCGGATACACCGTTCGCGCTGGGGATGTCGGGCAGACCGGTGGCCATCATCGTTGACAGGCGCTTTCACTCATGATCGGTACGTCAGGTCCCGGACCGTATGTCAGGGCATCTCAAGCGATGCGCTGATCGTTGAATTGAAGGATCCCGGCGTCGTTCCCGCGGGAACGTCCAGCGCGATCTCCAGCGTGAACGTCTCCACGGCATCACCGGCCGCGTCGCCGCGCACAGCGCCGACGAGGCACGATCCGTCGAGCGAGCAGGAGCCGTCCGAAGGTGGTGATCCATTGACCGCCACGAGGCGCATGTTGCTGCCAGCGATCGTCGAGCCGTTCTCCGCTCCCAGCGACGCGCCGGTCAGCAGCACGTTCCAGGTTCCGCACGCAGCATCCAGCCCGGAAACCGTCAGCGCGATCGTGCCCGTTGTCGTCTGGGTCTCCATCGTGGGGCTGAGGCTGACCGCGTCCAGCACGAGGGAGCCGGCAAACGCCACCTCCGGCTCCGGAATCGGCGCCAGCACCGGTTCGATCGTCACCGACGCGGTATCGGAGCCGGACAACGTCACCTCTGCGCCCGGAACCTCGACGCTGGCGCGCCCCTGGAGTGAGAGCGATGCCGGGGCAGTCGTGCAGCGATCGCGCCCGACCCGGGCCGAGAACGTGAAGCGATCCCGGGTTTCACCAGCGCCAGCAGGAATCTGAATGGAATGATCGCGCGAGATCGCGGTCTGGGTGGCAGGGTCCGTCCAGGAGCCGTCATCGCCGCGAAGCTGGATCGACCACCCGTCGTTCACGGTCGCGTTCACCGACGATTCGATCCGGGCTGCCGTCGCCTCGCGCAGCTCGCCGGTCAGCACGAGGTCCATCGTGCAGGCATACTCGCTGTACGCGCCGTGGGCGATCGCCCCTCCGGATTCCGCAGGAATGCAGGAGATCGGATCGGTCACCGACCAGGCAAGGGACGATGCCGGCGTGGGCGAGGGAGCGGGAGTCTGCGACGGGCTCGGGGTCGGCGGCAGGGTTGGCTCGGTCGGGGGAGGCACGAACGTGGGTTCGAGCGTCGGGGGAATGTCCGTCGGTGCCGGCGGCTCCTCGGTCGGCAGGATCACCACTGGCACATCGGTCGGCGGAATCTCCATTGGCTCCGTTGCCACGATTTCGACCTCGACGGGAGCGGTCGCGTCACTCTGCGCCGCCGCCCAACCGCCACCCCATGGCGAGAGCATCAGCACCAGCGAACACAGCGCCACGACACGCGTGAAGCGCTGCTTCCGACGCCACACCGTTGCTCCTGCTCCCGCCTGCGTTCGACAGCCCCAACTACCTGCTTTTCCTGTCATCGTCATCCCGTCGAACGTCGAGGGTATATGAGAAATGTGTCTGTAGACCCAATATTCACGATTGTACATCGTTCACGACACGGTCGATAGCTCATTACCGCCGCGAATGGACGTTTGCAGACCGGGACGAACAGTGGGCGAAGCGATGACAATCGCTTCGCCCACTGTTCCCAAAAGACCGCGTTCCCGATGGAGAGGAGTTACGGCAGGTAGTTGACGGGATCTTGGGCCACACCATCGATCCGCACCATGAAGTGCGTGTGGGGGCCGGTAGAGAGACCGGTGCTGCCGACCGGGCCGATCACCTCACCCTGGGCGACCTGCTGGCCAACCGAGACGTAGGGCTGCGACTGCATGTGGCCGTAGACCGTATGCACGCCGTTGCCGTGATCGATCTCGACATAGTTGCCAAGCCCACAATCGCACCAGCCGGCGGCGACCACCGTTCCGGCAGCAGCGGCCATGATCGGCGTGCCCGCCGGCGCAGCCAGGTCGAGGCCATCATGAATCGGGCATCCCAGCGTTGCATCATAGGCATAGAAGCCGAGATTGCTGCACCCGAAGCCTTGGGTCACTGTGTACGACGCGAGCGGGTAGATAAACCCCTGGGCCGAGACATTGCTGGAAGCGGGCGACGGGGTCGGCGTCGTGGCGGCCTGCCCACTGGTGCCCGGCGCGGGAGTCGGCGTGGTCGTCGTTGCGGCTGGCGTCTTCTCGACCGCGGCGGGAGTTGTCGTGGCCGTCGCGACGGCCTGCGGATCCTTCGTCGGATCGAGCAGGTTGCCGGCCACCCAGCCTCGCGTATTACCGCCGTCGGAGATCTTGTACCAGATGTCGCCGTTCTCATCCTTCATCGGACCATCGATGACCTGGACCGTCTCCGTCTCGGCCAGGAATCCGACCGTATCGGATGAGCGTGTCGGCACCGCGCGGACGTTGGCCCCGGTCTTCGAGTTGGTGGCGACGATCACATAGTCGCCCTTGCGGTAATCGCCCGCCACGCCCTCGTCGCCCATGTCGGCAGACGACGCGCTGGCGCTTGTCTTCACCAGCAGGTCGCCATCGACATAGCCGGTCACACCATCGAACGTGACCTTGAACCACCCGGCCGTGCTGCTCGCGTGGCTGACGGGTCCATCCTCGACCGTCACGACCGCGCCTTCCGGCACGTACCCGACCTTGGCGGATGTCGGATCGCCATCGGCGCGGATGTTGGCGCCGAGCTCCTTCTGCGTCTTCACCTGGGCGTTATCGCCCCGGACAAAGGGAGCGGAGGTGTTCGCATCATTGGATGAAGCAGGCTGCCCGGCGACGATCAGCAGATCGCCATCGACATAGCCGGTCAGATCGCCGGTCGTGACCTTGTACCAGCCGTTCTCGCTGGCCTCGAACGACAGCGGCCCCTCCATGACCTGGGCAACCTGACCATCGGCCCAGACCTTGAGCTCGGCGCCGTTCGGATTCGGCTCGGCCCGCACGACGATACCCTGTCCGCTCGGTGTGCGAACGCGGACGTATGAGCCTGCCGCGAAGGTGCCGCTCTGACCGGGAGCAGACGGCGACTCGCCAGATGTGCCGGCGCTGCGCAGGTACGCGCCCGAGATCCAGCCATCCTTGCCGTTCGCGCTGACCGGCCACCAACGCGTGCCGTCCTTGTCGGTCACGGTATCGGTGGTGTCGATCCGCAGCGTGACGGTCGCTCCATCCTGCAGCGTCGTCGCGACGTCGCTCGCATCCGACGGCTCCGAGCGCACATTGACGCCGTCGCCGTCAGCGCTGACCTGCGCCGTAATGCCAGGCTTGATCTCACCCGTGTAATCGAATGCCGATCCCGCCGCTGGCGTCTCCGCACCAGCGCCGGTAACGGGCGCGTCCGGGTTCTTCAGGTAGAAGCCGGAGACCCAGCCATCCGCACCATCCGCGCGCACCGGCCACCACCGGGTGGTGCCATCCGGATCGAGGACGGTGTCGACCGTGTCGATCCGGAGATCGACGACCGTCCCGTCCTTCAGTGTCGAGACCACGTCGGCATCGTGCGCGGCGTCGCGGCGCAGATTGACGCCGTCACCACTCCCCGTGATCACGGCGCGCAATCCGGTCAGCGCATCGACGCTGTCCACGGACACCGAAAAGCTCGATGCCGGCGTCATCGTCGGCTGCCCGGATTCGCCGTCCGCCCAGACGGGCGCGACACCGGGCAGCATGGTGCCCACCGCGAGCGTGCCCGCGAGTGCGAGCGTGCAGAGTCGTCGCCACGCGGGTGCGTGGATGCGTGTAATTGCGGTGGACACCGCGCCTTCCCTCCTGATTCGACCTCACGTTGACGCATGCCGGGCGACACGGCGGCACCGGGCGAACGCAATCGCCGAGCGCCAACACATGTCCAATCCCGTCTCGGGGTCTCCCCACGTCGTCACCGCTCCATCCGGTCACGTCGTGGTCCATCCGGATCCCACCGAGGTCGATCAGCAGCCGGGCAAGCCCAGGCCCGCTGACCGCGAAACATGCCTCATCAGTACATGACACGATCCTGTGCCGCGGCCCATTCCCTGCGCAACGCGCTGTAAAGACTGTCCGGACACGTCCGGCGCAGAGAGGGGCATCGCCACTCCATACGACCCGGGTCTCGTTGCCTGAAGCGACGATACCATCCACCCGGAACGGTGACAATGTGAACGTACGCCTTGTTCGGGCACTCCGTGCATCTTCGCGAATCGCCGCGATACCGGGCAAACTGACCGATGCGGAGGCGGCACGACTGCCCTCCAGCCCCGCTTTGTGACGGCCCGGCACGTTTCCCGGCAGCGATGCAAGGAGTGGTATAATCCCCGCTTGGAGATGGGGCCGTGAACACGGTCGTTTTGTTCTGCCCATCGCACGGCACGGGCGATCCCGCGCCGTACATCGTGACCCCAGGGTCACGGACGTCCGCGCTGCGGATGCTCTTTTGACAGCCGGTCGCTCGTGCCGGCGCCATTTTTTCCAACGCGGCACGGTGTGCAGGAGTCTTCCCTTTATAGGGGAGCAGTGCACAACCGCGGTGAGGGTGATCGGGCGATCGCATCACCCCGTGCCGGTACGCCAGGTAGAAGGGACGCGTCAAGCGTGAAACTCTCCGTTGAACGGAATCCAGGAAGCATCGCCGTGCTCGATATCACGGCCGATGACGACGAGTTCGCCCAGGCGATGAAGGTCGCTTACCGCAAGGTGAGCAAGGATGCCCAGGTGCCGGGCTTCCGCAAGGGCAAGGCTCCGCGCCACATCATCGAGCGCATGTACGGGCACGATGTCTTCGTCCGCGAGGCCGCCGACGAGATCATGGAGAAGCTCTACCGCGATGCCCTCAAGCAGGAAGACCTGACTCCGGTCGGCGATCCCGAGGTCGAGATCAAGGAACTCGAGCCGATCAACTTCGTGGTGACCGTGCCGGTCTACCCGGAGCTCACCCTCGGTGACTACGCGGGCGTCCGCGTCGAGCCCGAGGATGCGTCGGTCGAGGAGTCCGAGGTTCAGGAGGTCATCGATCGCCTGCAGCTCAGCCAGAGCCCGTGGGCCGATCCGAAGGAGCCGCGTCCGGCGAAGGATGGCGATCAGGTCACCGTCGACTACGAGGTCAAGGAAGGCGACACCGCGTTCCAGGAGCCGGTCACGGATGCTGTCTTCGTCCTCGGCGAGACCAACCTCCTTGCGCCCCTCCGCGAGAAGATCGAGTCGATGCAGGTCGGCGAGACCGAGACCTTCGACATCCCGTTCGCCGAGGATGATGAGAGCGTCGATCCCACTGTGCGCGGCAAGACACTCACCTATACCGTGACCCTCAAGAGCATCAAGGAGCGGGATATCCTGCCGCTCGACGATGAGTTCGCGAAGACGGTCGCCGACGCCGAGTCGATGGACGACCTGCGCCAGCAGATCCGCGACGACATCCACCAGGGCAAGACGAACGACGCCCGCACGAAGGTCCTCAACCAGATCATCGAGGAGATGGGCAAGGTCTCCACCCTCGATCTGCCCGAGGCCATGATCCACGATGAGGTGCATCACCAGCTCGAGCACCTGAAGCAGGATCTCGCACGCAACGGTACCCCGTTCGAGGGCTACCTGGCGATGCAGGGCAAGACCGAGGAGTCGCTGCACGACGAGTTGTGGCCGGAATCCGAGAAGCGGCTTCGCAACTCCATGCTGATGCAGGAAGTGGCGAAGCAGGAGTCGATCGAGGTCAGCGACGAGGATCTCGATGCCGAAGTCGAGCGGCTGATCGGCGCGAACTCCGGGCTCGCCGCCGCGGGCGACGATGACGAGGCCAACGCCCAGATCCAGCGCATGCGCGACATCTACAAGTCCGACTACTTCCGCGACATGCTGCGCAACGAGCTCTTCGAGCGCAAGCTGACCGATCGCCTGATCGAAATCGCGACCGAGGGCCGTGGCGCGGTGGTGAACGGGTACGTCGCCCCCGAGCCGAGCGATGACGAGGCGGCGTCCGGCGTGATCGACGTCGAGGGTGAGGTCGCGGACAACAAGGAAACCGCCACCGAGGCCGCCGAAGCTGCGGCGGATCACACCTTCGCGGAGGCAGCTGGCGAAGCGGAGCCGGAGCCTTCCGCCGAGGAAGCGGCCGAGGCGTTCCAGAACGAGCCGAAGGCATCTGCCGCCAAGAAGGGTGGCAAGGAACTCGGTCCCGCCGAAGGCGAGGGCAGCGACTGGGTCGCCGGTGACGGCACGGATACGATCCCGGCCGGCTTCCCGATCAAGGGCAACGCCAGCTCGCGCATCTATCACACGCCGGATTCCCCGTTCTACGAGGCGACGATCGCCGAGGTCTACTTCGCGACTCCCGAGGCGGCGGAAGTCGCCGGCTACCGGCTGCCGAAGAGCATGCAGGCCGCGGCAGAGGACGCCGTGGAGTCGGCGGTGGACGCAGCACAGGCAGCGGCCAAGACAATCGATTCGGAATCCTGATTCCGGATCGGCTCCCAGGAGTCACGAAACGCAAAGGCGGCGGATCAGAACGATCCGCCGCCTTTGGTATGTCCAGAGACTGATGCGGGCATCTACGCTCGGTCACCATACGTCGTGTCTTTCAGTGCCGTATCACGGTTGAAAATGCTGGGAGCAGTGTTCAGGCAGCCCCACCATCCCCGTCGTTAGGCTCGATGGATGCCTGCCCCTAGCAATTACGGCTGACGCAGCACTACAGCGGAATTCGAACTGGTGGTCCGGCCGATATGGTGAGCCGGTATCCGGCTTCGCCGGATGGGTCAGACCAGCTGACCCGCTACGGGTTCGAACTCGGCTCTCGCTGCGGCGAACCTGCGCAATTGGCGACAGCTATCCGTGGCAGCCACTATGCTTGTGAAGCGATCAGACAGGGACACCGGCCGCGGCGGCACATCCGGAGGCGGCCGGCACACACCCGAACCGAATCGTCAACGCAAGGGATCGAGCCGGATCGCCTCCGCATGGCAGCGAACCCCGTGGAGGTCCGGGCCCAGAATCGGGAGCGAAGAGATGACAGACTACACCACCCCCTACAAGCAGCCCGCGCAAACGCCCTGGGTCTTCCGCAAGGACCAGTCGGTCTTTTCGGCGGGGGGCGTTAAGGTGGGCACGGTCGCCACCTGGAACGACCGGGCCATCACGGTCCGCAAATCGTTCCTTGTCATCTTCTCGCGGCGGTTCGAGATCCCGCTGCATGTGGTGACGTCCGCCGACCGCTATTCCGTTCATCTCTCGGTCTCGACGGAGGATGTCGCCAATCAGAACTGGCCACCAGCCACGCCGCCTGCCGCCGGCCCGGAGTCGATACCGGAGCCGGAATCCGCTGACGAACCGGCACCCAGCGACGCCCGGCCGGCCGATTTCGAACCCGGCCACGCCAGCGCGTCGGGATCGGCCGGCGGCGCTCCCGCCGAGGCGGGCAGCGAGGCGCCGACCGAACCGCTCCCGGTTCCCCTCGAACCCTCTGCCGGCAAGGACGAGACGACGGCGTTCACGACGAATGACGTGGCGGATGCGCCATCCGATGAACCGGTTTCCAATGAAGAGACCGGGGAATCGGCAACGGCAACCGTGGCGAATGCAGATTTCGACACCGATGCTACCGGGGACGACACAGCCGCTCCCGAACAGCAATCGCCCGAGCCAGAGCCCGCCCTCCCCCACGAACTCCTCGTGGTCCAGCAGGATGAGGAGGCGAATGCCACCACGGAAGACGACATCGCGGATGAGAGCTCCGCACCTGCAACCGATACCGGCATGGCCGATGAGCCCGAGCGCGACGATACCGAAGTCGCCCCCGCCACCATCGCGGCGCTCGATGACACCGAGCTCGTCGAAGCGCGCGAGATCGCGCAGGAGGTGTTCGGCAGCAACGATCCCGACCTGCCCGATGTCATTGAGGAGGCCTCCGCCATCTTCGATCTGGAGGCCGACGAGCGCGATGATCAGGGAGATGTGCTGAACAATCCGCCCGCGCACGAGGTCGAGCCGCTGGCCGAGCGTACATCGGCCGGCGTCTCTGATGAGTCAGATGCTGCCGCGCCCGGTGACACGGAACGCGATGCCGACTCATCGCCAGAAAACGCGCAGGCCCTGGCACCCGGCGACGAGACTGACGACGATGCTGACGCCACGCCCTCGGAGCCAGCCGGCGACGTCTCCGAAGAGCCCGCAAGCGAAGCCGTTGCTGGTGACGAACCTGCTGCCGGGCACGCGGCGGAGACCACGCCGCCTCAGGACAACGAGCCGTCCACGTCATCCGCTCCCGTCAGCGACGGAGGAGAGCGGCCCGAGCGCAGCGGCGACCATGAGCCACGCACGCATGGCCGGCGGAGAGGGAACCCGGAGACCGAGGGGACCGATTGGGTGCCGGCCAAGGACCATCCCGAGATTCCCGAGGGCTTCCCGATCAAGGGCAACGCGGATTCCGGGATCTATCACACGCCGGGATCATCCGCCTACACATCGACTGTCGCCGAGATCTATTTCTCCTCCGAGGAGGCGGCACAGCGCGCCGGCTACCGCGCACCGCGAGGCCACGAGTATGCTGGTGAGAATCCGGAGTCATCGGTCAAGCAGGCCGCCAAGAAGCGGCGGCGCGGCAAACGATAATCTCCGCCGCTGTTCCGAATGGGCCGGCATGACTCCGGCCCATTCCTCATGTCCCACCGGCCCCGTCTCACCAAGAAGTGTGCATGCCCGATTCACCCACAACCGAACCATCCGCGACACAGATGGCGATGCTTGCCTCCGCCGAGGGCGAACGGATTCTCGCGGAGATCGATGCGCTCGCACCGACACCCGCCACGGCGATCGCGGCCGCCACACGGCTCCGCAAGCACTACCCCGGCGATCTCGTGGCCGCCGCGCTCACCCTCTACGACCTGCGCCGCCACGCGAGCGCCAAATTCTCCCGCGCGGGCGAGATGTATTTCACACGGGCGGGCCTGGAGCAGGCGACTTCCGAGCGCATCTCGACCTGGCGGGCGCAGCGCTACGCCCCGTATGAGCGCATCGCGGATCTCTGCTGCGGCATCGGCGGCGACCTGCTGGCGCTCGCCCAGCTTCCGGCCGCAAGACACCTCCTGGCGGTCGATCTCAACCCCGAGCATCTCGCGATGGCCGCCGCCAACGCCCGGCTCTACGCACCCGGCGCGGAGCTCACCCTCCAACAAACCGACGTCCGCCGCGTTGACCTTTCCGGGATCGAGAGCGTCTTCATTGATCCCGCCCGCCGGAACGCGGGCGGTCGCTTCGGAGGCAGCGCAAGTGAGCCGCCGCTCGACTGGTGCCTGGATCTGGCCGATCGGGTTCCCGCCGTCGGCATCAAGATGGCGCCGGGTCTCCCGCACGAGCTGGTGCCGGAGGGGTGGGAATTCGAGGCGATCGCCATCGGGCCTGATTTGAAGGAGGCGGCGCTGTGGTCGCCCACGCTCGCCATGACCCGACGCCGGGCAACGGTCGTCACGGACGACGGGGTCGAGACCATCGCCGCCGATGCGTCCGGCGAAGCAGCCGCAGTGCCCCCGATCGTGGAGCCGACGACGGGGATGTGGCTGCACGATCCCAATCCGGCCGTGACGCGCGCCGGGCTCGTCGCCGACCTCTCGAGACTGATCGGTGGTGCCCAGATCGACGAGCAGATCGCCTTCCTCGTGACGGAGGATCAGCAGCCGTCGCCCTTCGCGCGGTCGCTGCCGATCATCGCGTCCGGGCCGTGGAACGAGAAGCAGGTGAAAAAGACGCTGCGCGCGCTCGGCGCGGGCCCGCTCGATATCCGCCGCCGGGGTCTGGCCGGTGATGTGGATGCCATCGGCAAGCGGCTCCGGCAGAAGGGCACCCGCCGGGTCCTGCTGGCGATGACGCGCTACCGGGGCGCTCCCTGGGCGCTGGTATGCGACGATGCGCCGGAGCAGCGACGCTGATGGCCGAACGCGGCCATATCCGTGCAGGGATGCCGCAGACACAGAAAAGGGCTAGGTGACACTCGTCTTGCTGCGGCACCGTGCGGAGAACGGGCCGACGAACGTGCTAGAATCCGCCAATCCGTGCGCTCGCACCCTTCCTTTGGGGAGGTGCAACCTCGACACCGCGGATTATCATTGAACTATTAGCTGGCGGAATCTTCCCGCTCTTACGCTCAGCCAGGGACGGGGCCAGGCATGGTCGCGTCAGATGACGAAAAGGTCACACACTCCATGGAAATCCCCAAGATCGACAATCTCGTGCCAATGGTCGTCGAAAGCACGAACCGCGGCGAACGCGCCTTCGATATCTACTCTCGCCTGCTCAAGGACCGCATCATCTTCCTCGGCACGCCGGTCGACGATCAGGTCGCGAACCTCATCATCGCCCAGATGCTCTTCCTGGATCATGACGATCCCGAGCAGGACATCAAGCTCTACATCAACTCGCCGGGCGGCGCCGTCTACGCCGGGCTGGCCATCTACGACACGATGCGGATGGTCCGCGCCAACGTCCAGACCTTCTGCATGGGCATGGGCGCCAGCATGGCGGCCGTGCTGCTGGCGGCTGGCGAGCAGGGCAAGCGTTATGCGTTGCCGAACTCGCGGGTCATGATCCATCAGGGATCGGGCGGCTTCCGCGGGAACATCCCCGACATCGAGGTGCAGGCCAAGGAGACGTTCGCGGTGATCAACACCCTGACCGAGATCCTTGCCACGCACACGGGCCAGCCGTTCGAGAAGGTCAAGGCTGACACGCAGCGCGACTACTACCTGACCGCCGAAGAGGCCAAGGAGTACGGTCTGATCGATGAGGTGCTCACACCCAGCGAGCTCATCGTTCCGTCCAAGGTCTCCTCGAACGGAAACAGCAACTAGGCATCCCGTACAGGCTGGATAAGGACAATTCGATCGAACAGCGCGGCTCATCTCCCGATGGATCGCTCCTCCCGCCCCGGAGAGCAAAGAGCCGCGCACTACATGAATACGAGGTGGTGGGGTGCATTATCGGTGCTCATTCTGCAATAAGGGTCAGGAAGAAGTTCGACGGTTGATCGCCGGCCCCAATCAGGTCTACATCTGCGACGAATGTGTGCAGCTCTGCCGGGAGATCATCGAGGAAGAGGAGCCGACGGTTCCCCGTTCCGAGCCGACCCTGGCCCGCATCCAAACGCCCCGGGCACTCTACGAGCAACTCAACCAGTACGTCGTCGGGCAGGACCAGGCCAAGAAGATCCTCTCCGTCGCGGTCTACAATCACTACAAGCGTATCAACGCCGGGCTGATGAACGACGACGACGTCGAGCTCCAGAAGAGCAACATCCTGCTCGTCGGCCCGACCGGATCGGGCAAGACCCTGCTCGCGCAGACATTGGCGCGGCTGCTGGACGTCCCCTTCTCGATCGCCGATGCGACGGCGCTCACCGAGGCCGGCTACGTCGGCGAGGATGTCGAGAACATCCTGCTGCGGCTGATCCAGAACGCGGGCGACGTGACCCGCGCCCAACACGGCATCATCTACATCGACGAGATCGACAAGATTGCGCGCAAGTCCGACAACCCGAGCATCACGCGCGATGTCTCCGGTGAGGGCGTGCAGCAGGCCCTGCTCAAGATCATCGAGGGCACGGTCGCCAACGTGCCGCCCCAGAGCGGCCGCAAGCACCCGCATCAGGAATACATCCAGATCGATACCCGCAACATCCTCTTCATCTGCGGTGGCGCCTTCGAGGGGCTGGAGGAGATCGTCGCCAAGCGCATCGGCAAGCAGAGCATGATGGGCTTCGGCGGCAGCATCGAGCCGGGCGTCGAGACGGAGAACCCGCTCTCGCAGCTCAACCACGACGACCTGCTGAAGTACGGGCTGATCCCCGAGTTCGTCGGTCGCCTGCCCGTCAGCGTGTCGCTGAATCACCTCAGCCGCCCGGAGCTGATCAAGATCCTGACCGAGCCGCGCAACGCCGTCGTCAAGCAGTACCAGAAGTTCTTCGCGCTCGACGATGTCGACCTCGTCTTCACCGACGATGCCCTGGAGGCGACCGCCAGGCAGGCCGAAGAGCGCAAGACCGGCGCGCGCGGACTGCGCACATCGATCGAGGAAGTGCTCCTCGAGGTGATGTACGAGATCCCGTCGCTTGAGAACGTGCGCAAATGCGTCGTCGATGCGAACGTCATCAACAACCGCTCGCGGCCGCTGCTGCTCACCGTCAACGATCACCCGATCGAGTACGCGCAGACCGCCTGATCGCCTCCGCCAACAACCGAGATCGAGCGCACGAGGCCGGCACCTATTCCAGGTGCCGGCCCTTCGTCATTTCAGCAGCACATCGGAGCACAGTCGAGAACTCTCTCTCGTGGGCGCCCGCAGCAGGAGCACCGTTGGCACAGCATGGGCACCCGATCCGGCATTGCCCGCCACATCCGGTCCACAACCCCGGCGACCGCGCGTTCCATTCGGGTACGCTTGACGACGATTCGTGTCGCCCTTGGCGCGTCACCCTGACCGCGCCAGCACCTGCACTGCCGGAGGACTCCATCGCCACGCCTGCCCCTGCCGCCGACATCTATCGCCAGCGTCGCGACGCCTTCGCCGCCGAGCGCGACCGCATCCACCGCCAGTGGAGCCTGATCGCCAACCTGCGTCTCGCCGGGTTCGTCGCGTTCGCCGTTGTGCTCTGGCAACTGCTCTTCGTCCGCGCCGATACGCTGATCATCCTGCTCGCCATCGCCGTCACCGGCATCGTGGTCGCGCTCGTCGTCTATCACGGGCGATTGCGACGTGAGCGCGACCGCCTGACGCGCCTCGTCGACGTCAACACTCTCGCCCTGCACCGCCTCGCGCTGGAGTGGGACAGCTTGCCGCTGCCGCCCGACGTGGGAGAAGCGCGATCCCACGCCTATGCCTACGATCTCAACGTGATTGGCCGGGCCTCGCTGGAGCAGCGGATCGGCACGCCCGCCACCCAGGAGGGCTGGGCGACATTGCGCCGGTGGCTGCTCGCTCCCGCCGCGCCCGCGGAGATCCGGGAGCGCCAGCACGCCGTGGCGGAGCTGGCATCCGCGCTCGATCAGCGGCAAGAGGTCGAGTCGGCGGGACATCTGACCGAGGGCACCATCGGCGATCCGGGCGAGCTGATCGCGTGGGCAGAGGGCCCGACCTGGCTCCGCGCCCGTCCGTGGCTGGTCGCCACCGCCTGGATCAGCCCGTTCGCGCTCGTCGCACTCATCATCGCGCAGATCGTTGGGCTCGTCGCGTGGCCCTTGTGGCTGCTCCCGATCGTCGTCAATGTTGTCGTGTCGCAGCTTGTGGGCGGTCAGGCATCGGCGCTGG
The DNA here is from genome assembly GCA_049646645.1 of Thermomicrobiales bacterium. Lineage (GTDB taxonomy): Bacteria > Chloroflexota > Chloroflexia > Thermomicrobiales > UBA6265 > JASGDN01. The sequence goes on from JBARWF010000133.1 coordinate 25,777, forward strand.
TCGCGCGTGTCTCCCCGCTGCACCAGGCGATCGCGGGCTATGGCGATGTCTTCGCGGCGATCACCTCCGGCACCCCGAACGCCCCCCTGCTCACGCAGATCCAGGAGACGCTCGGCACGGGACCGCAGGGTGCAATGACGCAGATCAGGAAACTAACTCGCTCCAGCAGCCTCGCCCTGCCGCGTGGATCGATGCTCTACTTCCCGTTCCAGATGGCCTTTCTCTGGGATATCCATGTGCTGGCGGCGCTTGAGCGCTGGCAGGCCCAATCCGGCGATCGGGTTCGGGTCTGGATCGAGACGGCCGCGTCCTGGGAGGCACTGGCGGCGCTGGCAATCCTCGCGCACGACCACCCCGCGTGGACCTTTGCCGATGTCTCGCCCGATCACGACCGCATCGCCGCCACCGCGATGGCGCATCCCCTGATCGATCCCGCCGAGGCCGTCGCCAATTCCGTCGACGTGGGGCCGCGCGGCACGGTCCTCTTTGTGACCGGCTCCAACATGTCCGGCAAGAGTACGCTGCTCCGCGCGATCGGCGCGAACGCCGTGCTCGCCCAGGCCGGTGGCCCGTCCTGCGCGGAAGCGCTACGCTTGCCGGTCGTCGATATCTGGACCTGCATGCGCGTCGAGGATTCGCTCGCGCGGGGCGTCTCATTCTTCATGGCCGAGCTCCAGCGACTGAAGGCGGTCGTCGATGCCGCGAAGGCCGCCACGGACCGCCCCGTCCTCTACCTGCTCGATGAGATCCTGCAGGGAACGAACACCGCCGAGCGGCAGATCGCCTCGCGGCAGGTCCTGCGCCAGCTGACCCGGCTGTGCGCGATCGGCGCGGTCTCCAGTCACGATCTCGGGCTGCTTGAGGGCGACGCGTTGGCATCGGCCGCGCACGCCGTCCATTTCGCGGAGACCTTCGAGCGCGGGGCCACCGGGCCGGACATGACGTTCGATTACCGGTTGCGGCCGGGTCTGGCAACGTCCACCAACGCGCTCAAGCTGATGGAGCTGATCGGCTTCGACCTCGACACCGACCAGACACCACCCCACTCCCTGCCGTAGACCCACCAGAGCGCAGAAGGCCCTTCTCGAAGAGAGCCTTCGAGAAGGGCCGAACGGTCCCTAGCGCCGGGTCTTGGGATCCAGCACATCCCGCAGGCCATCGCCCAGGAAATAGACCGCAATCACGGTCAATGTCAGGGCGAGCCCGGGCAATGTCGAGATCCACCACGCAGTTTCGAGGTAGTTGCGGCCAGAGGCGATCATGCCGCCCCAGGTCGCGGTATCCGGTGGCACTCCAACACCGAGGAAGGTCAAAGACGACTCGGCGATAATCATGGAGCCGACGGCCTGACTCGCGAGCACGATGATGGGGGTCCAGGCATTCGGCAGGATGTGCCGAAACATGATGGGGAACGGCCGCGAGCCAGCGGCACGCGCGGATTCGACGAAGGGCAGCTCCTTCAGTGACAGCACCTGCGCGCGCACGATGCGGGCGAAGCCAATCCAGCTCGTGACGCCAAGCAGCAGGATCACGTTCCAGAGCCCCTGCCCCAGCAGCGCGGCAATCGTGACCGCCAGCAGGAAGAACGGGATCGCGAGCTGAACATCCACCAGCCGCATGATGACGCTATCGAGCCGCCCCCCCACAAACCCGCTCAGGAGCCCCAGCGGCACCCCGATCAACAGCGAGACCAAGACCGACGAGATGCCCACCAGCAGGGAGATGCGCGCCCCGAACAGCATCCTGCTGAAGATATCCCGGCCGAGCCCGTCGGTCCCCATGATGTGCCGGTTGCCGTCCTTATCGAGCGCGAAGGGGGCCACATTGCTGATACTGGGGCGCTGCTTGTTTGCCGCCGTCGGCGCGATCGCCGGCGCCGCCAGGGCCCCGATGATCACGACCAGCAGCACGACGCAGCCGACCACGATGCGCATGTTCCGCAGGGCTATCCGAAAGGTAGAGCGCGAGGATGATGTTCTCTCGCCTGCGAGCTGAAGCGCGACCGCCATGGAAGAAGAGCCTTTTCCTAACTGTGCCGAATACGCGGATCGAGAAAGCCGTACAGGAGATCCACCAGCAGGTTGATGACGACGAAAACGATGGAGACGAGCAGGACGACAGCCTGGATGATGGGATAGTCGCGAGAGGAGATGGCATTGACGGCGAGCCGGCCCACCCCCGGCCAGGCAAACACCTGCTCGACGATGATCGTCCCTCCCAGGATCGAGCCAAGCTGCAGGCCCATCACCGTGACCAGCGGGATCAGGGCATTCCGCAATGCATGGCGAACGATCACCCCCGATTCACGCAGCCCCTTCGAGCGCGCGGTACGCACGTAATCCTCCGAGAGCACGTCCAGCATGCCGGCCCGGGTCAGTCGCGTGAGCACCGCCATCAACACCGCCGCCAGCGTGATCGCGGGCAGGACGATATACGATGGCCCGTAGTTGCCCGAACTGGGAAACCAATGGAAGCGAACCGAGAAGAAGAGGATGAGCAGGATGCCGATCCAGTACGAGGGGGCGGCCTGCCCGATGACGGACAGGCCAATCGCAACGTAGTCCCACACGGTATCGCGCTTGATGGCAGCGATCACGCCGAGCGGTACCGCCACGAGCACGGCGATGGCGAACGAGACGGCCGCCAGCTTGGCGGTCGCGGGGAAAGCATCCAACACCACGCCCAGAGCTGGCTGCTTGTAATAGAGCGAATCCCCGAAATCCCCCTGCAGCGCCCGGCTCGCAAACAGCCCGTACTGGTACCACAGCGGCTCATTGAACCCATAGTGCTCGCGGGCCGCCTCGATTTGCTCGGGGCTGGCGGTCTCCGCGAGCATCAGGCTAACGGGATCGCCCGGCGCCAGCCGCGCCAGGAAGAAGACGACCACCGAGACCCCAATCACGACGATGAGTGCTTGGGCGACCCGGCGAAAAATAAAGCCACTCACGACGACTGGATATCAAGCGCGAAGACCCGCGTCTGCCAATCTCGCCGCGGCACAAACCCGACCACGCGCGGGCGCACACCCCAGATGTATTCCTGACGATAGAGGATGAACTCGGCCATATCGTCGTACATCTCTCGCTGGATCTTCTGGTACAGATCCCCACGCAGCCCCTCATCGAGCTCCGTTCGGGCCTGGTTGATCATCTCGACGACATCCGGCCGGGCATCCGCGTACGCCAGCCCGAAGGTGCCGTACACCACGAGGACGGTGTAGTTCACATCCGGATTCAGGCCCTTGTTGCCCTGCTGGACGCAGATATCGAAACTATGACTCTTGCGAGCCTCGGTGTAGGCACCCGGCTCGACAAACTGCAGATCGACGTCAAACCCGACCTCGCGGAGTTGCTCCGCAACGAACTCCGCGACCTGATCCAGCTTGGCAAACCAGGCGGGGTTGAGCTTGAACTCGATCTTGGTGCCCTCGGCCACGCCCGCCTTGGCCAGCAGTTCGCGCGATTTCTCGGGATTGTATTCCGGGATGGCGGCCACCAGCTCCGCATCGTAACCGATCGTCCCCTCCGGAATCGGTGCCCCGATCGCCTGCCCGGATTTGAGGATATCGTTGACGATCGTCTGGACATCGATCGCATGCGCGACCGCCCACCGGGCGTCGACGTTGTCGAACGGGGCGCGCGTGAAATTAAAGGTCAGGTGGATCGTGTCGGTCGAGGCGGTGCGGGCGATCTGGACGCCATCGCGACCGTCCAGCTCTTCCGCCTGCTCACCGCTCAGGCTGTCGATGATATCGACCTCGCCGTTGCGGAGGGCGGCAACCCGCGTCGCCTCCTCCGTAATTGGCCGGAACGTCACACGATTCAGCTTGACGACATCCGGATTCCAGTACGATTCGTTCCCCGCCCCGATCCAGTGCTGGTTCTTGTTCCACTCCACAAAGGTGAACGGGCCCGTCCCAATACACTTTTCATAGAACGCCTCGCCATATTGCTCGACCGCATTATGAGCAAGAATGGATATCGCCGGAACCGACGTCATGAGCCCCGGGTTCGGCGCCTTCAGGAGCATCGTGACCTTCAGCGGATCGTCGATGCGAAGCTCCTCCAGGGTTTCCAGCCAGATCGCCGCATGCTGCAACTGCGGGTTTCCGAGCAAGCGATCAAACGTGAACTTGACCGATTCCGCATCGAACGGCGTGCCATCGTGGAATGTCACGCCCTCCCGCAGGGTAAATGTGTACGAGAGCCCATCGTCGGCCATCGTCCAGTCAGTTGCGAGGCAGGGCACCAGTTGCGAGTTCTCATCCGTGTCGATCAGGGGATCGTAGAGCAAGCGGGAGATCGTCCCCTCCATCAAGCCACTGATCTCCTGGGGGTCCTGGGTGCGCAAGTCGTCGCCGCGCGCCCACGTCAGCGACTTGTCCCCCTCGGCCCCGACGGCATGCGCCCCCATCAGCGCAAAGAGTGCGGGGCCACAAATCACGATCCCCCCACCAGCGGCACTCTGTTGCAGGAACCGGCGTCTCGAAAAAACGTGCGACGTCTGCTGTTGAGGTTGAGTCTCCAACGGTGGTCCTCCAATGACGGATACAAAAAAGCGGTCCATAGAATTCCATGAGCCGATCGCAGGTTTGGCATCTGGACAACGCCTGTTGCTTTGTGCGTTGCGGCACCCTATCATTGGCCCGTCAATGGCGTCAATAGACGAAATGCGAGCCTTCTTGGGCGCGACTCGCCAGAAGGCTTCACCCAGGAGCACAGCGTGGCAGAGATCCGTATCACCAACGTCACCGTCACTCCCGTCCGGTCGGACGCGAAAGCGAAATCGTGGCTCTCGGAATCGGTCGTCGCGAACCCGATGTCGATCTATCCCGACTACAAGGCGAGACGATCCTCATGGGGCGCGCAGTGGGGACCGGAGCTGCTCGTGCAGGTCACGACCGACGCCGGCATCACCGGCATCGGCTGCGCCGTTCCCGCCGGCGCCCGCAGCATCATCGAGGATCACTTCCGGCACCTGCTCATCGGGCAGGACCCCTTCGATATCGAGCGCCTCTGGGACCAGATGTTCCGCTCCTCGCTGCCCTACGGCCGCAAGGGGCTGCCGATCATGGCGATCAGCGGCGTCGATGTCGCACTCTGGGACATCGTCGGCAAGGCGCTCGGGCAGCCGGTCTGGCGCCTGCTCGGTGGCGCAACGAAGGAGACAATTCCGGTCTACTCGACCGGCAATGATGTCGGCTTCTACAAGCAGCTCGGGTTCCGCGGCTTCAAGCTCGCAATGCCCTACGGCCCGGTCGATGGCTGGGACGGCATGAAGAAGAACGTCGAGCTGATCGAGCAGACGCGCGAGATCGTCGGTCCGGACAGTGAGATCATGCTCGATTGCTACATGGCATGGAACGTGGACTACACCCTCCGCATGACGCGGCTGATCGAGCCCTACCGCATCCGCTGGGTCGAGGAGTGCCTGCCGCCCGATGATTACGAGGGCTATGCCGAGCTGACGGCCAAGTCGCTGGTGCCGGTCGCGACCGGCGAGCACGAGTACACACGTTGGGGCTACAAGGAGCTGATCGCACGGCGCTGCTGCCACATCCTCCAACCCGACCTGGCGTGGGTCGGAGGGATCACCGAGGCAAAGAAGATCGCGGCGATGGCCTCGGCGTGGGGGCTGGATGTGATCCCGCACGCAGGCGGGTTGCAGCCCTGGGGACTCCACTTCATCCTCTCGCAGGTCAACTGCCCGCTCGCGGAGTGGGTGGTTGTCGGGAATGCCGGCGAGGACGATCCGATCCGGCCGCTTTTCCCCTATCTCGATGGCGCGCCCCTGCCGAAGGACGGCGCGATCCGGCCAACGGATACGCCGGGGATCGGCGTCTCGGTGCGCGATGGCTGGCTGATCGAGGAGTAGCGGGCGCGAAAAGCGGTACGCATGGACAAGCAGAAGAGGCCGGACATCATGCCCGGCCTCTCTTCATTCCTTGATCCTGATGACGGTTGGCGACGATCTAGGTCACCGGGTCCATCAGCTTGTAGTCGAACTGACCGAAGAGCGCCAGGATCGCGACTACCACGACGATGGCGAGCACGATGACGCCAAGCCCGAACACAATCATCATGATATTGGCGAACCCGCGGCCACCAAGCTTGCGCTCAGCCTCATCCTCGGTCGCCCGCGGCCCAACCTGACCGATCAGCGTCAAGAGCAAAAACAACCGCAGAATCATCTCGTGCTCCCCATACCGCGTACCGCCGGCTTCGACGGCCTTCCATATGCATGCGACGCCCACCGATGCACACTGCATCTCGCTTCTTCCGATGACTGTACGAGATTCCCGCATCGCGGTCCAGTCATCTGCGCCCGAAATGGCGAAGTCGTACCGTTCCTAGGCCGCGCTGACGATCAGCCGGGAGATGATCTGGATCAGGATGATGCCGACGATCGTGGAGAGATCGAGCATGCCCATCGGCGGCAACACCTGCCGGATCGGCGCCAGAATCGGCTCCGTGATGTCATGAATGGCCCGGCCAATGGTCGAGGTGAACCCGGGATCGAACCAGGAGAAGATCGCCCGCGCCAGCAGGAGCAGGCTGAGCAGATTGAGAATCCAGAGAAGCAGGTTGATGAGATCGAAGCCCATGAATGATCCCTTTGCGGAATGCCGGTGCTGCACAGCACCGGCGAGATCGGCAGCAATATGCCGGTTTCCCGGTCAAGTATAGTCGTCGGCCCCGCACCGATGCGGTGCTTGTGCCGAAACGGAGGCAGGACATATCCTGGACACAGATCCGTCACAGTTCGTTCTCTCGCGCAGGCAATACTTTTCAGTGGCGGGCGTGTCTCCGGACTCCGGGAATGCGCTCGTGGAGCAGGCGACCGCATGTTCGCCTTCCCGGGCGAGCGCCGATACACGATGAGATTGCAGAAGGGACAGCATGCGTTTTTCGATATCATTCGGCGGTCTCAGCAAGACCGTCTTCACCCTGATTGGGTGTGGCCCCGGCGCGTCCGGCGTGGAGATCGATGCAACCACCATCCGGGCGCGAATGGGGTGGTTTGGCAGCGTCGCGATTCCGCGCGAAAGCGTCGCGTCGATCAGGCGGGCGGAGCGCGTTCCGTTCTGGCTGGGAGTCGGCGTACATGGCGGCTTTGGGCGCTGGGCGATCAACGGCTCCAACCGCGGCGTTGTGCAGATCGGCCTGAAGGGCCCGGCCCGGGGACGCGTCCTCGTCTTCCCCTTCCAGCCCAGGACGCTGCACCTGAGTCTTGAAGACCCGGAGGGATTCATCAAGGCGGCGTCGAAAGCTGCATAATGCCGCAGCCGAGACCCGAAGCGCATTTCAAATGACGTGCATATTCGTAGGGGGGCGACCTCTGTGTCGAGTGGTTCCCGCCACCGCGCAGCGGTGGATCAGCCCAAGGGACTGATAAGCAGGAGACATATCTTCTGCACCCTGCTCCAGGTCCGGCCTGCGTCAGCGGTCAGTGGAGGGCGGAGGTGCGGAGGTCAACCGGTGGACCTCGACCGTGAGCTGTTCGATGCGGGTCAGCAATGCGAGCTGCTGCTCCTGCAACTCAACCAGGGTGGCCCACTGGCTGCCGGAGAGCTCGTCCAGCCGTTCCCGGATCGACGCCACTTCATCTTCGGCATGCAGGTTCACACGGTAGTCGAGTTCGGCGGAGAGGCGGTCCTTGGCCGCCTGCCGATTCTGACTCATCATGATGATCGGCGCGGAATAGGCAGCCTGGAACGAGAGGGCAAGGTTGAGGAGGATGAACGGATAGGGATCCCAGTGCCTGATCCAGCCGATCACGTTCACGATGATCCAGCTGAACAGCACGATGCTCTGCGCGATGATGAAGGGCCACGACCCGATCAACCGCGCGACGGCATCCGCCACGCGCTCGCCCGGCGTCAGGTGCTCGTCGGCGACGATATTGGCGTTCTCGGCGTGATGCCGGTGCGCCAGCATCCGCCGGATGGCGCGCCGCTCCGGTTCACTCAGCGCGTGCCACCGCGTCTCAGTCTCGTGATGGACGGTTCCAGGGTCATCTCCCACCGGTCACCCTCCCGGTCAAGCGTCGTCTATCCTGTCCACTAGCCGCTCCGCCACCCGCATCGACGGCGCCGCCTTCTCAGGATACGATCCTCTCGTCGCACGGCGACTCACCTGGCCCACAATCCAGGCCTCATGATTTCAGTATGATGGAGTTTCACGACCACATGGCACCTTCCCCTCATGATGTCCCCCACGTCCGCATCGAGACCGCCTGCGGCAATATCACGATCGCGCTCGATCCGGAGAGGGCCCCGATCACCGTCGAGAATTTCCTGCACTATGTCGATGGCGGCTTCTACAACGGCGGTCGTTTTCACCGGACCGTTCGCCTCGACAACCAGTCGAACGCGGGATTGAAGGTCGACGACATCGACGGCGGGCTCGATCCCAACGCCGATCGCACCATGATGCCGAACGACACAATCGCGATCGAGGTCATCCAGGGCGGCATCGATCCCGCCCGCACCGGCGAGCAGCGCGGGCCGATTAAGCTGGAGCGCACCAGTGAGACCGGGCTCAAGCATCGTAACGGTACGATCTCGATGGCGAGGTTGACGCCTGACAGCGCGATCTCGGACTTCTTCATCTGCATCAACGATCAGCCGGAGCTCGATTTCGGCGGGCAACGCAACCCCGACGGCCAGGGGTTCGCCGCCTTCGGGCAGGTTGTCGAGGGCATGGACGTCGTCCGCGCGATCCAGACCCAGCCCTCGGAGGGACAATCGCTCACCCCTCCGGTCGCCATTACCAGAATTACACGCGTCTGATCATCCGGACGTAAAAGCACCCGGGCATCGCGATGCCCGGGTGCTTTCCGCTTTCTGGAGATGCTTACTCGCCGACAACGGGAGCGGGCACCGGAGCCGGCATCGACTCGCCGTCGGCTGATGGTGCCGTCTGCGGCGCGGGCTGCCGCTCCGTATTCTCGACCACCAAGGCAATGAATGCGCCCACCACGGTCGCGACCGCCGCAACGATCAGCGTCGTCTGCACCGCGTCAGAAAAGGCGGTCTGCAACGCGACCATCACCGCCGGCAGCAGATCGCGCTGATCCGCCGGGATCAGCCGCACGATCTCGTCGAACCGGTTTGCCTTCGCCAGGTTCCCGATCTGCTTGAGCAAGCCGCCGTCGATTCCGGTCGATGCGAGCGACGACGAGGTCTCCGCCCCGACGCGCGATTGCAGCACCGATCCCAGCACGGCGACACCCAGCACCTGCCCGATGTTGCGGGTGGTGTTGACCATGCCTGAGGCGCTGCCCGCGATCCGCAGCGGCACGTCCTTCATCGCCACGGTCGTCATCGGCGGGAACGAGAGCCCCATCCCGAATCCGGTCACCGCCAGCGGCAGCACCAGCGATTGCCAGTCGGCATTGCGATTGATCTGCCCGGTCAGCAGCACGACGCCAAGGGCCATCACGCCGAATCCCGCAACGAGGAACCAGCGACCGCCGAAACGATCGGCCAGACGCCCCACGAACGGGGCCGTCAGGGTCATCACGATCGAGAGCGGAACCAGCGTCAGGCCCGTGCGAATAGGCGAGAAGCCGAGTCCCCCCTGCAGGAACGCGCTCAGCGGGAAGATCATCGAGAGCACGCCGAAGGAGATGACGGCCCCGAGCACATTGCTCACCCAGAAGTTGCGGATCCGGAAGAGCTCCAGCTTCATGATCGGGTCGGGATGGCGCGCCTCCCACCACACGAAGGCCAGCAACAGCACGGCCGACACGATGAACAAGCCGATGATCAACGCGCTCGTCCAGCCCCTGCCCGGGCCCTCGATCAGCGCGTAGACCAGTGCGAAGATCCCCAGCCCGGAGAGCAGGACTCCGCCCCAATCGATGGAGCGCGACGCCCCGGGATCAACCGACTCCGGCACGAAGACGAACGTCGCGATCACCGCTGCGATCCCGACCGGCACATTGATCAGGAACACCCACTCCCACGCGTAATCGGTGACGATGTAGCCACCCAGCACCGGGCCAATGACCGCGCCCAACGCGACGATGCTGCCCCAGATACCGAAGGCGGTTCCCCGCTTCGCCGGCGGAAAGACCACCGTCAGCAGCGAGAGCGATTGCGGCATCATCAGGGCGCCACCGATGCCCTGGATGACGCGGGCGAAGATCAGCGCATTCGCCCCGGAGATCCCGAAGAGATCACCCAGCCAGCTCGATACGCCGCACAGGACGGACGAGAGCGTGAAGATCGTCAGGCCGAGTGCGAAGAGGCGCCGGCGCCCGAAGATATCCCCGAGCCGCCCGAACGTGAGCAACAGGACCGCGAAGGTGAGGATATAGGCATCCAACACCCACTGGATCTGCGAGAGATTGGCGTCGAGACCGATCTGGATCTTGCGCTGGGCGATGTTGACGATCGTGGAGTCGATCAGCAGCATGAAAATGCCGGTGCACAGGACGACGAGAACGAGCCAAGGGTTTCGCTGGGCGGGTGGGGCCGCCGTAGACGTCGCGTTCAACGCGTTCGTGTTTGCATCTGCCACGGTAGTTCCCTGATTCACGTGATCGAAAAAAGACAGCAGCATCCCCGTGCCGCCACTTGACGGCACCTTCACACAGCTCTTGAGGATGGACACGGAGGGCAAGCGGCGCGTGATGGCGCCTAGTGAGCGCGCGTCTAGCCGGGGTCGTCCTGCAGCTGGCAGACGAAGGCCAGTGCCGGGTCCGACATCACCTCCGGCGCGAGATTCCGCGTGAACCCGCGCATGCCCTTGAGGAAACCGGCCAGCTCCTCATCGGAGAGATCCGCAAGCGCGTCGAGCAGCAACGCACGGCGTTGGCCCACGATCTCGTCGACGATCCGGGCGGCAGGTGGGGTCAGCGAGATCAGCACCTGCCGGCGGTCGGCCGGGTTCACGCCGCGCGTCACGAATCCGCTCTCGACCATGCGGTCCACGAGCTCGGAGGTGGCGGGGCGAGACAGCTCCAGCGCATCGGCGATCGCGCTCACGGTCGCCTTGCCACGGGTGGAGACCACCGTCATGACGCGGATCTGGGGAAGCGTCGCATTGGAGCGCTCCCCCTGCCTGCAGGCAGTTGCCATCGCGCTGATGCGGCGTGTCAGGAGCGGCATGAGCACGAGCAGCGCATCGATCGTCTCCCGCAGCCGTTCGGGAACATCCTCCCGCGCCACGAGCGGCGTCGCATTCCCGGCATCCGCAGGAGGCTCACCAACTTCTGCCCTTTGCTCACCGGATGTCACGATCAAGCTCCCGTTCTCCTTTCCGTTCGGACGGTAATTTAATTCGGGATCCGAACCGTTCGCAACCCGAATCATATTCCTCGGAGGTCGATCTGGCAAGAGGGTCGTTCCCTGTCCATGTGAGGAGGAGCGCCCTGCTCGTCACGTTCCATCATACGGAGAAAGGGTGACAGTTTCCGTCAGCATTTCCGTGCTGATGCCAGTGAACAGTTTCACACACGGCACGCGAGGCATTTGTGTTTTGTCATTAGTCATCGGTAGGGACGACTTGATTGGGCACGTCGCCCATGCCAACGCCCCAACAGTACCCAATCAAGTCGTCCCGGCTGATAGAATGTCCAGCACTGAACCGCCCCATAGCCTGTCATTCTTCGCTGCGCTCAGAATCCCCCGGCGGAGCCGATGCCCGAAGGGCATATCCCTCCGACAGCGCAGTCGGCGCAGCCGTCGCCTCGGTGCCGTGCGTGGAGTCGGCCCGCGGCCGATGCGCTGCGCGCGGGGATCCGCTCGCTCCGCTGCACTCCGTTCAGGATGACAGGCTATGGGACGGCTTAACGTAGACAAACTACTCAGAATGACATGCCTGTCTATGAAGACGATCTACCGAGCAAGGCGTTGCTGTGCAGGCTGCGTATGGCAAGAAGACGCGCTATAGGACGATCGGATCAAGCGCGGAGCCGAGCGAGATCCCCGTCAGCCGGTGATGCAGGTCGACCACCTGCGACTCGGTCATCGACGAGATGTAATCCGCTACCGCCCGGACGATGACCGCATCGTCGTACCCGCCATCCCGCACCATCTGCTGGTAGAACACCGGCAAGAGACGGCTCATCTCACCCTGGGTCTTCGCCTCGGCCGCGTTGTCGGCGAGCATGCCAAAGAGCGACCGGATGAGCTGGGTATGCCCGTAGCGCTGGGTGACCAGGGCCCGGCTATCGATCACATAGTGCCAGGTCACGCCCTTGAGGAGGTTCACCTCCTCACGCAGCAGAGGCTCGATCCGGAGCCCGCTCGCATCGACCGAGGTGTTGGTGACGTACCGATGCACCAGCGTGGAGACGAGACTCCGCGACCGCGCCTGGTCGTCCCGCGATCCCTGGTAGGGGCCGGTGACCGGCACAAATCCCAAGAGCCCATCAAAAACCTGGCGCTGTTGCTCGGCGTCCGCGGGGTCGATCTTCCGGCGCTCGCCATAGGCGATCAGGAAGCGCTCGCGCTCGCGTTCGTCGCTGGCGAGGCGATCGAGCGGGATCGCCCCCACCCGGAAGAAATCGTCGAGGTCGTGCACGGCGTAGGCAACGTCGTCCGCCCAGTTCATCACGTCGGCTTCGATGGTACGGGCGTCCTGGTTCGGAAGATGCTGACGCGACCACGCCAGCTCCGGCGCCTCGGATCGGTACGCTCCCCACTTCTGCGGCCCCTCGCGCTCGATATCGCGCAGCCAGGGGTACTTCGTCGAGGCGCTCAGGGTCGCGCGGGTCAGGTTCAGCCCGTCCCGATCCCGATGCCGCACCAGCAGTCGGGTGAGAATCCGGAACGACTGGGCGTTGCCCTCGAAACCATCGGCGACACCGTAGCCGAGCCGCACCAGCCGGTCCAGCTCCGTCTCCGCGACATGACCGAACGGTGGATGACCCAGGTCATGCGCGAGCGCGGCGGCCTCCACCACGTCCGGATCGAGACCGCCCAGGACGTCGAAATCGGTGTCGGGCTGCAGGACCAGCAAGCGCTCCGCAAGACTTCGTCCGATCTGCGCCACTTCGAGGGTGTGCGTCAGGCGGTTATGGGTGGGGTGGCTCCCGGCCGGCGTGATGACCTGGGTGATGCCGCTCAGGCGGCGCAGCGCGAAGCTGTAGAGGATGCGATCGCGGTCGTGGCGGGCAGCAGAGCGCGGATCGCCCACCTGGGAGACGCTCTCGGCCTCCGCATAGCGGCGGTCGAATCGTCCGGCAAGCATCTAGACCGACGACCGCGCGAGAACGAGCTTGAGATCGAGGGTCAGGTCGAGCTTGTGCCGGTCGAGCAAGTACCAGATCGCGGCGCGGATATCGGCGTTCCGGAATCCGCCCCGTTCAAGCTCGGTGATGAGCTCGGCGGGCGGAAACGGTGCGTTCTTCTGGCCAAGTACCTGCAGGATATTCGATTCCGCCCGGTCCACCTCGGATTGCCGTTCCGCCAGCACGCGCCACTCTCCCCACTCGACGCGGACATCGCACTCGCGCGACACCCGCCCCCACATGAACGTACACCCACATCGCCCTACTATAGAACATGCGATCGTGATTGCATAGCCCCGGTGGAGCGCGAAAAGGCCGAGGGGATCTTCGGGATCACTTGGTCGATTGCGGATCGAGCGCATCGCGCAGGCCGTCGCCCACGAAGGCGAACGAGATCATGATCAGCGCGATGAGCAGGCTCGGCATGATCACGAAGATCGGCCGGAAGGTCACGATCGGAAAGCTCTGGAAGACCATGCTGCCCCAGCTCGCGGTCGGCGGCCGGATGCCGATCCCGAGGAAGCTCAGGCTCGCCTCCGCCAGGATATACCCCGGAATCGCGAACGAGATCGCGACGATCACTGGCGCCAGCGTATTGGGCAGGATATGCCGGAAGATAATGCGGGAATTCGGATTGCCGACCGCCCGCGCCGCCACCACGAACTCCTGCTCGCGTAGGCTCAGCGTCTGCCCACGTACCAGCCGGGCGAGCCCGTTCCACCCGGTGATCGCGAAGGCCACGAAGAGCAGGGTCAGGCCGCTCAGCGAGCGCCCGAACCACGTATCGCGCAGGCTCGCCTGGAAGATGATGAAGAGGAGCAGCGAGGGGAAGGCGTAGACGACATCCACCAGCCGCATCAGGATGTTGTCCCAGCGCCCGCCAAGCCAGCCGGAAACCACCCCCACCGAGACGCCGATCACCGTGACGATGATGGTCGGAATCACGCCGACGATCATGCTGACCCGCGCGCCGTAGATCAGCCGGCTCAACTCATCCCGCGCCAGCGAATCGGTTCCCAGCGGGTAGGAGAGCGTGCCGCCCTCCTGCCAGAACGGCGGCGTGTTCGCAAACGCATCCGGCGGGATCTCGTTGGGATCATGGGGCGCAAGCAACGGAGCCAGGAGGGCGACCAGGATCATCAGCGTGATATAGACGAGGCCGATCACTGCCGCCTTGTTTCGCCGCAGCCGGCGCCAGGCATCCGACCACAACCCGCGGGCACGCGTCGCCCTCCCGCCCGCGAGCGGATGTGGATGTGGTTGCGGCTGCGTCCCCTCTGCCTGTACGAGTGCCTCTGCCATGCGTTCCTGCAACCTCAATCTGACCCGAGCTCATCAATCCGGCCGTCGTATACCCGGTCCCGCATGCACCCCCACCTGCCTATTGCGAGGCGCGGATGCGCGGATCGGCAAAGCCATAGGCGATGTCGACCACCAGATTGCAGACGACGATGATGAATGCGTAGAAAAGCGTCACCCCCATGATCACGGGATAGTCGCGGGAGGTGATGCTGTCGATGAAGAGCCGCCCCATGCCCGGCACGCCGAAGACGCGCTCGATGATGATCGTGCCGGTCACGAGGGCCGCGAAGGCCGGCCCGATCACGGTCAGCACCGGGATCATGCCGTTGCGGACCACATGCCGGGTGATGACCGCCCGGTTGCGGAGCCCCTTGGCGCGGGCCGTGGTGACGAAATCCTCCCGCAACACCTCGAGCACGCTGGCGCGGGTGAGGCGGGCGATGTAGGCCGCACTGCCGCTGCCAAGGGCGACCGCTGGCAGGATGTAGCTCCGCCAGTCGGTGAAGAGCACGGGCATCCAGCCAAGGCGCACGGAGAAGACGACCAGCAGGAAGATCGCGATCACGAACTCGGGCACGGTGTAGCTGATCGTCGTGATGAAAAGGCTGGCGTAATCCCCGAAGGTGTTGTGGCGCAGTGCGGCGTAGATGCCCACGGGAACGCCGATCACGACCGCCAGCAGCAACGCCAGCACGCCGATCTTCGCCGAGTAGGGAAAGCCCTGCCCGATGATCTCGGTCACGCTCTTGCCGCGCTGCTTGTAGGAATCGCCAAAATCGAGCAAGACCGCGTTCTTGAGGTAGGTCCCGTATTGCACGAGCAGCGGCTTGTCGAGCCCGTATTGCCGGTTGAAGGAGGCTTCCAGCGCGGGGTCGAGCTGCCGGCCGCCGGTGGACTTCGCATCCCACGGACTGCCGGGCGCCCAGTGCATCATGAGGAAGGTGACGGTGGCCACCATCCACAGCACCGGGATCATCCACAAGACGCGCCGAACGATGTATCGAAACATGATGGTGCCCTGTGCCAGGATCCTTCACGAACGGGATGCATACACGCCACGTCATTTCGAGCGCAGTCGAGAAATCTCGTTTCGTTCAGCGGAGAGATTTCTCGACAGGCTCGAAATGACGATGTCCTCGAGGACGGCGGCCGTAAGCGGACCTGGCGTCCCCCGGAATCCCTACTCCTTGGCGCGGTAGATCTTCTCGGACTGATAGGTCGTATCGACCACCGTCGTCGGATAGGTCACGTACCCCTTGAGATACGGCTTGATCAGCGTCAGGTTTTCATCATGAAGATAGAAGGCCACCGGTGCCTGCTCTGCCAGATAGGCGTCGGCCTCCTGGTAGAGCGGGATCGCCTGATCGATCGGCAGCTTGTCCGCCTTCGTCACCAGCTCGTTGAACTTGGGATCGTCCCAGCCGAGCGGCGCGCGTGTCGTGCCCGGCCCGAAGACGAGCGAGAGCCAGTTCTGCGGATGCGGGTAATCCTCGAACCACTGCCCGATCGCGAAGATGAGCGAGGGATCGCGGTTGGTCCGCAAGCTCTGCAACTGGGCGGAATCGATCGGCGTTGGCTCGATCTTGATCCCGAGCACCTGGTTCAGGTTCTGGGCGAAGAAGGTGGCGCGCTGCTGGGATGCGGCATCATCGGAGACGTAATAGAGCTGCTGCGGCGGGAAGTCCTTGCCATCCGGGTACCCGGCGTCGGCGAGGAGTTGCTTCGCCTTGTCGGGATCGTAGGTCTGCTGGTAGGTCGTCTGGTAGGCCGGATTGCCGGGATAGAGCAGCGTCCCGGCAGGCACGCCAACCCCGCTCGCGATCTGCTTGATGTACTGCTCGCGGTTGATGGCCGCGGCGATCGCCTGCCGCACCTTCACGTCGTCGAACGGCTTGGCGGAGTTGTTCATCGAGAGCCAGTAGGTATTGGCGCCGACCGTCCGCTGCAGCTCCTTGCTCAGTGTGGGGTCCGCCTCGATCTGCTGCAACTGCGAGGATGACGGGCCGATCAGGTCGAACTCGTTCTGCTGGTAGGCCAGCAAGGCCGTCTCCGGACTCTCGACCTCCTTGAAGACGAACGTCTTGATACCCGGCGAGCCCCGGAAGAAGCTCTCGTTCCGCTCGAAGACCCACTGCTGCTTGTCGTCGTGGCTGGCGACCTTGAACGGGCCGTTGCCGATGTAGTTGGCGGGATCCTGCCACCAGGACTCGCCCTTGCCCTCGACCAGATCCTCGCGCACCGGGTACGTGACCCAGATCGCCATCACGTAGGGGAAGTAACCAGCGGCGTAATCGAGCGAAATCTGCAGGGTGCGGTCGTCGAGCGCCTTGATCGACTCCGAGACGACATCCTCGAGCTTCTTCAGCTCCGCCGGGTCGCCCTTCGGGTCGGCCTCACGCCACGCCTGGCCGCCGGTGATGGCGTAGAGCGTGTTCGAGTAGTTGCCGTTGACAACAGGGCTAAGCGCCCGCTTGATCGCGTAGGCGTAGTTCTTCGCGGTGCATGGGGTGCCATCGCTGTAGGTCATGCCCTCACGGATCGTGAACGTGTACACCCGGCCATCGGCGGAGAGCGTGGCGCTCTCGGCGCCCGAGGCGGCGGGCAGGTTCTTCTCATTGAGCGCGAGCAGCGGCGCATAGACCTTGGAGGAGACCTCGATCTCGTTGAGGAAGGCGAGGACCTGCGGATCACCGCTGTCGATCTCACCCCCGAGGTTGAAGGTCACGGTCGCCTCGGGATCGGCATCCGGTTGGGCGCTGCCCGGGTTGACCGGGATCTCGGCGAGAGTGAAGGCACCTCCCTCGCCCACCGGCGAGGCGGCGGGTGACGCGGCCGGCGAGGCATCCTGTGCGGCAACGCCCGCCGCGCGCGAGAGGAAGAGCGCCGCCGCGCCGCCGATCCCGACACTGGCCGCAGCCTGCATGAACTGGCGGCGCGAGATCTCTCCACGCTGGAGGCGCGCAAAGATCTCCACGAACAGATCGTTCCCTCGGTCGCTCATTGGAATCATCCTTTCTCAGTGCCTACGGGCTACGCAGGGCGCCAGTCCGGCGGCGAGACGAATCATTGCCGAAAAGACAGTACCTGCCGAATCCCGTGCATCGCGATGAGCCACGCATCCGGTGCCACGTCCTGGAGAAGCATTCCCACCGCGGCTCCGAACGTTCGAATGTGAAGAACTGTCTGCGGCCAAACTACGTCGCCCGGCGCACTGGTGTCAAGTTGAGGGGAGGCCGGCCCGCGACACTGGAAGCTCCCGGTCTGGCATGGGCCATGCAATGAGGGGGTGAGACGAAATCCAGCGCTGGCGGCCACCAATGCCAGCCCCATCTGAAGTTCGATGCTGAACCATCGGCACCGAGCTGGATAACGCCCTCCCGGAGGAGATCACCTTGGAAAGCGCAAGGCTCACCGCTCGCGTCCCCGTGACGCTCACGATCAACAACAGCGACCACCCGCTGCTCGTCGAACCCCGGCGTACGCTCCTCGATGCCCTTCGCCACGACCTGGAGATGACCGGCACCAAGAAGGTCTGTGACATGGGCGATTGCGGCGCCTGCACCGTCATCGTCGATGGCCGCGCGATGTACGCCTGCCTTCTGCTCGCCGTCGATTGCGACGGACGGAACATCACCACGATCGAGGGCGTCGCGCACGGCAGCGAGCTCGATCCGCTGCAGCAGGCGTTCATCGAGGAAGATGCGTTTCAATGCGGGTTCTGCACCTCGGGGCAGATCATGAGCCTGCGCGCCCTGCTGGACGAGCATCCCCATCCGACCGACGAGCAGATCATGACGGCGGTCACCGGCAACATCTGCCGCTGCGGCGCCTACCTCAACATCCTGAAGGCAGGTCGCCGCGCCGCCAACCTGCAATCCGAGCGCGACGCAGCCACGGCGGCGCCAGCGGGAGGGCAATGATGGTCAAGCTCCGCGTCAGCCAGCAGGGAACCGGCGACAAGGCCAAGGTCACCGTCACTGAAGAAGACGACGTGCAGACCTGGCCGCGAGATGCGTCGCTCGCCGTCGTCGGCACGGCCCCGACCAGGCTCGAAGGCAATGAGAAGGTCACCGGCCGCGCCCAGTATTCCTACGATGTCCGCCTGCCACGTCAACTCTATGCAAAGGTTCTGCGCAGCCCGCATCCGCACGCCCGGATCACGCACATCGACACAACCGCCGCCGAGCATCTGCCCGGCGTCCACGCCGTGGTCAGCTCCGCCAACACGCCGGCCATTCCCTGGTACGGCGACAGCTACGTCTTCGACACGACGGTTCGCCTGATCGGCGACGAGGTCGCCGCCGTGGCCGCCGAGTCGGAGGAGATCGCCGCGGACGCCCTGCGGCTGATCGACGTCATCTACGAGCCGCTCCCGTTCGTCACCGATCTGGAGGAGGCGATTTCCGCAGAGTCCCCCAACCTGGGCGATGGCGACAACGTGGCGCAGGAGCCGAAGGTCTACGACCGCGGTGATGCGGACGCCGGCCTGCGCGAGGCGGATGTCACGGTCGACGAGGTCTATCACACGTCGTCGGCCCTGCATAACTGCCTTGAGCCGCACGGCTGCACCGCCTTCTGGGAGGGGGATCAGCTCACGCTGTGGGATTCCACCCAGTCGATCTTCACCGTGCGGGAACAGGTCGCACAGGCGCTCGGGCTGCCCGAACATCGCGTGCGCGTCATCAAGCACCACATGGGCGGCGGCTTCGGCGCGAAGCAGATCGCGTGGAAACAGGACGTCATCGCCTCGCTCCTCTCGCGCCAGTCCGGCCGCCCGGTGCAGCTGATGCTCGACCGAGAGTCGGAGAACCTCGTCGTCGGCAACCGCCCGGCCACGCGCCAGCATGTCCGGCTCGGCGCAAAACGCGACGGCACCCTGACCGCAATCTGGGTCGATATCGCCCAGGCTCGCGGTGCCTACCTGACCGGTGGCGAGGCGAGCAATGTCAGCGGCATGTACCAGACGCTCTATCGCTGCCCGAACGTGCATACGAAGGAGACCAGCATCTTCATCAATGCTGGCCCGGCCGTGGCTTTCCGGGCGCCGGGGCACGTCGAGTCTGCCTTTGCGCTCGAACAGGCAATGGACGAGCTCGCGCTCAAGCTGCAGATGGATCCGGTCGAGCTGCGCCGCCGCAACTACTCCGAGATCGAGCAGCTCTCCAACAAGCCCTACACCATGCCGGAGGGCCTGAGCCTCTGCTACGACAAGGTGACGGAGGCGATCGGCTGGAAGGAGTACCAGAAGCCGGCGCCAGTCGGTCCCAAGCGTCGCGGCATCGGCTTCGCCGCGCACGACTGGGTCGGTGGGGCGGGTCATCCGCCCGGCTACGCCTGGATCGAGCTGAACAGCGACGGCACGGCCGACGTCGTGACCGGCACGCAGGATATCGGCACCGGTACCCGCACCGGTCTCGCCCAGGTCGCCTCCGAGGAGCTGGGGCTGCCGCTCGATCGCATCTCCTTCCATCTCGGCGATACCGGAGTCGGGCCGTATGCCCCGGTCAGCTCCGGCAGCGCGACCCAGGCAACGATCGGGCCGGCGATCCGGGCCGCCGCCGCCGAGGTCAAGCAGCAGCTCTTCGAGGTCGCGTCAACCATGCTGGAGATCCCCGCCACCCGGCTCAGCGTCCGGGATGGGAACATCCTGGTCGACGGCGACCCCACCCGGGCCACGCCGATCGAGGAGATCACGCAGCAGATCGGACCGCATACCCTGCAGGGGCGCGGTGCACGGGGCTCGAATCCGGAAGACAAGGAGGTGCGCACCTTCGGCGCCCAGTTCGTCGAGGTCGAGGTCGATATCGAGACAGGGGAGGTCGAGGTGCTGCGCGTCGTGACCGCGCACGACATCGGCCGCATCGTCAATCCCCGCATTGTGGACAGCCAGGTGATCGGCGGTATTACCCAGGGTATCGGCTTCGGGCTCTTCGAGGAGCGTATCATCGACCACCGGCTTGGCCTCGTCGTGAACGCCAATCTCGAAGAATACAAGGTGCCGACGGTCGCGGATATCCCCGCCATCGATCATGTCCATGTCGACGTGCCGGACACGGAAGCGAATTCCACAGGCGCCAAGGGGGTCGGCGAGCCGCCGCTCGTGCCGACGGCGCCCGCCATTGCGAACGCCGTCTTCGATGCCTGCGGCGTTCGCATCCGCACCAACCCCATCTCCCGGTACAGAATGCTCGACCAGCTCAGAAACCAGCACCCGACAACGGAGAGGACCGCATGAGACCCTTTGCCTACGCTCGTCCGGAGTCGATCGATGAGGCGCTTGCGCGCTCCGGCGGCGATTCCGTCCGTTTCCTGGCGGGCGGGACAGATCTCCTCACCCTCATGAAGCAGGAGATCGCGACGCCCGATCAGCTGATCGATATCAAGCGGCTGGCCGACCTCGACGATCTTGTCGAGCTGACACCGGAGGGGTTGAAGATCGGCGCGCTGGCTACCCTCTCGCAGCTTCAGGGCGATCCGCTCGTCCGCGATACGCACCCCGCGCTGGCGGAGGCAATCGAGGTCGCGGCGACGCCACAACTGCGCAACATGGCGACGATCGGCGGCAACCTGCTGCAGCGCCCACGCTGCTGGTACTTTCGCAACAGTCTCGTGCACTGCTGGCTCAAGGGCGGGGAAGAATGCCAGGCCGTCGAAGGGGAGAACCAGCATCACGCCCTCTTCGGTGACAGCCCTTGCCACGCCACGCACCCCTCCGATCCCGCCACCGCGCTGCTCGCGCTCGACGCGAGTCTCAACCTGCGCGGTCCAGGTGGCGAGCGCAACGTGCCGCTCTCGGAGTTCTTCGCGCTGCCAGAGGATGCTCGGCGCACGGAGAACACCCTGCAGCCGGACGAACTAGTTGTCTCGATCCTGATTCCGAACCGCCCGCCAACTGCGCAAAGCACCTATCTGAAAGCGATGGACCGCAAGGCGTGGTCGTTCGCGCTGGTCGGCGTCGCCGCACTGCTGGTGATGGACGATAACCAGAAGATTGCCGATGCCCGGCTGGTGCTGGGTGGCGTCGCGCCGATCCCCTGGCGCGTGCCCGCGGCGGAACGGCTGCTCATCGGCGCCAGTCCCTCCCCCTCGCTCTTTGCGCAAGCGGCCGAGGTCGCGCTGGAACAGGCGAAGCCGCTCTCCCACAACGGCTACAAGATCCCGCTTGCACGAACGCTGATCCAGCGGGCGCTGGAGGCCGCCGCGACACCGGAACTCGTCGATGACTAATCCGCGCTACGGGCACCGGAGCATCGACCTCCAGGCGACGCGCGAGCACAGGGATACCCCACCCGCCAGGAGGGGCAGAAGCCCCTTCCTGCTCCCATCCCCAGCGTCAACGGTCGGTGGACTCTGGCAGGCATGTGCCGATCCCTCCGCGCAGCATCCTTCACTCTGCTAACCTTATGTAGGCGTAAGAAGCGTCGTTTTGGTCGTGTGTTGTGGATTACGCCGGTTCTCCACTTGCTGATTCCTTTTTCCAGACTTGCCGTGGAGTTGGTACATCCATGAGCTCATTTTCTTCCGAACCGCAGACGGTGCACCCCGAGTTGGTCAGGCTTCCCGAGGAAGCTGGCAAGCGGCTCGGCGTGACCCTGGCACGTTCGGCTCGCCGGCATTGCCCCTACTGCGGTGGGCCGCACATCTTCAAGAGCTGGTTCACCCTCAAGGATCGGTGCCCCACCTGCGGCGTCCTGTTTGCCTACGAAGATGGGTATTTCCTCGGCTCGTATGCGGTCAGCCTCATCATCGCCTTGCTCCTGGGAATCGGTCTTACCGTCTGGATGCTTGTCAGCCTGGATCTCAGCGTGCTCCAGATGCAGATCATCGGCGTCGCCTGCGCCATCGGCTTTCCGGTCTTCTTTTATCCGTACGGGCTCCTGCTCTGGATGGTGTGGGACCTGTACTTCAATCCCCCCGGAGATTTCTCGAAGCGTCACCGCATCTGAGCAGGCGCCACGCCGAGGAACACCGATCGCCCGTTCCCTCCGTTCAGGCCCGTCCCGTCTGGAAGCCGCCCGATGAATATCACGAACAACACGATCCTGGCGATCTGCGGCAGCTTGCGCAAAGGATCCTACAACGCCGCGCTGCTCGACCTGGCGGCACGGGTTGCGCCCGACCTCAGGTTCGTGGGTCGTGATCTCGCCGGGCAGCTTCCACTCTTCAATCCGGATCTCGAGGAGAACGAGCCCGCACATCCGCCAGCCGTGCGGGAGTTTCGCCGGCTTGCGGACGCCGCAGATGCCGTCGTGATCGTGACGCCGGAATACGCCAGTGGTCCATCTGGTGTCACCAAGAATGCGATCGACTGGCTGATCGGCTCGGACGGGCTGGGCTCGCGGCCGACCGTCCTCATGAGCGCCTCGCCGGGTCAGTCGGGTGGGCTTCGTGGTCAGGCCGCGCTCCTGCCGACGCTGACCTTTCTCGCCGTCATCCTTGTCGATACCGTCAGCGTGGGCAGGGTTTCGTCAAAGGTCGATGCAAGCGGAGCAATCGTCGACGCGGCGACCATCGAACGGGTTCGCCTGAGCATGGACGAACTGCGGGACGCGCTCCGCTACTCGGCGCGCCGGCAAACGTCACTGCCGGTCAATTGACGGTGCCCCACACGAGAAACACCACCGGCATCAAACGTGCCGGTGGTGTCTCCGTCGTCGAGAGTCATTTCGCGATGCGGCGGGTCAGGAGCCGTGCTCGCGCGGTTCGTCTGCCGGTCGGGGAAGCCGCTCGTCGTAACGGGGATTCCAGCCGACTGGTCATCATCGCTTCCGGAATTCCTCGCCGTAGGACTCGTCCAGCGGCGGCAACGTATCGTCCTTCCGGTCATTCCAGCCAGTGATGTAGACATCGACACGAGGCGTCCGAAGATCCGGCTCCGTGTCTGGTCCCTCTCCTCGCAAGTAGGTCTTGATCGCGGGTATGCGGGCAGGGTCACGCAGTTGTGGTCCAAGCGTTTGATCTGCCAGGATGTCTTCAATCATCAGAATATCGGGGTCGAGCAGTTTTGTCTTGATCATCGCAGCTTCTCCCTCTGGCCGAGATCATCCTTGGTCCACGATCAACGATAGCTGGCCGCCTGCAACTCGAAGAGCTCCGCATACTGCCCGTCCAGCAGCATCAGCTCATCGTGGGTGCCGGATTCCTTCAACTGTCCGTGCTCCAGCAGGAAGATGCGGTCCGCCATTCGCGCCGTCGAGAAGCGATGCGAGATGTAGAGCGCCATCCGCCCGGTCGTCAGCTCCTTGATCCGGCTGAACAGCTCGAACTCGGCGCGCGCATCGAGCGCGGCGGTCGGCTCGTCCAGGATCAGGATCTGCGCATCACGCATGAAGGCCCGCGCCAGGGCAACCTTTTGCCATTCGCCACCGGAGAGCTGGTGCCCGCCTTCGAACCACTTGCCGAGCGTCGTCTGGAACCCCTCCGGCAGCTTCGCGATCACGTCGGAAGCGCCCGCCCGGTCGGCCGCATCGATCACCGCGGCCAAGTCATCCATATGATCGATATTGCCGACGCCGATATTCTCGGCGGCACTGAACTGGTAGGTCGCGTAGTCCTGGAACATCACCCCGAACTGCTGGCGCAGCTCCTCCGGATCGTACTCCCGCACATCCCGGCCATCGATCAGGATCTGCCCTTCCGTCGGATCGTAGAGACGCCCCAGCAGCTTCACGATCGTCGATTTACCGGCGCCGTTCCGCCCGACCAGGGCAACGGTCTCCCCCGGCTCGATCGTGAACGAGAGGTGTCGCAGGGCGTATTCCTCCCGTCCCGGGTAGCGGTAGCTGACATCGCGAAACTCGATCCCCTGCCTGAACGGGTGCCGGATCGGTGCCGGATGCTCCGGCCGGCTGATCCGGGGTTCCTTCTCCAGAAGGTCGTAGTATGTCGACAGGTACAACCCGTTCTCGTAGATACCCTGGAAGCCGCCGAGGATTCCCTGAAACGCCGCTTGCACCTGGCTCGCCGCCTGCGTGAAGACGGTCAGCGATCCCAGCGTGATCTGCCCGCGCAGCGCCAGGATTGCAACGTAGAGAAACGTCCCCGATGAGGCGATAGTCGTGATCGAGCCCCAGCCGAACGATGCCAGGTAGCGCCGGATCAGGACCGAGCGGATGCCTGTGTAGTAGTTCGCCGCGACCCGCGTGTATCGATCGATGAAGTAATCCCCGATCGTGAAGAGCTTGACCTCCTTCGCGTACTGGTCGGTCGTCATCAGCGTCGTCAGGTACGTCATTGCACGGCGCAGCGGCGACTGGCGTCGCATGACCTGGAAGCCCCACCAGCCATAGCGCGACTGCGAGATGAAGGCCGGGATCGGCGCGATGAGCGCCGCCGCCGCGATCCACCAGGAGAGACTCGTCAGCAATGCGACCATCGTGCTGAACGTGATGATCGACTGGATCAGCCCGAAGACCTGGGACACCATCTGGACGGGCCGCCGCGCCGATTCGCTCTGCGCCTGCTGCAGCTGATCGTAGTAGGTGGCATCCTCGAAATCGGCGAGATCGAGATGATTCGCATGCTTCATGATCTCGAGCTGCACGTGAATGGCCAGGCGCTCCTGCAGCAACTGCTGGCAGATGTTGCCGAGCGATTGCATCAGGCTCGACATGACGAGGATCGCAAGCTGGATGGCCGCCAGGATCACGACACCGCGCAGGTGCGCGTCGTCGCCATCAGCGCGGATGCCTGCAACGACCTCGTCGATCAGGCGTCCGGCCAGCCAGACCTGGATCGCTGGCAGCACGCTCTGCAGCAGGCTGGTGGCGGCGAGGCCCGAGGTGAGCAAGCGGCTGGTCGCCCAGACGAGCGCCAGCACGCGGCGGACACCACGCCACGTCTCGCGCGCGCCGCGTCCGACGGCGGCCAAACTCGCCATCAGGCGGCGTGGTGACCATCGGTGCGACGGGGAGGACGGCTCGCCGTCCGGAGATTCGGGGGCCTCAGCAGTGGACTGAGTCCTTCCGGGTTGGTATGGCTGGCGGCCGCCCCCGGGGCGGCCATTGGGTGAAGGTGAATGATGATCCATGCAGTAAGCGTCTTCCTTTCCGGAACGGTGGCGGCGAGAGAGAGTCGCCAGTGAGCATCGCAATGGCCCTATAGCACCACATCGGAAGGTTCGCCACAACTCCCCGTCCGGTGAGCGTATCGCATGGCACTACCCACATGACCGGCTGTATATCAGGAACAATCCAGATCGGCACGATCTTTCTTCGCTGTCAGCTTCCCGGCACTGATCGAGAGCAGGGAAACATGGAAGCCAGATACAACGAACCGGGTGCCGGTGGATGACGGTCCACCAACGCCCGGTTCGTTCCATCGTACGGGCCACGCGGTTACCGCATGGTGTCGGGTGCCTACACGTCGTCGGCGCGCGCTCCTCGCAGCCCACCCACGGACGGCGCCTCGTCGGCGATGTAGATGACCGAGCTGATCCGTCCGCTGGAGGTCGTCTGAAACACGATGCGGGAGGGATCGTTCTGGATGGCACGGGTGAGATCGGCGCTCGGGTTGCGGCCATCGCGAGCGATCACATAGACGGCCACATCGGGAACGCGGAAGGCCCGCCCGAGGGAGTTCCCCTCGGCATCGCGGAGGATCTGCCCGTCGAGCTCGTCGTACCGCTCCTCGCGCTCGTAGCGGTCGTGCCGCTCATTCCCGGCGTCGTCCGCCGCTGGCCGGGGCGGCGCCATGATCTCGTCCTTGATCTTGTTGGCAACATACATGCCGAGTCTTCGCTGTAACATGACGCTTTGACATTCCTCGATTTCATCGATTCACAGGGTCGCCGGGTACTGTCAGCGTTGCGGGAATATCCCCGACGATATCCTATGACCATACTCGCAGAGCCGGGTGTTAGTCGAGCTTGACGTACTTGAAGCTCTCGGCATACTCGCCGAAATCGTCCGGCCGGTCCGGATGCTGCTTCGCCGTCTCCCGCGCCCACTCGTGCATCATCTCGGTCGGATCCCAGTCACCGATCTGGCTCGCATGTGCCTTGAGCGCCGCGATCTTGGTTTCCAGGGAATCGCTGATATCGACCCAGATGTCCGGCACCGCGGTGCCGAAGATGTAGACCTCCGCGACCTTGTGCGGCTCAAGCCCTTCCTGCAGCAATTCCGGGAAGGTCAGCCGGTCACGTGCCGACGGGAAGACCGCCGCCAGTGACGCCTCGCCGGCGGCGATATGATCGGGATGGTTGATATACCCCTGGCCGCTGTAACGCATGGTCGGATCCTGGCACATCAGCACATCGGGCTTGATGCGGCGAATGACGCGGGTCAGTTGACGCCGCATCGCGAGATCCGGCACGAGCATCGCATCCGCATACCCGAGAAACGTGACCGACGCCACCCCGAGCACGTCACAGGCGGCCCGCTGCTCGCGCTCGCGCATGGTCGCCAGCTCGACACCGGTCATGGCCAGATCATCGCTGCCCTTGTCACCGCTCGTCAGCGAGCAATAGTGAACCTCGGCCCCCTCCTTGATCCACCGCGCGACCGTGCCCGCGCACATGAACTCGGCATCGTCCGGATGCGCCTGGATCAAGAGGATCCGCTTGGGCGCGGGAGGGGCCTCGGTCTGCGGCGCGGGTTCCTCGATCGCATCGCCCATCGGCTCGTCAGTCGGGACCTGGGGCAAATTATCGTGTTCGTGATCGCTCGTCGTCATGCTGCGCGCTGCTCCATCTCAGATGCTCGTGGCCATATCCATGCCACCCCAACAATTCATGACTACCATCCACATGATACCGGGTAGCAGGATGCCGCGGCGCCCGGATCCGTCGCTTCCGCAATCATCTCGCCAGCTCCGATGTGTCACCATAGGCGCGTGGGCCGATCCCGTCCCACGCGGTCCCGGTGGCATATCAGGAGCACCTATCCATATATGGCAGATCAGCACGAAGACGATCCAAACGCCGAGCGGCACGACGAGACGTGGCCGGGCGTGGCGGCCGCCTACGCCGCCTGGCCCTCCGGTGCGCCTGTCGTCCGGCAGATTCCGCCGCCGCAGGAACGCCTCGATCCGCGCGCCCGCACGATCTGGCTCCTCAACAATCTGATCGCGACGGCCATTATCATGATCCCGATCGTCGCGATTGCGATTGGCCTTGATCGCTGGACCGATATCAACCGGTTATGGATTCTCGGGACGCCCCTCGTTCTGCTCATCGTCCAACTCGTCGTGGCCTGGATCGATCCGTTGATCCGGTATCGGCAATGGCGCTTCGAGATCCGCGAGGACGAAGTCGATCTCAAGCATGGGCTCATCACGCACACGCGGCAGGTCGTGCCGATGTCGCGCATTCAGCATGTCGACACCCGACAGGGACCAATCGAACGTCGTTACGGACTGGCGAGCGTGATCTTCTATACCGCCGCCGGATCAATGGAGATTCCCGCGCTCTCTGTCGAGCGGGCCGGGGATGTCCGCAACCAGATCGCCGCCCTGGCCAAGGTCCATGATGACCTCTGATTCCCTACCTGACCGTCCAATGAGCGATCCTGCCCCTCCGGCTCAGGGCACGCCTGGGCCGCCTCAGCAGGTCGCCGAGGAACCGGAGTGGCGCCAGTTGCATCCGTTCTCGATCGTGACGACCGGGATCCGCTACCTGCGCGGGCTCGTGCTTCCGGTCGGGATCCTGATCATCTCGCGCGGCTTCTCCGGCGGCAGGGTGGATGCCTTCTTCACCTTTGGCCTGCCGCTCATCATCGGGCTCGGCGCCATCCTGCTCAGCACGACCCACTGGCTGCTCTATCACTATGCCGTGACCAATCGCGAACTGATCATTCGCTCCGGCATCATCTCCCGGCATGAGCGCACAGTGCCGCTGGAGCGCATTCAGTCCATCGACATCGAGGAAGCACCCCTCGAACGCCTGCTCGGTCTGGCGCGCGTGCGCGTCGAGACGGCGGCGACCGGTAGCAGCGAGGCGAAGATCGAGATGCACTCCCTCGGGCAGGCCGACGCGCAGGCGCTCCGTCAGCGGCTCATCGCCGCCCGCCAGCGGGCAAGGCCCACCGGCCCATCGAGCTCCGGCGCACACGACATCTCTCCCGCCACCGCATCGGAACCGGTGGCGTTGATTCCGGAGAAGGGCGAGTTGATCCGCGCACTCTCCGTTCGCCAGCTCCTGCTTGCAGGGGCAACTTCGGGCCGGATCGGGCCTGCCGCTGCGCTCGTCGCCGTCGCCTTCCGCTTCGGCACGGAGTTCGTCCCGCAAAGCTGGTGGGATCGCGTTCCCTGGCAGGGAGCCGCCCACGCCGGCATCCAGGTCATCCTCGCGCTGGTGCTCCTCTTCGGCATCTTCGCCTGGCTTCTCGCGATCGGCACGACCGTGCTGGTCTACGCCGGGTTCGAGCTGCGGCGGATTCACGATCAGCTCGTGATCCAGCATGGGCTGCTGGATCGTCGCCGGCGCACGATTCCGGTGCGCCGGATCCAGGCACTCGTGACCGTCGAAGGGACACTCCGCCAACCCTTCGGCTACGGCGAGCTCAAGTTCGAGAGCGCCGGGCAGGCCGGAAGGGATGCGGGAGAGTCTGGCGTGCTCTATCCCTTCGTGAAGATGACCGAGATGCCGGAGCTGATCCGGCAGGCCTGCCCGGAATTCTCCCTGCCTGTTCGCCAGTCCGATCTCAACCGGCTCCCGCCGCGAGCGCTGCGACGGTACATCACGCCGGGTGCGATCGGCGTGCTCATCGTCGGCGTCGCGATCAACGCCATCTTCTGGCGCTGGATTGACGGTCCGGAGTGGTGGACCTGGGCGATTTTCGCGCTGCTGCCGCCCGTCATCCTGCTTGGTTGGACCGAGTACCGCACGGCGGGCTGGATCGTCACTCCGGTGCACCTGCTGATGCAATGGCGAACGGTCACGGGGCGCTTCACGATGGTCACGCGGCGGCAGCGGCTCCAGCACCGATCGCTGACGGCGAACCCGTTTCAGCGCCGGGCGGGCCTGGCGACGTTTCACACCGCGGTCGCGTCTGGCAGTTCCGGTGGCCATTTCTCCTTGTCGCAGCTTGACCGCGACGACGCCGAGCGACTCCTCGCCCAGCTCGCTCCGCCGTCTCGCCATAGTCGCCCGGTAACCAATGTCAAAGATTGATATTCTTCGCTATGATTGAGACCAAGGAGGTCCACCATGAACGTGAGTCTGACCCCATACTGGGAACGCTACGTCCGGGAAAAGGTCGAGAGCGGCCGCTACAACAATGCCAGCGAGGTGATCCGCGAGGCGCTCCGCAAGATGGAGTTTGTGGAGGACGTCAAGGAGTTCCGGGCCTTTGCGATGGAGGCGATGGACCCGGCCAACCGCGACAAACTGATCGAGATGGAACCCGACCACGTGTTAAAGCTTGCCGAGAGAGTCATCGCGGGAGCGCGACTTTCCACCCGGCCGACGCCCAAGTATCTGCTCCCGCCGGAAGGCGAGGAGTTCGGCGAATGGGATCCAGCGT
The DNA here is from genome assembly GCA_049646645.1 of Thermomicrobiales bacterium. Classification (GTDB taxonomy): domain Bacteria; phylum Chloroflexota; class Chloroflexia; order Thermomicrobiales; family UBA6265; genus JASGDN01. The sequence goes on from JBARWF010000133.1 coordinate 55,782, forward strand.
GGGAAGAGGAAGTCTCGCCCGCGCACTCGATCGCCGAGGATGGTGAGGACTACGACGTAGACGCGACGGGTTCGCGTTGAGCGGGCCGCGTACTCGCATTATCCACCCCAACGCCGATCACGATCTCATCAATTTGCTGGAGCGATCCTGCGACGTTTGGGGTGAGCGCCAGGCATTGATCTACGCACGGCTCATCGACAAGGCACTTGAAACAATCACCGCGTTCCCTCAAATAGGGCAACGCCGGGATGATCTCAACCCTGGGCTTCGCACCCATCCAGTCGGCCACCATCTCATTCTGTACGAGGAACGAGAGCGTGCCATTGTTGTATTGCGGATCGTGGACCAACGCAAACGGCTGGACGACCTCGCCTTCGAATGACATTTCAGGGATGCCATAAGCTTCCGCCCTTTTTCTTCATGTTGAGCGAAAGCTTGCCCGTAGACGCGTCCCTTGTGGCCGCCTTTCAC
>JBARWF010000134.1:0-70519 GCA_049646645.1 Thermomicrobiales bacterium
TGAGATGGCGCAGGCCATCCTCGCACGCTCCGACAACGCGCTGACGACGGACATGGCGAACCGGATGATCCGGGTTCAATCCTCGGAGATCGACACCATGAACACCTTCCTGGTCGATCGCGGCCAGTCCCCGATCACCGACCCGCTTCCCGCCACCCACAATCACTCGTAGCTGCACATTCGTAGGGGCGGACCCACGTGTCCGCCCTCATTGTGGGTGCTTTGACGCTCCGTCAGGCCGACGCTTCTCTGTCATTCCGAGCAAGACCGCAGGTCGCGCGGAGGAAGTTGTTCACAAGCGACTTGCTCCACCTCGCGGGACGTCCTCCCGCCGCGGGGCCGGGCGTGGAGAGCGCCGCGCTCCCAAGCACGGTCCAATACGGTCACGTTCGTGGGCGGGGCGCTGTTCCTCCATACAACTTCCTCCGCTCGATCTCCGATCTCGCTCGGAATGACAGGTCAGGTCAACGGAGACGGTTTCCTGAACGCCGTGCAGCGGAGCGAGGGGATCCTTTACGCCGTTCAGGATGACGGGGAATGGAGCCGTTCCTCGATCAGGTCCGCCATCGCGGCGTCCGCGGGATCGCCCGTCGCCCGCAGTCCGGCGATGGCTCCCTCTCGATCGCGTCGGACGCGATTCTGGCTGGTCTTCCATTTGCCCAGCATCCGGCTGATCGGAATCTCGATGCCGACGATGTGGTCGAGTTGCCCATCGAGAAACGATGTCGGGGCGTCCGCCATTTTCCAGAGCCGTTCCTGGGATGCCTCCATCCGCTTCGTCAGCCTGCCCACCGCTCCCCGCAGCCACCTCGCATCTTCGTGGATGACGAGCGGGCCATAGACGTGCGCGACCGCGTAGTTGTGGGTCGGCACGACCTCGTGCGTCTCCTGCTTCGTCGCGTACCAGTTCGGCGAGATGTACGCCTCCGGCCCCTGGAAGATCACCAGCGCATCGACCTGTTCATCGTGGTCATGCCAGAGCGTGTTGTTGCGCGCGACATGCCCGATAAGCGTGCCCAGCTCGCCGGCCGCTTTGTCGATGACGAAGGGGATGTGATTCGCGACGATCCCCTCGCTACCGCGCGTCACCAGTGCCCCGAGGGGGTGATCCTCGATCAGGCGATGGATGACTTCAGGTCGCGTTTCCTCGAAGTGGGACGGCATATACATGGGCAATCCTCACGGCAACTGAATGCGGACCGAGCCGAGATCGACTGGGGACGCCTCGTCTGCGGCTGGTGGCGAAGCATCGTAGACCGGTTCTTCCTCGGCGACCATCGCCAGGCCGTCCCGTTCCAGGCCGCGCACGACCTCGAAGAGCCACGGCAGGTCGGCGTCGCTGAACCCCGCTCGCACTTGGGGGCCGATCTCCTCGAGCGTCATCCCGGTGTGCGCCTTGTCCCGGTCGCGCAGCAGGTCGACGACCCGTCCCCGGAAGTAGCGGTTCGACTCCTTGAACGGGCCCTCCTTCTTCGCCCGCTTGCCCTTGGGCAGCTCGGCGATCGCGGTCTGGATCCGGGGCCGCGCGAGACAGAGGTCCTGCAATGGGCAGACCATGCAGAGCGGTTTGCGGGCGGTGCATTGGAGCGCGCCGAACTCGATCAGCGCCTGGTTCCAGTCCCACCCCGTTCCTGGCGGCAGGATCTCCGCCGCCAGCGCGACGATCTCCTTGTCGCTGACCTGTGGCTCGGGCACATCGACCCCGACCAGCAGCCGGTGCAGCACCCGCCGCATGTTCGTATCGATGAACGGCACATCCTGCTCGAAGGCGAAGCAGGCGATCGCGCCAGCGGTGTAGGGGCCGATGCCCGGCAACGTCTTCAACTCGTCAACGGATTGCGGGAACGTCCCGCCACGCTCCGCCACCGCCTGCGCGGTCCGCTGCAGGTTGACCGCGCGCCGGTTGTAGCCGAGACCGGCCCAGAGCCGGATCACCTCGGCGGTCGGGGCCTCCGCCAGTTCATGGACCGTCGGGAATGCCTCCAGCCATCGCTCGTAGTAGGGAATCACACGGTCGACCTGGGTCTGCTGCAGCATGACCTCCGACACGAGGATGCGGTACGGATCCCGAGTGTGACGCCAGGGCAGGTCGCGACGGTTCGCCTGCCACCAGGAGAGCAGCCGTACGCGGATGGCGTCGTATGTGATATCGGATTCGTCGCTGGGAATGGTGGAGAGATCGGCAATGCTCATGCGCTCGATTGTACTCAACCCGGACAAGACGCGGGAACGCTCCTCAGGCTTCCCTCATCGTTCGTACGGGTCGACCCGTGTGTCGACCCTGACGTCTGCATGCAACAGGACCGAATGCGGGATCGCTTCTCATGGGAGCTTGAGGGCGGACACACGGGTCCGCCCGTACGGAGTGGACGTGCACGGTCGGTGGACAAAGAGTGCCGGGCGATCTTCTGTTGATCGCCCGGCTGCCAACCTTATTCCCTTTGGCGCTGGAACCGAGTCCTTACTTTCGCGGCGGCTGGGGTCGCTTGATCTCGTAGACATTCGGACGCTCGCGGACGATAGCCGCGAACTCGTCGAAGAACGTCACCGGGTCGCTCGGCATATCGCGGTAGTTGATCTGAAGATAGGCGCCAAGTCCGTTGTCGAAGATGATCGTCGGCGTGCCGAAGACGCCGAGCGACTTCCCGTGCGTGTAGTCTTCCTCGATCTGCGCCAGCACCTCGTTCGAAGTCAGGTCTTCACGGAACCGGTCGAGGTCGAGACCCGCCTCCGTGGCGGCTGCTTCGAGCACCGCCTGTCCGGCCAGGTTACGGCCATCGATGTGGCGCTTCTTGAAGAGGGCGGTGTGGAACTTCTTGAACGCGTCCTCACCCTGCTTCTTCGCCGCCGCGAAAGCCTGGAAGGAGCGGAGGGTGCTGGAGCCCTCAGTCGGCTTCTCCCAGACCTTGAAGTCGGGATCGCTTGCGTTCACCTGCTCCAGCGGGAAGATCCGCCAGGTGATATCCAGTTTGCCGCCGGTCTGCTCGTTGATCTCGTCCAGCCAGACCTGGCTCGCCCATGCAAAGGGACAGGCATAGTCGAAATAGACGTCGATCTTGACGGGTTCACTCGCATTCGAAATCGATGTAGACATCCGGAGAACGTCCTTTCATATCAGCGGGCGTCGGCGATCGTCGCCAGCGGCAGGGCGTTCCACGCCGCTAGTACCTGCGCGCGCGTTTCGTCCAGTGTTCCGCTGTTATCAATCACGCGATCGGCGCGCGCCAGCTTCGCCGCCAACGGGGGCTGCGCCGCCACGCGCTGTCGCGCTTCCACTACCTCTAGTCTATTACGGTTTGTAAGTCGTGTCACCTGAATCTCGGGGTCGATCGTCACCACCCAGACCACGTCGCAGTGATCTGCATGACCGCTCTCGACCAGTTTGACCGCGTCGATCACGACCACGCCGGACGGGATCGCATCGACCCGGCGGTCGATCTCGGCGATGATCGCCGGATGTGTGATGCGGTCTAGCTGCGCCAGCGCCTCGGGATCGGAGAAGACGATGCGGCCGAGCGCGCTCCGGTCGAGCGAGCCGTCCTCCGCGATGATGCCCTCACCGAACGACGCGACGAGCTCGCCCAGCAGCGGTTTCCCCGGCTGGACGAGCTCGCGATAGACGAGGTCGGCGTCGATGTGCGTGGCGCCGAGTTCCTTCAGCATGGAGACGACGGTGCTCTTGCCGGAGGCGATGCTGCCCGTGACGCCGAGAACCAGCTTCTCGCTCACATTGCCACCAGGGCGTTGATGCTCTCCCAGCGGGCGTAGGCTTCATCGAGGTCCGCCTGTGCCCGCTCGTATTCCTCCCCGAGCCGCGCGATGGCGTCGAGGTCACCGTCCGCACTGGCGACGGCCAGCGCATCGCTGATCTCGTTGAGGCGGCTTTCGAGCTTGCCGATCTGGCGCTCCAGCTGGGCCAGTTCCTTCTGGTTGTCGGCCTCGGTCCTGCGCTTCGGCTTGCCCTTGGCGGTGAAGGTGAATTCCTCGGCGCCATTGCTCGATTCCGGAACGGCGACGGGTACCGGCTCCGGTTTCGGCGCCTCCGCCGGCTTCTCAGGCTGGCTCTCGGCGGCGCGGCGGCCGAGGCTGCGCTGATAATCGGTGTAGTTGCCGAGCGAGACGTTGATGCCGCCGTCTTCCACGATCCACAGCTTGGTCGAGATGCGGTCCATGAAGTAGCGGTCGTGCGAGACGAAGAGGATCGTGCCGTCGAAATCGTCCAGCATCTCCTCCAGTGTCTCGCGCGCCTGGATATCGAGGTGGTTGGTCGGCTCGTCGAGTACGAGGAAGTTCGCCTGCTCCAGCAGCAGCACGCCCAGCGCGAGCCGCGAGCGCTCACCGCCGGAGAGCGACGTGACCTGCTTGTAGACATCGTCGCCACTGAAGAGGAAGCGCCCCAGGTAGTTGCGCGCCACCTCCTCGGACATCGGACCGGTATCGAGAATCACCGAGAGCGGCGTGCCGCTGCCCTTGCCCCGCAGCTGCTCGTGCGACTGCGCGTAGTAGCCGACCTTGACGTTGGTGCCGAAGGTGTATTGCCCCCCGAGCACCGGCAGGTTGCCGACGATGGACTTAATGAGCGTCGTCTTGCCGCTCCCGTTCGGTCCGAGCAGGCCGATCCGGTCGTTGCGCTCGATCAGCAGTTCCGGCGTGTCGATCAATGTCGTCGGGCCATCCGGATCGTTGTAGCCGATCTTCATCCTCGTCGAGGACAACACCATGCGGCCGGAGCGCACCGGGCTGCCCAGGCGCAGATGAATGCGCGAGTGCTCCTGCGGCCGCGGCAATCGCTCCAGGCGGTCGAGCTGCTTCTGGCGGCCCCGCGCCTCGCGGTAGCGCTGGCCCGCGCCGTACTTCCGGATGAACTCCTCCGTCCGCGCGATGTACTCCTGCTGCTCCTCGTACTCCTTCATGCGCCGCGCCATGCGTTCTTCGCGCAATTTCAGGTACTTGGCATACGGCGCCGGGTAATCCTCAAGCCGGCCGAAGGAGAGGTCGAGCGTGCGGGTCGTTACCCGATCGAGGAAATACCGGTCGTGGGAGACGATCAGGCAGGCGCCGTTCCACGAGCGCAGGAAACCCTCCAGCCATTCGAGCATGTCGAGATCGAGGTGGTTGGTCGGCTCGTCGAGCAGCAGGAGATCGGGGCTTTCCAGGAGCGCCTTGGCCAGCGCGACGCGCGTCTTCTGGCCGCCGCTGAGGCGATCGACCGGATCGGAGAACTGCTCCTCCGTGAAACCGAGGCCGTTGAGCACGGCCTCGGTGCGATGCTCGATATCGTAGCCGCCGCCGGACTCGAATCGCGTCTGCAGGAGGTCGTATTCCTCCAGCAGGGCGTCGAGCTCGTCACCGGCGGTCTCCATCTCGCGCTCGATCTCGCGCATGCGCTCGGCGGCGGCGAGCACCGGGGCGAACGCCTCACGGGCCTCGTCCAGTACGGTTCCATTGCTGGTGAACCTGGCCTCCTGCGAGAGGTAAGTGACGCGGAGGCCGTTGGCGCGGATGATCTCGCCGCCGTTGGCATGCTCGACCCCGGCGATGATGCGCAGCACGGTCGACTTGCCGGCGCCATTGACGCCGACCAGCGCGACATGCTCGCGTTCCTGGATCTGGAACGTGACGCCGGTGAAGATCTCGTCCGTGATATACGTCTTGGCGAGGTTGGAAACGGTCAAAATCGTGGAAGTGGAAGGAGGCATGGTGTGAATCCGTCAGGGTGGGTGCGAAGCACGGGAAACGTGACACGGAGCGGCGTCGCACGGGCGGTGGTCCGCCGGTGCGAGCGAGCCAGGAGCGGGCGCCCCCGGGTATGGTCCATAGTCACTGGGGTCGGTGAATCAACACGCCTGCGAATTCCTTGACATCAACGACTGGTGCCTGGAGCTATCCCAATTGCGGACGCTGGTGGATGGAGCATCACTCGCAAGCGACGTGCGACCGTGGGTCAACTCCAAGTATACCAGCCTCCGCGTGCTACGCCGTCTCCACGGTGGCCCTCGCCGTTCTCCTCAGCCGTCCCCGCGCATTGGCGGCGCGAACCGAGTCGAACGTGAGCAGCACGAGCGCGATCCAGACCATGCCGAAGCCGACCCAGCGTGTTACAGGAACGTGCTCTCCAAGGACGACCACGGCGCACAGCAGTTGCAGGATCGGCGCCAGGAACTGGAGCAGCCCCATCGTCGCCAGGGGCACCCGCCGCGCGGCGGCGGCGAACATGATGAGCGGGATCGCGGTGACGATGCCGGTTCCCATCAGCCCAAGCCCATGCCACGGTGCGTCGACCGTGAATGTCCCGCGCCCGCTGAGTTCCATCCAGACCAGCACGACCATCGCGAACGGGGCCAGCACCACCGTCTCGGTCGTCATGCTTGCCAGCGCGCCGATCTTGCCGCCGACCTGCTTCTTGATGAACCCGTAGATCGAGAAGGAGATCGCCAGCGTCAGCGCGATCCACGGCGGACGTCCGTAATCGACCGCGATGATCGTGACGGCGAGTGCGCCGGTTCCCACCGCGGCCCATTGGAGCGGCCGCAGGCGCTCGCGGAGCAGGAAGACGCCCATCAGCACGAGCATGAGCGGGTTGATGAAGTAGCCGAGTGAGCTCTCGACCACGTTGTTGACCGTCACGGCGTAGATATAGACGCCCCAGTTCACGGCCAGGACCGCCGCCGCGACCGCCAGCAGCAGGATGCGGTGCGGCACGCTCGTCAGATCGCGCACCCATGTCAAGTCGCGCAGGATCGCCCACGCGATGACGCAGAAGACAAGCGACCAGATCATCCGGTGGGTGAGAATCTCCAGCGCGCTGGCCGGTGCCAGGATGTGGAAGTAGAGGGGAAAGATGCCCCAGAGGAAATAGGCGCCCGCCCCGAAGGCGACGCCGCGTTCCATCTCGCCGGTCGCCCCGCCGGCCGAGACCTCCCCGGGATCGCTACCACTTGCCACCGATCTCTTCACTGGTTTCGACCTTGCTTTCCCGACGTGCGCGCTCTCGATGGCTGGACGATTCCAGACACGGTATCGTGGCACGAGGCGCCCCGCTGCGGCAAGCACGCGGTCGCCAGCGACGCTCCTCGTTGCCGTACAATGCCTCCGCAGTGACACTCCGTAGCGGTCGACCAAGGAGCTTGTCCTGAGCCTGTCGAAGGATGGCGACCATCGGCCAGAGGCCGATCACGCGGCGGGAGCGGGCGAGGACACGGACAATGCGACAACACGTCTGCGTTTCACAGCCGTTTCACGAGGGGCCGGAGAACCACGATGACCGACACCATCGAACAGCAGGACGTCACGGCGATCTGGCCGCTGGAGACGACCCGCAACGCACGCGGCGAGCTCATCATCGGGGGCGTCTCCCTGAGCACGATCGCCAGCGAATACGGGACCCCCACCTACATCTATGATGAAGTGACGCTGCGGACCACTGCCCGGCGCTTCGTGGATGCCTTCGCCGCGGCGTACCCGAAGTCCCGTGTTGTCTACGCGGGCAAGGCGTTCCTTGCCACCGCGCTCGTGCGTCTCCTCCGGGAGGAGGGACTCGGGCTCGACGTGGTCTCCGGCGGCGAGCTCTACCTCGGACTGGCCGCCGGCATGCCGGCGCGTGAGATCTCGATGCACGGCAACAACAAGACCCGCCCCGAGCTCCAGGAGGCGATTGCCGCCGGCATCGGCAAGATCGTGGTCGACAACGAGCATGAGATCGATCTTCTCGCTGAGCTGACGCGGGATTGCCCGGAGCCGTTGACCGTCCTGCTGCGGCTCAACCCCGGCGTTGATGTCCACACCCACAAGAAGATCAGCACCGGTCTCGCTGACTCGAAGTTCGGCCTGCCGATCGTCAACGGCCAGGCGGAAGACGCGGTCGCGCGGATCGCGGTGATTCCGACCCTGCGGCTGGCGGGTTACCATGCCCATGTGGGGTCGCAGCTCTTCGATCCGGAAGCCACGCTCGATGCGATCGACGAACTGCTCTCCTTCGCCGCTGCCATGCGCGACAGGCACGGGGTGGAGATGGAGCATCTCTCGCCGGGCGGCGGATTCGGGATCGCCTATGAAGCTGGCGACGAGCCGCTGCCGCTGGAAACCTGGGCATCCCGGATTGGCGATGCGATCCGGTCTGGCTGTGAGGCACGGGGATTGCCCCTCCCCACGGTCACGGTGGAGCCGGGACGCGCGATCGCCGGTCCGGCCGGTGTCGCTCTCTATAGCGTCGGTGCGCGGAAATCGCTTCCCGGCATTCGCACGTATGTCTCGGTCGATGGCGGGATGGCGGACAACATCCGACCCTCGCTCTACGGTGCCCGTTACAGCGCGGCGCTCGCAAACCGTCAGCCGGAGGCGGACGATGCGCCCGAGACGGTGACGATCGCCGGTAAGTTCTGCGAATCAGGGGACGTGCTGATCGAGGACATTTCCTTGCCGCGTCTGGAGCCGGGAGACCTGCTCGCCGTTCCCGCGGCCGGCGCCTATTGCCTGGCGATGGCGAGCAACTACAATCTCGCGCCGCGCCCGGCTGTTGTCCTCGTCGGGAAGGGTGGGCGCCGGCTCATCCGCCGCCGGGAGACGTATGCCGACCTGATGCAATTCGATGTGAGCTAGCGTCGAGTCCACTGGTCGTCATTTGAGCTTGTCGAGAAATCTCTCATTCGGCACGTCTCGCATCAGCAGAGTGGCACGAAACTGGAGGCGAGCACTGTTCCTCGAAGCTCCCACGAAAAGAGATTTCTCGACTTCGCTCGAAATGACGGGGACAGGGATGGTGCTTGGCACCTCGTGGTCTCTCGCGTGACACGTGGCCCCGCGCCCACGCGAATGCGCGGCCTCAAGTTTGCATTTCCCGGCATCTCGGTGTATGTTCCTTGCTTCGAATTGGGAATCCGCTACCGCCAGCATCACCTTCCACAGATCTTGACATTTGGGCGCGGCGGCGGCATCAACGTCGCGTATCATTCACGATGTGTCGAGCGGGAACGGTCGCCCGCGTAGGGCTTGTGGCGGCCCTGCGATTTATCCGAACGGAGCCGATTCCCGTTCTGGCGTCGATTTCTGCATGACAGGCGGATTCGAAGAGGGCGATCGAACGAGACATCTTCTCGAAGATGCGTGCATCTGCGTGATCGGGGATCGCCACCACGTGTGCGAAAGGGGTCAACGCTTTGAGTGATGACGCGAGACAGCCAGGCGTTGATCAGGAAAGCTCGATCGCGTTGGAGACGATCATTGAGTCCTTGCCGGGCAATTCCACCGATGTCTCAGACAGCGACGACCTTGAAGGGCGTTTGGCCGAACTCAGCAGCCTGATCACCGGATCCTCACGCCGCGCAGCGCCCGCGACCGACTCCGAGGAGGAACCGGATTCCGAGCTTCTCCTCGAGGAAGAGGATCCGGACGTCGCCGACGACATGATGAACGACGTGACGTCGGCCGCGATCGCCGAGAGCGACCTGGCGGGCATCAGCCTCGACGACCCGGTGCGCATGTACCTGCGCGAGATCGGGCGCGTCCCGCTGCTCTCGGCCGCGCGCGAGGTCGAGCTGGCGCGCGCGATGGAGCGGAGCGACTACCTCAGTCTGCTGGAGGAGCAGATGTCCGGCGCGGGGCTGGTCGAGCCCACCGCGACCGATATCGGCATGGCGGTCTATCACTCGCTTCAGGCCGGGTGGACGGTCACGCACGGCTTCTGGCGGGCCATTCACGGCGAGGAGGAGCTTCCAGCCAAGGGAGCGATGCTCCAGCACCTGTTGCCGATGACGCGTCAGCCCGATCAGGCGATCAAGGCGACGTGCAGCCAGTTCGAGTTGACGGCTGAGGCACTGGAAGAACAGTTGCGGCAGCGTACCGTCGAGTGGGATCTGCTGCCGACACCCCTCCGGCAGATGATCGAAGCTGCCGAGGACTGGCCCGCCGAAGAGGATGTACGTGCCTACTTCGTCGCGCGCGAGGCGCGGCAGCGGCGACGCTGGCGCGACCTGCAGCTGGCCGGTCGCCGCGCCAAGGTCGCCCTGACCGAAGCCAACCTGCGCCTGGTCGTCTCGGTTGCCAAGAAGTACGTCGGGCGCGGCATGACCATGCTGGACCTGATCCAGGAGGGCAATCTCGGCCTGATCCGCGCTGTGGAGAAGTTCCAGTATCACAAGGGCTTCAAGTTCAGCACCTACGCGACCTGGTGGATTCGCCAGGCGATCACCCGCGCGATCGCCGACCAGGCGCGGACGATCCGCATCCCTGTGCACATGGTCGAGACGATCAACCGGCTGATCCGGACAAGCCGCCAGATGCAGCAGGAGCTCGGGCGCGAACCTACGACCGAGGAGCTGGCGGCGGTGATGGAGATGACACCCGACCGCGTGCGCGAGGTGTTGAAGATCAGCCAGGATCCGGTCAGTCTCGAAACGCCGATCGGCGAGGAAGAGGACAGCAATCTCGGCGACTTCATCGAAGATCAGTCGATGCCAGCACCGGCGGATGCCGCCAGCCGCCAACTCCTGCGCGAGCAGGTGGAAGACGTGCTGAAGACGCTCTCCGACCGGGAGAAGGATGTTCTCTACATGCGGTATGGACTCGATGACGGTCGCACGCGCACGCTGGAAGAGGTCGGGCGTCACTTTGGCGTCACCCGCGAGCGGATTCGCCAGATCGAGGCCAAGGCGCTGCGCAAGCTACGGCAGCCGAGCCGCGCCCAGATGCTACGAGATTACCTCGAAGAGTGATATCGCTGACGCTCCGATGTCGTCAACCGTCCTCTCTCCCTGTGAACGCATATATCTGGGGCGTATCGATTCACATCCGTAGGGTGCGACTGCATATCGCCCCGATCGATCGAAGATCGATATCCAGGGGTGCGACCCGGTGGAGGCCCCATCACGGGACCGTGTCCGCTCCAGTGTCGTCGGGGCGGACCCCCGAAGCCCTGCCTGAATGACGGGTTGGTGGCCCGGCTCACGACACCGGAAAGCACGGGACATTCTGGCCCGGACATCGCCCGGGAAGCGCTCGGCATAAGGGCGATCACGCATACTGTCATACTGTTCCTGGCGGCAGAGAGGCCGCAGTTTTTGATTTCAACAATCATCCTCGTCACGCATTCCAAGGAGAAACCCCGGTGCTCGTCGATCAGGCACGCATATTCGTCAAGGCAGGGAACGGCGGTAACGGCGCCGCGTCGTTCCGGCGCGAGAAGTACGCGCCGATGGGAGGCCCCGATGGCGGGGACGGAGGGCGTGGGGGCGATATCGTCCTGCGCGTCGTCGAGAACCTGAACAGCCTGCTTCCCTTCCAGTACGTCAACCACTACGAGGCAAAGAACGGCGAGGGCGGAGCCGGGCGCCAGAAGCACGGCAAGAAGGGCGCCTCGGAAATCATCAAGGTTCCGCAGGGAACGGTCGTCTTCCTCGATGAGACCGGCGAGCAGATCGCCGACCTGCTCGATCCCGGCGAGGAGTTCGTGGTCGCCACAGGCGGCAAGGGCGGTCTGGGTAACGTTCACTTCAAGTCGTCCACGCGCCAGGCCCCGCGGATCGCCGAGTTGGGCGAACCCGGTGAAGAACACTGGCTGCGGTTGGAGCTTCGCCTCATCGCGGATGTCGGGCTCGTCGGCCTGCCGAACGCGGGCAAGTCGACCCTGCTCGCCTCATCGACGCGGGCAAAGCCGAAGATCGCCGACTATCCCTTCACGACCCTTCAGCCAAACCTGGGCGTGGTCGAGATCGGCGGCCGGGGCGGTCAGACCTTCGTCATGGCCGATATCCCCGGGTTGATCGAGGGCGCGGCGGAAGGCGCCGGGCTCGGTCACGAGTTCCTGCGCCATGTCCGCCGGACCAAGGTCCTCATCCACGTGCTGGATGCATCGGGCGGGCTCGAAGGGCGCGATCCGCTGGAGGACTTCCGGACCATCAACAGCGAGATCTCCTCGTTCGATCCGGAGATGAGCAGCAAACCCATGGTCGTCGCGCTCAACAAGGTCGATCTGGTCGAGGCGCGCGATAACCTGCCCCGGCTGCACGAGGTGCTGGACGCGGAAGGGTATCGCGTCTTCGAGATCTCGGCCGCGACGGGCGAGGGCACCCCGGAGCTGCTGAACGCGGTGGCCGCCGAGCTGCACGAGATCTACCTCCAGGAAGAAGAGGCGCGCAAGAAGGCCGCGGAGCGACCGAAGCGCCGGGTCTACACCATCGGCAACATCAATGACCGGGCGTGGGAGGTCTCCCGGCCCTCCGCGCACCACTGGGTGATTACCGGAACCGGCATCGAGCGATTCGCGAAGATGACGAATTTCGACCAGTGGGAGTCTGCCGATCGTTTCCAGCGCGTGCTCGACCGCGCGGGCATTCTGAAGGAGCTCCAGCGGCAGGGTATTCAGGACAACGACACGGTCCACATCGCTGATTTCGAGATGGTCTGGGGCGATCAGGACGACGACGAGCAGAAATCCTACGATCAGCGGCGACCGTCTGCGATCCGGCGGAGTCTGGAGAAGAAGGCGCGCCAGGAGGAAGCCGAGTTCGACCTGGATGACGTTGACGACGGGTTCGACTTCGATGACGACGAGCTGACCTTCTCGGTGCCCATCGACGAGCGGGAGTAGGGGGCTTATACCGATATCGGCTCCGCTTGTTCGTACGGTGCGACCCGCGATATCGGTTCCCATCCGTAGGGTGCGACTATATGTCGCACCGATGGCCCGAAAGGCCATATCTCGACCGGTTGATTGGCGGCGCCTGATAAGGCTGGAGGCGTCACATCCGGGCGTCGGGCAGCCGCGTGAGAATCGCGTCGACCGTTTCCTCGACGGTGAGCGCCGAGGTGTCGAGCCACAGCCCGATGGGCGCCGTTTCGTTACGGAGCGACTCGTCCAGCTCGGCGGCGGTCCACGCGCCATATCCCGTCTTTGGCCGCCGGACATCACGCTCGGCGGCAACCTCCGCGGACGGCGCCAGCACCACGACATGAACCGGCTGGCGCCGGGGGTCGAGCAGGGCAACGACCCGTTCGAGGTCGGCTCCCAGGATGACGTCCTGATAGACCACGGCGAAGCCCGCGGCGGCGTACTCCCGCGCAACAGTGGTCGCGAGCCGGTAACGAAGGTGGAGCTGCCGTTCGGCGGCGTCCCAGTTCTCGGACGTGACCTCAGCGCGTCCATTGACGATCATCTTCCGGAAGAGGTCGCCGCGCAGATGGACACTGACCGGCAAACGCTCTGCGAGCGCCTGCGCGACGGTCGACTTGCCCGCCGCCATGATGCCGGTGATGAGCACGATCGCTCCCGCGAGCGCCCGAGCCTCGCTCGCCTCTTCCCGGCTGTCGAGAGCGGCAGGAGAACTCATGGCTGGGCGTACTCAGCCTTGACCTGGGCTGCCTGTACCTCGTCGGCGTAGACGCCGCGATAGCCAGGGGGCAGCAGTGCGGCGATCTTGTGCATCATGAAGACTGACGCATCGGCGGCCGAGAGGCGCTTGCCGTCGATCTCCCGTGGCAGGGTGAACGGCTCGCCAAAGACGACCCGGGCCCCGCGAATGCCGGCCTTCCGGCCGATCGGTGGTCGCTTGCCGTTGAACGGCAGCCGTTCCGTCCCGATCACCGCCACCGGCAGGATTGGCGCGTTGGCCCGCAGCCCGATCAGCCCGGCTCCGGGCAGGGCCTCTTTCAATGCGCCACTCTTGCTGCGCGTCCCCTCGGGGAACATGCCGAGGGCGATCCCCTGCCGCAGCGTCTCCTCCGAGCGACGGATCGCCCAGCGGTCCGGATGGCCGCGATCGATGGGAAAGGTGCCGCCGAACCGGATGATGCGGCGCAGCACCGGGACTTCGAAGAGCTCCCGCTTGCCCATGTAGTGGATGGGGCGCGTGCAGGCGATGGCGATCAGCACCGGATCGGCGTTGTGCAGGTGGTTGCCGACGACGAGGACGCCGCCCGTTTTCGGGATGTTGTCCAGCCCTTCGATCTTCAACCCGATCAGCAGGCGACAGAGCATCAGCAGGATCGCGCGGATCGTCCGGAAGACGCCACCCTGCATCGTGCCTTTCCGCAGGTCGCCGAATTCCTCGCGGGTGCGGCTGCGGTCGCGGCGCGGTTCGACGCTCACACCTGTGGTCCCGGAGCAGCTTCGGCAGCGCGTGCGGCCTCGACGGCCTGCTTCAGCTCGGTCACGATCTCGTCGATCGTCCGGCCGTCGGTTTCCACGATCACGGCATCATCGGCGGCGCGCAGCGGCGCCGACTCGCGGCCACTGTCGTATTCGTCCCGGCGTCGGAGGTCCTCCAGCACCGTCTGGTAGGTGGCATCAGGGTCGCGCTCCTGCAGGTCGAGCAGGCGTCGTCGGGCCCGTTCCTCGACGCTGGCATCGAGGTAGACCTTGAACCCGGCGTCCGGGGCCACGACCGTGCCGATATCGCGCCCGACCATCACGACGTGGGCACCATTGGCGATAGTGCGTTGGGTATCGAGCAGCACGCGCCGCACCTCGGGATGCGCGGAGACCTCGGAGACGTCCGCATCGACGGCTGGCGTGCGAATCGCCCAGGTGACATCCTCGCTGTCGAGCAGGACGTCGGCCTGGCGGCCATCTTCGACCGAGGGGGGCCGCAATTCGATCCGAAGTCCGGAGGCAAGCTGGGCGAGGGCCGCCTCATCGTCCAATGGGGTGCCGGTGCGCTGCGCCGCGAGCGTCACAGCGCGGTAGAGCGCGCCCGTGTCGAACAGGAGCGAGCCGGTTTGCTCCGCCAGCTTGCGAGCAACCGTCGATTTACCCGCGGCCCCGGGTCCGTCGATGGCGATTACCCAGCGGTGATCGAGGTCCGTCATGTGATCTCCGTGATGATGTGTCGCCACCCGCCGAATCACGGCGGGCGGGGCGCCGAATGCGCTCGCCTTGTCCTTCCCGCTTCCACCGTTCGCGATCGCGCGCGCGTCCCGCCGGTTCGGATGGCGCGGGCCGCTCTCCGCCAACGGGCGCCTCGGGCCGCGCCGCTTCCGTGGGGAGGCTCGATCGCGCGCCGTGCTGAAAGCCGCCCATCGGGGTCGTACGCATTGTCCGGGTGCGGTTTGCGCGCTCCGCATCCTCGATCGGCAGGCCAACCGCTTCAAAGAGCTGCAGCAGCTCCGGCGCTGTCAGGTCGCGCCAGCTTCCGGACGGGATACCCTGGATCGTGAGCGGACCCAGCCGTACCCGGCGCAGCCGGTCGACCTCGATCCCGACCGTCGCCATCATCTGGCGCACGACGTGATAGATGCCCTCATGCAGCACGACCTTGATGACGATCCCATCACCGGTCTCGCGCAGCAGCCGGCACTCGTCGGGCACGACAAGACGCCCCGAGATGCGTATGCCATCCCGTATCTTCTGCAACTGCGCGGCGGTCGGACGTGTGGTGGTGAAGACGTGATATTCCTTCGTCAGCCCATAGCGGGGATGCATGACGCGATTGGCGAGGTTGCCATCGTTGGTCAGCAGGAGCAGCCCCTGCGTATCGCGGTCGAGGCGTCCGACCGGGTAGATCCGCTCCTGTACGTCGATCAGGTCCATGACCGTCCAGCGCTGGCGCTCGTCCTGCACGGTGGTGATGAAGCCGCTCGGCTTGTTGAGCAGGATATAGCGGGGACGTTGCCCCCGCAGCACTTTGCCATCGACCCGGATTTCATCATGGACCGGATCGACCCGCGTCCCGAGCTCTGTCACGGTCTGACCGTTGACCGCGATCCGGCCCGCCGTGATCATCTCTTCCGATGCGCGGCGGGAGGCGACGCCGCGGCTGGCGAGCACCCGCTGCAATCGTTCGCCTTCGGGCGGGATATCGGTGGTGGTGGGCTTGTCGCTGCGTGTTCTCTGGTTGGGCATGAGTTAGGCTACCTGCGCGTTCGATCGGGGCTCAAGGATCCCGGAATCGCCGCCGATCTGGAAAACGGGAACCGAGGCGAACGCGGTATCGCCGGAGTAGAGCAACACCGAGCCCGCCTGCTTCCCGCCGTCCGTCGGTGGACCTAGCACCAGTTGGTAGCTCGGCTTGTCCTGCTTGCGGAGGTCGATCGGCATTACGGGCGGGTCCTTCAATTCGACGTCCCAGACCGCCATCTCCTCGGCGAGCCCCGGAAAGGTATCGCCCACCGCGTCGAGCGAGGTCCAGGTGAAGCGCGCGTCCATGTCGGCGAAGATCGTCTGGGAATCAGTGTAGCGATCGTCCTCGACGATGTTGCTCTGGTCGTCGTAGGTGAGGGTCGATCCCAGCACCGCCATCACGACCGTGTTCTCGCCGCCATTCACCGAACGGGCCAGGAGCAGGCTGGCCCCGGCGCCCTCGGTGGAGCCCGTCTTGATGCCGATCACCCCATCCTGCCCCAGCATCGAATTCGTATTGTTCTGCTGGTAGGGCTCGCCAAGCTGCGAGGGAATGGTGTAGTTGGGCTGATTCACGATCCACGCGAGATCGGCGTTCTTCATCAGCTCGCCGCCGAGAATCGTCACGTCGTGTGCGGATGAGAATGCCGAGGAGTCGTCCTCGCCGTCCGGATCGGTGAAATAGCTGTCCTTCAGGCCGAGGCTCTGGGCGTAGGCGTTCATCTCGTCGATGAAGGCAGTGGTTGCCGTCGCGGGATCGTCGCTGCCGCTGAGCTTGCTGCCGACATACCGCGCGAGCGCCTTGGCGGCGTCTCCGCCCGACGGGATCAGCAGCCCTTGCAGGAGATCCACCACCCGCAGCGTATCTCCGGATCGCAGTCCCATCTTGGTGAACGGCGAGTTGGGATCGAGCAGATCGCTGTCGATGATCGTGACCTGCTCATCGAGCGAGACATGCTTCACGGTGACGAGCGCCGTGATCACCTTCGTGATGCTGGCGATCGGCCGCCGCTCATCGGCGTTCTTGTTGTAGAGAACGGTGCCCGATTGCAGGTCCATGGCGTAGACCGCCTCCGCGCTGACCTCGGGGGGTGCGATGCCGCGCTGGGCCTGGTCGCTGGCTGGCGCCTGCTGGGGCGCGGCGGCCACGACATCGGGTGTCTCGGCCGCTGATGGCGCGGCCGCAGCGACGTCAACGGCTGGCAGGGATGTCGGCGTGCTGGCTGTGGGCAGGGCGTGCTGCACGACGCGCACCCCCGGGAATGCCAGGACCACGGCCAACACCACGATCAGGGCGAACGACGATGCGTGCGGCATCTTGCCGCGTTCGTCTGGCGCAGAGGAACTTGGTCTCGGAATCACACAATCCATCCGGGATGAGAACGAAGGTTTCCAGCAATTGCAGGTGCGGCGCAGGGACGACCGGCTCGGGGCGCGGTCTCATCGGTGCGGCGGCACGCTCCAGTATAGGGTGACACCGCCAGAGCGCACCACCGGTGCCCGCATCATGCCCGCTGGTCCAGCGCGGGCAGGGTCGGAGGCTGCGGTAGACTTGGGAACAGCGGTTCAGTTGACGTTGGAAGGTACGGCAGAGTCGCAGGTGAACGTGATCGAGAATGAGTGCCAGGCCGGTGTTCCGGCTGAATCCACATCCACCACATCCACCGGGAAGCGCGCGATCCGGATCGCGGCGATCGGTGACCTGCATGTGCGGGACGAAGCACCTCCCGGCGTTGCGGCTGCCCTCCAGGAGGTCGCGCCGCAGGTCGACCTGCTCGTGATTGCCGGTGATATCACGGAAGGTGGGCGATTGCCGGAAGCGGAGCTCGCCGTCTCCCTGCTTGGGGACATCGCGATTCCGAAGGCTGCAGTGCTCGGCAATCACGATCGCCGCGGGCCGCGCCGGGTCGCGTTCCGCAAGCTGATCGAATCCGCCGGAATCACGCTGCTCGATGGCGACGCCTTCGTCCACCAGTTGCCCGATGGGAAGCGCGTGGGGTTCGCGGGGGTCGGCGGGTATGGCGGCGGGTTCTGGCCGGAGGAGGATCCGCACGTTCCGGGCGCCCGGCTCAGCAAGGCCGTCGGCATGCGCGCGCGTCGCGAAGCGAATCGGCTCGAGGCCGCGCTGCTCTCGCTCGATCGGCAGCGTCTCGATGCCATCATCGTGCTCATGCACTACGCGCCGACGACCTCGACCCTCGGTGGGGAGCCGGTGCTGAAATACTGGATGCTCGGCAACTCGCTGCTGGGACGGGTAATCGACGAGCACAACGTCGATCTCGTCATCCACGGGCACGCGCATCTTGGCAACCAGTTCGGACGCACCCCCGGTGGCACCCCGGTACGCAACGTGGCGATGCAGGTGACGGGCGGCATCATGGTCTACGATGTCGAGCGCGGCAAGCGGATCGAGACCGTGCCCGATCTCTCGATTCGCCTCGACCCTGTCACCGTGTCCTCCAGTGACAATAGAGACCCAGGAGCTCGCGCCCGATGACCTCGCGTTTCAACGACCAGAGCCTGATCGGCGAGGAGCGCCGATCGCCGCCCCGGATCCGCCTCGATCTGCTCGCAAACCCGTTTGGGCCCACCGATCGTGTACTCGATGCGATAGCGAACGCCGATCACTGGATCGATCCAGCGGTCGAGTTGGAAGGCCGCCTGCGGATGGCGCTCGGGGCGCGAGCCGGGGTTCCGGCCTCGTGGGTGGCGCTGGCGAACGGGATCGACGAGCTGTACGCGATGATCGCGGCCTGGCGCGGCGAGCAGGGGCCGCTTTTGGTCTTTCCGCCAACAGACACGGCGATCGTGCAGTGGCTTGGCCAGCATGCCAGCCAGATCGAGCAGATTCCTCGCGGTGAGGGTTTCTCGATCCCCGTGACGGCCGGCGGCACGAGCCTGCCGCGCGGTGCGACGGCACTGGTGATGTCGCCCAACGATCCGACGGGCACCGCCATCTCCGTGCACGAGGTCGTGCGCCTGAGCCGACAGTGCGCCTACGCCGTGATCGACGAGCGGCACGCGGCCTATAGCTCGCGCAGCATCCTGCAACTCGCCCGGGAATTCGAGAACCTGGTTGTCCTGCAGACCTTCGAGACGTGGGCCGGCCTGCCCGCGCTACCGCTGGCATGGGCGATCGCGCCGCCGTCAGTGGCGCGTGCCATCGAGCAGTTCGGCCGTCCGTCTGGCATCGCGCGGCTGCCGATCGTGGCGGCGCTGGCCGCGTTGGCCGACAACGCGACCGTGCAGGCGACGGTGCGCCACGTGATGGTCGAGAAGGGGCGGCTCTTCCGGCAGATCCGCAAGCTGAGCATGATCAGCCCGCCCTATCCCTCGTGGTCGAATTTCCTGCTCTGCCGGATCGAGCGCGGAAGCAACGAGTTCTTCGTGCCGCGGCTCGCGGCACGCGGTATCGACGTCTTTCCCGTCACGAATCCGGAGCTTCCCAATCACCTGCGGATCAGCGCGGTCTCGGCGGACGCCACGAACGCCGTCAAACAGGCGCTGATCGACATCGCCCTCGACCTCTGACGCTCCTCATTGCGGGCACCCACATGCCGCGAGAACTCAGGCTGTCGTCTCGCCAGCAGCGGCTCCCTTTCCGTCATTCCGAGCTTGTCGAGAAATCTCTCAGATCTGGCGCGCTCTCTGGTGCCCCCGTCGCCATGAACCGGGGCCGGAGGGTTGCATCCGCTGACACGCCGCTTTGGGGAGATTTCTCGACTTCGCTCGAAATGACGAGAGGACTGACGTTCAATTCATGATGCGTTCCAGGTCGAGAGGCGTGCGATCCGCTCATCGAGCGTCGCAGGCGTCAATCGCCACGATCCGCTCCACCTGGCCCAGTTCTCAAGCTCATGCCCGATATCCCACAACTCCCAGGCACCTGCCACGACCGGCAGCAGGGCGATGTCTGCCTCGCCGACGTGTCGCTGGGAACGATAGCCTGCGAGGAATGCCGGCCAGAACGAGCGGGCAGCGGGATCGCGCCGTGCCCACCGATAGATCGCGCAGAGGTCAAGCGCCCGCCAACAATAGCCGGCCAGGTCGAAGTCGAAAAAGGCATGGCGGCCATCCGGCAGGACGTGGATGTTGTCCATCGTGGCGTCGCCATGGCAGATGCCACAGTCTGCAGCGGACTGGGCGCGTTCCAGTTCATGACGCAGCGCGTGGGCGATGCGCGCCGCCTCCGCTGTTGACGAAGACGTTCCGCACGCTCGCCGGATCGCGTCGAGTGGCCGATCGATCAGGGTTTCCACGTCATAGATGCGTTCGCTGCCAGCCCCGTCCATGGGCATGCTGTCCATCGCCGTGTGCATCGTCGCGATCGACGCGCCATGCCGGAAGTAGAGGTCATCTGTAAAGGGCCTGGCTGGCTTGTGGCCGGCGAGTTCGCGCAGGAGCAGGCCCGCCCGCGTCCCCTCGGGTGCTGGAATCTCGATCACGGGCTCACCGTCACGCAACGCGACGGGCTCGCTGACCGGGCACCCGCATGCGATCAGATGGTGTTGCAGATCCGCTTCCCAGCGGACATCGGCCGTGTTCCGCCACTCCCGGCGAAAGAGCTTGAAGAGGAAGCCTTCGCCATCCCGTGTCCGGACCGCATAGACCTCGTTCGCATAGGAGCGAAGCAGCGTGGAGCATGTCACCGGCGCGAGATCGTACCGCGCGTCGACGAGTGCCGCGATGCCGTCCGGTGCGAGTACCGAGTGGGCAACCGGAAGCGGCGGCATCGCGATATGCATGGAGTAGCTCAGGCCGTTCCATCGATCGCGGCGCGTTGCGCGGCGAAGATGTGGTCGAGACCGGTGCTCGCCAGGACGAGGAGCAGGTCGAGCATGGCAGGGCTGAACGGCTCCTGCTCGGCGGTGCCCTGAATCTCCACGAAGGCGTTCTGGTCCGTCATGACGATGTTGGCGTCGACGTCGGCCTTCGAATCCTCGCTGTAATCGAGATCGAGCATCGGGACACCACGGAGCACGCCCACGCTTACGGCCGCCACGGCCGCCTTGAGCGGGTATTTCCGCAGTCTTCGCTCGTCCATCATTCGCTTGCAGGCCAGCGCCAGCGCGACATAACCACCGGTAATCGCGGCGCAGCGCGTCCCGCCATCGGCGCGGATGACGTCGCAGTCAATAACGATCTGCCGCTCCCCGAGCGCCTCAAGGTCGGTGACGGCCCGCAGAGAGCGGCCGATCAGCCGCTGGATCTCGATCGTGCGGCCCTTCTGCTGCCCCTCGACGGCCTCGCGCCGGGTCCGCTCCTTGGTGGACCGGGGGAGCATCGAGTACTCCGCCGTGACCCACCCCCGCCCCTTGCCCTTCATCCAGCGGGGAACGGATTCTTCCACCGTTGCCGAGCAAATGACGTGCGTATCACCGATCTTCACATACGCGGAGCCCTCGGCGTACGGCAGCGCATGCGGGGCAATCGAGATCGGTCGTAATCCATCTGTCTCGCGGCCATAGGAGCGACGCATCGGAATCGTGTGGGTCATGAGAACAGCTTGCTCCTGGTGGAATTCGGTGAATGGTGACCGCAAAGAACGGTTGTCTTCAGGTCCGTGGACGTCGAGACGCCTCATTTTCTTGTCATTTCGAGCGCAGTCGAGAAATCTCTTCTGGTGGACGTTTCGAGAAATCACGTTTATCTATCGTGTCTGTACCAGCACACTGGCACCGGACGCGCCGCTTTGGAGGGATTTCTCGACTGCGCTCGAAATGACGGGGGGAGGCCCGAAAGGACGGGAGACCGGTGTGCTCGATCCTACAGCGGAATTCGAAATGGTGGCGACAATCCGGAGCGGGTCAGCTGGTCTGACCCATCCGGCGAAGCCGGATATCGGCTCCCAATATCGGCCTGCGGCCGATGGCCGACACGAGGTCGGCCGCTACGGTTTCGATTTCGGCTCTAACCCTTCTTCGGCTGGGGCCGGTCGGACGTCTGCGCGTAGATCTCGCGGATGCGTGCCATCCGCCGCGTCAGGTCGCGCTCGAACCCGCGATCAGTCGGTGTGTAGTAGCGCCGGCCATCGATGTTCTCCGGCAGATTCTGCTGCCCGACGATGCCCTCCTCGAAATCGTGCGCGTATTTGTACCCCTTGCCGTAGCCCTCGTCCTTCATCAACCGGGTCGGCGCATTACGCAGATGCATCGGCACCGGATCGTTGCGCGTTTTCTCGACATCGGCCCGCGCTTCGCCGTAGGCACGGTAGACGGCATTGCTCTTGGGTGCCAGCGCCAGGTAGACGGTTAGCTCGGCGAGCGCGAGCGCTCCCTCCGGCATGCCGATGAAATGGACGGCCTGCTGCGCGGCCATCGCGAGCTCGAGTGCCTGCGGGTCGGCCAGCCCGACATCTTCCGAGGCGAAGCGCACCAGCCGGCGCGCCACATACAGTGGGTCATCGCCTCGCTCCAACATTCGGGCCAGCCAGTAGATCGCGGCGTCGGCGTCCGAGCCGCGAAGCGTCTTGTGGAGCGCGGAGATCGCATCGTAGTGGTCATCGCCGCCCTTGTCATAGGTCGCGGCCCGGCGCTGTGCGGCTTCCTGCACCAGGCTCTCGGTGATGCGCCGGTCGTCATCGACACCGGCAGACGCGAGCTCAAGCGTGTTCAGGGCAAACCGGGCGTCGCCGTTCGCCATGTTGGCGAGCAGGTCGAGGGCGTCGTCATCGACCGTGAGTTCGTCGTTGCCGAGCCCGCGCTCGCGGTCGGCAAGCGCCCGCCGCGCGATCAGCTTGATGTCCTCGTCGGAGAGCGCCTGTAACGTCACGACGCGCGAACGCGAGAGGAGGGGAGCATTCACCTCGAACGACGGGTTCTCGGTCGTCGCCCCGATCAGGATCACCGTGCCGTCCTCGACGTGTGGCAGGATGGCGTCCTGCTGGGCCTTGTTGAAGCGATGAATCTCATCGATGAAGAGGACGGTGCGCTCGCCGCGCATGCCGAGCCGGTCCTGGGCGGCGGAGATCGCGCGCCGGAGCTCCGCGACGCCGGACGTGACCGCGCTGACCGCATCGAACGATGCGCGCGTCGTGGTCGCGATGATCCGGGCCAGGGTCGTCTTGCCGGCGCCCGGCGGCCCCCACAGGATCAGCGAGGAGAGCCGGTCGGCCTCGATCGCCTTCCGGAGCAGGGTGTTCGGTCCGAGGATGTGCTGCTGCCCGACCAGCTCATCGAGCGAGCGCGGCCGCATACGCGTCGCCAGCGGCGCCCGGCTCGCGAGCTGGCGCTGGCGGTTTGCCTCGAACAGGTCCATCGTGTTGTCAGTCATGTGGCACTGCCTGCGACCTATCTCCCGGGATCGAGCTCTTCGGCACGGCGTTCGAACTCGCCGATCAGGGCTTCCAGCTCCTCTCGCGTGCGAACGCCGTGCTCATCCATGGTCTCAAGCGCATCTTCGAGTTCGTCGATCTGGGAGAGGAGATTGTAGAGCTCATCCTTGGCGGAAGCCTTCTGGGCTCGCTTCTGGTCGATGCTTCTGACATTTGCTGGCATGTCGGGAGGTTGCTGGGACATGAATCTTCTCGCTGGTAGGGGCCAAGGGACGTGCGCGATGGCCGATGCGTTGCCGACAACCGCGCTCCACTCCGTCCCTGCCATCTTTCGTAGGGGATGCTGTTGCCGCGGGAGCGTTGTGCCGTCGTCTGATTGCTAGGACATGAGCGCGAGAATCAGCAGGGCGAGGCCGCCGACGCCCCCGAACTCGATCAGGTCGCGCCGTTCGACATGGGACCGCTGCGTCTGCACGAGCAGGAGCCCTGCGATCGCGTAGAAGACCGCCAGCAGCACGGCTCCACCGGTCCAGCCGTACGTTGGCCACCAGTTGAGCGCGATGGTGACGGAGGCAAGCGCCCAGCCGCCCAGGATCGCGTAGAAGAGGCGCTGCGGCGGTTTTGCCCCGCCACGCTCCAGCGTTTCGAGAATGAGGATGCCGCCGAGGATACCGGTCATCGGCGCCGATATCCAGCTATCGAGCTTGTTCAGGTAGATCGCGCTGAATCCGAGAAAAGCCACGGCATGGACGACGAGCGTGTGAATCGTCGAGGCGACCCGGCTCGATTGCTCGTCGAGCTCATCGAGTAGATCGCGCGAGAGCAGCGCACCGGCGATGCCCAGGAACGCGATCAGCGGGCCGATGACCAGCATGGGGCGGTTGTGATACGTCCCCACCAGCATGATCGCGGCAAAGGTCGCCGCGAAGGGCACCGACCACGCGGTCGCCATCGATGTCCGCGTGCGCACCTGCCCGACGCTTTCCGCAGCCAGCGAGGCGGTGCGTTCCGCGAACTGTGCGCCCCCGGCAGCGATCAGCATCACGACGATACTGATGATCCAGAACAGGGCGTCCGTGTGCTCGAGCACCGGCGGGTCGGATTGCTCGCCATCGCCGATCGCGATGATCGCGAGCAGCAGCAGCCCGGCCGCGACCAGCAGGCTGACCACGACACCCTGACCGTAGGCTGGCTGGCGGGTCTCCGCCGTGGCGATGCCCAAGCCGAAGATCTTGTGCGTATCTGGCTGCGGCGCCTCCACCGGTTCTGGCGGCGGCTGCGCGCTGCGCTCACGCGCATTCGCATCGGTCGATGCATTCCGCGCTCGCACGCGCCGCGACTGGTCGTCCTGACTCATGTACCGATCATGCCCCCAACGTGAACTGACAGTCCGTACCTCCCGGAGCCATCAGCCGCGCGATTGTTCGTGTGGTGCCGACCCGCCCTGCGGCAATGCGTCGCTCGCGGGTGTGGATGCTCCATGCGTATCGACGATCTCGCGCCATGCATCCTGGAGTTCCGAGGCGGTGATCGCACCTTCCCGGATGATGGAGATGGTAGCACCTTCCTGTCGAATCACGGTCGAGGCCGTGCCCCCGCGCGAGATGCCGCCATCGAGGACGATATCGACCGTCTGCTGGACGGGTTCCGCGATCTCCTCAGCCGACTGCGCTGGCGGATAGCCCGAGATATTCGCGCTGGTCGTGGCCAGGGCGCCGCCGCATCGCCGCGCGAGGGTGAGCGCCACCGAATGGGCGGGCACCCGGACACCGACGGTGCCATCCGGGGCCACTACATCAGCCGGGAGCCCGGGCCGGGCCGGAACGGCGACCGTCAACGGTCCCGGCCAGTAGCGGCTCGCGAGGGTGAGCAGGCGGGGATCGACGCCCGGCGACACCTTGTGCAGGTCTTCGGACGACGCGAGCAGCACCGGCAACGTCTGCTCCCGGCGACGTCCCTTGATCTCGAAGATTCGGCGCAGACTCTCCGGAAACTGCAGCGAGGCGCCGATGCCATAGACGGTATCGGTTGGATAGGCGACGACCCCGCCATGCTGGAGGGATGAGATCGCCTGCTCCAGGGCACGTGGCTCCTCAAGCCGGAGAAATGTCATGCAGTGTTCCTTCTACCCACTCGTCGGGCGGCCATGTCAACCGCACGTCTCATACCTGCCGGCAATCACCATCTGCGGCGAAGATGCTAGAGCGACGCCTTGATCTGCTCGGCGACCTTGGCGTTCACGCCTTCCACGGTCATCAACTCCTCGACGGACGCTTCCCGGATCGCCTTCACCGATCCGAAGGCCCGAATGAGGGCCTTCTTGCGCTTCGGCCCGACGCCCGGTACATCGTCCAGACCCGACTTGAACGCCGACTTCGACCGCTTGGCGCGATGGAAGGTGATCGCGAAGCGGTGTGCCTCGTCCCGCACGCGCTGGACGAGATAGAGCGCCTGGGAATCGCGCGGCAGGAGGATCGGGTCGGGGCGGCCAGGCAGGAAGATCTCCTCGTTCTCCTTGGCCAGGCCGCAGATCGGCACGTCCATGCCGACCGCCTCCAGACCCTCGATCGCCGCGTTGAGCTGCCCCTTGCCGCCGTCAATGATCACCAGATCGGGGAGCGTGGTCCACTTACCCTGCTCCTCCTCGTCGGCTTCGGCCGCGCGGCGGAACCGGCGGGAGATGATCTCGGTCATGGACGCGAAGTCGTTGGCGCCGACAACCGTCTTGATATTGAAGCGCCGGTACTCCTTCTTGGCCGGCTTGCCATCCTCGAAGACCACCATGCTGGCGACCGGGTTCGTGCCCTGGATATTCGAGTTGTCATAACACTCGATGCGACGTGGCATCCGCGGCAGGTCGAGCGCGTTCGCCAGCTCGGTCAGGGCTGCGGTCGTCTTCATCTCGTCGGACAGGAACTTCAGGCGCGACTGCTCCAGGTTCTCGTCTGCGCTCTTGGCGACCATCTCGACGAGCCCGCGCTTGTCGCCGCGCTGCGGGACATGGATGGTGACTTTCCCCTCGCGGCGATCCTGCAGCCAGGCCGTGATCATCTCGAGCTCGGCGGCGGGCAGGGTGTGCTGGAGGATCAGCAGCGGCGGTACGATCGCCGCTCCCTCGTAGAACTGCGTGATGAAACCGGAGACGATCTCCTCCGGCGAATCGTTCACCATCGCCTGCATCGAGAAGAACTCGGAGCCGATGATCTTGCCGTTGCGCAGGAAGCCGACCTGCACGCCGGCATCACCCCCGGCACCCTGGGCGACGGCGATGATGTCGGCATTGGTGCCCTGCGACGAGACGATCTTTTGCCTTTCGAGCACATGGGTCACCGCCTGCAGCCGGTCGCGGACCTCACCGGCGCGCTCGAAGTTCCAGGCATCGGCGGCCTGTTCCATCTCCGCCTGCAGATCGCCCACGATCTCCTCGCCTCGGCCGGAGAGGAAGAGCGCGGCACTGTCCACGGCCTTCATGTACGTCTCGCGGTCGACCGCGGAGATGCACGGAGCGGTGCACTGGTGCATGTGGTAGTAGAGGCAGACCTCGTCGTGACCGGTGATCTTCTTGTCGCACTTGCGATAGGGGAAGAGCCGGTTCAGGAGGTTGATCGTCTTGTAGGCGGAGCCGGCCGAGGTGTAGGGGCCGAAATAGCGGCTGCCATCCTTGACGATCTGCCGGGTGCTGATGACGCGCGGCCACTCCTCATTCGTGATCCGAATGTAGGGGTAGGTCTTGCTGTCCTTCAGCATGATGTTGTATTTCGGCTGATACTTCTTGATCAGCTCGTTTTCGAGAATGAGTGCTTCCGTCGCCGTATCCGTGCGGATGACGTCGAAGTCGGCGATGTGCGAGACGAGCTCGCGCGTTTTCGGGTCCTTGTGGCGCTGCGACTGGAAGTAGGAGCGCACGCGGTTGCGGAGGGCGATTGCCTTGCCGACATAGATGATCGTGCCCTCCGCGTCTTTCATGAGATAGACGCCGGGAGCCTGGGCGAGAGCGGAGAGTCGAGTTGAGAAATCAGGGCGTTCGAGCGTTACCATAGCACCTGCAAGTATACCGGTTCGCCCCGGGCGGCGGGCGTGAAAACTCCTGCCCATATCGGGCAGGAGTTGTCGTCGTGATTCATTCGGCTCGAGAACGCGGCGTTACTTCGTCAGGCCCTTGAGCGTGCCGAGAAGCTCTTCCGGATTGTTGAACACATCGCCAGCGTGAGCCTTCACGAGCGCGGTGATCTTGTCGACTGCACCGCTCTCCTGCAGCTTGGCGATCACCTGATCCTTCTGGATCGGGAAGCTGAGCCCGGATACGAGCTCCTTCAGGTCTCCGATGCTGCCGAGTTCCGCGGCGAGCCCGCTGAGCTCACTCGTCTGTGCCTTCAGCGTATCGCTCAACCCGCCCAGGTCGCCCGCGGCTGTCTTCAGCGAGGCGGCGGAGATGCCGCCACTCGTTGCGTCCGAGATGGCCTTGTTGGCGGAATCCCGGACTTCAGCGACGGTGTCGCTGGCTTGCTTCGCCGCTTCCTCGACCTTGGCCGCGTCATCGTCCCCTAGCGCACTGCTGACCGCTTCCTTGATCTTGTCGAACATGTCTTCTCCCTGCTGCCGACGACGCCCACCAGCCCGCGCGGAGTGGTGCGAAACGACGTCACATATTGAGAGAATAGTGGCCTCGTCCGATCTGTCAATGCGGCGGAAGCTCAGGAATTGAGCGCGGTCGAGATCGTGAAGATCGCCTAGAAGAGTGATTGGAAGACATCCTCGGCGCGATCGAAGTGGTCCTGGGAGCGCAAGCGGACATGTTCGATGATCGCTTCGTCCGCCCCGTTCTGCTGGAGCTGGTCGAGAAGTTGCGATTTCGAGATCGGAAAGTCGATACCCTTGAGATAGGCAGCATATGCCCCGGCACCGGCGTTGGTGGTCGAGTCGGTTGCGCCGGTCAACGTTTCCTTGATCTTGTCAAACATGGCCGTCACCTTTCCGTACGTGTGCCGATACGATCCGAACCCCGGTTCGTACAGTCTCCGACGCACGATGTATACCAACGTATACGGAAAGAGCAACGAATGAGTCATTTGGAGAACGCCGCTGCTCTCTTGCCTACCATCGTGAGCGGATTGTCTATGTTGAAAAGTCTCCTCCCCGTCATTCTGAGCAAAGCGAAGAATCCCCGCGCGCAGCGCAGCGAGGACTTTCCGGGCCTCCGGGTGGATCGGCAACGAGAAGAATCCCCGCGCGCAGCGCAGCGAGAGCGCATCGGGCGCAGCCCGACATTGAAGCTGGCACCGAGGCAACGGCTGCGCCGTCGAGTGGTTGTGCTTCGCACGGGGATCCTTCATTCCATTCAGGATGACAGGCATATGGCAGTTCATTGGAGACAGACTGCTAAGCTACTCGAAGAATCCCGCGTGGCGAAGCGCCGGATGGCAGGAATGGGGGCTGTTCAGCTCCGGGGCTGCGGTCAGGCGGATTGCTCCGCCCTGGCTCCCTGCACCGGAAGCGCCGGCGCCGGTGGCTCATCCCGCTCGGCGATCTCCCGCACCTGTTCTTCCGTGGGAAGGAACCAGACCACCGCGATCGAGAGCGCCACGACACCCAGCAGGGTGTACAGGGCGGTCGTCAGGCTTGTCGCGTCGGCGATCGCCCCCAGGATCGGCGTGGCGATTCCCCCTGCCACGAATCCCAAGCCGAGAATGAGACCGGAGGCCATGCCTGCGTGGCCCTTCATCAGCTGCTGGGCCATGAGCAGGAGCAGCGGCGCGGTCGAGGCGGCGAGGAAGCCGATCAGGGCGCCGGTGACAAAGCCCCAGGGGCCCGGAAAGGTGATGAAGGCCCACACCGCCGGAATCGTGAGCGTCATCGTCACGAGCATCACGGCGCGGCGGCCGTAGCGGTCCGCGAAGTTCCCGATGCCGAGCGCGCCCGCCGCGCTGGCGAGCACGATGGTCGTCGCCAGGGTGCTGTAGAAGGCGGAGCTGTAGCCGAGATCCGCGTACCATGCAGGAAGGAACGATTCCACGCCGACCACCGGGATCTGACGCAGCATCATCACCGCCACGACGATGGCGACCATGCCCAGCGGGACAGCGGCCGCCGCGTGCCTCCTTGCGCCGGGATCCAGCGCCCGGTGCCGGCGTCCGACCACGGCGACGTCGCGCATGGCCACGAGGAGCCAGCCGCCGATCAGCAAGCCGGGTATCACCATCACGATCGTCCCGTGGAGTCCGAAGAGGGCGACGAGCCCGGCCCCGATGAGCGGCCCGAGCGCGAAGCCGATCGTGCCGCCGGAGACATAAACGGACATCGACACGTTGCCCTGCCCGGGTTTGATCACCGCGCTCGCGTTCATCGCGCCCATCGGATGGAAGGCCCCCGAGCCGAACCCGGCGAGACCCGCCAGCAGCACGAGCATCCCGAACGACGGCGCGAACCCGATCGTAGCGAAGAGCAGGGCCGACCACATCTGCGTGAACCCGATGAAGCGCGTGCCAAAGCGGTCGGCGATCATCCCGAACACCGGCTGTGAGACCGACGAGCAACCGGTGTAGGCGAGGGCGACGAGCCCAACCTGGCCCAGCGAGATGCCGTAGGAGGCCATCATCGCGGGAAAGAGCACCGGAATCATGCCGCTGTACATATCCACAGTGAAATGGCCACTGGCCACGATCATCAGTGGCCGGTTCTTGAGGACGGCGAGGGGCGAGAGCGACGAAGACACCTGTTGAGTAGCCGTTTCTGTACGCATGACGCGTCGCTGCAAAGACGATTCCGGACGTGTGTTGCCGTTGTGCTCGGAGGGAGTGGCCCGGGGAGGAGCGCTTCTCGTCGAAGCAGGACCGCTGCGGGACCGGATCATCGTTCCATTCTACGGCGAACGTGGCCTGCGCGGCGCGGCGTCACCGCGTTGTGCAACCCTGCCACCGTCGGGCCATCTGCGCGGCACGGCAGTGGCGCAATCCTCTATACTCTGGAAGTTTGGGTGAGGGGCGCGTCCCCCAGCCTTTCTTCCTGCCCCTGCGCCCGTGTTCAAGGAGATACCGACTCGCATGGCCCAGCAACGACAACCACTTCAGCTCACCGACGAAGATGTGACGTTTCTGCTCACCCTCCTGCGTAATGCATCCTCGCCCGTGACAACCCAGCAGCTCGTCGATGCCCTCAAGCAGCGAACAGGCCATTCCTGACCGTCGCGGTGCCCGGCGACCCTCGGTGCGCGTGCGGTGACGCCGTGTGCGCAAGATTCATTGTTCATTCTTTACCCCCTCACAAGGAGAACGTTCAGGCATGGTGGCCGATCAGGAAACGCAGAGCATCCACTTCTCGGGCTCGGCCAATTCGCAAAAGCTCGCGGCGCAGGCCTTCGATGTTCTGCGCGGCCGGGGCATGTTCATGTCCGAAAATGCGCCGATTCGCGTTCCGCTCGACGCTCTGAACGCGTTCCTCGGTGCTCAGGCCAGTGCCTCGCCGGACGATGTCGCCCAGGCGCTCCGCGACAACCCGGATGTCTTTGGGTTCGAGACCGTCGATGGGGCGGAGTGGGTCGTCACGACGCGCTCGGGGCGTCGGCCGCAGACAAGCGAAGCGGCGCCGACCCACTCCCTCGCGTCGCGCTTCCTCACCCCGGAGCCGAAGCCCGTCGTCCCCTCGACGCCGCGGCCGGAGCGGGCGCGGGTCGATCCGTCGTGGTCCAGCTTCTCGATCGCGGATTATGCACATCTCGCTGATGAAGAGGAGGAGGACGAGGTCGAGGCAGTACCGGCCGCCGCGACCGCCACGGAGGACGACGTCGATCTCGTGATCGAGGCGCTGGACGAGGAGCCGGTCGTGGAGGCCGCGCCCGAAGCCGCGGCCCCGGTTGCCGAGGCCGAAGCTGTCGCGGCGGAGGAAGTTGCCGAGCAGCCGGCACCGGCCGCCGCGCCCGGCAGCGATCTGTCGGCATTCACCGACGCCGAGATCGCCGACGCCCTGAGCGCCCGCCTGGCCGGAGATGTCCACATCGCCCGCTTTGGTGATCGCTGGATGGCCGAGGAGCGCGTGCCGCGCCTGAGCCGTGGCGATCTGCGCCGCATGCGCGAGTACATCGAGGAGCAGGAACAGCCGCTGACCGACGTGATGCTGGTGCAGGATGTGCTGGGCACCCGCCCGAACTCCTCGGAGTTCGAGCTGATGCAGTTCGCGGTCGATTTCCGGCTCTCGCGTGAGCACAAGGAATTCGACTTCGTTGGCACGTCGGACCAGCATTTCTGGAGCACGACCAGCCTGCCACCGATCGGTACCACCCGCCGCAAGCCCAACGAGATCGGCACC
Source organism: Thermomicrobiales bacterium (assembly GCA_049646645.1). GTDB lineage: Bacteria > Chloroflexota > Chloroflexia > Thermomicrobiales > UBA6265 > JASGDN01. The sequence goes on from JBARWF010000134.1 coordinate 31,404, forward strand.
GACTACCGCTTCCTGGTCGAGGAAGTGGCCGGAGAGACGATCGAGCACCGCTCGGTCAGCTCGGTCGATCACATCGTCTCCTTCTATGAGTACTATCACGGGCTGCTGCCCTACGATGCCGACATGCAGCGGCTGCTGCCGGCGCCGGTGACCCCGGATCAGCGCTCTGCCGTCCTGACGTTCGAGATCCCGCAGCTCTACACGACCTACCTCGCCGAGCTGCGCTACCCGACGCCGAACCGCGGTGGATTCATTCTCGGGCTCGATGACTTCTACGCGGACAGCCTCGTGCCGGGCGCGATGATCGCGATCACGGCGACCGAGAACGACGGTCACTACACCGTAGAGTTCATCGCCAGCAAGGACCGCAGCGAGCGCTTGCTCGAGCTCGATGATCGCCGCTCGGCGCGGTATCTCTTCCGCCCGACGACCTTCGCCTGCGAGGTTGCGGACGAATGGCTGATTAGCGAGGACCGCTTCCCCACGCTTGGATCGGAAAAGCCGCTCGATGACAAGATCCGCCGCCGCCCGGATGCCGTGCTCGAGGCGACCTTCGAGCGCGTCGGGATCGATGATGGCGAGGGCGGCAAGATGGCGTCGTTCTCCGACCTGCTGGCCGTCGCCAATGTCGAGCGCCCGTTCTCCGAGGCCCTGCTGACCTCGGTGCTGGAGCAGCACGAGGACGTGACCGGCGAAGGGGATACGTTCACCTATGCACCGGAATCCTGACGACGACCACGACCACATCCGCATCTTCCGGCCGGAAGAGGAGCAGGACGAACTCGAAGACCTGACGACGCTGGGGAACGATCCGGACGTTCCCCAGCGCCCGACCCTGGATGCCGTGTTCGAGATGTTCGACGACGGTAAGGTGAACCACACCACCCTCGTTGGTCTGACCGATCTCGATCGCAACCAGGCGAGCGAGGTGCGGCGGCGCTGGCCGCTCGTGCCGCAAGCCACGCGCGAGTCGGCCATGCAGATGATCGACGAGCTCGGCGAGGACCGGTTCGATCTGCATTTCGGGCGCTTCCTGCGTGTCGCGCTCGATGACGAATCGGAGATCGTCCGCCAGTACGCGATCTCCGGTCTCTGGACCGACAGCGGAGACGACCTGCCGGGCCGCCTGCTTGACATCCTGCGCGATGACCCTTCGGACGATGTTCGGATCCAGGCTGCGTTGAGTCTCGGGCCTTACGCCGAGGCTGCCGAGCTGGGAGAGCTGGACGCCGATCTCGGTAAGCGCATCCGCGAGGGGCTGTTCGCGGTGCTCGAGGATTCGAGCGAGCCGCTGGCGTTGCGGCGGCGGGCGCTGGAGTCGGTTGCTGTCTTTGCCGACGATCCACGACTTGGGCTCGAGATCGAGAGCATGTACGAAGACGACGACGCCGGCCTTCGTTCGAGTGCCGTCTTCGCGATGGGACGCAGTCAGGACCGTGCCTGGTATCCGATGCTGCTCCGCGAGCTCACCAACGACGATGCGGAGGTGCGCTACGAAGCGGCACGTGCGGTCGGGCAGTTTGGGGATACCTCCGCCCTGCCTGTTCTGGGGGTCCTTGCCAAGGATGAGGATGCCGAGGTGCGGCTGGCCGCCATCGCCGCGATCGGTGAGATTGGCGGTCAGGCCGCGAGGCGTATGCTGCAGAAACTCGCGGAGGACGAGCGCCCGGATGTCGAAGTTGAGGCGCTCGATGATGCGATGACCGAGGTGTCCATCTTCGAGGCAGATGACAATCCTCTTGATGAGGACGAGGACGACTAGCTGCGAGCCGGACTCGTCACTCGTGACACGAATGACCCCGGTGCATCGTCGCCGTCGTACGAGAAGCAAGGAGCTAACACATACTTCCCATGGGACCAGACAACGGACGCGATCGCGGCAATGACGTCGCGCCCTTCTCCGACAGCGGCACCACGCTGGCACCCGCCGACACCTGGAACCGGACCCTGGAGGAGATGGGCGGGCATCTGCTCCAGACCTGGGAATGGGGCGAGTTCAAGCGCAAGCACGGGTGGAGTGCCGATCGCGTGCGGGTCGATACCCCGGCCGGCTCGGCGATGGCGCAGATCCTGTACCGGCGGAAGGGGCCCGCGAGTATGGGGTATATCCCTCGCGGACCGGTTTTCGCCGGCGATGTCCCTGCCATCTGGCCGCATCTGCGCGCCGCCATCGACCGTTCCTCCCGGGCTCATCGGGCAGTCACGACCATTATCGAGCTCGATGAGCCGTTGCCACTTGCGCGCACATACCACGAGGCGAAGTTGGTCGCTGGCCCGGCGCATATCCAGCCGGGGCGGACGGTGAAGATCCCGCTGCTCGATGACGATGCACTGCTGGGACAGATGCATCAGAAGACGCGATACAACGTGCGGCTGGCGGCCCGTCGCGGCGTCCACATCACGCGGGAATCCTTCACGGATGAAGCCATCGACCGCTTCTACGAGCTGATGACCGACACCGCAGAGCGCAACGCGTTCAGTATCCACTCGCGTGCGTATTACGCGGATTTCCTGCATGCATTCGGCGATCGCGCCTGCCTGCTCTTCGCGCGCGTCGACGGACATATCGCCTCGGTGCTGATCTCGGCGCGGTTCGGTCGCGAAGCGATCTACATGTACGGCGCGTCGTCGACGGTCCACCGCGCGCATGGCGCGGCCTTCCTCCTGCAGTTCGAGGCAATGCGCTGGGCACGGGGCGAGGGGAGTACGACTTACGATCTGTGGGGTATCCCGGAGCACAACCCGGAGACAACGGCGAGCGATACCGATCCCGGTTCGGTGGCGGGGTCCAAAGGCGAAGACTGGCGCGGGCTCTACCGGTTCAAGACCGGCTTCGGCGGTGAGATCGTCACCTATCCTCCCGCCCTCGAGCGACGCTACGTGCCCGTCGTGCCATGGCTGGCACGCAAGCTCAATCTCATCAGGGGCTGAACCGGATGATCGCTTCGTTGCTCCACCGTGCCGAGGGCATGGCGTTTCGTGAACTCGCACGGGTTGTCCCGGACGCCTCGGTCGTGGGGGAGGGCGATCCGGTGATCGCGGCGATCGATTACGACTCCCGGCGCATTACCCCGGGAGCACTCTTCGCCGCATTGCCCGGTGCCGATTTCGACGGCCACGCCTACGTCGGGAACGCGGTGGCGCAAGGCGCGGTCGCGGTCCTATGTGAACATCCGCTCGATCTGCCGGTGCCGCAGATCGTGGTGAGGGACAGCCGGGCCGAGTTGGCCCGGATCGCGACCGCATTCTACGGCGACCCCAGCCGCCTCCTGGCGACGTTCGGCATTACCGGAACCGACGGTAAGACGACCACGAGCTACATTCTCGAAAGCATCCTGCAATACGCGGGTCGCACGACCGGCGTGATCGGGACGGTCGGCATTCGCATTGGCACAGAGCGGACCTACGATCTCGGGCACCAGACGACGCCCGAATCGAATCTCGTGCAAGCATTCCTGCGCACGATGGCGGATGACGATGTCGACGCGGCGATCATCGAAGCGACATCGCACGGGCTGGCAATGCACCGCCTCGATGGCGTGCAGTTCCGTTTTGCCGGGGTCACGAACATCACCCATGAGCACCTTGAGTTCCACAAGACGATCGAGGCATATCGTCGGGCGAAGGCGATCCTGATCGAGCGGACGGCTGCGGCAGGTGGTGTTGTCGTGCTCAACGCCGACGATGAGGGCGCGCGCTCGATGGCGAACTGGGCCGATGGCGCCGACCTCTGGTGGTACAGCACTGAGGAAAGCGCAGACGCACGGATTCGCGCCGTCAATGTCGTGCCCGGCAGGAGCTCGTTGTCGTTTGATCTGGCGATTGATGATGAGGTCGTGCCGGTGGTACTGCCTATGATCGGGGATTTCAACGCCGCGAACGCCCTCTGCGCGGCAGGTCTCGCCCATGCGGCCGGGGTCGAGACGGAGCTGATCGCCGAGGCTCTGCACCAGCCGGTCGAGGTGCCCGGTCGCCTGCGCCTGCTCGACGAGGGACAGCCGTTCGATGTTGTCGTTGACTACGCCCATACTCCTGAGTCATTGAAGAAGATCATCCTGCTGCTGCGCTCGCTGCATCCACAGCATCGGGTGATCGTCGTGTCCGGGTCCGCCGGCGAGCGCGACCCGACCAAGCGCCCCTTGCAGGGCGCGGTCTGCGCCGAACTGGCGGACTTCTCGATCTTCACGAGCGAGGATCCGCGCAACGAGGACCCCGATCGCATCATCGCGGACATCGCCACAGGCGCGCGGCAGGCTGGCGGCATCGACGGGACCGATTTCATCGCGATCACCGAGCGCCGGGAGGCGATCGCACGCGCGTTCGAGATTGCAGAGCCCGGTGATTGCGTGCTACTGGCGGGCAAGGGGCATGAGACGAGCATCATCTGGGGGTACGAGCACGTCCCCTGGGATGAGGCCGCGGTCGCGATGGAGCTCCTCGCGGCGCAGGGCTTCACGGGTGAGATTCCCTCGACGCGGTGACCCGCTCGTCGCCTGGTCCGACCTCTCGCATAGCGTGATAGGGGAGAACCGTATCCTCCAGATGGCTCGCAGGGGTATCTGGTCGGGTGTCGGAAGGATATCGGGCTTTGCCCGATCGGGTCGACCCGTGTGTCGACCCCTACGAACGGGTATGCGCGCACTAGTCGTCGGCAGCGGCGGCCGAATCCGTTGAGCCGATCTCCTCGATCTGCGCCGTTGAGGCATCGTCGCTGGCGCTGTCCTCATCTGATGCCGCCGCACGCTTGGCCGCGGCGACCTGCAGCTCTGCCACGCCCAGCCCCGCCGCAACGCCCAGGAGCGTCGCGACCGACACACTGCGCGGCACGTTGATACCAAGCGCATGATCGAGCGAGTACCGGCCCGGCCCGTTCGTCGCCACCATCAGCCCGATCAGGCCGTAGAGCAATGGCGCTTCCGCTCCGCCCGACGTGACCCAGATCGGCAGCTTCCAGTGCGCTCGCCGCGCGGCGGCGATCATCGCGCCCTGCATCATGATCGGTCCGACCGGTCCCCCGGCCCCCAGCGCGAGTAGTGCACCGCCTCCGAACTCGGAGAATCCGCCCAGCGCCGCCCATTGCTTGGCCGGCTTGAGCCCGGTCGAGGAGAGAAAGCCGGCGAATCCGTCGAGGCCCGGTCCCTGGAACGCCCCGAAGAGCTTCTGCGCGCCGTGCGCCGCCATCACGCTGCCGGCGCCCACGCGCAGGGCGAGCAACCCCGCGTCCGCCACGCGTCCACGGTTGCCAAACATCTTGGTTCTCATAATTGAAGTCGGACCCTTCCTTGGTAGAAAATGCGCCTTGCGACCGGCGCGAACCATACGGGTCATTATGGACTTACCAATAGTGAGTAGTCAAGAGAAGGACTGGGCCAATGTGACAGGCGGCATCCCTGCGGCGAACGGAGAGGCATGACACATGACAAGACCAGCCGGGCGGAATTCCGCCCGGCTGGTCCTGTGTGGTGGTCTTGTAGAGAAGCCTTATTCCCCGGCGGCACCCGCGCCGGAGATCGTCTCGGCGGCTTCGGCCGCGACGCCGGGCTTGAGTTCCAGCCCGAGCTCGTCGATCTGCTGCGTATCGACCGTCGACGGTGCGTGGAACATCAGGTCGATGCCGCGCTGGTTCTTCGGGAAGGCGATAACATCGCGGATGCTCTCCTCGTCGGCGAGGATCATGGCGAAGCGATCGATGCCCATCGCGATCCCGCCGTGCGGCGGCGCCCCGTACTCAAACGCATCGAGGATCGCGCCGAAGCGCTCGGCCTGGTCCTCGCGCTTGTGCCCCATCAGCTCGAAGACCCGCGCCAGCTTCTCGCGCTGGTGGATGCGGATGCTGCCGCCGCCCAGCTCATTGCCATTGCCGACGAGGTCGTACTGCTTGGCCCGTACCGCGCCGGGATCGCTCTCCAGCAGCGGTTCGTCCTCGGCGTAGTAGCCGGAGAAGGGGTTGTGCGTCGCGTCCCAGCGATTCCCCTCCTCGTCCCACTCCAGCAGCGGGAACTCGTAGACCCAGCAGTAGGCGAGCACGTTGGGATCGGCGAGATTCAGACGCTGCCCGAACTCGTCCCGCAGCGCGGAGAGCGTCTTCGCGACGACCGCCGGCTGATCCGCGACGAGCAGGACGAGATCTCCCGGCGTCGCGCCGATTCCGGTCGTGAGGGCGGTAATCTCGTCCTCGCTCAGGAACTTCGCGATTGGCGACTTCACGCCGTCCTCGCTCAACGCGATCGTCGCGAGCCCCTTGGCCCCGGCCCGCTTCGCCAGCTCGGTCACCTCGTCGATCTCACGCCGGGTGTACCCGCCGCATCCCGGCACCACGAGCGCCTTGACCTGGCCGCCGCTCGCCAGCACACCGGCGAATGCCTTGAACCCGGTCTCCCGCAGCGCGTCCGAGACATCCTGCAGCTCAAGTCCGAAGCGGAGATCCGGACGGTCGTTGCCGAAGCGGTCCATCGCCTCCTTGTAGGTGAGTCGGGGGAAGGGCCGCTCCTGGATCGTCTTGTCGCTGTAGGCCTCGGTCAGCTTGATGTAGAGGTCCTCGATCAGCGACATCACGTCCTCCTGCTGGACGAATGTCATTTCGAGGTCGAGCTGGGTGAATTCCGGCTGCCGGTCGGCCCGCTGGGCCTCGTCGCGGAAGCAGCGGGCAATCTGGAAATAGCGGTCCAGACCCGCCACCATCAGCAACTGCTTCAGTTGCTGCGGGGATTGCGGCAGCGCGTAGAAGCTGCCGGGGATGCCGCTGCTCGGCACCAGGAAGTCCCGCGCGCCCTCCGGCGTGCTCTTGATCAGCAACGGCGTCTCGACGTCGACAAACCCGCGCTCATCGAGGTAATCGCGGATGAACTTGACCAACCGGTAGCGCAACAGCATGTTGTTGCGCATCTTCGGCCGTCGCAGGTCGAGATAGCGATATTGCAGCCGCAGCGACTCATCGACGTCCACCTCCTCGTTGATGTAGAAGGGAGGCGTCTTGGCCTCGTTCAGGATCTCGATCCGCTGCGCCTCGAGCTCGATCTCGCCGGTCGCCATCTTCGGGTTGGCGGTGCCCTCGGGCCGGATGCGCGCCACGCCCGAGACCTCGATCACGTACTCGTTGCGCAGCGAGCTCGCGATCTCGTGGGCTTCCGGTGCGATCTGCGGGTTGAAGACGATCTGCGTGATCCCGAACCGGTCCCGCAGGTCGATGAAGATGAGGCCGCCAAGGTCTCGCCGCCGGTTGACCCAGCCCTTCAGCGTGACCTCCTGTCCGGCGTCGCCGGCGCGCAGGGTGCCGCAGGTGATTCGTCCGACGGCGTCCGGTTGTACGTCAATGGGTTGCATCGTTCCGCATGTTCTCCCGTCTGTCGCGCATGGCGCGATGTGGGCATCCTGTGCCCGTCGCTTCAATTCATCAAGGTAATCAGGAAGATCGGTTCTGGTCCTGGAGCACATGCTCGCGAAGTGCGTCTCGCAGGACTCGCTCCGGATCATCGCCCGCCTGCACGATCGCCGCAATCGCCTGCAGCAGAAGGTCGCTCCGGGCTTCTGGCGTGGACTGCGTCTCGCCGTTCGGCGGCAGGGGATGCTTCGCGAAGTACCGTGTCGCCCGCGTCAGGGCCGGCATGGAATGCGGCTGGCCATCGACGTCCTTCTCCGGCTTGGTGGAGGGCGCGGCGCGCTTCTCCTCCGCCTTCACCCGCTGCCAGATGCGTGAGAGATCGGCCTGGGTCTCCGCGACCTCGTCGGCGAAAACGTGCGGGTGACGGCGCACGATCTTGGCGGCGATACCCTCGTAGACATCCTCGATCGTGAATTGCCCCGCCTCTTCCGCGATCTGGGCCTGGAGCATGATATGGAGGAAGAGATCGCCCAATTCTTCCTCGAGATTCGCGGTATCGCCGGATTCGATCGCGTCGATCACCTCGTAGACCTCATCGAGGAAGGATGACGTGAGCGATTCGTGTGTCTGCGCGCGGTCCCACGGGCAGCCATCGGGAGCACGCAGGCGCGCGCTGATATGCTGCATCGTCCGCGGATCGCGTCCGGCCACCAGCGTCTCCTGGGCGGGCACCCATAGTGCGACCAGCGGGCCGGCGGGGACACCTGCCAACTCGCCGACCGTGTGGTGCGAGATCACTTGTCCCGGCAAACCGGCCTCATCGATCCGGATGACCTCATGATCGTTCGGGAGAATGCGCTGCAAGCAGGAGGCGACGGCAGCAATCATTGGGGTGTCGTAGACGTGAGTGAACAGCATAGGTCGGCGCGGAGACCCGGTGAAGGTACCGCCAGCGAACGGCTGATCTGGCAGGGAATGCGCCAGGAACCGCGCCGCGAAGCATTGGGCACCCTCCAGCAGTGGATCGACGCCCAAGGCGGTCGCAATCAAGTCGATCACACTGATGCCATCCAGCACGCGTGTCGTCAGGCCGCGCCTATCGGCCTCGCGGACGGTGCTTACCACCAATCCCTCACCGAACCGGGGGTGTCCCGGGATCGCCAGCGCCACCGGGCCCGCTTCTGCACCATCACAGATCGCCGCGGCCGATGCGTCCCACCGACCGTCAGGAAGTCGCAGTGGAGCGATATCGGTCACCGTCTCCAGGTCAATGATCGGCGAGAGATCGAGATCGGGGTGCATGCGTACGAATACGCGCGATGCGGTGTCGAGTACACGACGGGCACCGGCCGTGAGGCGATCGGGATCGCCGGGTCCGAGACCGATAATGGTGATGGCGGGCTCGGCACTCATTTGCCGGAAACCTTCTCTCCGTTTCCGAGACTGAGCACGGCCATGAACGCCTCCTGCGGGATCTCGACGCTGCCGACCATCTTCATCCGCGCCTTGCCCTCCTTCTGCTTCTCGAGCAGCTTGCGCTTCCGGGAGATATCGCCGCCGTAGCACTTGGAGATCACGTTCTTGCGCATCGCCTTGATCGTCTCTCGCGAGATGATGCGGCTGCCGATCGATGCCTGGATCGGCACATCGAACATCTGGCGGGGGATCAACCCGCGCAGCGATTGCACGAGCTCCCGCCCCTTGTAGTAGGCATCGTCACGGTGCGTGATGATCGAGAGGGCGTCCACCGTCTGCCCGTTCACGAGCACGTCCAGCTTGACCAGGTCCGCCTCGCGCATGCCCGCGAGCGTGTAATCGAGCGACGCGTAGCCCTGCGTCCGGCTCTTGAGCTGATCGTAGAACTCGACGATCAGCTCCGCGAGGGGGATGTCGTACTTCATCTGGACGCGATCCTCGTCCAGATAGATCATCTCCTCGAAGACGCCACGCCGTGTCGTCGCCAGGTCCATGATCGTGCCGATGTAGCGGGAGGGCGCGATGATGCTGAGATGCATCCATGGCTCGCGGATCGAGGAGATCTCGCCCGGGCTCGGCATATCGGACGGGTTGTCGACCCGCCGCACCTCGCCATTGGTCATCTCGACCTCGTACTGCACGCTGGGCGCAGTGGCCAGCAGATCGAGCTTGTACTCGCGCTCCAGCCGCTCCTGGATGATCTCCATGTGCAGGAGCCCGAGGAAACCGCAGCGGAAGCCGAATCCCAGCGCCATCGAAGATTCCGCCTCGAAGGTCAGCGCGGTGTCGTTGAGCTGCAATCGCTCCAGTGCCTCGCGGAGTTCCGGAAAATCCTCGTTGTCCGATGGGTAGAGTCCAGCATAGACCATCGGCTGCGCTGGCCGGTAGCCAGGCAGCGCTGTGGCCGCAGGTCGCGATGCGACGGTGATCGTGTCGCCGACCTGGCAGTCCTTGACCACCTTGAGTCCGGTAGCGATGTAGCCGACTTCGCCCGTCTTCAGGGAGTCGGTGGCGTGCAGTTCCGGGTTGAAGAAGCCGAGCTCGAGGATCTCGGCGTCCTTCTTCGTGCCCATCACGCGCAATCGCTCGCCCGAGCGGATCTCGCCATCGACAACCTTCACGTAGGCGATCACGCCCTTGAACGAGTCGTAGTGGGAGTCGAAGATGAGCGCCCGCGCGGGCTCGTGCTCTCCGGCCGAGGATGGCGGCGGGATTTTGGCGACGATCGCTTCCAGGATGTCTTCGATGCCGATTCCGGCCTTGGCCGAGGCGGGGATGATCTCGTCGTCCAGCAGCCCGATGAACTGCCCGACTTCTTCCGACACCCGCTCCGGATCGGCGTTCGGCAGGTCGATCTTGTTGATGACGGCGATGATGGCGAGCTCATGCTCCAGCGCAAGGTAGACGTTCGCCATCGTCTGCGCCTCGATCCCCTGGGCGGCGTCGACCACGAGCAGCGCGCCCTCACACGCGGCGAGGCTGCGGCTCACCTCGTAGGAGAAATCGACGTGACCCGGCGTATCGATCAGGTTGAGCTCATAAGCCTGCCCGTCCTTTGCCGTGTAGCTCATGCGGACGGCTCGCGCCTTGATCGTGATGCCCTTCTCGCGCTCGAGATCCATCGTATCGAGCATCTGCGCCTGCAGGTCGCGCTCGGCGACGGTGCCGGTCGTTTGCAGCAGGCGATCGGCAAGGGTCGACTTGCCGTGGTCGATGTGCGCGATGATGCTGAAGTTTCGAATGTGGGAGGTGGACTGGCTGTGATCGCTCATGTGCGGCGGCAAGTTCCTGATTCTGGACGTGAAGGGAGGACGGACGGCCAGAGACGTCGCACTATGCAGACTGCCCGCCGACAAGGGGTACCGGCTCGCGCGCTCGCGCCTCGCCGGTACGGATATGGAAGAAGTATAGCCAAAATGGCGGGACCACTGGGCGGGCCCTCCGGCCCTCTCACGGGAAGACCGGTCTTCATTCGTCGGGGGCGGCCGCGGTCCGCCTCTACAACACCGGAATGAACGCATTGTGGGACCGATGCCTCATCCGTAGCGGTCGACCTCGTGTCGACCATCGGCCGGAGGCCGATATCCGGGCCGTCGTGAATCGGCGACGGCCTCGCCGATGGGCCGGTCGAGATATGGCCTTGGTGGTACGGACCATCGGTGCGATCCGTCGGCTCCGCTCGGGACAGGCGCCAAGTCGCGCCTTACTAATGCGCCGCCGGCAATCTTGCCGAGACAACGTATCGCACGGCATTTACAGCATGCCCAGCTTGTCCAGCGCTCTCCTGGCGGGACCGGGCAGCTTGGCCGCGACCTTGCCAACAACCCCCTGCAACTCCGGGATGCGGAAAATGAGCGCGAAGACGACGAATGCGACGATGTACATCGCCATCGCGTAGAGGAAGAGCGGGTATTCCACCAGCAGTTCGCCGGCATGTGCCTCCATCGCCGATTCCAGTGGCCCAACGGTCAGGAGGACGATCGCGCTCATGCCGGCCGTCGCCGCGAGGACGCGGGCGAGCCACGGCCAGAAATCGGGAGCGACAACGTTCCCGATCCGGTGCCGGAGAAAGAAGAGCAGGATCACCGCCTCGGCGGCGGTCGTCACGCTCAGCGCGAGGGCGAGACCTGCCTGGTCCATCGAGCCGACGAAGAGCGCGCAGAGGATGATGTTCAGGATGATCGTCAGGATCCCGGTGATGACCGGTGTGCGCGTATCCCTGGTCGCGTAGAAGACGCGGGTCAGGATCTCGGTGATGCCGTAGCCCACGAGCCCGACCGCGAACCAGGCGAGTGGCGCGACCACGAAGGCGGTCGATTCCGCGCCGAAGTTACCGCGCTCGTAGAGCACCTGCACGATCGGCTTGCGCAGCAGCAGCAGACCAGCCGAGGCGGGGATCGTCAGAAAGAGCAGGGGACGCATTGTCCGGTCGAGGAGATCGCGGAAGCCGATCTGGTCGCCCGTGCTGTAGCGCGCCGCCAGCGCGGGAAAGGCGACGGTGGAGATGCTGAGGGCCAGCACGCCATGCGGCAGCATCAACAGCTGCCAGCTGTAGTTGATGGCGGAGACGCCAGATGGACCGGCGATCGAGGCAAACGCCGTCACCGCGATGAAGTTGATCTGGAAGGCAGCGAGCCCGATCACGCGCGGCCCGAGCAAGCGCAGGACTTCGCCCAACCCCTCCACCTGGCGGGAAACCGTGGGCGTGAACCGCATCCCGCAGCGGATCAACCCCGGTACCTGCACCAGGAAATGACCAAGCCCGCCGATGATGACGGCCCAGCCGACCGCGTAGATGCCGAAATCGTCGACGAAGAAGAGCGCGCCGATGATGATCGCGATGTTGTAGATGAGCGGCGCGATGGCCGGCAATGTGAACTGTTGCTGCGCCTCGAGAATGCCCTTGGCGGCGATACCCAGCCCGAGGAACACCGGCGACAGCAGCAGGATTCGCATCAGGTTGACGGCGATATCGGCCGTATGGCGGTCGAATCCCGGCGAGACCAGGTACATCAATGGCCGCGCAAGGATGAACATGGCGATGGAGAGCGCCACCACCGTAATTCCCGACCAGGTCAGGACGGCGGAAGCAAGCCGCCACGCCCTTCGCTCGTCACCGTGCGTGATGAAATCACCGAAGACCGGGATGAAGGCCGCGCCAAAAGCACCGGACATCACGGTCAGAAAGAGGAGGTCGGGAATGCGGAACGCGCTGACGTAGGCGTCCATCTCCGGACCCGTGGCGAAGGCGCGCGCGAGGATGACTTCGCGCATCAGCCCGAGCAGGCGGCTGAGGATGAAGGCGACGCTGACGATAACCGCGCTCCGGGCCATGCTGGGCGCGAGCCGCCGCGCTGCAGACATCGGGGCTGCTTCAGCCTCTTCCTCTATGATCTGGCGGCGATTGCCGAAAACCTGGGACGCCTGACTCATTCATTGCCTGACTTCACGAGCACAGATTGCAGGGGTGACCGGGCGGATGTGACCTCGCCCGGCCCGCCGGTTGACGATAGCATATTGAGCGAACGCACCGCATTTGGTAGACTGAACCGATCGTCCCGAATGGGCCGCCGTTTGTCGTGTCTCCGTGCAAGCGCGCAACCCACCAGTGCCCGGGCCGAATCCACATCCACTGTCGATATCACTGGCTGAGGAAGGTTCATTTTGGCTAACAGCAAGTCCGCGCTCAAGCGCATCCGCACGGCCGAGAAAAAGCGCCTGCGCAATCGTCCATTCCGCTCCGCGGCCCGCACCTACGTCAAGAAGGCTGAGCTGGCCATCGTCGCCGGCGATCAGAGCGCCGCGCAGCAGGCCGTGGCCACCGCGGTTAGCACGCTGGACCGCGTTGCCCAGAAGGGTGTGATCCACCGCAATAACGCCGCCCGCCGCAAGTCCCGCCTGATGGCAAAGTTCAACGCGATGGGTGCCGCCGCCGAGGCCTAGTCTCGGGTGCGGAGCATCATCAAGGCCCGGTCGAGTGCACTCGACCGGGCCTTGTGGCGTTTGGTACGGCGTGCTCGTCATTTCGAGCGTAGTCGAGAATTGACGAGGGAAGGGCTCGTATTTTCGGCGGAAGTGACTCGAACTGCCGGGAATACGTAGTTCCCCGGTGGAATCCCGTTTCCAGGTTGAGCGATTGGCACAGCAGCACGAACCGCGTCTAGCGGGCCTCCGCGATCGTGGCCAGCGCCACGTAGAGCGCATCGACCGGGTCGCGCAACTCGCCGGTCTTGATCCGGCGATCGATCGTCTCCAGACCCACGACCGAGCGCTGGACCATGCCCGGTGTCCGTGGCAGGCTGCGCTGGATGGATGCCATGCGCCGGGGATTGGTGAGCTGGATCTCGCGGCCAACGTCCTCGGGCGGGCGCCGTCCGGCGCTCGCCATCACGACCCCGAGCTCCAGTTGCTGGCTCAATTGGGCGAGCAGCTTGTGCGGGTCCTCACCCGCGGCGAGCAGGCGGTCGAGCTGGATCAGCGCCGCCGGCAGATTGCCGGACACGGCGGCGTCGATAAAGGTGAAGAGCTTGTCCTCGTCGCCACGATCGACCAGCTCGCGGACATGGTCGGCGGTAATCGGGCCGGGCAGCGCCGCCGCCGCCAGCTTTGCGATCTCGTTCTGCAAGAGTTCGAGATCGGGCGGCCGGTCGTAGGCCGGATTGTTGGCCTTCGCCCCCCACGACTGCGGGTAGAGCGTGCTCGCGATCAATTGGGCCGTCTTCGGATCGAGTTCGGCTCCCTCCCGTTTAGCGGCGGATTGGAGCCACTTGACCAGCTGGGCGCCGCGCGGCGGATCGCAGGTGATGACCAGCGCATCCGGTGGCAGCGCCTTCTTGACCGCGGCGGGAACGCTCTGCAGTGAGGGGTCGAAGAGGATCAGCGTGCTTGCGTCCGGTATGGCGGAGAAGAGACCCGTCCAGTCCGGCGGTGATCCGTTCTCCTTCGCGCCCTGCTTGCCGAGTCGCGCCACCAGATCCTCGACGATCACGAGCCTGCCGGCGCTGAAGAAGCCGAGGCTGGCCGCGGCCATCAGCACGTCGTTCAGCGAGGCCGTCTTGCCATCGAGCGTCGACGTGCTGGTTCCCTCCGGATCGCGAGCCGACGTCAGCGTTCGCAGTTCGGAGCGGGCCAAGGCGTTATCGGGACCGACGATGAGCGCGATCATCGCATGCTCCAGGGCAGGGAACCCGGCCAACGTGCGAACGATGGGGTGTGCCGGCATCGGTGCGTTGTGGCCTGGGTGGGAAACATGTGGGGTCGACCGATCCCGGCGGAACCGCCTGCTGTGTGGAACCTTGAACCTGATTGCTCAGGTGGGCGCCGCAACATGCCACACGCCACGGCGTGCGGGAGAGCAGCTCCCGGTTCGAAGAGAGTTGGCTCAAGACCGCATTTGCAGGACAGAACCACCGGGCCGGCCGAGCGCCGAGCGTACCATGTTCCGGTGAGGCAATTCAACATCCGCCGCTCGCGACGCGTCCGTTCGCGATCGCGGGTAGAATGGAAATGAGACTGGTCTGGTGTATCAGGTGTCGAGCGCATTCGTGGAGCAGGACGAATGCGTCTTTCAGGAGATAGTGGGTCGATGACAGACATCGAGAACTTGCAGGAGCCCTCCCGGCGACGGGTTGTCATCACCGGCGCCGGTGCGATCTGTGCCGTCGGCAACAATGTGCCCGATGTGTGGGATGCCATCCGGAACGGCCGTTCCGGGATCGGGCCGATCACCCGTTTCGATCCCGAGGGGTACGAGACGACATTCGCCGGCGAGGTCAAGGATTTCGATCCCGCGGCGACCTTGGGCCGCAAGGAGCACCGCCGGCTGGATCGCTTCGCTCAGCTTGCCATCGTGGCGAGCCGTGAGGCCGTGGCGCAATCCGGGCTCGATGTCGCGGCGGAGGCGACCCGCGTCGGCGTCCTGATCGGCACCGGCATGGGCGGCATGGAGACCTTCGAGTCTGGCACCGAGACCGTGCTGACCAAGGGGCCGAAGCGCGTCTCGCCCTTCTTCGTGCCGATGATGTTGCCGAACATGGCGTCCGGGAACGTTTCCATTGATGTCGGCGCCAAGGGCCCCAACTTTGCGACGATCTCCGCCTGCGCCAGTTCGGCCCATGCCATCGGCGAGGGCCTGCGCATGATCCGGGACGGGCGGGCGGACGCCGTGATTGCGGGCGGCACCGAGGCGCCGATCACGCGCATGGGGATCGCCGGGTTCAATGCGATGGGCGCGCTCTCGACCCGCAACGACGATCCCGCCGCCGCCAGTCGTCCGTTCGATGGCGACCGTGATGGCTTTGTGCTCGCCGAGGGTGCCGCCGTGATCCTGATCGAGGATCGCGATCATGCCCTCGCGCGCGGAGCCACGATTCTCGGCGAGGTCCTCGGCTATGCGACGACCGATGACGCCTATCACATGGTGCAGCCGGGTCCGAACGGCGAGGGCGCGACGCGCGCGATCAAGCTTGCGTTCGAGGATGCCGGCATCGCGCCCGAGGATATCGACTACATCAACGCGCACGGCACCTCCACCCAGCTGAACGAGAAGCTGGAGACGGAGGCGATCAAGAACGCGTTCGGCGATCACGCCTACAAGGTTCCGATCAGCTCCACGAAATCCATGACCGGGCATCTCCTCGGTGCCGCCGGTTCGCTCGAAGCCGTAATCACGCTCTGTGCAATGCGCGATGGCGTGCTGCCGCCGACCATCAACCAGACCACGCCCGACCCCGCCTGCGATCTGGATTACGTGCCGAATACATCGCGCGAGGCCAGCATTGGCATCGCCATGTCCAACTCCATGGGATTCGGTGGACATAACGTGTCCCTCATCTTCGCTGCTCCAGGTGTGCGGTAGACCATGCGAGGAGGGAAGACACACGCCAACGGAACGGCCCGGCGGGTCGTTGTGACCGGGAGCGGCGCCATCTCGGCCGTTGGCTGCGACGTGGCGACGACCTGGGCCGGCATTCGCGACGGGCGAACCGGGGTCAAGACCATTGAGCGGTTCGACCCGACCGACTTCGAGACGCGGTTTGGCGGGGAGATAACCGTCTTCGATCCGACGATTCTCGGTCGCAAGGCGTACCGGCGGATGGATCGCTTTACCCAGTTCGCCGTGGTCGCTGCCCGTGAGGCGGTGACGCAATCCGGGATCGACATCGCATCGGCGCCGGAGCGTGTCGGCGTGCTGCTGGGCACCGGGCTTGCCGGCGTCGAGACGTTCGAGGCGACCTTCGAGATGATCCGGGACAAGGGGCCGCGCCGCGTCTCGCCATTTGCCGTGCCGATGACGATCCCGAACATGGCGCCGGGCATGGTTGCCATCGAGGTCGGCGCCCGTGGACCGGCATTTTCCTACTCATCGGCCTTCGCGAGCTCGGCTCATGCGATCGGGGAAGCGGCACGTATGATCCTCGATGGTGTCTGCGATGCCGCCGTTGCCGGAGGCTCGGAAGCACCGGTCACGCGGACAGGGTTGGCCGGATTCAGCGCAATGGGCGCGCTCTCGACCCGCAACGACGACCCCGCACGCGCCATCCGCCCGTTCGACCGGACGCGCGATGGCTGCATCCTGGGCGAGGGCGGCGCGATGCTCGTGCTTGAGGAGCGCGAACAGGCCATCGCGCGGGGCGCAACCCTTCTCGCGGAGCTCGTCGGGTACGGCACCGCCAACGATGCCTTCCACCTCGTGCAATTGCCCGAGGATGGCGAGGGGTTGGTGACCTCGATGCAACAGGCGCTCGACGACGCTGGACTTGCACCCGAGCAGATCGGATATCTCAATGCCCACGGCACATCGACCGAGATGAACGACCGGGTGGAGACGGTCGCTATCAAGCGCGTCTTTGGCGACCACGCGCGGAACCTGCCGGTCAGCTCGACGAAGGCCGCGACCGGGCACCTGCTGGGCGCGGCGGGCGCGCTGGAGGCGGTCATTTCGATCGAGGCGATGCGCTCCGGAGTCCTGCCACCCACGCTCAACCAGTATGAGGCCGATCCCGCCTGCGACCTCGACTACATCCCGAACGTCGCCCGACCGGTCGACGTCGACTATGTGATGTCGAACTCCATGGGCTTTGGCGGCCACAACACGGTGCTGGTCTTCGCCCGAGCGAACTGACATCGCGGATACGGATGCGACGAGCGCTCTGGCCACTCGGCCGGGGCGCTCGTCCTGTCTCGATGTGATTCCAGAAGATCAGTCGGTGGTGGCGTTGCGTCGCGGGGAACGCAGCCCGAAGATAGCGATCGCCAGCACGCCCAGCGCCAGGAGGGCCGCCGTCAGGAAACCGCGCTGCATGCCCTCGACCATCGAAGTCAGCGGGTCGCGGCCCGCGCTGGCGGCGCTCTGGCTGACGGTTGAGAAGACCGTGACGAGGACGGCAAGACCGATCGCCCCGCCGATCTGCGACGCAGTCTGCATCAATCCGCTCGCTGCGCCGGAATCCTGCGGCGCGATCCGTCCCATGATGGTCAGGCTCAGCGAGACGAAGTTTGATACCGCGCCGGATGCCGTGACGAGCATCGCCACGATGACCAGCGGGAAGTAGGCGGTGTTCTGGTCGAGCTGCGAGAATAGGGTCAGTCCCGCCGCGATCGCCACTGCACCGTACATCACGACAAACCGAGCCCCAAACCGCTGTACTGCGAGCGGAACGACCCGCGCGCCGATGACGATGGTGGCGGAGAAGGGGAGGAACGCGAACCCCGATTCGACAGCACTCATACCGAGCACGATCTGCAGGTATTGGGTAAGGAAGAAGAAGACACCGAAGAGCGTGGATGGCACCACCAGCATCGCCAGGAACGCGACCGCCCGGTTGCGCTCAGCGAAGAGACGGAATGGCATGATCGGCTGGCTCACCCGCCGCTCGATGGTCGCGAAGGAAACGAGTAGGACGAGCGCGGCGGCAAACGAGCCGATGGTCAGCATGTCGCCCCAACCTTCCTCGGCGGCGCGGATGAAGCCGTAGACGAGCGACGTCACGCCCAGCGTCGAGGTGATCGCCCCGCCGAAATCCAGCCGCCCCGGCATGCGCGGCGCTTCATTGACCACACGCGGCGCCAGCAGCGCCACCGCGATGCCGATCGGCACGTTCACGAAAAAGACCCAGTGCCACGATACCCATGATGTCAGCATGCCGCCGACGATCAGGCCAATCGACGCCCCGACCCCTGAGACGCTGGAGAAGAGGCTCAGAGCGCGATCGCGAGGGGCGCCCGCCTCGAAGTTGGTGACGATCAGCGAGAGGGTGCTCGGTGCCGCTATCGCCGCCCCGACGCCCTGAAGAACGCGGGAGAGGATCAGCATCTCCGGCGATTCGGCGAACCCGCCCAGCATTGATGCCACCGTGAAGACGATGACGCCCGCGACGAGCGCGCGACGGCGTCCGAAGATATCCCCGGCCCGGCTGCCGAGCAGGAGCAGCCCGCCGAACGCCAGGGCATAGGCGTTGACAACCCAGGAGAGGCCAGCGGCCGAGAAGCCCAGGCTCTCCCGGATGTGCGCGAGGGCGATGTTCACAATCGTGCCGTCGAGCACGACCATCAGTTGCCAGGCGAGGAGCACGCCAAGCCCGAGCGCCAGCCGCCAGCTCGCCGTGCTGGTGACCTCGGCCGCACGACCCAGACCGACCCCGGCCACCGAGGGTTCCTCGGCGGCAATCATTCCAGATTCGGCACTCATGAGGACCTTTCCTTGCGTTGTGGCCGGGGGAGCAGACATACGTCGCAGAGCAGGCCACTGTGGTAGAATACGCGCAAGCGGAGAGCTCCTCCGCTTGCCAGGCTCCACTATACGGAGGCTCCCTCCGTTTGTAAAGGGGTCTGACCACATCGTTCTGAGATTCCCCACGACGCCGGCAGGTCGTCCACCACATGACTGAGATCGCCACACCCCCTCCCTCTCCACGACCAATGCGCGCCGACGCCCGCCGGAATTACGACCGGCTGGTGGCGCAGGCGCATGAGGTCTTTGTCGAGCAGGGCGTCGGTGCATCGTTCGAGGAGATTGCCCGTCGTGCCGGGGTTGGTCCGGGCACACTCTATCGGCACTTCCCCACGCGGGAGGCGCTGCTTTCGACGGTCATGGAGAGCGCCTTCCTCGCCCAGCACGCCTATGCGCTCGAGCTCCTGGAGCGTAAGGACGCGGCGGAGGCCCTGGAAGACTATGCCCGCTACTGGATTCGCAACACGGCGATCTACAAGGGCCTGGCGATGGAAGCGATGAAGGCGGCCATCGAAGGCGACGTATCTTCGATGGCAGCGAGCTGTATGGCGGTTCGGGCTGATGGCGACCGCATTCTGGAGCGGGCACAGGCCTCCGGGAAAATCCGGAAAGATATCGAGCAGAAGGATATCTGGCGCTTGCTGCACGGGGTCGTGATGGCCGTGAAGGACACCGAGATTGATCAGGCTACGGCCCGAACCATGATCGACGTCATCCTGAAGGGCCTCCGCACCGAGTAATAATCTCGCGCATCGGGAACACGGACGTACTCCGGACGCGATCTCAAGTACTTGGTGCTGTGATGCAGTGTCGCCCACCCTGCGGGCCCGATGGCGTATGAGCTGCCTGATGTTGCCGGGCGATTCGGATGTTTCTTGCCCTAATGAATTCGATAGAAAGGCGTCGATATTGCCGGTATGTATCCGCATCCCTCGGCACTGAAGGCGTCTTGAAGTCATCGAATGCCATGAAATATTTGATCGTGGAATAGTCGTCTGTGACCAGATCCTGGAGCAGGAAGAATTCCACGTAGCCCCTGAAGTCGCTGAACAGCGCGAAGAAGTCGCTATACCGTCGCAGCGTGCCGCCGAGTGGGCTCTCCTCGTCGCAATAGTGTCGGCGAATGCATTCGAGGGTGAGGTCCATCCGATCGGCGATCTTGCGGCTGAACCCGCGTGCTCCATTGATCGTCTGTTTGCCGTCAATCCTGTTGCTTGGGAAAACCATCATGCCGCCGATAGTGTGGTGCAGGGTTCTGAATGCGTCCAGTTCTTCCTGTGGAAGCTGCTGGGTAATGTGTCGGAGGGCATCCCAGCTCGTGAACGTTTGCATGACGGAGTCGCTGGAGAGGAAGAATTCGCCAAGGCCGGAGCGGTGATGCAGGTAGACCCCCGGGGTGGTGTCGGCGAGCGGGAACGGCGCGCCGCTTGGTAAGGGTTTGCTCCAGAGGATCCTGTGATAGCGGCGAAGGGTTGGGCTGTGTGCATCCGGGTCCTTGCCGCAGGCATCTGTGCGAAAGTCAAACGAGATGTCGATCACTTCTGCCCTCCCGAATCGCCGGATCACGTTCGCCGTGCCCGTGCCACCGAAGAAATGCTCTCGCTGCCGCCAGATACACGAACACCCGGGACATGTTCATGTCCCGGGTGTTGCATGCGATGCTTCGTTGCCGTCAGTCCAGGTAGCCCCGAAGTTGCGTGCTGGAATCCGGATGCCGCAGCTTGCGCAGCGCCTTCGCCTCGATCTGGCGGATCCGCTCGCGCGTGATCCCGAAATCGCGCCCAACTTCCTCCAGTGTCCGGAATCGCCCGTCGTCGAGCCCGTAGCGCAGCACGATGATGCGTCGCTCGCGCTCGGTCAGCTTGTCGAGCGCATCGCCGATCTGCGATCGCAAGAGTTGCTGGGAGGCGAGTTCCAGCGGCGCTGGCATCGTCTCGTCCTCGATGAAATCACCGAGGAAGGCATCGCCCTCGCTGCCGACCGGTGCTTCCAGGGAGACGGGATGACGCGCGACATCGATGACCTGGCGCACCTTGTCGTCGGAGATATCCATCGCCCGCGCGATCTCTTCCTGCGTGGGCTCGCGCTCCAGGATCTGCTGGAGCCGGTGGGACGTCTTCTTGACGCGGTTGATCGTCTCGCCGACGTGAACGGGGAGGCGGATCGTGCGGCTCTGGTCCGAGATCGCGCGGGTGATCGCCTGCCGGATCCACCAGGTGGCGTAGGTACTGAACTTGAACCCGCGATGATAGTCGAACTTGTCGGTCGCCTTCATCAAGCCGATGTTCCCCTCCTGGATCAGGTCCAGGAACGAGAGCCCGCGGCCGATGTATTTCTTGGCGACAGAGACGACGAGGCGAAGGTTCGCTTGGATCAAGTGCGCGCGAGCCGCCTCGCCATCCTTCATGTCCAGCTCGAGACTGGCTCGCTCCTCAGCGGAAAGCGTCCGGTCCGCCAGCCGCTCCTGGCACTGCTTGCCGCGTTCCATCCGGGTCGAAAGCCAGACCTCTTCCTCCATCGTCAGGAGGTTGGTCTCGCCGATCTCCTGCAGGTAGAGGCGAACCGAATCGCCGGCTCCAGAGAAGGGCTCGTCAGCAACCATCCGTGCCACGTCTTGTCGCTCGCGCTGCTTGCTGGCAATCCGGGTCGGAGGCGCCGCGACGGGCTTGACCGGTGCCGCGGGTTTCTGGTCGAAGACTTCGATTCCTTCCGCCACGATCGCTGAATAGAACTCTTCAAGCGAGTCAAGGTGCTCTTCCGCGTTGGGAAAGGCAGCGATGATCTCGTCCGACAGCAGGTAGCCCTGATCTTTTCCTTTGGTGAGCAAGCTCGAATCCATTGAAGCGTTTCCACCTCTCGGGCGAGCGCAGCGCTGAAAGTGTCAGCGTTGACCACGGGGCGTTGCGCGATGAGCCGGTTCAGACGTCGAAACCTCTGGTCGCAGATCTCTCCGGTCAGTCCTGCCGGTACCACGATCTGCGGCAATCAGCCGATGCCCGAACGGCGATCGTAAAGGCAGCACATAGGAAAACCCCACGCGAAACGCGTCGGGCGTTCACCAGTTCACGGACCCTCGACTGTCTCTGGATTGGCGCTCATGGTTCTCCTCAGTTCCCGTGAGCCTAGCCTGTTGGTTCTTTACAGACCAGTCTACGGGACCGATGTATTCGATTTCAAGGAAGTGCATACAAAATACGGCGTCGCATAGGAGGCGATCGCTCGCTCAAAGCCGGATTTATAGACACAATTTATCTATGCGATCGGAATGCTTGGACTTGGCCGCGAAGATGGTCCGATTTTCGATATGGTGAAGGTTTCCAATGGCCCCTTGCTCCATATCCGACGCAACCGGTCGTAGTTCTCACGTTTCGACGTCGGGAGATGATGAGGGACAGGGGATGCCCTCATGACGCGTTGCCTCAGTACGTCATGAGGACCGGCACCAGGGAGCAAACGCCACCCCGGTGCCGGTCCTCACCAGCATGCACTGCCGTCATCGCGCTAGCGCTTGATGCCCGTCATCGTGATGCCCTCGATGAAGTACCGCTGGAAGGCGAAGAACACGATCCCGACCGGCAGCATCACGACAAAACTGGCCGCCATCATCCAGTCCCAGCGCGGCAGGCCGCCCGCGGCCTGCTGGAACGTCGTCAGGCCGAGTTGGAGCGTGTATTTGTTCTCGGTGCTGAGGTAGATCAGGGGGTTCAGGTAGTCGCCCCAGGCGCCGTTGAAGGCGAAGATCGTGACAGCAGCCAGTGCCGGTCGCGACAGGGGCATCACGATTTGCCACCAGATGCGCAGTTCACTGGCCCCATCGATCTTGGCCGCCTCGGAGAGATCCATCGGGATCGTGCGGAAGAACTGGCGGAGCAGGAAGACGAAAAAGGCGTTGGTGCTGAGCCATGCCGGGACGATCAGCGGCCGGAAGGTGTTGACCCAACCGATCTTTGCAAACAGGATGTATTGCGGAATCAGCAGCACGACCCCCGGCAGCATCATCGTTCCCAGGATCAGGATGAACCACAGGTCCCGGCCCGGCCAGCGCAGGCGCGCGAACGAGTACGCCACCAGCGAGCAACTGAGCACCGTCCCCAGCGTGGACATGACCGTGATGATCAGGGTGTTCCGGAAATAGATATCGAACGGCGCGCTGGTGAGCGCGTCCTTGTAGTTGCTCCAGACAATCGGATTCGGGATCCAGTTCAGCTCGAAGACCTGCGTCGCCGGTTTCAGCGAGGTCGCCAGCATCCAGGCGAGCGGCGCAAGAAACAGGAACGCGACGAGCGCCAGGAGGAGAAACGTGACGACCCTCCCTGCCAGTTCGCGCATGCGCTTGCTTCGATACCAGGGAATCGATCGCGTTGGTGCTGTGCTGGCGTGTTCTTGGGCGGTAACTCCCATGATCGCTCCATCTCTCTCGTTACGTTGCATATCCGGTCACGATCAGTCGCATCGCGGCCACGTCACGTCTCGTAGTAGACCCATCGCTTGCTGAGCCAGAGCTGGATACCGGTAATGGACATGATGATCACGAAGAGAATCCACGCCAATGCCGAGGCAAAGCCCATCTGCAGGTCGCGGAAGGCCCGGAGATAGAGATAGACCTCGTAGAAGAGCAGCGATTGTGCCGGTGCTCCGGGTGTGCGGCTGCCGACGGTCGTGCTGATGACGTAAGCGCTGTTGAAGACCTGGAACGCGAAGATGATCTCCGTGACCACGAGGAAGAAGAGCGTCGGCGAGAGCATCGGAATCGTGATCTTCCAGAACTTGTTCCAGGGTCCAGCACCGTCGATGGAGGCGGCCTCGTAGAGATCGCGCGGGATGCCGTTGAGCCCGGCCAGCAGGATCAGGATCGGCGTGCCGATCGTCCACAACTGCATCACCACGAGCCCTGGCTTCGTCCACTGCGGATCGAAGAACCAGTTCGGGCCAGTGATGCCGATGGCATTGAGCCCGCTGTTGAGGAGCCCGGTGGGACTCAGCACCCAGATAAAGAGGAAGATCGAGGAAACGCCGGTCAGCACGGTGGGCAGGTAGTAGATCGTGCGAAAGACGCTGCGTCCGGGCACGTTGACCCGCATCAGGAGGGCGAGCAACAGCGAGACGATGATGATGATGGGTGTCTTGAGAATGACGTAGTAGAAGGTATTGCCAAGCGACGTGCGGAAGCGATCGTCCTGGGTGAGGATATAGGAATAGTTATCGAGGCCAATCCACTTCGGGGAGCTGGTGATGTTGTAATCGGAGAAGCTGGCATAGAGTGAGAAGAGCATCGGGCCGAGTGTCAGCACGAAGAAGCCGAAGATGAAGGGCGCGGCGAAGAGATACCCCGTCAGTGCTTCGCGCCGTTTTGGTGTCAGGAATGGCTTGGGCTGTTCCTGGACATCGGTTGCCGCAGCCATGTCCGCCATCGGGTTGCCTCCGCGTTGTCGTTGTGGGTGTGGATGCGCACCCCCACTCGCCAGGGGCGGCCGTACGGCGGCGGGCGAGCGGGGGTGCATCGCGCGAGTGGCGAATGGAGCGGCCCCATGCGGGTCGCTCCATTCGTGTGTCCGGGAGGGTGACTATCCCTCTCCGCGGACGCGGTCGATCTCCTTCTGCGCCTTCTGCTGGGCGTCCTTCAAGGCATCCTCCGCGGAGGCATCGCCGGAGAGCACGGCAAGCTCGGCGTTGGGCAGCAGGTCGCCAGTGAAGTTCGGATAGTACGGGTTGTATTCCTTCGGTCGGCCATACGCCATCGCCTGGAGGAAGAACTCCCAGTTCGGCGAGACCGCCAGCACCGGATCGTAGGCCAGCGCCTCGACCGTCGGCATGGCGTAGGTGTCCCGTGCCCAACTCCCCTGGCCGACGAAGGTCATGAACTTGATGAACTCCCAGGAGGCGTCGACCTGATCCGAGCCGACCGGGATCGAGAGGGCGAAGCCGCCGGAGAGCGAGGCTGGTTCATGCCCCGGTGCCGGGGTGATCGGCGCGACGCCGTAGCCCAGATTCTCGTCCTTGTCGGGCAGCGTGAACTTGGGATTGAAGAAGTTCAGCTGGGACGTGTAGCCCTGGATGTCGACAGTCATGGCGACCTTGCCCGACATGAAGCCATCTTGCGTGCCGGAACCAAAGGTCGATTGCAGCGCCTGGACGTTGGGGAAGCCGTATCGGTCGGCCCAGGTCTTCTCCCACTTCAGGGCGTCGACGTTGGCCGGCAGGGTGAAGGTGGCGTTGTAGTCCTTGTCCTCCCAGTGCCCGCCGTTGTTCCAGGCCCACTGGTCGATGCCGACATTGCCGAAGGTGGGGAAGAAGCCAATGCGCTTGAGCTGGTTGCCGTCCTTCTGGTCCAGCTTGTCGGAGAAGGACGCCAGATCGTCCCAGTTCTTCGGCGGGGTGTTGGGATCGAGCCCGGCTTCAGTGAAGGCGGCCTTGTTGTAGTAGACGACGCGGATATCGGTCTCGTAGGGCAGGCCGTACGGCGTGTTGTTGTAGCGCGTTGCCTCGACCCAGGTGAACGGCCAGAACGCATCGCCGGTGATGCCATCGCGCGTGCAGAGGTCGCCGAGATCCATCTCGACGTTGTTCTTCGCCCGCTCGGGCAGCGACGGTCGGTCTTCCACGATCACATTCGGCATGCCGGAACCGGCGGCGACCGCCGCCAGGTTCTTGTTCCAGATATCTGAGAACGGGATCGCGGTCTCCGTCACCTTGATGTTCGGGTAGACCTGGTTGAATTGCGCGATGATCCGCTGCACGGCGCTTCGCCGCACCGGAGATCCCCAGAAATGCCAGAACTGGATATCGCCCGAGATGCTCGTATCGGTCTTGTACTTCGGGATGGGAACCGGAGAGGCCATGGGCGATGCCGCCGGTGTCGCCCCTTGGGCGAACGCGCTGCCACCGAGGGCGCGCGCGCCGACCGCCGCGGCCGCCAGGCCACCGCCCAGTTTCAACAACCTCCGGCGATCAAGTGCCCCATTCCGGACGCTGGTGCCGGGCAGGAGAAACCTGGAGTCGTCCTTCATCGATCCGTCCTTTACTGCTACGCCGGTGCCCGTGGGAACTCCACGGCTCTCCGGCACATGCGACCGAAAGTAAGACCCGGAATGCCGATGACAACGCGACCTGACGCGTTGAAGGCCGAAGGAACGTATGAAACCGATAAGCTGATCGGATCGATCCTAGCAGCGGGTCATTCGCCTCGTCAAGCGTTGCCAGCGCACCCCTGGCGGCATCTCGTCTCAATGACTGGATGATGCATGCCGGTACGGCGATCTTTATGCAAGATCGGTTCCATGGCGCGCTTCCCCGCCGGCAAATCCGAACATGTGGGGAGACGGGGGGCTGCTTTTCGGGCGAATGCTATACTTGGCCGTTACCAGGGTGGTCGTAATGCCGCGTTAATGGGAGTACAGCGACATATGTCAGGACACTCAAAATGGTCCACGATCAAGCGCCAGAAGGGTGCAAATGACGCCAAGCGCGGGCAGCTCTTCACCAAGCTCGCACGCGAGATCACGGTTGCGGCGCGCAGTGGGTCGCCCGATCCCGAGGCGAACTTCCGGCTGCGCATCGCGGTCCAGAAGGCGCGCAAGGAGAACATGCCGAAGGACAATATCGACCGCGCCATCGCGCGGGCGACGGGGTCCGAGGGTGGCAACCAGTTCGAAGAGATCTACTACGAGGGGTATGGTCCCGGCGGCACCGCGATCATGGTGCTGACGATGACGGACAACCGGAACCGGACCGTCGGCGAGCTTCGCGCGGTGCTCACCCGCTCCGGAGGGACCCTGGGTGAGAACGGCAGCGTGAGCTGGATGTTCGATCAGACGGGGCAGATCTCACTGCCGGTCAATGGCACCGATCCCGAGGAGCTCGAGCTGATGGCGATCGACGCCGGCGCCAGCGATGTCCAGACCGAGGACGGCATCGTGGAGGTCTACACCGAGCCGTCCGACCTGCACCGCGTGCAGGAGGCGCTGATCGCCGGTGGGTACGAGCCGGAATCCGCCGAGCTCATCATGCGGCCCAAGGATCCCATCACGCCGGATATCGATGCCGCGGTGAAGGCGCTCCGGCTGCTTGAGAAGCTCGAGGATCTGGATGACGTCCAGACCGTCTACACGAACCTCAACATCTCCGATGACATCCTCGCCGCAGCCTCCTAGCGATGCCGCTATCTCAGCTTGAGTGCATGACAGGGAGTTTCCGGTGCCGGATCAACGACCGATAACGCTCGGCATCGACCCCGGCACCGCCATCCTTGGCTATGGCGTGATTGTCGGCGATTCCCAACCGGAGCTCGTCGATGTCGGCGTGCTCGAAACAGTCCCGACCATGCCGATGCCCGAACGCCTGCAGCACCTTTATGAAGGGTTGCAGGCGTTGTTCGCGACGCATCGGCCCGATGCGCTGGCGATCGAGCAGCTCTTCTTCTCGCGTAACGTCACGACGGCGATCGCTGTCGGCCAGGCGCGGGGCGTCGCCCTGCTCGCGGCGGCCCAGGCCGGCGTGCCCGTATCGGAGTACAGTCCCTCCGAGGTCAAGCACGCGGTGGTTGGCTATGGCAAGGCGGACAAGCGCCAGATTCAGGAGATGGTGCGATTGATCCTCAATCTCCGCGCGGCGCCCCAACCGGATGATGCCGCCGATGCGGTCGCTGTCGCCCTCTGCCATGTGCAGACCGTCCCCTTCGCCCAGCGCGTGGCGCGGTCGCGATAATGCCAGCCTCGATTCGCCTCGATCAGGCGATGGTTGAACGCGGTCTCGTCGATACCCGCTCCCGCGCCAAATCCTTCATCATGGCGGGCGATATCCTCGTCAATGGAACGAAGGAGACGAGGGCGGGTCGTAACATCGCCGCGAGCGACGAGATCACCTTCCGCAGCAAGCCGCGGTTCGTCAGTCGTGGCGGCGAGAAGCTGGATCACGCCCTGACCTCCTTCGATATCGACGTCGCCGGCCTGGTCGCGGCCGATCTTGGCGCCAGCACCGGCGGCTTTACCGACTGCCTGGTTCAGCGCGATATCCGCCGCGTCTACGCCGTCGATGTCGGGTATGGCCAGATCGATGAGAAATTGCGACTCGACGACCGCGTGATCGTGATGGAGCGGGAGAACGCGCGTTACGTCGAATCGTTACCGGAGCCGATCGATATCACCGTGATCGACGTCTCGTTCATCTCGCTCGCGCTCATGTTTCCCGTCGTGGCGAAGGTCTCGCGACCGGGCGCGCTGTGCGTGCCGCTCATCAAGCCGCAGTTCGAGGCCGGGCGCAAGGAGGTCGGCAAGGGCGGTGTCGTGCGCGATCCCGCCACCCATCGTCGCGTGCTGGAGCAGACGCTTGACGCCGCAATCGCATGCGGGCTGACTCCCCACGGCGTTGTCGCCTCGCCCCTGCGCGGCCCGGCCGGCAACATCGAGTTCCTGGCCCATCTCGTCCTGGAGTCATCTCCGCCGGAGGGCATCGACCTTGCCTCGATGATCGATCAGGCTATGACCGAGGCGCACACGTTGCGCGCCGAAAGCGAGCCGGCATCATGACCGATCCCTTCATTCAGCTCCAGAATGCGCTCAACCAGGCGGACAGCCAGGGCGGCGACGCGCCATTGCGTCTCGACCCCGAGCGGCGGGAACGGACCGGCATTCCCGAGGTCGTGCTCGCGCCGCGCAAGACGACGGCGGATGTCGCAACGTCGCTGATGCACCTTGCGGCGCGACAGGGGAGAGCGCTCGCCAGCCGCCTCCGCGACGACCAGATCGTCGACTTGCCGGGATTGATCGATGCCTCGTTCACGCTCCAGATCGAGCCCGAGGCCCGCGTCGCCATCGTCGCGCGGGCCGGGTCCGGGATTCCGATGACCGGTGGATGCGTCGCCGTCATCAGCGCCGGTGCCTCCGACCGGCCGGTGGCGACCGAGGCTCTCATCATGGCGCGGGAGATGGGCTGCGCGGTGACCCTGGTGCAGGATGTCGGCGTGGCCGGGCTGCATCGATTGATCGCGCCCCTGCGCGAGGTGCTCGCGACCGGGGTCGACGCGATTATTGTGGCGGCCGGGATGGACGGCGCGTTGCCCGCCGTGGTCGCGGGGCTCGTGCCTGTGCCCGTGATCGGTTTGCCGGTCAGCGTGGGCTACGGCTACGGCGGCGATGGCACCGGCGCGCTGATGTCGATGCTGCAATCGTGTTCGCCGGGCATCGCGGTGGTCAACATCGACAACGGGATCGGCGCCGGCTCGTTGGCCGCGCTCATCGCCAACCGCGCCGCCGCAGCCAGGTCATAGCGTGTCTGAACTAAACATAACATACCCCTTGATCTGGTTCCCGTACCCGTAGCGGTCGACCTCGTGTCGACCATCGGGCGAAGCCCGATATCCGGGGCTCCTACGGTCATGCGTTCCGGTCATCGGGGGATATGGCCCCTTCGGCTGCGCTCAGGGCAAGCTCTGTGGGCCATCGGTGCCGACGCAGCTGCTTGATGCGGCTGCGGACACGCCGTCGCACCCTGCGAACGGGTGAGCGCTCATCGTTTCCGCGAGGCGGTGGCTCCCGCCTGCGCGCGTCCGCCGCGCGGCGATCTTGGCGGCTATCCCGCGCCCCTCCGTCACCCCACATACCCGCCCCGTCGTTCCGCGCCCCTTTCCCCCTGTCATCCCGAGCGGTGTCGAGGGATGGCAGGGGGGAGAGCATGCGATGTCCCGGTTCGTTGGGGGCGACCTCTGTGTCCGCAGCGGCGTCGAACCCACCATCGCGTATCGGGACGAAACTTTGTCAGAACGGGGCGGCAGCAGGCGGAGTCAGCCGCGTGCGTATTCCCGGATGCGCCGCAGGTACAGATCGGGCGTCACCCCCACGATGTCGCGGAAGACGCGAATCAGATGCGCCTGGTCCGCGAAGCCGAGGTCGATTGCCGTGCTCGCCCAATCGAGCCGCATTCCCGCATTGCAATCCGCCACCAGCGACATGATCCGGCTGCGCTGGATCACCCATTTCGGCGTCGCACCCACGTAGTCGTTGAACCGGCGTTGCAGCGATCGTTCGCTCGTTCCCGCGATCGCCGCGAGCTGCCGGACCTGCGTGATCCCCCGGTCTTCGTCGGCGCGCTGCACCAGGTCGTGGCACCACGTCGCGAGCGGATCGATCGTCGGCTGCTGGGCGACGAGCAGCGATTCCGCGAACGACACGAGTTCGGCGTCTGTGGGGGCGCTGAACGCGGGCGGCGTGAACGGCTCCCGGAAGAGCGATGCGGCCGACACGACTCGGTCCTGAAGCGTGCTCAGCGGACACTCGACAAATGCGCGAAAGCCCGCTGGCCGGAAGGCGGTCCCGAGCACGACCCCCATGCCCGCCAGCTCCCGCTTGAACTGTTTGCGATCGATGCCGTAGACCAGCACCCGATCGCCCTCGATGGTGAGATGGATGCGCGGTTGCGGGATCGTTTGCGAAACTTGGGGTTCATTCACGTTCCAGCGCACGACCCAGAAATACTCGATGAACGGCTTGAGTTCGGCGGTGGGTGCGTATGCCCGAATCGTTCGGTGGGTGTTGGATGCCTGTGGGTAGACCACCGTGCCCTGGCGGGGAGCCACCGGTTTCAGCATGGTGTCGCGTTTGTTCAAGACGGCTCCCGGCATCTCTGCCACGATAGGGGACAGGATGATACACGTCCTGATTGTAGCGATCACGATTCCTAACCAACAGGAGATCAGGCATGTCGACGGCAACTTGGGCCGATATCGCGATCGATTGCCCGGATGCAGGGCAGCTCGCCCGCTTCTACCATGAGCTCACGGGGCTGCCCCTGCACGATTGGGGCGGCGGCTATTTCTCCGTCGGTGACGAAGGCGCCATTGCCCTCATCTTCCAGCAGGTCGAAGGGTACCAGCCGCCAAGCTGGCCGACGCAGGAACGCGGGCAGCAGATGCATCTCGACTTCCGGGTCGAGGACCTGAATGCGGCGGTCAAGGCCGCCGAAGCCCTCGGCGCAACCCAGGCACCGGCACAGCCCGGCGAGACCTGGCGGGTCATGCTCGATCCCGCCGGGCATCCATTCTGCCTCGCCCAGAATTCGAACGGCGCGTAGGGCGCCGGAAACCGCGATCCGCAACGGAAACGCGGACAGGAAATGTCAGCGTAGCCTGGCAAGATGGAAACCGGACGGGACGATTCGTCTCGCCCGGTTTCACGTGTCAGCGCGAGAGAGGATGCACCATGGCGAACGCCCGCGTAACCGGTATTGCCGTCGACTGCCCGGATCCGAAGGCCCTTTGTACGTTCTACAGCGCATTGCTGGGGATAGAGCCGGCCGGTGACGATGCGGTCGTCATCGCGAAGGGCGATCAGGGCAACCTCGAACTGTGGTTCCAGCCGGTCGAGAACTATATGCCGCCGACGTGGCCGACGCAGGAGCGCGGGCAGCAATTGCACATGGACCTCGAGGTTGACGATCGGGAAGCGATGGTCGTCCGCGCGATCGAGCTCGGCGCGCGTCAGGTCGATGTCGCCGAGCACTTCACGGTGATGCTGGACCCAGCCGGACACCCCTTCTGCCTCTGCGACCCACAGTAGGGGCAGAAGGGCCATCCCACCCATGGGGGCTTGCATCACAGAGGGGGCGGCACTGTGCCGCCCCCTCCGGTTCGTTGACATCAGGCTTGGGCGATCGGCCAGATCACGATGTCCGGCCCTGTAATGACAAGCCATGGATAGGAGACCGATCGAAGGGCGCGATCAATGACGACGATCTACTGCGCAGCGCGCACATTGGCGAGCCGGTCCAGCGCCGCATCGAGCGTTGCATCCTGCTTGGCGAAGCAGAAGCGCACCACGGTGCTCACGGCGCCGTCCGCATAGAAGGCGCTGACCGGGATCGCCGCGACGCCGAGGTTCCGGACGAGCCAGGTGCAGAAGTCGACGTCAGTACCACGGTTCAACTTCGCGATATCGACGTTGAGAAAATACGTGCCCTCGCTCGGAAGCACATCGAAACCGAGATCCGCCAGCCCGTTGGCGAACCGGTCACGGCTCGCCGCGAATCGTGCCCGCATGTCGGTGAAATAGGCGTCCTCCTTGCCCAGACCGTAGGCGACCGCTGCTTGCAGGTTGGGCGGTGTGGTGAAGGTCAGGAACTGGTGTGCCTTTGCCAGCACCGCGAGCAGGTCCGGCGCGGCACAGACGAAGCCGACCTTCCAGCCGGTTAATGAGAAGATCTTGCCCGCCGAGCCGATCTTCACCGTCCGCTCGCGCATGCCCGGCAGCACGATCAGCGGGATGTGCTGCCGGACATCGAAGATGACGTGCTCCCAGACCTCGTCGCAGATCGCAATGACGTCGTGCGTGACACAGGCGCGGGCGAGCAGCTCCAGTTCCTCGCGGGAGTAGACCCGCGCCGCCGGGTTGTGTGGGTTGTTGAAGAGCACGACCCTGGTCTTCGGTGTGAAGGCAGCCGCCAGCGCCTTCTCCGTGAGCCGCCAGTCCGGTGGCCCCAGCGTGACGAAGCGGGGGATGCCCCCGGCGCGGCGCACGAGCGGCAGGTAGGCGTCATACATCGGCTCGAAGAGCACGACCTCGTCACCCGGCTCGATCAACGCCAGCAGCGCCCCGGCAATCGCCTCCGTCGCGCCCGACGTGATCATGACCTCCCGCTCCGGATCAAGCGTCAAATCCTGATGGTGCTCGTAGTGCG
The DNA here is from genome assembly GCA_049646645.1 of Thermomicrobiales bacterium. GTDB lineage: Bacteria > Chloroflexota > Chloroflexia > Thermomicrobiales > UBA6265 > JASGDN01. Next base: position 64,097 of record JBARWF010000134.1, read on the forward strand.
CGGCGACGGCCTGCCGCAGCTCCGGCAGGCCGAGCATCGGCGGATACTGGTTCCAGCCATCGAGCACGGCGTCTGCGGCCACCCGGCGCACGTCCTCCGGGCCGGGATCGTCGGGAAAGCCCTGCCCGAGGTTGACCGAGTTGGTCTCGCGGGCGAGCACCGACATGACCTCGAAGATCGTCGTGGGCAGGGCGGAGAGCACGCTATTCACCGGGGATCCCCTCACTCATGGTCGATATCGCCAGACGGCGCGATCCGGCTGACGAGAGCACTCGCCGCCCTGTGTGGCGTCATCTGGCGCGCGATCACCTCATCGATCACGCCACCAAAGCCACCGGCGAGCGTCGATTGTCGCTGCGCCACGCGTTGCAGGTCGGCCTGCACCCGCGTCGTGATCTCGGCGACGGCGATCTCTCGTTGCCGGGTCGCGAGATTGCCGGTCATTTCCAGCCACGCGCGATGCTTGTCGATCGCGTCGAGCAGCGCGTCTGTTCCCTCCTGCCGCACGGCGCTCGTCTTCAGCACCGGCGCCTGCCAGACGGATTCGTGCTCGACGACGGGCTCCAGCGTCAGTGTTCGCAGGCGGCGAAGATCGCGTGCGAGGTCATTTGCCTCCGGGCGGTCCGCCTTCGTGACCACGATGATGTCACCGATCTCCAGCGACCCCGCCTTCAGCGTCTGGATGCTGTCGCCCATCCCCGGCACCTGCACGAGTAGGGTCGTCAGGGCGAGGCTGGCGATCCCGACCTCATCCTGCCCGGTGCCGACCGTCTCCAGGATGACCGGGTCGAACCCGGCCGCGTCGAACGCGTGCGCGACCGCTAGCGCGTTCTGGGCGAGCCCGCCGCCGAACCGCCGCGATGCCATGCTCCGGATGAAGACGTTCGGGTCGTCGTACCACTCAAGCATCCTGATCCGGTCCCCGAGGGTCGCGCCGCCCGTCAGCGGGCTGGAGGGATCGATCGCGATCACGGCGACCGATTTTCCACGCGCACGATAGGCGCGGATCATCTCGTTGACGAGGGTCGATTTGCCACCGCCCGGCGGACCGGTGATGCCGATCAGGTGGGCGCCGCCGGTGTGTGGGTAGAGCTTGTCGAGGGAGGCGAGTCCCACCTCATCGTCGTTTTCGATGTAGGTGAGCAGGCGCGCGAGCGCCCGCCGGTCGCCTTGCAGCACGCGGGCGGCGAGACCTGGCCGGGCCGGCGATCCTTGGGCGGTCACCTACGGGAAATCCTCGCGCAGGGGCGCATTGTCCCGCACGAAGGCAATCGCGTCCTGCAATCGGGTGCCCGGTCCGAAGACCTCGGCAACACCCATCTGCTTGACGAGCGGTATGTCCTCGCTGGGAATTGTCCCTCCGGCGATCACCAGGGCATCATCGCGCCCGACCCGTTGCAGGGCCGCCATGATCTCGGGAAACAGCGTCAGGTGCGCGCCGGAGAGGATGCTCAGGCCGACGACATCGACATCCTCCTGCAACGCCGCACTCGCGATCATCTCCGGCGTCTGGAAGAGCCCGGTGTAGATCACCTCGAATCCGGCGTCGCGGAAGGCCCGCGCCAGCACTTTCGCGCCACGGTCGTGCCCGTCCAGTCCCGGCTTGGCAACGAGGATCCGGATTGGGCGATGGCGCCGTTCATCGGTTGGTGCCGATGCGGTGTCCGGCGCTTCCGTCGGTTCGTTCGTCATCTGTTTCCTCGGTTATGCGTCGACATTGTCATAGGTATGGAAGCCGCCACCGGTCTTCCGTCCGAGCCGTCCCGCCGCCACCATCTGGCGCAGGAGCGGCGCGGGCCGGTACTTGTCGTCGCCGAATTCGCGCTGCAGGACCTCCATGATCGCCAGGCAGACATCGAGACCAATCATGTCCGCCAGTGCGAGCGGCCCCATCGGATGGGCGGCGCCGAGCTTCATCACGGTGTCGATGTCCTCGGCCGTAGCAACGCCTTCCGCGAGGCAGAAGACCGCCTCGTTGATCATCGGCAGCAGAAGGCGGTTGGCAACGAACCCCGCCGTATCGGCGACATCAACCGGCGTCTTGCCCATCTGCGCCGCGAGTTCGCGGACACGAGCGACCGTCTCGTCGCTCGTTTGCAACCCGCGGATGACCTCGACCAGTTTGAGGACCGGCGCGGGGTTGAAGAAGTGCATGCCCGCGACTCGCCCCGGGTTGGGAACCGTTGCCGCGAGCGCGGTGATCGAGATCGACGAGGTGTTGCTGGCGATGATCGCGGCCGTATCCACCACGGCCGCGACGTCCCGGAAGACGCGCTGCTTCACATCAAGCTGCTCGGGCACGACCTCGATCACAAGCTCGCAGTCGGCAACGTGCGCGATGCGGGTCGAGCCTTCGATCCGGCCGAGAATCGCGTCTCGCTCCTCGTCATCGAGGCGGCCCTTGGCCACCGAGCGGTCGAGCCCCGACGTGATGGTCTGCAGACCGCGGTCGAGCCACTCGTCGGCCATGTCCACGAGCATGACGGCGAATCCCGACTGCGCGGCCACCTGGGCGATGCCGGCGCCCATCGTGCCTGCGCCGATCACGCCGATGTGGGCGACTGGTTTGTTCCGGTCCGTCATGTCAGCGTTGCTCCGGTGTCGCGGCAACCGCCCGCTTCGACTCGCGTTCCTTCGCCTTGTCCGCCCCGTTGATCAGGTTCATCGCCTCGAACGCGCCGCGCTCTGACCAGAGCATCACCGCATCCGTTGCCTTACCGATGACCTCGTCCAGCTCGGCCCGTTCCTCCGCCGAGAAGCGGGAGAGGACATGCGCGATGGTCTGGTTCGAGCCGCGTCCGATCCCGACGCGGAGGCGGGCGATCTCCTGTGTCCCGAGGTGCGCGAAGATCGATTTCAACCCGTTGTGGCCGCCCGCGCTGCCCTTCGCGCGCAGGCGGATCTGCCCGAACGGCTGGTCGAGATCGTCCACCACGATCAACACCTGGTCGAGGGGCGCCCGATACCAGTTCACCACCTCGCGCACGGCGAGGCCGCTGTCGTTCATGTACGTCTGTGGTTCGACCAGCACGTAGCGGCGGTCACCCGACCGGACCTCGGAGATCTCGGCCTTGAACCGCTTGCGTGATGCCGGCGCTCCCAGGCGCCGGGCAAGCTCCTCGATCACGAAGAAGCCAGCATTGTGCCGCGTCTCGGCATAGCGTGACCCCGGGTTGCCCAGCCCGACGATGATCTGTACGTTGTCCTGACCCGGCATGATCCCGTTGTCCTCATCCTCATACGCGCTGTTCCGGCTCTTCGGGCCGGAGATCCACAATGCAAGTCTTGCGATCAGGTTCATGGTCGCTCCCTGCCTTATACTTCTTTTATTGTGCCACGGTGGACAAAACCGCGTCCGCTGGCGCACAGTACCCAGAGGTGTCCGTAGGCGCGCCAAAGCGCGGAATCAGGTAGGTGACAGGTAGCCATGAATATTCTGGGCATTGGGTTGCCGGAGATGGGCATCATTGCCGTGGTCGCGCTGTTGATCTTCGGGCCGGACAAGCTGCCCGAGGTCATGGGGCAGGCGGGCAAGATGCTCCGCGATTTCCGGAGCATGACCTCGAACCTGACCGGCGAGTTCGAGAAGACCATCGCGGAAGCGAAGGATATCGGCAACAGCATCACCGGCGAGCTCGGCGGCATGACCAAGGAAGTCAACTCGGTCGCGAACAGCGTCAAGCGGGATCTGAACAAGACGTCGGCAACAACCAAGACCACCACGACCGCGTCCAAGTCGGCATCCACCTCATCGTCCAGCAAGAGCACGACAACGGCCTCCAGGAGCTCGACCAACAAGAGCGCGTCGACAACTGCCGGGTCGTCGTACAGCTCGAAGACGACGGTCGTCGCCAGCACGCCGAAGGCCTCGAAGGAGGACCCGGTGGTCGATATGTCCCTGTTCGAGCCGACACCTATCGAGCGCAAGAGCCGGGCTCGCCGGGCGACTCCGGCGGCAATCGGGGAGCCGACACCGCGCGTCATGGCTGCGATGAGCGATCTGGATGCGGAAGCCGAGGATGCCCGCTTGCATGGTGATATCGCGCCGGTTGTCACCGACGACGCGATCCAGCGCGCCCGTGCCCGCCGCCGCAACGCCGGTTACGCCCGCCAGTCCGCCTGACCTGTCATCCGCTTCGTCGGGTGTGAGCCTGTGTCCCGTCGAAGCGTCCGTAGGGAGAGAGTTTGTCTCTCTCCGATGGCCCGCAGGGCCATATCGCCATCACCTCGACCGGTCGCCGGGATATCGGGCGGAGCCCGATGCGCTGCGCGTGGGGATTCTTGATAGGCGATTGCGCAGCAATCGAGCGGAGCGGCCCATTCCTTCGGTCAGAATGACAGGAAGGGCAATACATTCTTCCTTCCGAAATAATCGGGAGCATCGCAGCAGGAACAGTTCACGTGGTTGTCAACACACTATCCGGGGCGGCCGAGCACGCCAGGACGCACAACGAGCCATTGGCGCAGAGCACGGCCCTCGGCGGTCGCTTCTCCTTCTCCCTGTTGAAGGAGGATCCGGCGACGCTCGGCCGGCGCGGTCGCATCGAGACGACGCGCGGCACGATCGAGACGCCCGTCTTCATGCCGGTCGGTACGCAAGCAACCGTCAAGACCCTCCATCCCGAGGAGGTCCGCGCCACCGGCGCCCAGATCATCCTCGCCAATACCTATCACCTCATGTTGCGGCCCGGCGTCGACCTGATCCGCGATGCTGGCGGACTTCACACCTTCATGAACTGGAAGCGCCCGATCCTGACCGACAGTGGCGGGTTCCAGGTGTTCAGCCTCGCAGCCAACGCCAAGGTGAAGGAAGAAGGCGTCACCTTCGCCTCGCATATCGATGGCTCGCGCTGGAAGATGACACCCGAGATCGTGATCGATCTCCAGCTCGGCTACGGCTCCGACATCATGATGCAGCTCGACCATGTGCTCGGGCTGCCCGCCGAGCGAGCCGCGATCGCCGATGCCACCGAGCGCAGCGCGCGCTGGCTGGAACGGGCGATCACCGCCTACCAGGCGCGGGATGGCGTCAACTCGCGGTCGGTGCTCTTCGGCATCCAGCAGGGTGGTATGGAGAAGGATCTCCGCATCGAGAGCGCGCGCCGGGTGGCAAGCCTCGATGTCGCCGGCTGCGCCGTGGGTGGCCTGAGCGTCGGCGAGCCGAAGCATGTGATGGCCGAGATGCTGGAGGCGAGCACGCCCGAACTGCCGCGCGACAAGCCGCGCTACCTGATGGGCGTCGGTTCGCCGGAGGACCTCTGGCACGGCGTCGCCCGCGGGATCGACATGTTCGACTGCGTGCTGCCCACACGAACGGCCCGCAATGGCGGCCTTTTCACGCCGGATGGCCGCATCTCGATCGCCAAGACACGCTGGCGGGATGTACACGCCCCGATCGATGAGACGTGCGACTGCGTCGCCTGCCGCGATTTCACGGCCGCCTACATCCATCACCTCTTCCGTGCCGGCGAGATCTTCGGCATGCGCCTCGCCTCGATCCACAACCTGCGGTTTCTCGCCCGCCAGATGGAGGAGATCCGCGCCGCGCTCGACGCCGGAACCTTTGCGCAGGCGTTCCGGGCCTTCGACGATCGCTATCGCCCCGTCGCTTCACTGACCGTCCCCAGCGACCCCACCCAGCGAGCAGGAGCATCACTCCCATGACCGAGCAGACTCCACCGCGCCGTCGCCACTGGGAGCTGCCCGAACTCGAGTCGCGCGAGGGCGACGGATGGTATCACCCCGAGTTCGACCCCGAGCAGGAGGGCGCGGTTGCCGTCGGCATCGATATCATCGAGATCGCGCGGATCGAACGCACGTATCGCGATTTCGGCGAGCGCTTCCTCAAACGGGTCTTCACCGAGCGCGAGCGCAATCGCTACCGGGGGCGCGTCAACGAGTTGGCGGCGCGGTTCGCGGCCAAGGAAGCGACATCGAAGGCCCTCGGGACGGGCATCATCGGCATTCGCTGGCGCGAGATGGAGGTCCTGCCGAATCGCCGCGGCAAGCCGGTGCTCATCCTGCACGGCCAGGCCGCCGAGCGGGCGCGTCACCTTGGCCTGACGCATTTCAGCGTCTCGCTGACCCATAGCCGGACCGATGCGATGGCGTTCGTCGTAGCCGTCAACGGCGTCTCCGTGAACCCGGCGATGGTCGCGCTGGCGACAACGCCGGGATCGCCGGTGAACGAGACATAACAGTATTAGCGTGAGTTGCGGGACTCCCGTGCTCTCTGACAACGTGACGGGATCAGCATGACTACAGCAACCGATCATCGACCGAATCTCTCCGCCAACCAGCAGTGGGCGAGCGCCGATAACGCACGCACGCTCCTGCCCACCCGTGATTTCGGCGCCCATAAGTGGGGGGTGGGCGGCCTCATCGTGATCGCGGGCTCGCCCGCCTACACCGGCGCCGCGATGC